>CAZVKG010000143.1:0-1754 GCA_964627665.1 uncultured Eubacteriales bacterium | reverse complement strand
TATTTCCGTCAACCCATCAATACGAGAAGCTTCAATAATGTCATGGGGGAAGGAACGTGCGCTTTGTCGAAACAACATAATCAAAAACGGAGTCGATATTGTGGGTAGGATAAACCCTAATGTCGTGTTTAACAAATTCACTTTTGAAAACATAAGAAATAGAGGAATCATTGTTGCTGCAAAAGGAACCATCATCGCTAATAGGATAATCACCATGACGCGATCTTTCATCCGATCATGATAAATCTCAAAACCATAACCGGCCAAGGAACAAACAACCAATGAAATGAGCGTCAAGGTAATCGCATATTTAAATGAGTTTGTCATCGCAACTCCGACATTCTGTGCCTCGATTAATTTTCTAAAGTTTGTTATGAGTTCCGTTCCAGGAATTAGGGTCCCACGAATAACATCAACACTTTTATTGGTCGCCGCAATAACCATCCAATATAGTGGAAATACCGAGATAAAGGAAGCCACAATCAAAAAAGTATACTGCAATACACTTTTCATTTTACTCACGACGATCACCTACTTTCATTTGGACTAAAGCTAATACAGCAACTAAAATCAAAATAACATAGGATATAGCTGCCGAATATCCAAAATTGGGCACATATTTAAACGATACATTATAAATATAATGGGACATGGTAATTGTCGCATTTGCAGGCCCACCATTCGTTAAGTTCACTGATTCATCAAAAAGTTGCAACGTTCCATTTGTCGACATAATTGTTGTCAATAAAATAATCGGACGCAATAAGGGGATTGTAATCTTTCGAAAAGATTGAAAGGGAGTCGCCCCATCAATTTTTGCCGCTTCATAAACGGAATATTCAATGTTTTGCAATCCTGCAAGATAAAAAACCATATTATAGCCTGTCCATCTCCAAATCAGAGCAATCACCAAGATAATGCGTGCACTGAATGCATTCCCCAAAAAATTATAACCTGTGTGAAAGACCCCCATGTTGATGAGGACTGTGTTGATAAATCCATCAACTGCAAATAGCGACCTAAAAATAATCGCATATGATACCAACGATGTTGCACACGGCAAAAAAATAGCTGTTCTGAAAAGACCTTTGAATTTAAGTTGCTTATTGTTTAACATCGATGCTAAAACTAAGGCTAGCGTTAGCATGATAGGCACTTGAATAATTAAGTAGAAAAAATTATTTTTTATTGATTGAATAAAAACTGTATCTTTAAACATTCGGGTGTAATTATACAAACCTGCCCATGCCATATTTTGACCAATCCCGCTTTTAAAGGAAAGGATTAAAGCACGAAACATAGGTAGAAAACTCATCAAAATAATAAGCAAAACAGCCGGTGCTAAAAACATCCACCCTGTTAAATTTTGTTTTCGCTTCAAGGTGAAAACTCTTTGATTTTCTCCCATTGAGAGACCTCCTTCGAAAAAATATAGGGGACGACAACTCCTTACGCCCCCTATGTTAATACATTTAATTATATGTAACTCTTATCTACCCATCGCAAAACTCAATGTATCTTGAGCCACTTGCAATTCACTTTGGAGATCTCCTCCATGTACGGAAGTCGTTATAGCCGTAGCGACCGCATCACGCGCTTCATAGAAATATACTCCTGTATTACTTTGGGGAATACGGCCTGCATAATCTGTAATCAGAGCAAATACTTCTTGACCACCGAAGAAGTCTGAAGGTACTGTATAAGCATCACTATCTGCTGCCGGAAGGTATGTAGATAAGGCTCCTGTCGGGAGA
>CAZVKG010000142.1:0-1804 GCA_964627665.1 uncultured Eubacteriales bacterium | reverse complement strand
TAAAAAATTAGAAGATTAGATTGAGGTTATATATGGAACTGCGAGAAACAGAACGCATAGATGATTTACATATCAAAGATTATAGAATTATACAAAATCGCGACGGTTTTTGTTTTGGTATGGATGCAGTTCTCCTGAGTGATTTTACAAGGGTCAAAGAAGCAGAAAGCCTTCTTGACCTTGGAACAGGAACAGGTATTATTCCAATATTGCTAGAAGCAAAGACGGCAGGACGGCACTTTCATGGCCTTGAAATTCAAGAAGATTTTGTTGATATGGCTAGTCGGAGTGTGACCATGAATGGCCAAGAAGAAAAAATATCAATCATACATGGAGATATAAAGGAAGCGGCTCAGTTGTTTCCTTTATCTTCGTTTGATGTAATTACGTCCAATCCACCCTATATGAATTCCGGTAAAGGACTCACCAATCCCTCATCCATTAAAGCCATTGCCCGCCATGAAGTCTTATGTTCCCTAGACGATGTCATCTATAATGCGTCTAGATTATTGAATGTAGGGGGACGTTTTTATATGGTCCATCGCCCGCAACGCTTGATGGAAATTCTTGAAACCTTAAAAAAACATGGATTAGAACCCAAACAGCTACGTATGGTGCATTCTTATGTGGAAAAAGAAGCAACTATGGTTTTAATTGAAGCTATACGTGGGGGAAAACCACTTTTAAAGGTTCATCCTCCCTTGATTATTTATTCAGAGAAGAATCAGTATAGTTCTGAGATTTACCAGATATATGGGAAGGAGTTACTTGAAGATGGATGAAAATAGACATGAAAAAACACTTGGAAAATTATTTTTGATAGCAACGCCTATCGGTAATTTAGAAGACATGACCTTCCGAGGGGTCAAAACATTAGAAGCCGTCGATTATGTTCTTGCAGAGGATACACGGCATTCCATTAAACTCTTAAACCATTTTGATCTTCATAAAAAGCTCGTTTCTTACCATGAGCACAATCAATATAGCAAAGCCCAATCGATTATTGATGACCTCCTTAATGGTAAGCAGGTCGGCTTAGTGACCGATGCAGGAACACCGGGAATATCCGACCCCGGATCTTATCTGGTCACCCTATGCCAAGAACATGAGATTCCCTATACCATTATTCCGGGCCCAGTTGCTTTTGTCAACGCCGTCGTTCTATCCGGACAAAATACCAATCGTATGGTTTTTGATGGATTTTTACCAACCAAGAAAAAGGACCGAAAAAAGCGTTTGGATATGTTGGCAACAGATACACGAACCTTGGTTTTTTATGAAGCGCCACATCGGTTAAAGGTGACACTTAAAGACCTTGAAAGTGCTTTTGGGCCGGAGCGATCCATTAGTCTGGTTCGAGAAATAACAAAAATGTATGAAGAAGTTCTCAAATTCACGTTTGCGGAGGCGATTGACTATTACGCCAAAACAGATCCCAAAGGGGAATATGTCCTCGTTGTTGCGGGGATGTCAGAAGAAGAACTTGAGAGTATTGAACAAGAAGAATATGCAGAAATAAGCTTAGAAGAACATATGAAACAGCTTTTAGATAGCGGATATTCAAAAAAAGAAGCCATTAAGCGTATTGCAATAGAACGACATATGAACAAACGGGATGTATATGCCCATTTTACCAATGATTAATATCGAGGATGGAAGGATGAGAAAACAATGAAAACAGTGTATATCTTAAATAGTGAATTTATGGGACAGGGTAATGATGAACTAGGTCATAAGCTTATGGGGGCCTTTTTAAAAAAAGTTTGGAGTCGTAAGAAAAAGCCCCATGCTATTATTTTTTACA
>CAZVKG010000141.1:0-1990 GCA_964627665.1 uncultured Eubacteriales bacterium | reverse complement strand
CACATGAGACTCATAGATAGGTTCCATAAGGGTTACTCTAAGAATCTTACAGCCAAAGGATTCTCTCTCTGAAAAAGACCGATTATGTACTGGTTCTAATCAACGTCGTTTGCTTTTATTCGATTTTATCCGATTCAACATCACTTGTCAAGTCTAAGTCAATTCCTTTTTAAGAATCCGCCCAAACAAGACGAGTAGTCCTGTTAACAGAATGCTTATAAAAGGGACACCAAAGGCTAATGAGTAGTTAATTCCGAATTGTACATCAAGTAAGTTCTTCACAAAGCCTAGATTAATGGTTGTACAGTAGGCAAGTATAAATGAAACAAAACTAAAACTTAAGGCAAACCAAATCAACTCTCTCAGATAACGTTCTTTTTTCATTCGCAATATCACCAATAAAAGGAGAAAAAAATAAAGTATGATAAGTCCTATTCGAATAGGTAGTGATAAGGTTGTAAAACTTACATCCACCTGAGCCATACTCATCAATGTTGTTAACTGTTCTCCAAATTGTACTGAAATTCCCATCAAGGTAAACATAATATACACTGCCAAGTTGGGTAGCAAAACAATAATTGCTCCAATCATCAAAAGTATATTTCCAGTATATCTACCCATTAGTACAAGCATTCCGATAAGTCCAATGACAATACTAAACCCAAGCAGTATACGTAACAATAAACGTGCACTCTTAAATCCGGGCGAAAATGCTTTGTTATAATTTAAGCTAATAAAAAATTGAATACATATGATAATGATTCCAGTCATTATAAAGTTTCTAAATGAAGCAAAATGGTACTCAAGACCAAGAATTTCTCCACGTGTAATCATTGAATAAATCATTAACAGTGTTGCAAATACTATAGCCGAACAAATATAGACGATAAACTCAACAAAGCTAAAGGATTTTATTTTGTTTTCGCGTCGGTCTGCTAGCCAAAATGCTATAATGGGAATGATGGCGAAAAGTAATACACCAACATGAAATTCACCGCCGTTTTGTATGGTACCTCCACCATTAAACACGCTAATATTCATGACAAAACTAATTGTTCGAATCAACGTGGGAAAGGAAAATCCCACATGTTCACTTAGTGATCCGTTAATCCATTGATTGAGTTGACTCAAAAACATTGTATTAACGATAATCGATATAACAAGGCCAAAGATAAAGTCAATCAAAAATGCAAGGAGCCCTATCCGTATACCTTCTTTTGCTTTATTCAGCACAATATTATTCTTCATACTCTACTCCTGTCCTATAAATCAAGGATTTTCATTATTTTATCTTCCTTAATTGTGTATGTCGCTTTGGAGTCTTTAATCGGCTCTTGATCTTTTTCAACAATATGTACGGAATCAATCCCCAAAGCACTTGCTCCTTTAATGTTTTCGTCATAGTTTTTTCCAATGATTAATGTTTTTTTATCTTTTAATCCTTGGCTTTCTATAAAAGATTCAAGCGCTTTTTCTGTTATTTTTTTTATACGTGTATTTGAGCTCATTACAATCGCATCAAAATAAGTATATATTCCAACCGCACGAAGCTCATTTTTTGCAAATGTCGCTTGTCCGTCTGCAAAAATATAAATATTTTTGTCTTGCTCTTTTAATTGTTCAATCAAGTTTTTAATATATGGTTTGATCTCTAATTTTTCTGTGATGAGCAATAAGAAAACCCTTGAAGCTTCACGGACAAGCTTATTTTTGGGCTTGACATTTTTCTTTTTAAACAATTGAAAAAAGATATCTTCAATATCAATGTCTAATTGATTCGTATCCTTATCTGTCTCTTGCATTTTCCCTAAATATTTTTCAAACTTATCCTTGAACTCATCGGGATCATAGCAAGCTCCATAAAAGCAATAAAGTTGACTCATTTTCTCCCAAAGATAGTCATGGTCCCAATTTTTCTCCGCATCAATTAACGTTCCATACAAATCAAAAACATAATTTTTATACATACACAACACCTTTCTTCATATCA
>CAZVKG010000140.1:0-2336 GCA_964627665.1 uncultured Eubacteriales bacterium | reverse complement strand
AAACGAAGCCGGATGTTATTATAATATCCGGTGATTTGTATGATCGATCGGTACCTCCGACGGAAGCGGTTGAATTGCTCGATCAAGTGTTAAGTGAACTTATCGTTACATTAAAGGTGAAGGTGATTGCAATTGCAGGCAATCACGATAGTCCAGACCGTTTAAGTTTTGCAACGCAAATGCTTCAAAAAAATGGTTTATATATCCGAGGGCGCATGACAGAACGTATTACACCTATTGTCCTAGAGGATGCCTTTGGGGAGGTTTATTTTTATCCGATCCCCTATGCTGAACCGGCAATGTTACGAGAAATATATGGTGACGATACAATTCGAACCCATGACCAAGGCATGAAACATGTTCTGGAGACCATAAAAGATGAATTGGAGCCAAATAAACGATCAGTATGCATAGCCCACGGATACATTGCGGGAGGAGAATCTTTAGTTACATCAGAATCAGAACGTCCCCTTAGTATTGGAGGAACGGAAACGATACATGTTGACTATTTTACAGAATTTAATTATGTGGCATTAGGTCACTTGCATCAACCGCAAAAAGTAAAATATCCCCATATCCGTTATGCAGGTTCATTGATGAAATATTCTTTTTCAGAAGTCCATCAATCAAAATCAATCACCGTCATTGATTTAGATGAAAAAGGGGGGGCAACTATTGATTTTGTAAGTTTTATGCCTCTTCGGGACATGCGACGTATCAAGGGCCAATTAAATCAACTGATTCAGCCGGATGTATATTTAGATACCAATACAAAAGATTATATCATGGCGGTATTAACCGACCGAGGAGAGTTGATTGATGCCATGGAAAAGTTGCGCCAAGTATACCCAAATACACTTCGCTTAGAACGTGAATCCATTCAAGGTAAGGATGAAGACCAACAAACATCAGCAGGCGATCAATTCACAAAAAAAAATCCGGTTGAACTCTTTGAAGAGTTTTATATAAATAGTTCAGGGGAAGAGTTTGATGAACAAAGGCGCGACTATGTATCTCTTGTGTTTGAAGATGTTTTAAAGAAAGAGAGGCAAGAATAATGCGACCGATTCAATTGGTAATGCAAGCCTTTGGACCCTATAGTAAAAGAGAAGTTATAGACTTTAGAAAATTAGGTGGGAATACACTTTTTTTAATCACCGGGCCAACAGGATCAGGAAAAACGACGATTTTTGATGCCATATGTTTTGCCCTTTATGGTGAAACCAGTGGGAATATAAGAGCGCCGGAGCAATTACGCAGTCAATTTTCGTCACCGGATATTATGACTGAAGTGATGCTTGAATTTGAGCTTAGAGGAATAAGCTATCATATCCATCGAATTCCTAAACAGGAAAAACCTAAATCTCGTGGACAAGGCTATACGGAACAAAAACCGGAAGCAAGCTTGATTAGCGATACAAAGGGACAACGTAAGGTGCATACAGGAGTCATCAACGTCAATAATCAAATCGAATCAATCATTGGGATTAATGCAGAACAGTTTCGACAGATTATGATGATTCCACAAGGCGAATTCCAAAAACTACTTATTGCAGATAGTCAAGAACGTGAAAAGGTCTTACGTAAACTATTTGACACCAGCATATACCGTTTATTTCAACAAAATATTGATGAACGGGCAAAAGATCTTTATGGAGACATCAAATCGATACAACAACTTCGGCAACATGAGATAAAGAGAATCGATTATGGAGAGGATGAGACACTTAAAAACCTACTCGATCAACAAAGGCTCAATGGTAATGAAATTCTAGAACGTGCAAAAGTGTTTATTCAAAAAGATTGTCAAGAAACAAAACATTTAGCAAGAGAAATAAAAAAGCTCGAGAAAGAAATCGAGGCTATTATTCAAGAACGTGAAAAAGCAAATGAAAATAATGGAAAGCTCCTGAAATTAGAAGACATAAAAGACCAATTAGAAAAGCTTCAAGATAATCAAGAAAATATAGTATTACTGCAAGAACAAATTGATGTCAGTCAAAGAGCGTCGAGTCTTATTCCGTTAGAAGACTATTGGAAACAGCGTAAGAACGAAGTTGAAAAGTTAGAAAAAATGAAAGAAAGCTTGTATAAAGAAAAAGAGTCGATTGAAAAAGAGTTTGTTTCTATTAAAAATAAATTGGAAAAACTCCAATCGGATGAAAAAGAAGACGAGCGTGAAAAATCTAAACAAGAATTAATAAAGTTGCAGACCTATATGGACAAGGTTAAACAATTCAAATCGAATGAAAGAGCAATCGAAATAAGTCAACAAAAGTTGGATAAACTTGAAAAACAGAAGAGGGAAGTTGAAGAAACGTTTACTAAAAATAAAG
>CAZVKG010000139.1:479-2498 GCA_964627665.1 uncultured Eubacteriales bacterium | reverse complement strand
ATGATTGCATGACAAAGGAGTTATTATGATTGATTTACATACACATACAACTGCTTCAGATGGCACCTATACCCCTGAGCAATTAATTGACTATGCCTTAGAAAAAAAGCTCAAAGCCATAGCCATTACCGACCATGATACAATCGATGGATTACTTCAAGCGCAAGACTACCTACAAAAAAAAGCCATTGACCCGTCAACACTTGAATTGATCAATGGCATTGAATTATCTACCAATATTGATAAATATGATTTTGATATCCACATCGTTGGATTGTTTTTAGACATTCATCATCCCAGCTTTGTTAAGGGACTAAAACATATATATGACGATCGTGAACGTCGCAACGAGAAAATGATTGAATCTTTACAAAATCATAATTATGATATTACATTGGATGAACTAAAATCCCAATCAAAAGACAGCGTTATAACACGCTCACATTTTGCCAACCATCTCGTCGAAAAAGGCTATTTTTCAAAAACGAAAGAAGTTTTTCATAAATTGATTGGAAATGGTAAAAAATTATATATCCCAAGAGAAGATGTGTCTTCCGAGTCCGCCATTCATCTTATCAAAGAAAGTGGTGGGATACCTGTGTTAGCACACCCAACCCTCTATCCACTTGACAGCAATGGATTATATGCTCTCGTTGATCAACTCAAAAGTTATGGATTACTCGGAATAGAAACATATTATTCTCTATATACAGCTCAGGAAACTAAAGCCATGATTCACATTGCCGAACGATTTTCATTACTCAAATCCGGAGGATCTGATTTTCACGGGGAGAATAAACCCGGTAATGACTTAGGTGTCGGCTTTGGGAATCTCCAAATTCCTGATGAGTTATTAATTCCTATGCGTCATTAAATCATTCATCATCGTGCAATAACCGCTTAGCCATGGGTGCTCTTAATCGATGGGGCTGAGGGAATCCTGAGCCAATAAGCGGTCTTGCATATTTATAAAAATCATCTGTCACATTATTTCCGGCAAGATTAATAAACTCATCAGGCATATATTTTGTCTTTCCGGCAATATCTTTTAAAGGATATAGATGATAGTTAATACTATAATCTCCTGTTCGTTCTAGAACAATTGATCCGTCTACATTATCCCATATAGCAAACTGAGCCGCTTTTTCTCCTACTTCTCGCGCCTCGTGAGAATCAACATCGGATATTGCTCCAATGAAATTTCTCTGAGTATAACCTAAAGTATCTGAACGAACACGCGTATAATTTAACTTAGATTTTATTAGATCTGATAACATATCACCGAGTTGACCCGATCCAGATAACTGAACATTTCCATGGGCGTCTGTTTCAATGTCATCTGTTAAAGATAACATAATCGGTTTACCGTTCTTATCCTTGATTCCTTCTGAAACAGCAATCACACATCGTCCAAACTTCTCATAAACCCCTTTAACATCAAGCAAAAATTCATCCACATCAAAAGGACGTTCCGGAAGATAAATGAGATGCGGACCGTCGTCTGGGTATTTTTTTGCTAATGAAGATGCCGCCGTTAAAAAACCGGCATGTCTCCCCATAACAACTCCAATATATACACCTTGAAGGGCACGATTATCAAGATTAATTCCAATAAATGCCTCTGCCACATATCTTGCTGCCGAACCATATCCAGGTGTGTGGTCATTAATAACCAAATCGTTATCAATTGTTTTAGGTATATGAATCGCCCGAAATTCATATTCCGATTGCTTTGCATTCTCATTAACAATTCGTACGGTATCCGCCGAATCATTTCCACCAATATAGAAAAAATAACGAACATCATGAGCCTTTAAAACTTTAAAAATCTCTTTACAGTATGCTTCATCCGGTTTAATTCGTGTCGATAATAATGCTGATGCAGGTGTAATTCCAACTTGTTCCAAATTATGCGTTGTTTCTCTAGTGAGGTCCATAAAACGTTCATTGATAATGCCTTCCACTCCATTGATTGCACCATAAACTTTTGTAATCTGCGGAAACTTACGCGATTCGAGG
>CAZVKG010000139.1:0-469 GCA_964627665.1 uncultured Eubacteriales bacterium | reverse complement strand
GCTGTAGGGCCTCCACCTTGAGCAATAAGCACTTTACCTTTAAGTTCCATTGAAATCAGCTCCTTGTATAGTATTTTGATCGTTAAAACATCTACTGCTATTTTATCATATTTAATGCTATTCGTCTTAAAAAGAGGTAAAAAAAAACGAAATGACTTGAAAAATCAAATCCTTCCGTTTTTATATTACACATTACTTATCTTCTTTTTTATCTTCTACTTTTTTTGTATCTGCTTTTGTTTCTTCTGGTGTTTCTTTCGTAATACTCATATCAGGTTCTGTGATGGAAACAATCGCTGATTTTTGCACAGGAACTCTTACGGATTTGTTTGTTCCAAACTCAATAATGGCAACATTATTAATCACATCAACGACTTTACCATAAAGGCCTCCTGATGTTAAGACTGAATTACCCACTTCAATTGAGTTTTGCATTGCATCGATTTGTTTTTGCTTTTTACGTTGTGGT
>CAZVKG010000138.1:0-2683 GCA_964627665.1 uncultured Eubacteriales bacterium | reverse complement strand
TGTTATTTTTAAAACCCCCGGGTTACCCGGATTTTTGCTCAAACATTTAGATTCGGCAAAGATACTATCCCAATCTGAATTGTTCATGGAGTACATGGGGGCTTATAGTATAGGTATAACCGGAACAAAGGGAAAGAGTACAACTTCTTCTTTAGTGACCCATGTCTTAAGCCAATTAGGGCTTCGTGTTCGACTAGTGGGTAATATTGGTTACCCTGCGCTTGAATGTTTAGAAACCCACACTGAGGGACAAATATATGTGTATGAAATGTCATCGTTTCAGACAGAATTCCTACAGCATGGACCTCGAATTCGCGTTATACTTAACTTGTTTGAAGAACATTTAAACAATTACGAGAGTTATAAAGCATATCAAGATGCTAAACTACAGTTGTTTCTAGCAGATAATACAAACGATAAAGGCATGAGTTTATGCGTCTATGGTGCAGATAATTCGCTTTTACGAGAACGCATCTCCCAGACAAAATTTGACGATTCAAAGGTGGTTGAGACGTTTGGATATATTCAAAACAATATATTAAGTCATCCCGGAGTGTTTCTTGATGGTGATCAAATTTACTACAAAAGTTCTCACGGAGACCATGTCCAATACGGGCGAAAAGATTTTTCTAAACAACTCATTGGCGACCATAATTTGATGAATAGCCTTGTTGTCATTAATGTTATCCAATATCTTGAGAAAGAAGGCTTTTTCAAAAACAACGCCATTGATCCTAAGCATATATTAGCCTTGATTGGAAGCTTTAAAGGATTAGAACACCGTTTGGAGTATGTTGGTACCTATCAAGGGATTGCATTTTATAATGACTCCATATCAACAATTCCGGAAGCAACCATCCAAGCAATTCATTCAATTCCTAACTTGATGACCCTTGTTATTGGTGGATTCGACCGTGGGATAAACTATAGTGAATTTACTAAAAAATTGCTAAAGTATAAAAATCTTCATATCATTTGCTTGCCAGACACAGGGTATAAAATCTATCAATGGGCAAGTGAGATTGATCAAGATCACGTAAGTCGCTATTGGCATTTGGCAGAATCAATGGATGAAGCTGTTCGCTTATCCTATCAACACACATTAGAGGGTAACAGCTGTTTGTTATCACCGGCAGCAAGTAGTTACAATTGTTATAAAAACTTTGAAGAACGAGGTGATCATTTTAAAGAAAGAGTTCGCAAAGAAGGACAAATAAAATAAAAGGTAAAGAGGAGAAGATTATGTATCAACAAAGAAGTGTAGCATCTGTTGTCGTATACTCAATTATTACGTGTGGAATATACTATTTTTATTGGATTTATATAACCACACGTGACATCAACGGATATTTAAACAAAACAGACATGGATAGCGGAATAGAACTTGTTCTATGTATTTTTGTTTTTCCATACCGATGGTATTGGTTCTATAAATATGCGCAACGCGTTGGAGAGACTCAAAGGGCAGCCGGACTACCGGAAAGAGATGACAGCATTATATGTTTGATTTTAGCAATAATAGAATTTGGCATTATCTCTGCAGCTATTATGCAAGAAGGATTAAATAAGGTATGGGCAACAGAACAAAACAATGCAATTAATTTTTAGTGATGGATGGAGGTTCATATGAATTTAGCAAAATATATTGATCATACAATTTTAAAACCGGACACAACAAAAGCTCAAGTAAAGGTCATCTGTGATGAGGCAAAAAAATATCAGTTTGCATCCGTTTGTGTGAATCAATACAATACAGCCTTTGTAAAAAATGAATTAAAAGATTCAGATGTGAAAGTATGTACAGTGGTAGGATTTCCATTAGGGGCTGTTACAAAAGACGTTAAAGCGTTTGAAACAAAACAAGCGATTGCAGATGGAGCAGATGAGATTGACATGGTCATTAACATCGGCGCATTAAAAGACGGACTCGAAGATGAAGTATATGAAGACATTAAAGCTGTCGTAGAAGCTGCAGCCGGTGCAACGGTCAAAGTCATTATTGAGACATGCTTGTTAACCGATGAACAGAAAGAAATTGCTTGTAAACTTGCAGTTAAAGCAAAAGCGGATTTTGTAAAAACGTCAACAGGTTTTAGTAGCGGTGGCGCAACGGTAGAAGATGTACGCTTGATGAAAGAAGCGGTTGCAGGTCAAGCAAAAGTCAAAGCATCCGGAGGCGTACGCGATTATGAGGATGCAATGGCAGTTATTGAAGCAGGAGCCGACCGAATTGGTGCAAGTTCAGGTGTGGCAATTATGAATAATCAAACAAGTAATGAAGATTATTAAAGTGAAAATTAAATGAGGACCTTCCAAGAATAAAATAAATGGGCAGATGATCTGCCCATTTGTTTTATTCTTTAACTATTGAAATAGTTTTGAATCTCGCGAATCAAGATGTCATTATTTTCTTGTGTTGATAGAGAAAAGCGAAAGTATTCACCATGTAAAAATGGGAAGGACGCTGTGTCGCGAATCATTAAACCTTTTTTTATAAGATGATCGAATAAATCAGCAGTGGTATAGTTTGTATTGATTATTTTAACAAAAAAGAAATTACCATAATTTGGAAAAACTTTCAGCTCATTAATCTTGGCAAGTTGTTTCATAACTCGATCGCGTTCGTTTTGAATGAATTGACGCGATTTTTCTATGAATTCGTCGTCTTTCATCAGTTCAGAAC
>CAZVKG010000137.1:0-2798 GCA_964627665.1 uncultured Eubacteriales bacterium | reverse complement strand
AATTCGCGATTCGTGAAGGTGGCCGTACTGTTGGTTCAGGATCTGTTGTTGAGATCATTGAATAATTAAAATTTAAACTATAAACTGTGCATAGTCACTTGATGACTTTGCACAGTTTTTTTGTGCTTATTAGCTAAAGAATCCTTGTTTTTATAGTTTGGCAATGCTATAATATGAAGATGTCAGACAACATATTAAAGAGGAGGTATATTATGAGCAATATTCATATTATGCTGTGTGGTTCAAATGATCAGATTCTAAAAGATTCAAGAGGGAACGAAAGTTGCGAGTTGATCTATGAAAAAGAATATCCGAAAGGCGCATACTATATTATTGAAAGTAAGTCGAAATATTTAAAAATTGATTTGGATGAATATATTCATCCGTCGATTTTATATATTCCTGACGGACGCATGGTATATAGAATCCCTGAAGGTGAAAAATTAAAAGCATATCATCCGGATGCTTTTAAAGGGACTTACCATCATGTGCATATACTAACGGCGTCAAAAGAAGAATTAAAAAAGCGACGAAACTTAGCGCTTAATGGCTATGATATTAGAAATGCAAAAGGATACTATCCCCATTCCGATGCAAATGTAATGACAAGAGATGAAGCTGTTTTCGAATCTCGCAATGCCATTGACGGATATGTAGATAATCAAGGACATGGTTCATTTCCATTCCAGTCATGGGGTGGCGGACTACGGGATGACCTTGAATTTGAATTGTATTTTGGACGAACAGTGTTGATTGATGAAATTATTATTACCTTAAGAGCAGACTACGAAGGGGATCATGATATTCATTGGGAAAGTGCGGTTATTGAATTTTCAGATAGTGATCGAATTCCTATTAAAATGGTGAAAACAACAGAACCTCAAGCGTTTCGCTTTAAAGCAAAAGAAGTCGAATGGATTAAACTCAATCATTTGCAACGGGAGCTTTCATCTGCTTTTTCGGCTTTATCACAAATACAGGTTATGGGAAAAGATTTACTATAAGGAGAGATTATGTTTAAAAATTTAAAATTAATGCGGAAATATCAATCCATTCTTTTGTTCTTAGGGCTATTCTTTGTTGTATTTATGCTACTGATAACGCGGCAAATCAATGTCGTTAAAAATGAGATTGAGACGTTAAATCAAGAAGATATAAAAGTGCAGGAATTAAAAGATATTCAGAAGTTATACTTACAAGGCGATAGTTTAGTATCTGAATATATCTCCTTGGCGACTCCGGAAACCATTGGTGAATATGCTGCGGTGATTGAAATGATTAAAGCAGGAGTGTCTGAACTCAGTAATACTACCGACGACCAAGAAGAACAAGAAGCATATGTCTCGATTTTACAACAGACGGATGAACTTACGGTTTTATTTGAAGAAGAAATTGTATACGGAACCGATCGAGGACTTAGAAGTCATTTTGTTATCGGAAAAAACAACTATATTGATATTAACAAAAATATTTTAGCAAGCTTTGACGCAATTATTGATCAATATAATCAATCGAAAACAGTTGCAAACACTAATCTGTCAAATAGTCTGCAAATGACACAAGTTGTCTTTCTTATTTTACTTATTGTTGTTGGTGTGTTGAGTTTCTTGCTTGTATATTTATTAACACGTAATATCAGCAAACGTTTAAAGCAGTTGGTTGATACTAATAACGAGATTAACAAGAAGAACTTAAAGGTGAATAAAGTACGGGAAGACTATAAAGATGAAATAGGACTTCTGGCAATCTCGTCAAATGCCATGGTAGATACATTAAATGATATTATTCGTGAGATGCGAAGTGTAGCCGTCGATCTTGAAGAGCAAGGGCAAAACGTTAAAGGCTCTGCAAATGAAGCCAAACATGAAAGTGGTTATATTCATAGTACGATGGATGAGCTCTCCTTAGCAATGAATAACCAAGCCGACGTATTAAACCACATTGTCGAAAATATCAATACATTAAAAGATGAGATTGTGAATACAAATAATGAGAGTCGAAAACTTTCAAAGGCATCAGAGTCTCTCAGTGACTTATCGACAACGGGGAATGAACTCATGGATGATTCGATTATCAGTATGAAGAAAATAGACAGTGTTGTGAATAACGCAGTTAACATGATGAAACAGTTAGAAGTTCATGCCAATGGGATTACGTCCTTAACAGATGTCATTAACAATATTTCAGCACAAACAAACCTGCTTTCCTTAAATGCTTCAATTGAAGCAGCAAGAGCCGGAGAAGCCGGCAAAGGATTCGGTGTTGTTGCCGGTGAAATCGGAACGCTTGCAACCCAAGTGAATAAATCCGCGCTTGATATCGATGATATTATTAAAAAAGTGCAATCAGAAACAAAAAAGGTAACGGCTGCCTTAGCCGATGGATACAAAGAAGTGGAAAATGGTATGGTGCAAATCAATCAATCAGCCGATACATTTGTTCGTATTCATGAAGAAGCAGTACGGGTTGAAAAACGTGCAGTGGCTATTGATAATAACTTAGATGAGATTGAGACAAACTCAACAAAAGTTGCAGAAGCTATTGATCAGATTTCTGCGATTGCGGAAGAAACATCTGCGAGTATTGAACAAACTCTTAGTGGTGTTAAAGGGCAAGATGAACTTTTAGGTAAAATACTTGATGAATCTCAAAAAATGCATCAAATTTCAGGGAAATTAAATGCCAATATTCATGATTTTCAAGTGTAAAAAAAAGTTGAAAAAAATACTTGCATTGTAAGTGGAAATGGTGTATAATTGCAAATGCTGTGACATGAGAGCGTTGAAGTAAGAGGTTGC
>CAZVKG010000136.1:0-3330 GCA_964627665.1 uncultured Eubacteriales bacterium | reverse complement strand
CATTTATTAAAGGTATGTGCATTTATTTAGTTGCAAATGTTTTAAAAGATTTAAATCAACGCATTCAAAGTAATTTTTCATTTCCTGAAATTTCCTATGAAGAATTAAACCATTTAGTTACCTTTTCTGAATTGACGGAGTGGATGTTATCTTTTTTTGATGATTGCAGCAAAATCTCAAAAGAAATCACTTCTATTGATACACATAACATCGACAATATTATTGAAAAAGCTATGCAGTACATACACGATAATCTTCTGAATTCTATTAAAGCAAAAGACATTGCTTCTTTTGTGAACTTAAGCGAATCATACTTTACCGCTTATTTCAAACAAAAAACAGGTATTAACCTGCGTCAATACCTGTTAAACTGCAAAATTGACTATGCCAAAACAAGAATGCTCGATGACCACGTGAGCGTAAGTGAGATTGCCTATGAACTCGGATATACCGATTATCGCTCATTTTCTAGGGCTTTTAAAAATGTCACGACAATGTCTCCATCTGAGTATATTATTCAACATAGCGAAACCCATAATCAATAAACTTAATTTAGCACCTATTCCACACTTACGAGCTCTCCTGTAATTCCATCGATTACCATTTGAAATTCTTGATTATATTCTTCAACCGTCACTCGATAGACAGGATTGGATGTTACATCAAGCAAAATCGACTTCATATGATTAAGCGTTCCTTCCGGCATAGCTTTAAGGGCTTCTTCCTCGGATATGAAGTCCTTTTTAATAGCTTCAATATCATAGCTGCCATCCAATATGCTTAAATCTCCAACATACACTGATGACAACACGCCTGAAGCATGATAGCGAAGGTTGATCGAAGCCGCTTCATCAAGAAAGTCATCTGTTATTACAATATAAGTGAAATAATAACCATCGCTTATAAACTCATCTTCCACTTCTACCGCAATATCATAGACATTTTCAAAAGACAGGTGTTGCATCGGTATTTTAGCAATAAACTGATCAGCAATCTCTCCAACTTCATTCATTGACAATAAGGGCAATCCTTTGATTTCTTCTTTTATCAATTTCATCATGTACTCTAAGTTTTTATGTTCATAAATAGTCGCTGTATCACCCGAATCATTCAAAGCACTAAAATGTTCTTGTCCATCATCAAGTTGGCCTTCTTCATATGATTGGTTTTGTTTCACCTGTGTAAAAGCAAAGGAGTCTTCATATATTAGCTGATTTATTTGATCAACATAGTCTATCGATGCTTGGACCGCCCTTCGATTCACCTTTGCATTTTCTTCCCTATTTATTTGTGGCTGGTCCTTTATAAAAGAAAAGTTCATCTGTGAACCATAAACTTCCATTGCATTTGCTAACAGATAGAACACTTCACCTTGGTAGAAATATACGAACTCCATGGCTTCTTTGCGTTCCTGATCCTTTTCTTGATAAATATATTTTTGAGTAATTCCATGGATATCATCTAATATTTGCTGATTGACATGTATTAGTTTCGCAAGGCCCTCCTTTGTTTTTTTAGATAAATCTTCTTCTTGAAGTGCAAACTCAATGGCTTCTCTTTCCATGTAGAAAAAGTCTCTAAGTTCCCACGTCTCGATTTTATAACTCCTATAATCATAGCGAAAATATGTGAGAGACTCTAGCTGATGATAATATACGAATCTATTTTCTAATAAATATGATGATGGCTCTACATCATATATTAGTGCTTTCATCAAGGTATTCATATGCTCAAGGCTATCAAGACCATCATGCAATAACAGCTGATTTGTATTCATAATTTTACTTTTGTCTTCATGAATTTCTTCTCGAAATTGTTGCCACTGATAATTAATCAACGCTACAATAACTACACCGACAAAAATAAATTTAAGCGTTGTTTTAATGTTGTCTTTTATTTTCATTTGCAAGGATTGTTTCTTTAGGCTTTTTTCTGCATGGTCAAATTGTGTCATCACTCTCTCCTCATTCATACGTCACATCTTTTGTCTCTATTGGCAATGTCCATGAATAGCTAATATCTGAAGTTTGATAGTTACTATGCCCCCATAGATATACATTATCTTTACTTATTCTATAGCCTCTAATTGTCATTGTCACCTTATCCACCAATTGAGGATTTTCAACCCAGATATGTCTCGTGCTAAAATCATCTGAGCTACCTCCGGAACTTTCTTGCGTTGGTATTAGGTTACCCTCTTGATCATAAAGACTAAACTCTTCCGATAAACTCATATAAGAAAGTTTTTCCTTTTCAAATTCTATTGGCGCTTTTAGTTGATACTTATAACCAATCGTATATTTTTTTTCATCTGTCGCCTCCGCTTGAACCACTTCTAGTGTCAGTTGCTCATCGACAATAATTTCAATGGGCAAGGCCTCTGTCCTTATGTCCACAGTCATCTGCTGATCTTGCTGAAAATTATATCCAATTTCATAACCAAGAAAAATAAGAACAGGTTCACCGTAAGCTTCTATGTTATAATCATCAATCTTGAATTTTAATGTAAGCGGCTCTGAAGCTTTAACTGCTTCACTTAAAACCACAGCATCAAATCCACTGTTTTCTCGCACATCTTTGTTATAGCTTTGGGGAAAAGTCAATCCAAAACTCAATACATATGAATTATAAAACACCTCATCATAAAAAGCCTGGTCAACATCATAATCCATAGTAATGATGAATTCTCCCGTTTTGCTATCGTAGCTATACGTCGATGGTTCAAGTGAGAATCGATCGCTTATAATCGTTTTTCCGGTCAGCGGCTTACTAACCCTCCAAGTTCTATTTTCAATAGCCTCCCCTTCTACAGTAAAAAATAATGGAATCATGACAATAAGAATCAAAACCGTGACTACTTCCAATATCCGCCATTTTTTCTTTCCATTCCCAATACGTTCAATTCTTTTTCGAAGTTCCTTGCCATTATTAACAAGACCAGATGCATGTATGGCATAACTTTCCTTCCCTTGATGGGCGGATAGTTCAATTAGATTATGACCATAGTTACTATATTGCTCTTGGCCTAGAATCTGAAGCACCTCGTCATCACAGGCATATTCTGCATCCATTTTCATCCATTCATGGGCAATCCATACTATCGGATTAAACCAATATATGGCTTTTACCAACCAAAATGCCCATTGAAACAACAAATGTTGTTCACCATAGTGGACCAATTCATGAAGCAAAATATGATAGATGACTTCATCATCATAGCTTAACATATCGTATGGAATAATAATCATCGGATAAAACAAACCAATTAATGCCGGAGTGATGTTAGAATAAATTACGGACAAGTTAAATAGAAGAATTCTTAAAGATAAT
>CAZVKG010000135.1:0-3404 GCA_964627665.1 uncultured Eubacteriales bacterium | reverse complement strand
AAATCGAACCGGTACGTGAGATGATACTTGAAGCTGTTGCCGAGAGTGATGAAGAGTTAATGGAAAAATATTTTGCTGGTGAAGAGTTTACACTAGAAGAAATTCAGACAGCCCTTCATAATGGTGTTGTAGACGGATCTATTGTGCCTGTTTTATGTGGCTCCGGAATGAATACAACGGGAGTCGGGGTACTAATGTCTTCAATTAATAAGTATATGCCGGCGCCAAAGGAAGAACATACAGAAGTTCTCGGCGTTAATCCGGACAATGAAGAGGAAGATATACATGTCATCTGTGAAATAGATCAGCCTGCTTCGGCACTTGTTTTTAAAACAATTATTGACCCATATATTGGAAAAGTGTCATTATTTAGAGTTTACTCAGGAATTATTCGTAAAGATGATAGTTTATTGAATGCAAATACGGATGAAACTGAAAAAATTCCCCATATTTATGTATTAAGAGGAAAAGAACAAATTGAAGTGGATGAAATTCACGCAGGTGATATTGGAGCGTTTGCAAAGTTGAATAATGTAACTACCGGAGATACACTTTGTGACCCGAATCGCCCGGTAAGATTAGCCGGAATCACTTTCCCGGAATCTCTCGCTTATCGTGCAATTGTTCCGAAAACCAAAGGTGATGAAGATAAAATAGCATCCGGCTTACATCGTTTAATGGAAGAAGATCCAACGATTAAAGTGGTTATGGACACGGAAAATCATCAAGAGTTATTATATGGAGTCGGTGGACAACACCTTGAGATTATTACAAGTCGATTAGAAGAAAAGTTTAAAGTGTCTGTGGACTTACTAAAACCCAAAATTCCATATCGTGAAACAATCAAAGCGAAAGTATCTGTTCGAGGTAGACATAAGAAACAATCCGGTGGTCATGGTCAATATGGTGATGTTGTCATTGAATTTGAACCATCCGGTGATTTAGAGACGCCATTTGTTTTTGAAGAAAAAATATTTGGTGGATCCGTACCAAGGAACTATTTTCCGGCTGTAGAAAAGGGCTTGCAAGATTCTGTTGGAAAAGGTGTTTTAGCTGGATATCCTTTCGTGGGACTAAAAGCAACATTAGTCGATGGATCTTACCATCCGGTTGATTCGTCCGAGATGGCATTTAAGATAGCGACGCAAAATGCTTACAAAGAAGGTATTGCAAAAGCAAATCCAACGCTACTTGAACCGATTGCATCCGTTAAAGTGCTTATTCCGGATGATTATATGGGAGACATCATGGGAGATCTAACAAAACGCCGTGGTAGAGTGCTTGGAATGAATCCGGTCAAAGGTAAGCAAGAAATTGAAGCAGAAGTACCAATGGGAGAAATGTATGGATACTCCACAGACCTTCGTTCCTTGACTCAAGGTCGAGGTGTATTTACATTAGCCTTTAATCGATATGAAGAAGCGCCAAGAGATGTTCAGGAAAAAGTTATAGCTGAACGTGAAAATGATGAAGAATAATCTATTATAATTATGTGGGCTGTTTAGCATATGCTAAGCAGCCCACATAGTATGCGATGAAAGGTATGAGGAAGAGAGGATTATGATGAAGCTAACGAAAACTGAAAAAAGTTGGATTATGTATGACTGTGGTAACTCAGCATACTCCTTAGCAATTACAACGGCCTTGTTTCCGGTATATTTTGGTATGATGAAGCGTGGTAGTAGTATGGACTTAGGATATTTTAACACATTAGCAAGTATTATTGTGGCAATTTTAAGTCCGATTCTCGGAACGATTGCTGACTATAAAGACGTCAAGAAAAGATTCTTCACCTTTTTCGCGTTACTAGGAATTTGTGTTACGGGCTTAATGGTTGTCATACCTGACGGGCAATGGTTTGTTCTTGCAATTGCCTATGTGCTTACTGCAATAGGGTTTTCAGGTGCCAATGTTTTTTATGATTCTTTTTTAGTTGATGTAACAAACGACGAACGGATGGATCGGATTTCATCTCAAGGATTTGCCTATGGGTATATAGCAAGCGTTATTCCCTTTGTTTTAACCTTAGTTGCTGTTTTTATTCTTGGTATGGATAAACAAATTGGTTACCAACTAGGTTTTATAATCACAGCACTTTGGTGGGGACTATTTACATTGCCCTTGATTAAAAATGTATCTCAAGTACACTTTATTGAACCTGAAAAAAATCCGATTCGAAAAAGTTTTAAACGGTTATTTGTGACATTTAAAAATATTCGACAATATAAAGTGGTTGTTGGCTTTTTGATTGCATATTTCCTATATATAGACGGCGTCGATACCATCATAAAAATGGCAGTGCCTTATGCGCAATCAACCTTAGGGTTAAGTTCGACGGACACATTTATGTTGTTGGGTATTTTACTCATTATTAACATTATTGCTTTTCCGTTTGCTTTATTATATGGTATATTAGCAAAGCGCTTTACAGCAAAGAAGATGATAGTCGTTGCGATACTGACGTATATAGGAACAACGATTTTTGCGTATTTAATGACGGAACTTTGGCATGTGTTTATTCTTGGTGGACTTATTGGTTCGGCTCAAGGTGGAATTCAAGCACTCAGTCGTTCCTATTATGCAAAAATTATTCCAAAAAATAAATCCAATGAGTTCTTTGGCTTTTACAATATCTTCGGAAAATTTGCGGCCATTATCGGGCCCTTTATAATGGCTTTTACGACGACAATAACAGGAAATGCAAGATATTCCATTCTCTCAATCGTTCCATTATTTGTTATTGGGCTTCTTATGTTTTTGAGATTGCCTTCAGAACCGGAGAAATTACAAAATGTTAGATAATCGGTAGGGATTATATAGATTTTTAAAAAATCCATGATATAATACCCTAAGAAGGAGTGATTTAAATGCCAAGACCGATTAAATGTCGCAAAATTAGTTATGTTCCGGAAAGCAAGTTTTTTAAACCGGCAGAGTTAGATATGGTGGATGAATATAATTTGAAATTAGAAGAACTTGAAGCGATGCGACTTAAAGATATTGAAAAAATGTCTCAAGAAGAAGCCGCTGCGATGATGCAAATATCACGTCAAACATTTCAAAATATTATAGATAGTGCCAGAAATAAGGTTGTGTCAGCCCTTGTAGAAGGAAAGGCCATTCGTATTGGTGGCGGAAACTACAAAATAATGGAATGTAAAATTGAGTGTCATCATTGTGGCAAAGAATATATGTTGGAAAACATCAAAGATCGACATTCCTGTCCTGTATGTCATTCCAAAGATGTCTATTGTCATTCGAAGCAAAAAAGATGTCACGCTGATTGTAGCGTAAAACGAGCAAATATATAAAGCCCTAGTAAAGAGTAGTTCTGCGCTACTCTTTATTTTTTTGATAGGAAAGTCCTACTTTTCTATCAAAGACATTTTAGAATCAAAAAAATA
>CAZVKG010000134.1:0-3765 GCA_964627665.1 uncultured Eubacteriales bacterium | reverse complement strand
TAATTCATCAATTTTTCTACATATTTATGAATAGTTTTGACACAGTCTCTTGCCCACCCTCTAAATTACAGATGAGTGTTTCTAACTGCTCGCGAGTGGGATTTTGTAAACGTGAATAATCAAAACCGGTGCTAGAGCCCACATTTGGGTGAACAAAAGTCGCTGACTGATAAATCGGTGTACTTATTGCTCCGGTATGATCATGATTAAATTCTTGTGCGTTATGTACACACAATGTATTGAAGTCTTTTTCTTTTTTCATAGGAACTCCTTTCATTGTAGGACGAGGCCTAGTCTCTTTGTTCTTTGTCCTTTACTTTAATGGTTTTTGGGGGAAATGTCAATGACATATAAAACATATATAAAAAATAAGAAATATCTCTTGACAAAATGGGCGAGTACCTGTAAGATGTAATTAACATATAAAACATATATAAATAATATGATTAATAGGAGGAAGCATATGAAAAACGTATATAAGAATTTAAACGAGTTAGTTGGGAAAACACCTTTAGTTGAAGTGAGCCGGTATGCAAAACTGAATAATCTCAAAGCGAATATAATTGTTAAATTAGAAAGTTTTAATCCAGGTGGCAGTGTAAAAGACCGTATTGCAAAAGCGATGATAGAAGATGCTGAAGAAAAAGGTGTCCTAAAAGACGGATCGGTCATTATTGAGCCGACCAGCGGAAATACAGGTATTGGTCTTGCTTATATTGGTGCATCAAAAGGATATCGAGTTATTTTAACCATGCCTGAATCAATGAGTGTAGAACGTCGAAGTATTCTTAAGGCTTATGGGGCAGAGCTCGTCCTCACACCGGCAGCAGGAGGTATGAAGGCAGCTATTGAAAAAGCACAAGAACTGCATGAAGAGATTGAAAATTCATTTATTCCGGGACAATTTGTGAATCCTGTAAATCCTGAGATTCATAGAAAAACATCAGGACCGGAAATATGGGAAGATACGGATGGTCAAGTTGATATATTTGTCGCAGGTGTTGGGACAGGTGGTACGGTTACAGGTGTCGGTGAATTTTTGAAATCAAAAAATAAAGACATTCAAATTGTTGCGGTTGAACCTACAGGATCTCCAGTACTCTCTGGCGGAAGCTCGGGGCCACATAAAATTCAAGGAATCGGAGCAGGGTTTATTCCTGTTATTTTGAATACAGACATTTATGATGAAGTTGTACAAGTTGAAAATGACGAAGCGTTTATCGCAAGTCGACAGCTATCAAAAGCAGAAGGCATACTTGTCGGGATATCTTCGGGAGCGGCTATTGCAGCAGCGGCACGATTAGCCGCCCGTCCTGAAAATGAAGGAAAAAATATCGTTGTATTCTTACCGGATACTGGGGAACGTTACTTATCTACTCCCTTATTTTCATAAAGTTTCCTAGGTTGAATACTTAATCAAATTAAGATATAATCATAAGATAAGTATAATGATTAAGTATTTGGATAGGAGAGACAAAGTGATATTAACGATAGCATTAAACCCTGCAGTTGTTCGTACAATAAATGTGGAAGGATTTCAAATTGACCAATCAAATGAAGCGAATCAAGATGCCTTAAGTGTCGGAGATTGTGGGATATATAGCGCTTACATAGTGAAATTATTGCAAGGAGATCCCTATGTTATGGGGATTTCCGGAGGTATTGGCGGTCGATACATTAAGAACTTTTTAGATAAAAACAAAATCAAAACGGATTTTCTCCAAGTTGATCATGAGACTAAAACATATTTGTTGATTCATGATAGTATTCATGATACGACGACCAAGATATTAAGCCATAATAATCAACTGACACAACGGGATTTTATTAATATTAAACATCGAATCTATCATCACATAAAGGAAACGGAATTGATTACTCTCACGGGAGATGATTCTTGGAGTGCAGAATTTATACGTGATCTTAATTCCATGACCAAAAATTCCATTCGTATTATTACAGCTGTCGAAGGCGATAGTTTTACGGCCTGTGTTAATGAACGTGTGTATGCTAGTGTAATGGATTTGGATAATTTAAAGGCATTGGGCTTTGATTTTCCGGAAGATGTCGATAGCTATGAAAGAATTCGGAATTTCCGACGCGAGCATAAGATCAAGTATTTGGTGATTAAAGGGCAGTATGAAATTATTGGTTTTGCAAAGAATAAGATATGTAAAGTGAACTATCATGCGAAAGACAGCATTTATCCAATCGTGAAAAGTATGATTTTGGGCGGTTTAAGCATTGGAATTAAGCGAAATTATAGCTTTGAGACCATGATTAAGCTTATGGGAGCGATTGCAAACAATTGCTCTTCTGATGAATATCCCTTTGTAATTCGAAGAAATGAGATTGATCGGGGAATGAAACACTCCAAGTTATATGAAATATATAATCAACGAAATGGCTATACCATTGAAGGAGTTTAGTATGGATGCATTTAAGACGTTGAAGTCGCGACAGGAAGCAGAAATCGTCGTTAAAAAATCCCGCTTTATTGGTATTGCCTTTCCTTGTGACTCGGTTGAACTTTTTGAAAAAGAAGTGGAGCGTATTCAAAACAAATATTCAGGAGCGCGCCATTATTGTTATGGTTATCGATTGATTGAAAATGTTATCAATGAACGATATCAAGATGATAAAGAACCATCAGGCACAGCGGGACTTCCGATATTAGAAGTGATTCGTCATCATGACTTATTACAATGTGCAGTGGTTGTTGTACGTTATTTTGGAGGAACGCTTTTAGGAACCGGTGGATTATCGAGAGCATATTCCGACGCTGCGCGAGATGCAATAAATGCTTCAGAAGTAATTACACAGGTCGATGCACTTGAATGTGAGATTGTCGCAGACTATCATTTTAGTGGTAAGCTAGAATATTTTTTGAACTCAGAAAATATACCCATTGTTGATACGGAATATACGAATCATGTCGTTTATACGGTGGTAATTAAGAAAGAACAATATGAATTGCTTGATTATCAGGTGAAAAATATCGGCTCTAATCAAATCGAGTTTTATACAAGACGGGACGTATCGGGCTATTTTGAAGGAAAAGACTTTGTTGAAATATAATAGGGTCTTTTTTATTTTTTGAGACTTTTTAAAATACTTTTAAAAACCCCTTGAAAAAGAAAAAGAAATGCGTTATAATAACCCTACAACCAATTATTGATTTAGGAGGCGTTTTATGAAAGAATATTTTGAAGGTGTAGACAAGATTCAATTTGAAGGACCCAAGTCGACAAATCCATTAGCATTTAAGTATTATGACCCAGAACGAGTTGTTGCCGGGAAACCAATGAAAGAACATTTGCGATTTGCAATGAGCTATTGGCATACAATGACAGGTGGAGGAACAGATCCATTTGGTAATGCAACAATGGAACGGGATTACAATGAACTTGACGGTATGGCACTTGCTGAAGCACGAGTAAATGCAGCGTTTGAACTTATGGAAAAATTAGGGATGGAATATTTTTGTTTCCATGATCTTGACATTGCTCCAGAGGGTAATTCATTACAAGAAAAATTAGATAACTTAGATAAAGTTGTTGAGTTGATAGAAGCAAAAATGAAAGAAACAGGAATCAAATGTTTATGGGGAACAACGAATGCATTTAGCCATCCTCGCTTTATGCATGGTGCATCCACATCTCCAAATGCAGATGTATTTGCATTTGCAGCAGCACAAGTGAAAAAAGCATTGGAAATCACAAACCGATTAAATGGTGAGAACTATGTATTCTGGGGCGGTCGTGA
>CAZVKG010000133.1:0-3936 GCA_964627665.1 uncultured Eubacteriales bacterium | reverse complement strand
TTTTGGGACAGAATCATTTGCGTCTACATAAGACATTATCATATACGATTCAGAATAGTAATAAATAAGTCCTAAAAGTATTGACGGTTTAGTAATAAGGGTGTACAATAATGACAACGAGAGACAAAAGACAGGAGTGTATGCTATGTTATCCATGAAAGACATTGCAAAACTAAGTGGAGTTTCACTAAAAACAGTTTCCAGAGTGTTAAATAATAGCGATAAAGTAAAAGAAGAAACTCGGCAAAAAGTCCTTGATGTTGTTCATAAAGAAGGCTATAGACCCAATATTATTGCCAAAAGTTTAAAAGAACAAAAAACACGTACAATTATTATCTTCATTGATCGTCATCACGGAGAATATTGGGGGATTTGGCATACGATGATAATAACCACATTCATGCGAATGGCAAAAGAGATGGATTATAAGGTTCTTATCTCACCATCAAGTGCCAGTGATCATATGACCGATCAGACGGACGGATTTTCCTTTTTGACGAGTGGTTTGGCTGATGGAGCGATACTCATGGATAATATACTTGAAGATCAACGGATTGACTTTTTGATTAAAAACAATATTCCGCACGTGGTGCTTGGGAATTGCAGTAATTATACAAAAACCCATTGGGTTGATTTGAATAATTATAATGCAGGATATATGGGAGGCGAATATTTAATTAATAAAAACTATAAATCACTGGTCTTTTTATTGGGAGACAGTAGTTTTAAAGTAAGCCAAGAGAGAGCACGTGGTTTTATGGAAGCTATGAAGGAAGCCGATATTAGTGACTATAGAATAGAGTATGGAATAAGTTCGACAAAAAAAGCATATGAGAAGGTTTCACAAGATATTGAAAATAATATTCAGCCATCGGCCTATTTTGTATCCGGCGATGAAAGAGCCTTGGGTGTGTATCGGGCAGTACAGGAAAATGGACTTCGAATTCCTGAGGATGTAGCTATTCTTGGCATTGATAATATTCAACATGGACAGTATCTATATCCCAGTCTATCTTCAATTAATCAACCTATTGATACCTTTGCATCACAAATGATAACTATGCTTGTAAAAATTATTGAAGGCGTTGAAGATGTAGAAGACAGTGTATTGATTCCCTATAATCTTGTTGAACGAGAGTCGACATAAAAAATTTGTCATAAAATGACAACGTAAGACAATAATGGAGGTGAAGCAATGAATATTGGACTCATTCATTTTAGAGTAGGTGAAACAGATGGAGTATCCCTTGAAATGGAAAAATGGAAATATATTCTTGAAAAACTAGGACATACCGTATGGTACATTGCAGGGAGCGGGGAGATTGAGGATGTCTTGTATATGAAGGGACTTCATTATCAAAATCCGACAAACACTTTACTCGTTAACCATATTTACAGAAAGGCAGATGATGGATATTCAGAAGACGTTATAAGAACAATTTATCTGAATTATGCTCAGGAAATTGAACACGAATTATATCAACTTATTGATGATTACCATATAGATATGATTATTCCCAACAATATCCTGTCTCTTGGATGGAATATTGCCGCAGGAAAAGCAATTAGTGAGGTGATAGAAAAAACCGGGATTAAGGTGATTGCCCATCATCATGATTTTTATTGGGAGAGAGAGTTGTATAGTCAGCCAAAGTACCAGTGGGTAGAAGAAGTTCTTAAAAATTATTTTCCACCCAAAAATGACAACGTAAGCCATGTGGTTATCAATAATCTGGCTCAAAAATCTATGATGGATAAAAAGGGCCTTAAGGCAGTCATCGTACCAAATGTGTTTGATTTTGAACAAAACTGGATGCTTGCAGATGGATATAACAGTAAGATACGCGAAGAACTAGGTTTAAAGAAAACAGATATTGTCTTACTTCAAGGAACAAGAATTGTTGCCAGAAAAGGAATAGAATTAACGCTACACAGCATGCACTATATGAATGAACGCTTACCGGACTATATTGGAAAAAAACTTTATAATGGAGAAGAAATAACACCGGAATCACGGATAATCCTTGTATTAGTAGGATTAAATGAGGATGACGAATATTATCAGAAGCTTAAAGTATTAGCCTTAAATGAGCAGGTAGATATATTGGATGTCAGTCATCGCATTGATTTTGAGCGGAAAAGCATTTATGGAGAAAAAATCTTTTCCCTGTGGGATGCTTATCAATTAGCCGACCTTGTATCATATCCAAGTCTCCTTGAAGGCTTCGGAAATCAACTACTTGAAGCGGTATATGCCAATAAACCATTCTTGATTTATGAATATCCTGTTTATGAAAGTTATTTGAAACACTTTGGTTTATCAGCAATCTCCTTTGGAGATTATCATGAACTTGATCAACAGAAGCTTGCAATAGTTACAGAAGATGCCAGCATGGATGTTGCGGAAAAAGCATTGGAGTTACTAACATCATCTAAAGAATATGATGCAGTGACAAAAAGAAACTATGATATATGTTTACGTGAGTTTTCATATAAAAAATTGTATCAATTGCTGAATGAACTTATCGGCAAGAAAAACTAAGGTCCCTTATTCATCAAAATATTTAATAATAATTAGGAGGAAAGTGTATGAAAAGCATGTTGAAAGTTGTTCTTATGGTTGTTTTAGTAATGAGTTTAGTCTTGGTAGGTTGTGGTGACAATACTGAAACATCAAAATCACAAGATATGGATTCGCAAAGTGATACTCCATCAACAGAGGATGAACCAATGCAAGTGGAAGAAGTGACGGAAGCGGTCGATATTAATTTCCAAATTGCATGGGACGTTGAATCCGGGCGTGGCAAAAACATTGAGGTTGCAATTGATGAGTTTATGCTTCAGAATCCAAACATTACAGTGACCTTGATAACTGGTGGGGATGATCAACAAACGATTACGAGTTTACTCAATGATGCCGCACCGGAGGTTATTCAGTTAGCTGTGAAGCCTGTAAAAACAATTGCTGCTGAAGGTTTGTTATTAGATCTAAGTTCAAGAGAATCGGAGTATAAAGAAATATTTTATCCGACACTCGTTGATTTTTTCAAAACGGATGGAAAATTATATGGAGCTCCGTGGATAGGACATACCATTGAACTTATTTATAATAAAGACTTATTTGAAGCAGCAGGACTTGACCCTGAAAAATCACCTGAAACATGGGAGGAACTGATTGAATTTAGTGAACAAATAGAAGCAAATACAGATGCAATTGGTTTGGGTATAGCCGGACAACAAGGAAATGATGCCATATGGATGAGTACCCCGATTGTCAAGTCTTATGGTGGAGAGTTTACAGAAATCGTCGATGGCAAAGAAATTGTTGCCATTAATACGCCAGAAGGAATCAAAGGTCTGCAAGTATATCAAGACTTTGCCATGAAATATGAAGGTGCAGCTGAGAAAAATGGTGGTAACGTTATGGAAGATTTTAGGAACAGTAAAATTGCCATGGAATTTCAGGGTCCATGGGGTGTGACAGATATATGGAAAAGCGGTAATTTATTTGAAGTTGGAACAGGTTTAATGCCTGCAGGACCTGATGGAAGATATGCAGATGGTGGACCCTATGGCTTATCAATACCTGTCAATTTAGACGGTGTAAAACTTGATGCAGCAATGGCCTTAATTGGATATCTTCAAACACCTGAAGCACAGGAAATCATTATGCAAGGCGAATATGATGAAGCTACTGACGCCTATTATCCTTACCGTGTTCCAATGAGAACAGATATGGCCGATTCAGATTTCTTCCAGGAAAATTCCGAATTCTTAGTTTTTATTGAAGGTTTGGAATATATTATTGATTCATTTCCAACGCCTGCCTATAATCAACTTGCCACAGAAGTCATTACAGTTGAGTTGAATAAATTAGCATCAGGGGCAAGAGACTGTGTCAAAACTATTCATAAATATGTAGAAAAATTGATGAAT
>CAZVKG010000132.1:0-4209 GCA_964627665.1 uncultured Eubacteriales bacterium | reverse complement strand
CTTATACCGAAAACATCATGTAGTTCATGCCGAAAGCAAAGTGTCGTCTAACAGTCTAGGTCCAGTAACAAGTACCACCGGAAATCTCTCACTCATATATTTAACAGTTTTTTCACAATTTCTTACTATATACATAAAAGCCATCCTTTCCGACTATAATAAATCATAACTTTATTATAGTCGGAAAGGATGGCTTTAGCAAGTCTTAACCCATTTATTTTTCTTACATAGCAAAGTTCTTCAATGTAGCTTGGCCTCAACAAGCCCACACCTGCTAAGCAGGACTCATTTGCAGACAATTCAATTATTTCTTTCTTTTTTTAATAATCGCAATAACGAGAATTATAATCGGCCTACTTGCCCTTCGCCTTATTTTCCCCATTGAGTTTATGTTAACAACACCTGGCACTTTAGCGAACGAAAGCGAGCTTGCTTATTTTAATTTTTGATGACAAACTCTTTTGTTTTTTCTTGCGAAGCAAGGGACTAGAAGCACTTTTCAGGATGAAAAGTTTAACTTCTAGGTAGCTTGCAGCGGCTTACCTACAGCTACTATCTACTCATTGCAGGATAATGAAAACATATTGATATTGGCTAAAATTTTGACTTTGATCATATCAAAATATCAGATACAATAGTGCTCTATATATTATCCCTTAAAATCCACTAATTTGTTAACATGATCGAAACATAAGTCCCATCGGATTTTACTGCACAAATACTATCATTATAAGTAGCTATCAAAGAAATATTTGTCCACTTTTCTAGTCTTTGGTTTATAATCGCCGAATTAGCTTTATCTCCATCAACATAAAGAACCTTTCCATCCTCTCTCAATCCTATTGCATAGTTAAATCCTTGGGAAACCGATTTAATCTCTTCCCATTGCGAAATATCAAGAGGTTCATTACCTCCCCAAGAAATAACATTACCAATATTAGTTATGCCTATGCAACGATTTGAAGTGACATCAGCACTAATAGAAATAATATCTCCTTGATCATAAATTTTTTTGATATTTACCGGCGCTTCACCAGTACTTTCATCCACCTCTCCATATTCTAAGATGTAAATATTTCCTTTTTCTGACAAGATGTATGAACCTGAAATAAACATCGGAGCATCCTCATTTATACTATACTCTAGGTACTCGTCAGCCCCTTGATAAAGTAAGTGACCGTTGTCTAAAATTGCACAAAAGCCTAAATAATCTAAGTTTTGATTGATATAAGTAAAGGGCATTTTTTCATTTTTTTTCAATGCGAGATTAGCCATATACGAATTATATTGACTTGTTAGTGGTAAACTGTCATCAATAATCCTATTCCCATCATAATATATCTGGCCTTCGCTACTTAGTGCACACAAATTTTCACCACTTACAATTAACTGGTATGTTCCTTCTATGCCTAAATTTGTCCAAGTTTCATTTTCGTACTTGAAAAGATTGCCCCCTGCTATTATTATTGGTTTATTGTCAATTAAAGCAAGCTGTTCTAGATTGTCCATTTGAAAAGAACTTTTTTCTTGATAGAATACAAATGCTAAAATACCCATCAATAAAATAGTAATCAAGATTAATAGAATTTTAATATGATAATTCTTTAAAGTATTCATATATCACCTCAATTATTTTATGTCATAATAAATATTTCTTGAATATGCCGTAGGACTATAGCTATTGAAAAGCGAATTGAATGATGTAACATTTCCATACCCTAGGACATATACATTCTTTATAGCTGTTCCAAAGTATTTTAAGGTACTTGTTGTACTTCCTGTGAAAGCAGAGCTACTTGTGTTAAAATTTGATTTTGCTGTTGTATATGAATAAAAATAAAGTTGTCCATTAATCTTATCACCAACAATTTCACGCCATTCCATTTGTGATGTAGTTGTCAAAAGCAAACACGCCAAAAAAGTTGACTGAGCCCATCTACTTGTGGATGTTGATACAATTCTTGCACCTGATGTCGATCCTCTCGTGCCTCGGATTGAAGAAAACTGCCCCTTCTGAGTTACTACATCAATTGCTGCGCTTGGAAATGAAGAACTTTTTGTCCTATTCAAAATCACCCATGCAACCGCACTATCTTCACTTGTGTAAGATGTGCCACCTTCACAATAAATGGCTCTTGCTAAAATTTCTACATTTGACAACGAAGTATACCATGATGATGATGTATATGTCATTGGTTTCCCATATGAGGAACTTGCCAATAATCTTTCTGCCCACTGTTCTGCCTCTAATTCGCTAGTATCTGCAGATTTCAATGTTACTTCTGATTCATCATTACTAATCCTAGAGGAGAACGGATTTTCATCTGTTAATACCTCAAGATCTTCTTCTCCATTCATATATTCATCTAATTTTGGATTGTAATATCTTCCTTCAATATAATAGCAATTGGTCTTCACATCAAAATATGCTCCCCAGTATAACATTTTATTATAATTACCTATAAAGTCAGGATCGTCGTTCTTTATCCATTTACCATCCTCATAAGCTTGCACGTTTTTTACATAACCTTTACTATCGTAAACATACTTAACAATCTGGTTACCATCTAAATCACTTATTCCTTCAATCAATTCACTCGAATCATATAAATAATTATACTCTACCCCTTTATAACGAACACCTATCAGTTTATTAAAACCATACTCTGTCATTTCATATTCATATTCAATATTAGGATCATTATACCCGTCAGGTAATTCATTGTAATTATATACTGTTCGTTCATTTTCTGATTCTGTTGCATAAATTAAGAAGTTGGTGTTACCTAACACACATAATATTAGCACAAAACTCAATATTTTTTTCATTAAAATTCTCCTTTAATTAAATTGTTGTTAATTTTAGTATTTTTTTATTTAAAAACTTTTAGAGCAACATTATTTACATTAATATGATAATAGATATTTAGTCCAGTGTGGCGCTGCCATTGATGTTCCATCCATCGTAGTATATAAATTATTTTTATACGTTGAATAAATCTCTAAACCTGGTGCCCAAACATTAACGTCTTCTATTACCGAAAACTCAGCTTCATTTCCATTTGAATCCAATACCCCACGGCACAACTTCAGCTGGTTGATCAGATGTATTATTATCCGAATCTTTTGCCTTCTTGCTTGTACTACCTTCAATGCTGATAATATAATCTTCTTCTACTAACCTGACATCAGATTCGTCAGAGATACTATTATCTAACAACACACTTACAACAACCGCATTTGTACCTTTGATATCTTTGATTTTAGTTGCCTTATGCTTTTCCAGAATCTCAGTCTTTTTATCGTTTCCAACATTTTCATCAAAAACAACAATTTGACGCTTCGTTTCTGCTTTAGCATAAATAGAAGTATTTCCAATGACCATGGTTAAGATGATTATCGTTGTAATCACAATGCTTAAAATACTCTTCCTTCTAATTTTTTTCACCTCCTCACCCTCAAATTTATATAAATACCAATCATCAGTTCATCCAAATGAAGATTGATAAATATACCACTTTCAGAACTTCATACTAATAATAAATATTACTGCTGGTATGGCTGTCACTTTCTATCATTGATCCGTCCTTATACACATAAGCATAGGACTTCAATCTGTATGAATAGCCACTGGCTACATACCAACTTTTCGAAAGAATATATCCCATGCCACTGTACTCACCCGACCAGCTTTTTATTGTTTTCCACTTGCCAGCAGAATATTGTTGCAAATCACATGATATCGATACTTCATCAACATTTCTTGCCGTCAAAGTACTGGTGAACGTTGATTTTCCGCTATCCGATATTTCGAAGTTATTGCCAAACGAATAAATATTGGCAAACTGAATCTGGACAACTTCTGAATCTTCTTTCTTAGAATTTATTGTCTTTGCCTGTACCGATGTTAATCCAATTGAGGTAAAAAGCATAATAACCAGCATACCAGCAATGATCTTATAAGCTCTGCTAAACATAAAAATCACCTCCCTTCACTATAATACCTTCTCGGTATTCTAAAGTCTCTGAAACAGAGGCTTTTGTTATACCACTCTTTTCAATCACCCCCACATTTCAAGAAAAAACTTCATAAAACGACTTGACAAATCTCCAAAAATTTGTGGCGAAGCCAGTTGTTTGAAATTATTTTTTCCACTCGACTGGAGGCGATTTTTATGTTATTTGTACCTGACAACAGCCATGCTGTTT
>CAZVKG010000131.1:0-4787 GCA_964627665.1 uncultured Eubacteriales bacterium | reverse complement strand
GTATAGGTGATGCTCTTCGAGCGTATCTATGTTGCTTTTAGCATGGAATAATCAGTTTTTCTATTCTTTGAAAATACTCTTCAAGGATAAGTCCTCTCGTCACATCTGATCTTAATTGTTCAAAATAGGTTTGGAACATCATACTGTTTTTTAAAGCATCCATCATTTCATCTCTGATAATAGGAACAAAATAATCATGTATCAACCGCACCAAAACATTTTGATCTTGATGAATATTTCTAAATTTTCTTTTCAGTTTTGACAGAAGAGGCATTACTTTTAGGGAATCCGTTCCTCTTAATATGCTTCGAAAGGATTTTGTAACATCGATAATCTCTTCAATCACATCTTGATCAAACAAGTCATGTAATGCTAATGTCGATATATTTTTAGTCAACGCAAGTTCTTTAATACACTTTTCTAGTGCTTGATTTAGCTCATCAGCGTCAATGGGTTTAAGAATATATTCCACTGCTTGCGAATGAATCGCTTGTTTCATATATGCAAAGCTATCGTGTCCACTTATTACTATGATTTTTGAATCCATCGATTTTTCCTTGATTGATTTCAAGAAACGTATACCATCCATATTCGACATTTCCATATCTGTAATAATAATATCTGGAGCCAATTTATCAATTAAATCCAATCCTTCAACACCATCTTCTGCTTCCCCAACAATGGCGATTCCTAGTTTTTCCCATTGCCCGAAGGTTCGTATAATACTTCTTGCCCATTTTTCATCATCAACAATAATCGCTTTTAGCATTTTAAACCTCCGATCTATTCGTCGCTTTCATCACGATTGTGATTCTTGTATACTTATCTTTTTCACTTTCCACCTTAAGTCCATATTCTTTTCCAAAATGCATTTTTATACGAGAATCAATATTTCTAAGGCCCAAGTGATCACTATTATAAAAATGAAGTTGATTCTCACCTGATAGGTTCTTGAAAATTTCTGATATGTGTTTTTTGGATATTCCGATACCATTATCTGATATTTCTATAAATAGATTTTCGGATTCAATCCATGTTTTAATATGAATATTCCAAACAATTTCTCTTTTTATAAACCCGTATTTAAAGCAATTTTCAACAATCGGTTGAATTGATAGCTTCGGGATTAACAAATCTATTGTTAAGGGTTCTATCTGCGTATGTATACTTAGCTGCTCACCAAAACGCATTTGTTGTATTTGGATATATTGTTGGACATTGTTTATTTCCTGGTCAACAGTTACTAGTTCTTCTGTCAGCTGCATATTATATCGCATCATTTTGCTATAGGCACTAATAACCTGATAAATCTCAATAGCCTCTTTATCCACCGCCATGGTACCAATCATTTGAAGGGTATTATACATAAAATGGGGATTAATCTGTGCCTGAAGTGCCATGAGCTGAGCCGATTGCGTCTCAATTCTTTGTTTGTATTCTTTATCAATTAAATCTCTAATCTTATGAATCATAAATCGATAACTTTGTTCGAGAACTTTTATTTCATCATTGGTTTTCGTAATCATTATCGGTAGTTCTTCCCCCTCCAAAATACCATCAATATTTTGCATCGATTTTGTTAATGTTCGTATGGGTTTTGTTAACTGGGCACTAAAAAATAATATGATTCCAAAAATGATAAAGCCAGTGACAAAAATAATTAGAAGCTGTGAAGAAAGTATTTCTTTGTAAAATTCAGTAGCAATACTTGTAGGCATGGTTTTAACAAGGTAAAGACTCTCTGAGAGTTTTCGATAAAAAACATATTCATCATTATGAACAAAAAAATCGCCATCTTCTGTTTTCTTAATTGACTGAAAAATATTTTCAAACTGATTATTGGCATAATGCATATTATTGCTTTGATAGATGATTCTACCTTCATTGTCAATAAAAAATACCCGACTATCTTTTTCTGTAGTTAGCAGTTGTGAGGACGCCGCAAAAAGATTCCAATTTAGTTTGACAACTAATGCTCCTATAATTTCTTGATTATCAAATCGTCTGTATAATTTCGTCAAATAGGGTCCGTCAATACTTTGCCCCATTTCACCTGTTTGAATATTATAAAACAATCCACCTTCATGATTAAATAATGGATTTTGTTTCAACGCATCATCGGTAATATCTTCAATAAAAAAATCTTTTTCAAAAGACACACTAAAAACTCTATTACTCTCAAAGGTATAATATTTGACAGTAACAAAGTCTCTATAGTTTGCAAGCAAATATGATTTTAGTTTTGTTCTAAAATATTGTATCCCTACCGTTTTCCAAGAATCATTTTCTTCTACCTTAGAAGAATAGAAAAGAATATTACTATCAAAGAAAAATGCCGTCAATGCTTCATCAATACGATCCACATTATTATAAAACTCACTATCGACCCATTCTATTTTAGATAGATTTTGTTTTATTATCTCCTGCCGCATTGCATCCTGCGAGTTCTGCCTTGAGATAAATGTAGCTACAACTAAAGGAACAATTCCTACGAGCAAGGTTAGCAGAAATAGTTTCATACGCAAGCTTCTAAACATGGGTGTTACAATATACTTTTTAAAAAAATATTTTATTTTCATGATTACACCTCATTTGCTCAAGTCCTATTTTTATTAAGCATATTTCACGATGATGAAATCCCATGGTTGAATCATGATTTTATCTTCATAATTAATTTTTTTATTTTTAATAAGCTCTACGCCATTCCCATATGTCCAACAAAATTCCTGTGCTTGCATTGAATAATTAAAAACAAATGCGATCTTTTCTTTGTTCTTATTGATAGACTTTCGAACAATAATTGGAAATTTCATTTTTTTTTCAAAACATCTTAGTTGCATTTTTTTGAGAAGCTTTTGTATAAAGTTATGCATTAATCCATCACTTAGTGTACAGCCTATATAGGTTGCACTACCTTGTCCATATTGATTATAAGTCATCGCTGCATATTCTCCCCAATATGGGTGATCATAATATGCCAATACTTCCGTTTTTTCCTGTGGAACTAACAACTCTATCCATCCGGATAAAACATTGTCGTCATCACTGACGTCGATATCCATACCTTTTAAACCAATGTTTTTTGAATCGACAAATTGATTGTAGGTAAGTCCACATACCTTAGAAATAATTCCCGGTTGCACGCTATTTCTTACTTTTACATATTCATCACTAAAGCCACTTCGTAAAGAATAAACAATATGTCCGCCATTTTCAACATATGCATTTAATCTTTCAAGTACCTCATCCGATGCTGCATATAAAGAAGGTACTACAATCATTTTATATTGTTCAAGTGCAGAAAAATCTTCTGTAATAAAATCGCACCCGATATTATTTTCATATAGGGCTTTATAAAACGTTTTGACTTGATCATTATAATCCATATCTTGTCCAAAACGCTTAAATTCATGAATCGCTGTCAACGAAATATTACTATACATAATTGCAACATCATTAACGATCTTGAGTTCATCAAGGTCATTACTTAATCGTTTAAACTCCGCGCCTATTGTTTTTGCCTCTAAATATGTGGGATTCGGCATAAAATCATGACTAAGCAATCCTTTCCAATAGGTCTCACATGCATTGTGAATGGAATGCCAATGCCAATATTCAACTAGTGTTGCCCCCGATGCAATATGGCTAAAAGCCTGCTGTCTCAATTGATTCGGATAAGGAACCCATCCTGCAAAACCTTGCGCCTCTGTTTCAAGAACGAGATAATTACCATTTTTCATAGAACGTGTTATATCACCACACATGGCTATCTCCAAGCCTGTTAAATCATCTTGTGAGGGGTGATAGATATCACAGCCTGCTATATCCATTACTTTGGACGCATCAACATGATTGACATCGGGCTGAATTCCATAAGAATATCCTCGCCATTCAAAATCAAAATTATGCGTCACAAACTGTCCTTCTTTTTTATATTCATTTACAATATCCACTTGCCATGCTAAGAACTCTGTTACTAGATTTCTTCTAAATTTTTCAAATTCACCTTTTAAACTTGGATTAATCGTTTCATCCACATTGGGAAAATCTTCCCACGCATTGATGCGATTACTCCAATAGTCAAGGCCAAAGCGAAAGTTGATTTCATCAAGAGATATGAATTTGTCTTTCATATATTTAACAAACTGTAGCTGCACCGCGTCTCCTGAAACCTGGTAATGTTTAGATTCATTATCCACTTGGTAGCCGATAATCCCGGGATGATCTTGTACATGCCCAAGTAATTTACGAATAACCCGTTCACTATAATAACGATATGCCGGATGTGTAATATTCATATTTTGCCTTGGCCCATACTTATTTTGTCCTTTTGATGTCATAGCTAAAACATCCGGATATTCTTTTACAAGCCAAGTTGGAACCGCATATGTAGGGGTTCCAACGATTACTTTTATATTATTTTCAAACATGGCATCTAATACGCGATCAATATGAGTAAAATCAAAAACCCCTTTTTGAGTCTCTAATGTACTCCACGTAGATTCTGCAATACGCACCACATTTATGTTGGCCTCTTTCATCATTCTTATATCTTCTTGCAGCCTCTGATAAGGCATATATTCATCATAATATGCTACACCATATAATAACATGTTGTTTCCTCCCAAGATTATAATATATTATCAGTTAATCATACACTATATTAGTATATACTTTTCAACCGAAAAAAACATCAACATAATTAATATGTTTAACTGTAATATATTAATACCTCAACTTTCCCACTTGCAAAACCTCTATAACACCATTGTTTTCATAGGAAAAGT
>CAZVKG010000130.1:0-5018 GCA_964627665.1 uncultured Eubacteriales bacterium | reverse complement strand
CAGACTACTTTATTATTGCTCATGGTAAGAACACGCCACAAATTCAAGCGATTGTTGAAAATATCGATTTTGTTTTGAGTAAAGACGGACATGAACCCCTAAGCATTGAAGGCGGTCGTAACGGCGGTTGGAATCTTATGGATTATGGGCATACGATTATTCACATCTTTGGTGTTCAAGAACGTTTATTCTATGATTTAGAGCGCTTATGGGTTGATGGAAAACCTGTAGTCATGGAAGAATAGACATTTTAAAAAACGATATAAAAAAACTCCGAATATGCGTCATGACGCATTCGGAGTTTTTTTGATTTACAAAGGATAATCCTTTAATAGTTTCGGTATAAGCCGACAACTTTCCCAAGTATTTGAACTTCTTTAACATAAATAGGGGCAATGGAATCGTTTTCCGGCTGTAATCGGATTATATCTTTTTCTTTGAAAAAGGTCTTAACCGTTACCGAATCATCCAATAGTGCCACCACAATATCTCGATTATCTGCAGTATCTTGTTGGCGCACAATCAGCATATCACTGTCAAAAATACCGGCATTAATCATGCTATCGCCTTGAACCTGAACCATGAAAAGGTTGACATCATTGCCTTTAATATAATCCGCCGGAATAGGGAAATAATCCTCAATATTCTCGGTAGCAAGCAGTGGTTCGCCTGCAGCGACTTTGCCGACGATAGGTATATTAATCATCTCATGTCGAATAGGCGTGAAACCGTCTTCCATAATTTCGATAGCTCTAGGTTTCGTCGGATCACGACGAATAAATCCTTTTTTTTCTAAGCGTTCAAGATGTCCATGAACAGTGGATGTGGATTTTAATCCGACAGCTTCGCAAATCTCGCGAACTGACGGTGGATACCCTTTATTTAATTGTTCGTTACATATAAAATCTAATATTCTACGCTGTTTATCACTTAATGCGTCTGCCATTTCTTACACCCCTTAATCATTGTTTAGAATATATGTTCTTGCCCTTACAGTATAGCATATTTTGACCTTGTCATCAAACGTTTGTTCGTTTTTTTACGTTTTTTTTGCAAAATCCATTGACAACAAACACCTGTTCGTATATAATTAAAACACAAACAAACGTTCGAGGTGATAAATATGAATAGAAGAATAGCCAAAAAACGACAGAAAATACAACTGACTGTGACACTTAGCATAATACTTCTTGGATTACTCGTAATCGTATTGATGCATTTATTTAGCAACAATATTCTAGCTAATGAGGATATAGAGGTCACCTATATCAGTGTGAAAGTACAGGCCAATGATACCCTGTGGGACTTAGCATCAACATATAATACATCAGACCATTATAGCCGAGATGAATACATCGAAACCATTATTGAGATTAACGACTTAAAATCGGAAACATTATATACAGGCACACGATTAACCTTACCCAAAATTACGCCCCTTAATATGGACGTCAGGCATTAATGCCTAAGATAATCCATAAAACCATGTCATTCTAATCCCTTAGAATGGCATGGTTTTTTTGTATCCATGACTATGGTCCCATTTGCGCATAGAATTTATTAGTGCTATGATTATAAGTAGAATAAACATTATGAGGTGGGCTAAATGAATACAAAAAATAAAAAAAGCCAAAAAATCAAAAACAGATATAACAGAGTATCAAAGGTGTATGATTTGTTGGAAAAACCGATGGAAGCCATGTCAATGAGTAAATGGAGACAGGTCTTAATCGGAAAAGTTGAAGGAAAAAAGATCCTCGAAGTTGGCGTCGGAACAGGTAAAAACCTTTTATACTATCCGAAGAACCTAGAGGTGACCGGTATCGACTTTAGCGAAAATATGCTTGAGAAAGCAAGAGCACGAGTTAAACATACAAAAAACATACACTTAACCCTGATGGACGCACAGAACATGGATTTTGAGGATAACACCTTTGATACAGTCGTTACCTCATGTGTATTTTGCTCAGTACCTGATCCGGTTGAAGGACTGAAAGAAATTAGGCGTGTTTGCAAAAACAATGGGAAAATAATCATGCTTGAACATATGCGCAGTAAGAATAAAATTGTCGGTAAATTTATGGATCTTATTAATTTTATACCCTTAAATATATGGGGAGCCAATATCAACAGACAAACAATAGTCAATCTTAAAAAAGCCGGATTTAAGACAAAAGACATAAAATATAAGAACATCTGGACGGACATCGTAAAACTCATTGTAATACGAAATCGGAAGTAGTACATAAGAATGGTAACGAATAGTGATGGAAGATTGAGGAGGAAAAAAATGGATATAATATTTGAAAAAACGACGGACAAAAGTTTAAATGACGCGATTCAATCCTTAAAGGAAAATTTAAAAGAACATAGTTTTGGTGTATTATGGGAGCTTAACTTTAAAGACAAGCTTAAAGAAAAGGGCTTGGAATTTAAAGAGGACTTTGTCGTACTTGAGGTATGTAACCCAAAACAAGCTAAAGAAGTCTTAGAGAAAAATATTCACATAGGCTATGTATTGCCTTGTAAAATGGTGGTTCGAACGGAAAATGATCAAACCTATATCGGCTTGTTACGACCCGAAAATCTAATAGGATTGTTTGATGAACCAGACCTAAATGACGTTGCAAAAAAAGTGGAAGAAGCACTGAAAAAATCAATTGAAGCTTCGATTTAAAGATTCATACATGATACATTCATGAAAGGGGTTTTTATATGAATGAAAAAGAACATCACGAGCACCAAGATCATCAGGAGCATCATGATCATAAAAATCATAACGACCATCATAAGATGATGATTGAAGATTTTAAACGCAGATTTTTTATATCACTCATCGTTACATTGCCTATATTGATCCTTTCTCCGATGATTCAAGAATGGACAAACATAGAAGTTGAGTTTACCGGGAGCAAATACCTACTATTTGCACTGGCTACATTTATATACTTTTATGGTGGATGGCCATTTTTAAAAGGCTTAAAAGACGAATTAAAAGAAAAGAATCCCGGTATGATGACACTGATTGCGATGGCCATTTCTGTCGCTTATTTTTATAGTTCAGCGACGGTATTTGGACTTGAGGGAAGCGACTTCTTCTGGGAACTTGCGACCCTGATTGATATCATGCTTTTGGGTCATTGGATAGAGATGCGATCCGTCTTAAGTGCATCAAAAGCTCTAGACAAATTATCTGAACTGATGCCAAACACAGCACATCTATTTAAAGATGATAATGTAGTGGATGTTGATATTAGTGAGTTAAATGCTGATGATAAAATACTCGTTAAGCCAGGCGAAAAAATCCCTGCGGATGGAATCATTGTCAAAGGCAATAGTTATATCAACGAATCCATGCTCACAGGTGAATCCAAACCGGTTGAAAAAAGCCAAGGAGATAAACTTATCGGCGGTTCTTTAAACGGTGATGGATCCTTAGAAGTAGAAGTGAAAAACATAGGAGACGATTCCTATTTATCTAAAGTTATTGACATGGTTCAAAAAGCACAGGAATCAAAATCCAAGACGCAAAACTTGGCAGATAAAGCCGCTTTTTGGCTAACCATTATAGCATTAACAATCGGCTTTGTAACCCTTGTTATATGGTATCTCATAACGAGAGATTTTACATACGCAATAGCAAGAATGGCGACGGTCATGGTTATAACCTGTCCACATGCTTTGGGACTTGCAATGCCTTTAGTTGTAGCAACATCAACAGCTCAAGCCGCCAAAAATGGTTTGCTTATAAGAAATAGAACCCAATTTGAAAATGCACGAAAAATTGATACAGTGGTCTTTGATAAAACAGGAACACTGACACTGGGAGAGTTCAAAGTCAATTTTATAAAAGTATTTGATGATGAATACACGGATGAGCAGGTTATAAAACTTGCAGCAACACTTGAAAATAATTCCGAACATCCAATTGCGACAGGTATTCTGGATAAACTGCGAGAGAAAGAATTAGATCTCTTAGACATGCAGGATTTTCAAGCTATCAAAGGAAAAGGTGTTGAAGGCACCATCGATGAGAAGAAAGTCATGGTCGTCAGTCCGGGATATCTAAAAGAAAAAGATATCACTATTCCAAAAGACTTGCCCAAACATGGTGTTTCAACAGATGTGTTTTTACTTGTTGACGGTCAATTAATCGCAGCCATCGGCCTCTCTGATGGAATCCGAGAAGAATCCTATGATGCCATAAAGAGACTTAAAGAAGAAGGCATTAAAACATGGATGCTTACCGGTGATAATGAAGAAACAGCTAAGCAAGTTGCGGAAGAGTTAGGACTAGATGGCTATTTTGCAGAAGTCTTACCTGAACAAAAACAATATAAAATCAAAGAATTACAATCGGAAGGTCGATTTATAGCAATGACAGGAGATGGTGTCAATGATGCACCGGCCTTAGCCCAAGCTGATGTAGGTATTGCCATTGGCTCAGGTACAGACGTGGCTGCTGAAACTGCAGATATTATACTGGTCAACTCCAATCCGGAAGATGTGGTATCTCTTATTGACTTTGGTCGAGCGACTTATAAAAAGATGATACAAAACCTTATATGGGCAACCGGCTACAACGTCTTTGCCATACCCCTTGCAGCAGGTGTGCTATCCGGTATAGGAATCATAATATCTCCAGCCGTTGGCGCAGTCCTTATGTCACTAAGTACAATCATCGTGGCCATCAATGCAAAACTACTTAAATTAGAGGGATAAATATAAAGGAGAGATTAGTGTGAAAGAATATTTAAATAGCCAATAAATTGGCACAACTAATAAGCTGTTTTATAAACAGCCATTGAACAAGAACTAGTTAAACAAATTTACGAAGCTTCTAGTGGTTCGGTAAGTAGTCCCTCCTTAATAAGAAGTTTCATTGCTTGTTTGATTGCCTTAGCTTTCTGTTTTTCGACGAGGGGCATTGGCATATCAGATTTATAGAGGTCACTAGGGTTCCATGCCAGATTGTGTCATAACCCGAATTTCACTGGATTATACAAGTCATTATCTCC
>CAZVKG010000129.1:0-5121 GCA_964627665.1 uncultured Eubacteriales bacterium | reverse complement strand
AGATTGCCTTATATGGATTCCATGACACAAAGATAACGAGCGCTATTGCTATCCACCCTCTACCTGCAGTGATTTGTTCTTGCCATTGAGGCACATCAACTGTTGCTAAATATGCACCTCCTAGTCCACATAAGGCACCTCCAAGCACAACATGAATATATTTATACAACTCAACATGAATACCTGAAGCATCTGCCGCTCCGGGATTTTCACCAACTGCAATAAGATTAATGCCATATCGAGTACGATATAGATATATTCCTAACAGAATCGCTAAGAGTAAGGCTAAATAAACAAAAAAATCTTGCTTAAAGAGCATGGGTCCAAGTACAGGTATTTTACTCAACACCGGAATTGCTACCGGGTTAAAAAACTCGATAAATTCTGTACTCATTTTTTTTCCAATGAAGGTCGTTCCTGCAAAACTTGAAACGCCTGTTCCAAATATAGTTAATGTCAACCCTGAAACAGTATGATTGGCTCTTAAAGTAATTGTTAAAAATCCAAAAATCAATCCACCTAATCCACCTGCCGCCCCTGCACCAATAATGGCCAGTAACGGATCATTTGTATAGTATCCAGCTGCAAATCCCGCAACGGCTCCAAGAAGCATCATACCTTCAACACCTAAATTCAAATGTCCGGCTTTTTCAGTCAATAATTCACCGAGAGTTGCCAGCAAAAGAGGGGTTGACGCAATAACTGCCGCTACTAAAAAACTTGTATTCATATTATAGGGCCTCCTTTGCTGTTCTTCGAACGAGTCGATATTGAACAAAAAATTCGCTTCCAATAATAAAAAACAGAATCAATGATTGTAAAACATCTGAGGCAGACTGTGGAATACCATATGCGGTTTGAATAAAGCTCCCACCTTTTATTAATCCCGCAAATAAAATCGACACCGGGATAATAATAGATGCTTTTAATCCTGATAGCCAAGTTGTAATAATCGCTGTAAATCCATACCCTGAAGAGACGTTACTTGATAATGTTCGATTGACACCTGAGGCTTCCATCATACCGACAATTCCACATATACCACCGCTTAAAATAATAGCTGCAACAATAACGTGTTTTACATTCATTCCGGCATATCTTGCCGTATCAATACTCTCTCCGATAACACTGATTTCAAATCCTTTTTTTGTTTTCGCTAATAAAAAGGATATTGCTAATACTATAAAAATTGCAATAATCCATCCGATATGTACACCAAAAACCTTGGGTAATATCGCGTTGGGTTCAAATGTTGCTATCTGAGGAAATCCCATTCCATTCGGGTCTTTCCATGGTCCATATTGTAAATAGGTAACCCATTTTATTGCAACATAATTAAGCATTAAGGTAATAATCGTTTCATTTGTTCCTAAATGTACTTTTAGCAGAGCCGGTATCAGCGCCCACATACCTCCACCTAAAAACCCTGCAAAAAACATCAATGTTAATAATAGGGGTTTAGGTAATTCACTGTAATTAAGAGCGATATAGCTTGCCGCAAACGCCCCCATAATAATCTGCCCTTCTCCACCAATGTTCCAAAATTTCATTTTAAAGGCAATCATGATTCCTATTGATGTGACTACAAGCGGAATTGATGTTGTCAATGTTTCTCTTAGTCGATATGCGGAACCAAAAGCGCCGATTGCTAATGACGCAAATACATCAATCGGATGATGTCCCATGAATTGCAAAAATAAAGAAGCTGTCATTAATGATAAAAAAACAGAAATAAGACGAATCAGAATAATTTTTTGCTTGGATATATTTGTCCGTTGAATCATTCTCATGAGGCTTCACCACCTTCGATTTTTATTTTTTCTCCGGCCATCATGAGTCCAAGTTCTTCTTTTGTGACTTCCTCAGAATTTACGATACCGGTAATCTCGCCTTCACATAAAACCATAATTCGATCACATAATTCCATAAGCACATCTAGGTCTTCCCCAATGAATAATATTCCGACACCTTTTTGTTTTTGTTCATTTATCAAATCATATATGTTGTGAGAAGCTCCAATATCAAGACCTCGCACTGCATATGCCGTAATTAGAACATGGGGGTTTGTATCAATCTCTCTTCCAATCAAAACCTTTTGGATATTACCACCTGAAAGTTGTTTTACCGGATGATGAATTCCCGGCGTTCGAATATCGAGTCGTTGAATCATTTCTTCACAATGAGGAGCAATCGTTTTTCTTCGAATTAAGGGACCTTTTTGATTATGATATTCTTTAAGTAAAAAGTTATCCACCATGTCCATTGATGCAACGAGTCCCATTCCTAATCTGTCTTCCGGAATAAAACTCATACTAATTCCTCTACGTATTATATTTCTGGGTGACATCCCAATCAGATTTTCTTTTTCATAAAGAATTTCACCATTTTTAACTGGATATAATCCTGCAACAGCTTCGCAAAGTTCTTTTTGTCCGCTTCCCGAAACACCTGCAACACCAAGAATTTCTCCTTCAAAAAGATTAAATGAAAGATTCTTGAGAACAGGTACATGGTCAGGGTCTTCAGCTACTAATTCCTTAATTTCCAAAACAGCTTTTCCTCGATGAACCTTAGGACGTTTTATCGATAAATCTGTCACCGCACCAACCATAAGGTCTGTCATTTCTTTAGGCGTTGTATGCTGAGTTTCTAATGTACCTACTGTACTCCCATGACGTAATACTGTTACTCGATCTGAAATCTCCATAACTTCATTAAGTTTATGCGTAATAATAATAATTGCACATCCATCTTCGGCCATTTTTCGCATAATTACAAATAATTCTTTTGTTTCTTGTGGTGTCAAAACCGCTGTAGGCTCATCCATAATCAAAATATCTGCACCACGATATAATACTTTGAGAATTTCTACACTTTGTTTTTCTCCGATGGACATGTTGTAAATCTTTTTATCTGGGTCAACGGCCAAGCCAAAATGTCGCGCTTTTGCTCTAAGCTCTTCAGAAATTTTATTCTTTTTCACAAAAAAAGAGTTTTTCAACCCCATAATTATATTATCTCTTGCTGTTTGTACATCGACGAGTTTTACATGTTGATGAATCATCCCGATTCCCATTTGAATCGATTCTTTTGGGCTCTGGAAAGTTACTTTTTGTCCATGGATATAAATAAAACCGCTGTCAGGTTTATAAATACCTGACAGCATGTTCATTAATGTGCTCTTTCCAGCACCGTTTTCACCAAGCAATGCATGAATCTCTCCTTTACGAACTTCAAAACTTACAGCATCATTTGCTCGAACAGTCCCAAAGCTCTTACTGATATTTTCCATTTTAACGAATATATCTTTATGCATATTGGCTCCAATCTAATATATAACTCAACAAACCATTTTTATTGAATTTTGCCGATAACGCCTTCAACAAACCACAACATATTTAATAATTCATCATCCGTTAATGTTTCGCCGTCAGCGACTTTTACATTACCTTCCTGATCTTTGATTTCACCTGTGAACACATGCATACCATCTGCAATAGCTGCATCTAAGGCTTCTTGCGTTCCATCCGCTGCGAAATCTGCGACATCAGTAAGTCCAACCATACCGGTTTCCATTCCACCCCAATATGATTCTGACTCGAATTCACCATCAATAACAGACTTTACTTGATCCACATAATAGTCATTCCAATTCCAAACAACAGATGTTAATACCGCGTTAGGTGCTATCGCCGACATATCCGTATGGTAACCAATTGAATATAAACCACGTTCTTCAGCCGCTTGTTGTGGTCCACCTGTGTCTTGATGTTGTGCAATGATGTCTGCTCCATTATCTAATAGTGCTATAGCTGCTTCTTTTTCAATTGCAGGATCATACCATGTGGATGTCCAAACAACTTCAACTTCAACATCTGGATTTACTGAACGCGCACCTAATGTAAAGGCATTAATTCCACGAACAACTTCCGGGATTGGGAAAGCGCCGACATAACCGATATGATTTGTCTCCGTCTTTAATCCAGCGACAATACCTGATAAATATCTTGCTTCATAAATACGTCCAAAATAGTTGGACATATTGTCTGTCTGCTTATATCCTGAACAATGGAAGAATTTTACGTCGGGGAATTCATTTGAAAGTTCTTCTACATAGTTCATATATCCGTAACTTGTTGCAAAGATTATGCTTGCACCTTGATCAATCATGTTTCGTATCTCGCCTTCAACTTCTTGACTCTCAGGTACAGATTCTTTATAGAGCGTCTTTACTCCAAGCTCACTTTCAAGAGCTAATCTACCTTCATTGTGGGAAAAAGACCATCCGCCATCACCAACCGGTCCAACAAAAATAAAACCGACTGTGACATCACTTGCACTAGTAACATCAGCCTCTCCAGATCCACTTTCTGTTCCATTTTCAGATACATAGGTGTCTGATGACGCATCTTTTCCACACGCTGTCATCACAAGTACCATTGTTAAAATCAATAAAAATGCTGTAATTTTTTTCATAATTCCTCCTAGTATTTATCCATAGATATGTTTTATTGGGTAAAATAATACCCATCTATAAAAAATGGATTTCTCCATCCTTCATACGATCAATAATGGCTAGCGATTCAACGCGAACGCCTTTTTCACGAAGCTCTTTTCCCCCAGGCTGAAAGCCTTTTTCAATAGCTATACCCACGCCGGCAACTTTGGCACCAGCCTGTTGAACAAGTTGAATTAATCCTTCAACCGCTTGTCCATTTGCCAGAAAATCATCCAGAATAAGAATACGGTCGCTTGGGTTTAAATATTTTTTTGAAATGTGAATATCATATGTCTGCTGTTTTGTAAAAGAGTACACAGGATAGGTATATACTTGTGTGTCCAGATTTCGACTTTGTGTTTTTTTTGCAAAAACAACTGGAATATCAAATGATAAAGCGGCTACGGCTGCAATTGCAATGCCAGAAGCTTCAATGGTTACAATCTTTGTAATCGTTTCATCCGCAAACCGTCGTTTAAATTCTTTCCCCATCTCAAACATCAACCTTGCATCAATTTGATGATTAAGAAAAGAATCGACTTTCAGTATTTCTTCCGAGAGAACAGAACCATCTTGTTTAATACGTTCATGCAATAATTTCATACAATTCTCCTTAAAATATA
>CAZVKG010000128.1:0-5190 GCA_964627665.1 uncultured Eubacteriales bacterium | reverse complement strand
TCAATATTTCTTTTTCACTTATATTCTCTTTCAACGTTCAATACCGAGAAGATATTATATAAGACAGTGAAGCAAGGTGATTTGTTACACTTTTTTCAAAAGTTTTTTATTTATTTTTTTCAAGACTCTCTGCTATCTTAATCAGTTCATTTGGCTCTAGGTTTCCATTGATCATAAAATCCCTATCATTATCATTCCAGAACAAGGTACTTCCGTCATTCTTATCAATTAGATATCCACTGGTATTCCCAATCGGTACCTCTTTCATTTCAGCATCTTCAGTGTCCACATGATATGCCGAACCAGTGCTTCCCTGGGTGAAAATAATAGTATCTTCACTATTGCTATAACTGAGCATAACGATATCACCACCCACCTGATAACTGTCATAAGTGTAATCCTCCGGTAAATATGTCGGATAATAATACTGATCTATATCCAACTGCGGTGTGCTTTGACCGTCTACTACTTCATCAACTCTAAATTCTGTATAACTTTCGTTCTTTTCCATGAAATAATTAAATATTCGTACCCTGAATGCCTCTACCGACATCGTCACTAACGTAAATGCCCCAATCAGAACCAATATGAAAACTGCCGTTCTGCTTGAATACGTCCTAATCTTTTTCAACCAGTTTTTTCTTTGTTTTTCCTTCTTTTGCTTATGTATAAACTTTTCAAACCAATCATCCATGGACTTTGATATTTGAATCTGCTCTATTTCGTCTTTTTCGTTTTCCAAATCTTCCAGAATATTCTTAACATGAGCTTCTCCCACCAATTTATAATAGGCATCCATCATACTGTCCATACCTGAATCCAAGTCTTCATCACGCATATTCATATCGCTCACCTCCCAGAACGTCCTTACAGGCTTGTCTTGCTCTTGTCAGCTTTGTTCGTACACTTCCTTCTGACATCGATAAAATTTCAGCAATTTCTTTATCCGTATATTCATATAAATATTTTAGTGCCAGTATATCTGCATACCCTTCATTGATATTATCCAATAAACGTGCTACTTCCTCACTTTGATCCAGCCTCAAAACATTGATTTCCGGTGTAATAGCTGAATCATCGCAGATGATATCTGCTAAATCATCAATATTAGCCGTTGCTCTTCTTTTTCTCTTATTATACTGATTAATAGAAAGGTTTCTAACTATTATAACAATCAAGCCCTTGGTTTTGTTACACTTCACATCAATATTTTCATCCAAGTAATCCGCCACCTTAATAAAAGCAGTTTGAACAATATCTTCTGCTTCATGATAATCCTTTAATATCTTGTTAGCAACATGTACAAGTTCTTTGTGGTATAATAGATACAGTTCCTCAAGATGACTTCGAACCACATCATTTTCAATTACACTTAAAAATGCCAGCATTATACTCCCTCTTTCTTTTATTTAAAAACTCTCTTTATCTCGTTTCACAATATTACAGCCACTAATATCTGTCTAGTTAATATTTATTAATCATGCTCAAAACCCCTTCCACATGTGTGGAGGCATGGTCGCAGACATATTTCGATTCCTACATTTTCTTTACGTACACAGTACTTCTTCCTTGACCAACTTTCTCAATATACCCATTTTCTACCAGTTCTTTTAATGCTTTTTCTATTGTTTTCGGACTGATATCAGGATTTAGAATATGAATATCGCTCTTTGAAAACTTTCCGAGCTTAACATCAAAGACTCTTTTCACTCGCTCTGACTTACTAATAGATTTATCTATCAATAACTCAACTCGCTCTGAGAACTCCTTATATGTTGCAAGAATCACTGATAAATAATACTTGATGAAGGGTTTGTAATCGTTTTCACCTTCATGCCAACCTTTCGAACTCAGTAATAATGATTCATAATAGTTTTCTTTCGTTCGTTCAATATGCATTTCAACACTTATATATTTCCCCACAATATAACCACTGCGATACATAAACAATAACGTTAATAGCCTACTCATTCTACCATTACCATCTCTAAATGGATGAATCGATACGAAGTCAAAAATAAATGCTGCAATCAATAATAATGGATCAATCTCTTTTGCATCTATGGCTTTTGAAAAAGTATCACACAACTGTCTCAGCATATCAGGCGTGAATGCAGCAGGTGCTGGTTTGAATCTGATGGACTTTTCTCCATCTTCATTCTCTTCTTCTATTATATTATCTATGTTCTTAAACTTGCCCCCATCCGGGGCAGAGCTATATGTATAGAGATCTCTATGTAATTGCAATATATGATTCGGCGTCGGGTAAATATATTCATAAATATCATGAATCAACTCCAGGACTTGCCTATATCCTGCAATTTCTTCCTCATTTCGGTTTCTTGGTTTTGTTTTTTTCTCAACAAGATCCTTTAGACGTTTATCACTGGTGTGTATTCCTTCAATAGCATTCGATGCATTAGTACTTTGGATCTTAGCAACTTCTAACATTTTTTTTAGCGCATCTGAACTTGCCTCAATATATAGTGACTGCTTTCCTTTATGTTCATGAATCGCTGACAACAAACTTACTATTTCTCGGTCAAAAAGCTGTTCATCTAATCTAGTATAATCAAACTCTCTCATAAAACTTCTCCTCCTCAAATATTTTTTCTCCTATTATTATAGCATTAATAGGAGATAACACAAACATAATGAAAAAAGGCAGATTTCTCTGCCTAATAACTTGAACTGCCTTGCTTATATTGATTATAATACTTTGTTAAGCACCAAAACCGTCTCCACATGTGCGGTGACATAGTCGCAGAAGTTTTTCGCATATGGATGAATATTATTTCTCCCAATGTTTTGATGTTAAAAAATGAATTAATTTCATATGCTGTACGCCTTCGATATTATCATTAAAATGCTCATCCATTGAAAGAACATATTTAGGATAATGATCATCAACTGACAATAAGGGTCCAAATTCTCTATTTATGGTATTTTCACTTTCCATTTTATATGTAACTTGCAGATATACTCTTTTATTCTCCTTTGTTGCCACAAAATCTATTTCTTTGTCTTTAATCTTTCCAATATGAACAGAATATCCTCTATATACTAATTCGTTATAAACAATGTTCTCTAATAATCCCGGTATATTCCTATCATGGTATCCAAGAACAGAATGAAGAATACCTTGATCCGCCAAATAAAATTTTTCTTGTGTTTTCAATATTTCCTTACCATGCAAATCAAATCGATTAACTCGGTTGATTAAAAAAGTACTTTCCAAAGCCTCCAAATAATTATAAACCGTATTTTGATTCACTGAACGTTGTTGACTTTTAAAATAATCAGCAATTTTTTTTGCAGAAAATGTATTGCCAATATTATCCATAACAAATCTTAATATGCGATCGAGAAGTTCAATGTTTTTAATATTAAATCGTTCTACCGCATCCCTTAATACGATGGAATCATAAATATCTCCAATTAATGTATAGGCATCTCTTTCTTCATAGGGTAAGGAATGGATAGAAGGAAACCCTCCTCTTCTTAGAAAAGTCCATAATAAATCGGTAATATTACTATTATTGTTATCCATTTCATGGAATTTCAAGAACTCCCTAAATACTAAAGGCTGCATTCTTATTTGAACATATCTTCCTGTTAGAAGTGTCGATAGCTCTGAAGATAACATATTTGAGTTAGAACCTGTAACATATATATCTGTATCAAAGTCGACAAGAAATGAATTGACGGATGCTTCCCAGTCGTCCACTATTTGTATTTCATCAAAAAACAAATAGGATTTTTGATTTGTGTTGACATTCTCAATGACGTACTGATACAGCGTTTTCGCATCTCGGATGTCCATAAATCGAAAGCTTTCAAAATTCATATATAGAATTTGATCTTCCAGAACACCTTGATCCATCAAATTTTGTTGCAACATTCTTAAAAATGTAGACTTACCTGAACGCCGAATACCAGTAATAATTTTAATTATAGGCTTATTAATAAATCCTGCTATCGCATCAGAATATTGCTTTCGTTCAATCATATGTACCACCTCTTTATCATTATAACAAAAAGAAACCAAAAATTCAACAAAACTTTTTATTTAGGGAGCAAAAACTTTCGCTATAAATCCACTTCCAACAGAATCGGTGTATGGTCTTGTCGAACACCGGAATCTAGCATCTCCGATTTTATAACTTTGTCCGCCAACCGGTCACTCACAAGCCAATAGTCAATTCTCCAGCCCGAATTATTGATTTTACTTGTTTTAACCCTTTGTGCCCACCAGGAATACATGCCTGTTACATCACCATGTATATATCTAAAGGTATCTGTAAATCCTTTATTGAGCAGATTGGTAAAACCTGCACGTTCTTCATCGGTAAAGCCTGCTGACCTATGATTGCTTTGTGGATTTGCTAAATCAATCTCTTTATGGGCGACATTATAGTCCCCTGTTGCTAATACCGGTTTTTCTTGGTCTAAGTTTTGTAGATATTCGGCGTATTTTTCATCCCAGATTTGCCGTTCTTTCAATCTTCGCAGACCATCGCCGGCATTGGGTGTATATACCTGCGTAAGATAAAATTCTCCAAAATCTAAGGTGATTATTCTACCTTCTACATCCATGGTATCCGGAGCCCCAATCGTCGGATTAGAAACTTGTGGAGCGTACTTATCTTTATATAAAAACATGGTTCCTGCATACCCTTTTCTCGCGGGCTCTTGGGAAGATCTCCATATATAGGAATATCCTATAAAATACTCCTTTAAACGCTCCATATGTTTCTTATTCGGCCCCTTCCCCGGTAACTTGGTTTCTTGCAAAGCAATAACATCTGCATCCTCTGCCAAAATGGTCTCAATAACTTGTCTTGTAAGCACCGCCCTATTTGAATCACTTGTTAAGGCCGCATTTAGTGAGTCTATGTTCCATGAAATAAATCTCATCGTGTTCCTCCTTTATGTTTTTATTAGTATCTCAGAATTACAAGGTCCCAAAAAAGACTATAAACAAAAAACGGCAAATACCCTTCATCTATGATGTGGTATTGCCGTTTCTATGCTATAGTATCAAAGCATTTTTGTGCCTAGGAAATACCTTCAATTGAAGTATCTTTATTTTAAGGCATAATAATGCATATGTCTATTCCTTGTGTCAAATTTTATATTGTATTATAAGGCTTTAACTGCTTCAACAACCGCTTGTGCAGTCATACCTAA
>CAZVKG010000127.1:0-5369 GCA_964627665.1 uncultured Eubacteriales bacterium | reverse complement strand
CGATTAAGATTCAAAAAATCTACACGATTAGTGTAGATTTTTTGTTATACAAGAATAAAAAAGGAGAATAGTATGCGTTTAGATAAGTTTTTAAAAGTATCACGTTTAATCAAACGACGCAGTGTAGCCAATGACGCCTGTAATGCAGGACGTGTAGAAATAAATGGGAAAGTGGCAAAATCAGGGACGCCGGTAAGTGTCAATGATGTTATCCAAATCTCTTTTGGAAATAATGTTGTCAAGGTAAGAGTAGACGCAATCAAAGATACAACAAAAAAAGAAGATGCAGATTCGATGTTCACATATTTGAATGAATAATTTTTTTAATGACTACCATAATTTTTGAATTAATGCTATACTATACTTGGTATATAAAATAAAAATTCTAAAGTAGGTGATGGGTTCATGAAGAGAAAAAAGCATAAATCGATATACTTTTTAATATTTGTTCTTATGCTGTTAAGCGGAATTGTTTTTTTTCAGATTTCTGAAGCATATACAAAAACACTTGAAAAAGAACAAGAATTAGAAGCTCTCAATAATGAACTTGTTAGTGAACTTGAACGCAAAGTCGAACTTGAAGAAATGGAATATTACATTCAGTCAGATGAGTTCATCATAAAGAAAGCGAGAAATGAATTTAATTTGATACAAGAAGGCGAGATCCTCTTTATAACAGAAGAATAATAGATGCTTTTGACAGTGGCTCGACTGAAAGGTTGAGTCCTTTTTAATACGGAAAGGAAGAACTATGCCAAATGAATTAACTGAAAGTTTTAAACATTTAATTCTTACAGATAAGCTTATTCAAACAGGTGACCGCATTGTTTTGGGATTTTCCGGAGGTGCGGATTCAGTGGCACTTTTATATTTATTAAATGAGCTTTCTAATAAACAAATGATTTTCTTTGAATTATTCCCTATATATATTCACCATGGTCTAAGGAAAAATGCAGATGAAGACATTCGCATTTGTGAGCATCATTGTAATGCGTTGGGGTTACCGCTCATGGTCCAACATGTTAATGTATTGGAGTATTGTAAGACTCAACGTGTGTCTGAAGAAGATGGGGCAAGAATATTAAGATATATGGCGCTGCATCGCTACCTTCTAGAAAAAAACGGAAATAAGATTGCAGTAGCACATCATAAAGATGATCAGGCAGAAACATTATTATATCGATTTATGAGAGGTACAGGCCTTCTAGGATTAAAAGGTATGGAGGTTTTTAGCGAGAATCAATATCAAGATCTTCTGATACGACCGCTTCTTAGTACATCAAAACATGAGATTATGGAATATATTGGACATAAAGGCTTGCCGTATGCAAACGATGAAACGAATCATCTTATGTCATATCAACGGAATAAAATTCGTCATCAACTTTTAACACAAATCAAAAATGACTTCAATCCCAATATTATTGATACACTATATCGAGCAGGATTGGTATTTGGAGATGAAAATGATTATATGGAGCTAGAAGCGGATAAAATATATAAGCGAGTATCTTGTTCAAAAGAATTGATGGACAAGGACTATGAAGGATCTGAAGGTGGCCATGTAAATGTTATTGATGGCGAAGTGCTTATGCGAGAACATACGGCGATTATTCGACGGGTATTAAGAAAAGCCATCGAAAAGTTAGTAGGAACCACGAAAAATCTTGAATATATTCATATCGAAAGAATACTAGACCTTATGTCTCATCAATCCGGGAAAAAAGTTGAAGTATATAAAGGGTTAACGGTGATTAAAGAATATAATCGACTTGTGTTTTTCTATAATACGAATATGATTATAGAGGAATTTGTTCATGAACTTGACAGGATTCCGGATAAAGGGTATATTCAAAAGGCTGATTTATGGTATACTGTTGTGAACGAAGGACCAACAAAGTATAAAGATTCTTTTAAAAATACAAAAAATCTATACACTAAATGGTTCGATTATGATAAAATAAAAGCTAATTTAGTTTTGCGAACGAGAAGGCCGGGGGATATTATCCATATTGACTCGGAAGGGCATTCAAAAAAAATAAAAAAATTTTTTATTGACGAAAAAATCCCATTATCGTTGCGGAATCAACTTCCCCTGCTAGCGTCGGGAAATCATATTCTGTGGGTACCTGGATATCGTGTAAATCCAATCTATGAAGCAACAGAAGATTCGTCTGAAATAATCAGGGTAGAACTAACTAAGGAGGACAATAAAGGCTATGACAATTGATGTTCTAATTTCAAAAGAGGAACTTGTAAAACGAACGAAGGAACTTGGAGAACAGATTTCAAAAGAATACGAAGGTAAGGAAATCAATATGATTTGTGTGCTAAAAGGCGGTGTCATGTTTATGACGGAGCTGGCAAAAGAGCTTACGCCTCCGATGACTATGGATTTTATGGCTATATCCAGTTATGGAAATGAAACAACAAGCACGGGAGTTGTAAAGATTGTTAAAGATTTAGATGACTCAATCGAAGGCAAAGACATTTTAATTGTTGAAGACATCATTGATTCAGGAAGAACATTGAATTATCTGGTTCATGTATTGAATCAAAGAAACCCCAATAGTATTAGGATTGTAACATTGCTTGACAAACCGGATCGTCGTGTTGTGGATGTTGATGTTGAATATGTAGGTTTTACGATTCCTGATGAGTTTGTTGTTGGATATGGATTAGATTACTGCCAACATTATCGTAATCTGCCTTACATAGGAAAGATTAGTGTGTTGGATGAGTAAGAGTCAAATCGAACTCGGTTGGAAGGAGAAAAAATATGAAGAAATATATGCGTGGATTTAGTTTTTACGCACTACTGATTCTCATTTTGTTATTTGCTCTGATTATAACGAATCCTACAAATGAACAAATGGCAGATACCTATGGTGAGATGGAGTTAATGAATGATGTTGCTGAAAATCGTGTGGTGCGTATAGAAATCACACAAAACCAAGAGATTCCGACAGGAATACTTCGAGCGTATTTTCAAGATGGAAAAGAAGAAAGTTTTTATGTTCCGAATACAACAGTAATTGGTACGAAAATTTCGGAACATGGACAGAATATTCCGATTCATTATTCAGATGTTCAAAGACCAAGTTTTTTGATGAGTATTTTACCATCGATTATTATTCTGATTGCAGTGGTTTTTTTGCTTATGTTTATTATGAATCAAGCACAAGGTGGCGGTGGCGGTTCTAAGGTCATGTCCTTTGGTAAGTCAAAAGCGAAAATGGTACTTGACGAAAACAAAAAAGTGACTTTTAAAAATGTCGCTGGTTTAGAAGAGGAAAAAGAAGAGCTTGAAGAAGTTGTTGAATTTCTAAAAAGCCCTAAGAAGTTTGTTGAGTTAGGAGCAAGAATTCCCAAAGGTGTTGTTTTAGTAGGACCTCCGGGAACAGGAAAAACATTGTTGGCAAAAGCGGTATCCGGTGAAGCAGGTGTTCCCTTCTTTAGTATATCCGGTTCTGACTTCGTTGAGATGTTTGTAGGAGTCGGTGCTTCTCGTGTTCGTGATTTGTTCGAACAAGCAAAGAAAAATGCACCGTGTATCGTATTTATTGATGAGATTGATGCAGTCGGACGTAAACGTGGAGCAGGACTTGGCGGTGGACATGATGAACGTGAGCAAACACTCAATCAATTATTGGTTGAAATGGATGGTTTCGGTATTAACGAAGGCGTTATTGTTATTGCGGCAACCAACCGTGTCGATATTCTTGATCCTGCCTTGTTAAGACCGGGTCGATTTGACCGAAAGGTTTATGTCGGACGTCCGGATGTTAAAGGACGTGAAGAAATATTAAAAGTACATGCCAAAGGGAAACCCTTGTCTGATAATGTGAACTTACTTGAAGTTGCTCAAACAACGGCTGGATTTACAGGAGCAGACTTGGAAAACTTGGTCAATGAAGCAGCCATATATGCAGCACGTGAGAATAAAAAAGTCATTGAACAAGCGCATATGCGACAAGCATTCATTAAAGTTGGTATTGGTACTGAAAAGCGTTCAAGAGTCATAAGTGAAAAAGAAAAACGTATAACGGCATATCATGAAGCCGGGCATGCAATTATACATCATATTTTAGAAGAAATTGATTCTGTACACAGTATTTCGATTATTCCGACAGGATTTGCCGGCGGATATACTATGCCGCTACCAAAAGCAGATCAAATGTATTTGACGAAGAAAAAAATGGAACAGGAAATTGTCGCTTTACTGGGCGGAAGAGCAGCAGAGTCCTTGGTGCTTGATGATGTTACTACCGGAGCGTCAAATGACATTGAACGTGCAACAGGTATTGCAAGAAATATGGTCGTTCGCTATGGTATGTCAGATGTACTTGGTCCAATCCAGTATGGCGGAGATAATGATGAAGTCTTTATTGGTCGTGATTGGGGACATACAAGAAATTACGGTGAAAATATCGCCGGAATTATTGATGGCGAAATCAAACGTATCGTTGGGGATGCATTTGAAGAAGCAAAAAGCCTTCTTGAAGAGCATATGGAAGTGCTTCATCGTACAGCTAAACTTCTTATTGAAAAAGAAAAAATTGACGGAGAACAATTTGAAAAGTTGTTTGATATATTAGAAGAAGATGGTATTGCACCTGAAGTGATTCCAACATAAAAAAAGAATGAAAAATGGATAACCCTTAGACATGCGCTAAGGGTTGTTTTATTTAGGAGGACAGAATGAAGAAAATAATGTTTATATCCGATATACATGGATCAACAACAAGTTTAGAGCAGGCACTTAAAGCATATGCAATAGAAAAACCTGATAAATTAGTTATTTTAGGGGACATTCTTTATCATGGTCCTAGAAATCCCTTGCCGGAAGGATATGACCCTAAAGCAGTGATTCTCCAACTCAATCCTCTCCGAGAAGCAATCATAGCCATTAGAGGCAATTGTGATGCAGAAGTTGACCAAATGGTTCTAGACTTTAACATTCAGAGTGCTGAGAGCCGTTTGTGGCTCGACGGCATAGGCTTTTTCATGACCCATGGCCATTTGTATAACAATCAACCGCCCCATGACATAATGGGAGAAAAGATTTTTATACAAGGTCATACTCACGTTCCAATGATTCAAAAAACAAGTCAAGGAGTTTTTCATGTAAATCCTGGCTCAATCACATTGCCGAAAGAAGGACATCCAAAGACCTACGCTATTTATGAGAATAAAAAAATAACAGTCAAGACCTTGGAAGGCGACTGTTATATCAAAGTGCTTATTGAGTAACCGGTGGATCGTTATTTGCATCCCTAGATGCTTTCATACCTTTAGATAATATAAATGAACTTGGCAAGAGACTGTGTCAAAACTATTCATAAATATGTAGAAAAATTGATGAATTA
>CAZVKG010000126.1:0-5399 GCA_964627665.1 uncultured Eubacteriales bacterium | reverse complement strand
TTTAATTCATCAATTTTTCTACATATTTATGAATAGTTTTGACACAGTCTCTTGCATTCCAATGAGCCAAACATCACTGAGCTTGCTTCCACCATTATCTGCGGAATTGCAACACTATCCTCGAATCCGCTTCGCTTCTTGTTAGCAGAAAACATTTGGACATTCTCTTCTACCGATAAGCATTGCTTACAAATACAAGAAATCACCTCCTGCCTAAAGGCAGTCGGCCATTTCTTGCATTCTTATGAATGGCAATAAAAAAAGAAGTCTTGAAGAGTAAACTCTCCAGACTTCTTCTTGTATTTCCATTCGCAAGCAATGCTTATCTTTTTGAGAATTGAGGTGCACGACGAGCGCCTTTGAGTCCGTATTTTTTACGTTCTTTCATACGTGGGTCACGTGTTAAGTAACCTGCCTTTTTAAGTGCTGGACGCATTTCTAAGTCAACTTCAAGTAAGGCTCTAGCGATACCGTGTCGGATTGCTCCTGCTTGACCTGTATATCCTCCACCTTTTACTGTTACTAATACATCAAATTTTGTTAATGTATCTGTAAGTACAAGTGGTTGTTTTACGATTACTTTTAATGTCTCAAGACCAAAGAATTCATCAAGATCTCTTTTATTTACAGTAATATTACCATTCCCAGGTACTAAATATACTCTAGCTACACTACTTTTTCTACGGCCTGTGCCGTAATATTTAACTTCTGCCACTGTTTTTCCTCCTTCCGAATCCTAATTAATAATTGAATGTAAGAACTTCTGGTTGTTGAGCGTCATGATTATGCTCTGTTCCTTTGTATACACGTAATTTTGTTAACATCTTACGTCCTAATGTATTCTTAGGTAACATTCCTTTTACAGCATGCATAACAACTTCTTCAGGTTTTTTAGCCATCATATCACGATATTTAACTTCGCGAAGACCACCTGGATGTCCTGTGTGCCATCTGTAAAGTTTTTGATCAAGCTTTTTACCAGTAAGTACAACTTTATCTGCATTAATTACGATTACGAAATCGCCTGTATCCACGTGTGGTGTGTAAATCGGCTTGTTTTTACCAGTTAATACTTTTGCTATTTCCGAAGCTAAGCGACCAAGTGTTTGACCTTCAGCATCGACAACATACCATTTTCTTTCAACTGTTTCAGCATTTGGCATGAATGTTTTCATGGGATTTCCTCCTTTAATTATCAAACTATAGAATCTATGTTATAAAATCCGGGGCTTTGGATTTTATTAGTAAACTCACGCTTTCATATTATAGTACATCTATCCGTGTGTGTCAAATGTTTTTTGTTAATTTATCACCTTTTTTTCCAGTGTTGCTGAAACAAATGCAGTTAACGGAATGGCACATATTAATCCAATGGTTCCTGAGATAGCTCTAACGATTTCCGTTGCCACCAAGTCCATATTGACGATATCGACATAACTAATATCGTTGACCATAAAAATAAGAATGAGAAAGACGGATGTTCCAACATATGCAAGAATAAGGGTATTGACCATTGTTCCCATAACGTCTCGTCCGATATTCATACCGGACTTAAATAAATCCATTGCACTCATCAGTGGATTAGCTTCTGTCACTTCATTAATTGCCGATGCAATGGACATACACACATCCATGACCGCACCCAATGTTCCTAATAAAATACTAGCAAATAGTATACCATGAATATTAAAGGCCACCGGATGATCACTGTACATGAGCATCTGTGCTTCTGTTGTTCCTAGCCCGGTCAAGTTGGACGTATTGCTAACTAGAAGAGCAATTAAACCGGCGATAATAACGCCACCAAATGTACCGACAATTGCAGATATTGCTTTTAAATTAAATCCTGCAACTAAAAACATGGTTACAATGGTTAATACGAAGCTTACAACAATTGAGAGAAAAATCGGATGTCCACCCGAGACAATTCCATTGAGCAAGTAATAAATACCGGCAACAGTGAGGCCCAAGGTTATTAAGCTTTTAATTCCTTTAACACCACCAACAACAACCATGAGAACAACAAACACTGCTATCAATATATATATATCTTTATCACGTCGAAACTCATGAATATGCGCTGCCAATTCATTACCTTCTTCATCATACTCAAAAAAAACATAAATATCATCGCCTTCTTCTACCTCTAAAGTGTATGCCATGACTTCATCTACATTATTTACAATTTCAATAATTTCGCCTTCTTTTTCTTTATCAAGGAGTTCAACCTTCAAAATCTGCGTTCGTCGGTAATACTCTCCACCGGATGTTTGAACGCTACTATCTTCTTCTGAGACGATTTCTATTATCTCACCTTTATAGAGTTCAGGTTCACGATAATCATTTTGAGCTTCAATTGATAAGCCAAATAAAATCATAAACACAATACTCCATAACATCATCCTCTTCATCATGTCAATATTCTCCTTCATCATAGTATATCTCCATTAACATCAACCCGTTCGCCGGTGCTGTCTTTGTTGCTTGTGATCGGTCCTTGGCAAGAAGAATTTTTTTTAGGTCATTAGCTTCCAATTTTCCTCGCCCGACTTCAATCAGCATCCCTGTAATAATTCTGACCATGTTATATAAAAATCCATTCCCTTTTATGTCAATATATATGTATTTATGATCTAAGGTAACCGAACAGGAATAGATCGTTCGAACTGTGTTATTCACCGATGTTTTTTTTGAAGAAAAAGCCATAAAATCATGTTCTCCAACAAGATACTGTGCAGCTTCATGCATCTTTACTACATTCAGTTTTTTATGATGATAATAGTAGGAATAATGCATGTATTGTGGCAAAGGAAATTCATCATTATAAATCGTATAACGATAATGTTTTCCCTTTGAACTATATCTCGGGTGAAAAGATTCCGATACATTTTCACTTTTATGCACAACAATATCTTCAGGTAAATGTGCATTAAAGGCTCGACATATTCGATAAGGATCCAGGCGATGCTTTGTGACTAATAAAGCCACATATCCTAGCGCATGTACGCCTGAATCTGTTCGGCTGCCACCCGTGATTGAAAAATCCTCATGTAAAAAAGCGCGTCCTGCCTTCATCAACATTTCATGAATTGACGCACCATTTTTTTGCAATTGCCATCCGCAATAGTTGCGGCCGTCATATGCAATTGTAAGTTTGTAATACTTTATATCGTTCATAGAAATATACCTAATCCAAGCATTCCGATTATATAGAAGGCAATCAAAACATAGGCTATAAAATCTTGCTTTTTATATGCCAAAGTTTTCATCCGGGTACGTCCTTTTCCACCACGATAGCATCTAGCCTCCATCGCTAATGCTAATTCATCAGCACGTCGAAAGGCCGATATAAACAAGGGCACTAAGAGGGGAACTAAACTCTTGGCCTTTTTAATAAGACCACCGGTTTCAAAATCTGCACCTCGTGCCATCTGCGCTTTCATAATCTTATCTGTTTCTTCTAATAGAATCGGAATGAATCGTAAAGCAATCGTCATCATCATGGCAATCTCATGTGCCGGAACATGTATTCTTTCAAAAGGCTTTAAAAGGCGTTCAATCGCATCGGTTAAATCAATCGGTGACGTTGTCAGTGTGAGTATTGATGATCCTATGATGAGGAGAATCAATCGAATAGCCATTGAAAAAGCAAGGATAATACCTTCTCTGGTAATTGTTAAAAAACGCCATGTATAAATCGGATCCCCTTGAGTCATAAAAATGTTAATGACCACTGTAAATACAATCAAAATTATAATTGACTTTAACCCTTTGATCATATATTTAAAAGGTACTTTACTTATTTTTATCACAATGGCCAAAAAAGTTGCCGCAATAAGATAAACAAGTAACTTTGTGCCAAAAAACAAAGATATAATAAAGCCAAAGGTCATTGCAAGTTTGGTTCTCGGATCAAGTCCATGAATTCTAGATTCTATGGGATAATATTGTCCTATTGTAATATCTCTAATCATAATCTCACCTATTGTTTCTTTATTAGCTGGTTTTTAAGGGCTTTAACAGCTTCGTCTAGTGTTGTAATCGTTTGGTCAAATATAAACCCTTTTTGAGCCAGTTCATTGCACATCTTTGCTATTTGGGGCACGCCAAGTCCCACGCCTTCTAATAGGTCTACTTCTTTAAAAACACTATATTTATCACCTTGTAATATAATCTTACCTTGATCCATTACAATAATACGTTCAACATAGTTGGCAACGTCTTCCATGCTATGGGATACCAGAATAATGGTCATATTATCTTGGGTATGCATCCGTTGGATCTCACCTAAAATCTCATCGCGACCATAAGGGTCCAATCCAGCTGTCGGTTCATCTAATATGAGAATATGTGGTCTCATCGCTAACACACCGGCAATAGCAACACGACGCTTTTGTCCTCCGGATAATTCAAAAGGCGATTTTTCATAGATGTCTTCTTCCAGTCCTACTTTCTGTAAAGCGTCTCGAACACGTCGATCAACTTCTGTTTCATCTAAGCCCATATTAATCGGCCCAAAGGCAACGTCTTTATATACAGTTAATTCAAAAAGCTGATGTTCAGGATATTGAAAAACTAAACCAACATTTTGTCGAATTTCTTTTTTTGATGTTTTTTCACTAAAAATAGATAAACCATCAATGATTACACTTCCGGATGTCGGTTTTAGCAAGGCATTTAAATGCTGTATAAGCGTTGATTTACCCGATCCTGTATGTCCAATCAGACCAATGAATTCACCTTGCTCTATGGTTAAATCAACGCCGTTCAAGGCATGTTTTTCATAAGGCGTGCCCTGTGAGTAGATGTAATTTAATTGTTTGATTTCAATTGCCATAACTTATCAACCATCTCTTCCACTGTTAATATATCTAAAGGAACATCAATTCCCTCTTGTTGTAACAAATATGCAAGTTCTACCGTTTGAGGTACATCGAGATGCAATTTTTTCATAGCTTCTACATCTGCAAAAATTTGTTTCGGTTGACCTTGGCATGCAATATGACCATCTTCCATAACATAGATATAATCTGCATCAATGGCTTCTTCCATAAAATGCGTAATTAAAATTATGGTTATGTTCTCGGCTTCATTTAAATATTTAATCGTATCTAATACTTCTTTGCGTCCTGAAGGATCTAACATGGCTGTCGGTTCATCGAGAATAATACACTCCGGATGCATTGCAACGACACCGGCAATAGCAATGCGTTGCTTTTGTCCACCGGATAATTTGTTGGGCGAGTGCATCGCATATTCTTTCATCTCCACTGTACTTAATGCTTGGTCAACACGAAAAACGATTTCATCCGAAGGGACACCAAGGTTTTCAGGTCCAAAAGCTACTTCTTCTTCAACAATGGTTGCAATCATTTGATTGTCGGGATTTTGAAAAACCA
>CAZVKG010000125.1:0-5413 GCA_964627665.1 uncultured Eubacteriales bacterium | reverse complement strand
GCGAAGGTTTAGGCAATAAATTTTTAAGCAATATCCGTGAAGTCGATGCAATCGTACATGTTGTTCGTTGTTTTGATGATCCAAATGTTGTGCATGTTGATGGAGAAATCGGCCCCTTACGGGACATCGAAACCATAAATTTAGAACTTATTTTTTCAGATTTAGATATTGTGGAACGTCGTCTCGCAAAATCTATTAAAGCAGTTAAAGGCGATAAGTCCTTACAAAAAGAGATCAGCCTTCTTGAACGCGTTAAAGAAGTATTAGAAAACGGCCAATCGGCTCGAACACTTAAATTAAATGACGAAGAAGAAGAGAGTTTGCTTGAAAGCTTCAATCTATTAACAACCAAACCGGTAATATACGCTGCGAATGTAACTGAAGATGATTTAGCTGATGATGGTGTATCAAATGAATATGTTACTACCGTTCGCGAGTTTGCTAAAGAAGAAGGTTCAGAAGTTTTTGTCATTTGTGCAAAGATTGAAGAAGAAATCTCAACTCTTGACGATGAAGATAAAAAGGAATTCCTAGAAGCATTAGGTATTACAGATACTGGTTTAGACAAACTCATTGCCGCTTCTTATCGCTTACTCGGACTTATTAGTTATCTAACCGCCGGAGAAAAAGAAACACGTGCTTGGACAATTACTCAAGGAACGAAAGCACCTCAAGCAGCCGGGAAAATACATACCGATTTTGAACGTGGCTTTATCCGTGCAGAGATTGTTGCTTATGATGATTTGATATCATCCGGAAATTATACAACGGCTAAAGAAAAAGGCCTCGTTCGAATTGAAGGCAAAGAATATGTTGTCAAAGATGGGGATGTCGTTTTATTCCGATTCAATGTGTAAAACAAAAAGTTGGAGCAATGCTCCAACTTTTTTTATGCCTATATGTTTATTAATCAATTTGTCCATAGTAAATCACGACACCCAATCGCGCCTTTTTACTTCCTATATTATGATAGACATGATCAACATCTCCGAAAAATCTAGTCGCATCTCCTTCATTTAAAACAAACTCTTCCTCTTCAACACGTATCGACACCTGTCCTTCATGGACAACAATAATCTCAATACTACCTTTTGGATGGGGTTCAGCATGTATATACCCTTTTGGTGCCATATCGACTTTATAGACTTCATATGGTCTGCCATCTTCATATGTGAAATATGGAAAAACCTGACACTTGCCCATATCTTCTTCAAAATATGAAACTTCATTTTTACGAATAATAACATATTCACTTTGTTTTTCTTTGATTAATTCTGTCAACCCTATATGAAGGCCATTTGCAATTTTCCACACCGTTCCAAGTGTAGGATTCGATTCACCACGCTCAATCTGTCCTAGCATTGACTTACTGACTTTCGTCATTGAAGCAAGCTTATCTAAACTTAAGCCGCGTCGTTCACGTATATTTTTCAGATTTTTTGCTAATGCCTTTTGTAAATGATCCATTATATAAATCTGACAGCAGTACCATAAGCAATAACTTCTGCTGCTCCTTGCATGATAGCACTTGATGCATATCGAATATTAATAATCCCATCAGCGCCTAATGATTCAGCTTCTTCAACCATCCGCTTTGTTGCTAATGCTCTTGCTTCGTTCATCATCTCATTATAAGATCCCAATTCACCGCCAACCAATGTTTTTAAACCACTCATAAAATCTTTTCCTACATGTCGTGATTGGATTGTCGACCCTTTTACAATACTAATGGTTTCTATATCTTTTCCAGTAATAAATGCTGTATTTACTAGTATCATAGGTATCTCCTTTTATATAGTCGAAGGTTTTTTTTCTTTATCCTGGGCTTTAAATCGGTCCATAATATCCGGAACTAAGTCAATCAATTTTGTAAGGCTATCTTGTTTTTTTATATTAACAAGTCGTGTCTGTCCGTTGGTAATAACCAATACAGCACTTGGACTAATCTTTGCACCTAATCCTCCTGCTCCAATTGTTTTAGGATCATCTGCTTTTTTTCCTTCAGAAGCACCGGTTCCAAGACCAAAACTTACATCAATCAATGGCAAAATAATTGTATCATCAATATGTATAGGTTCTCCAACGACCGTTTTAGAATTAATAAATCCCTCCATACCTGTCATAAGAGAATCTACATTGTTTTTAAAGTTTGAATCCATAATTTCTCCTCCTTTTTAGTTACATTTTTTTTAATAATTTCAACATTCTTCTTACACGCTTATCGATTATTATTCTTATTATATAATAAACCGGCTGATAAAGATAGAGTCTACCTCTAATTTTAAAAGAGCCTTTTATGACTTCTTCATGAAAATTAGGGGTCACTTGAAAATTTCCTCGCGTTTTAACATAGACTATTGATGTTAATCCGGTAATATATCCTGTCGTAGCAGGATCATCCAGTCCAAATTCAATATTTGCATATGCTCTTCTTGGAAATATCCACTTAATAAGCCGCCCTATATATTTAAATACATGCCTTAATAAACCTTCATTCTCATCTTCTTGCAGAAAATTCCATATTGCTTTAAACTGCTCAATTGGTGATGCTTTGTTTTCGCTTTTCTTTTCCGACTTCTTCTTTGGCTTCTTTGCTGGCTTCTTCTCTTCTTTTTGCTTTTTGGGTGTCTCATCATTTGAATCAATAGAAGGTTTAACTGATGGTTCAATCGGTGGTTTACTTGGAAGTTCCTTTTTTGATTTTAAAACGGATTTTGGTTTAGCTTTTGATTTCCCTTTCGGAATTATCTGAAAAAGAGCAATCCGCACGCGCACATCAGATTCTTTGTCATGTTGAGTAAATGAACCATTAATAAGATGCAATAACCACGAAAATTTAACGCGAATACGTAGGTCTTCATCAAAACTTCCTTCTGCACTGTACCTAAAGGGAACAAATAACACAATGAGAATAATAAGCAAAATAAGGCCGAGGATACACAATAAGGCAATTCCTATAATTTTCAAAATTAAAACCACAATTGTCCCTATAGTTGCTAGCATCATGCCCTCCAGTTCTTGACCATTTCACTCATTAATAGCTTGCGTATAATCATAACACCTAGGACCATTATGACAAATAAAGCAACAATTAACATTGTCGTTTGAAAGAAAAAGATTTCAGGCACCATATTAATCAGAACATCTGTTTTCGGATCTAATATCCACAAATCATTATCGAAAAATATCTTATGGAAAATAATAAAATATTTACTAAAATTGAAGTAAAACAAAGCGCCCAAAAATCCAATAAGAAGAAAAGACGTGATAAAAAACACTTTTAAACTTTGAATCCACCCAAAAAATAATTTAGGTTTTAAGAAAAAACTCGTCGTAATGAACACAAATAAAATAATCGCAGAAATATTGCGTATAATCCTGCCACCCACAAACAGACTTTTTACATCAATCATATGCGCTTTTTCTCGTTCCCCAAAAACTTCCTGAATCTCACCGTCAATCTCTGCTTTCATATCTAATGAATCTCTTCGACCCATTAAATAATCCATCATTTTATTTGTGACTTCCATAAAATGTTCATCATTCATCTTTGTAGTTTCTTCAATACCATGCGTTTCATAATGCCAGCTATAATAGGCATCCCAAGTTGAAATTATTTGAACAGCTGAAAACAGTAATACAAAAAACAAACCAATATTTAATATTGTTAATCCACTATACCTTAATATTTTCATTGTTGCTCTCCCTGTAATAATTTATGAGCCCTTTTTTTGTGACCGTTTTTGTTTTTCCAATTAATAATTCCATTATCTGCAGTGTAAACGCTTGAAACTCTTCATTTGTTTTGACAACTGCTAATACATCAAAGTCTTTATTCATCTTACAGTGATGCTCAAATTCTTTGATTGAAATTTTTTCAAATAACGTTTCTTTGTCTTGGTATAACACAACAATATACCATTCGTTAGCTTTAGAAAATTCGTGTTTCTCGATTTGTTGACGAATCGCATTATGTTTTTTCTTCGGAATCGACTCTCCATAATATAACGGATAGATTACTCTCATATGACCTCCCCAACGTTTACTCCTACCTAATTTTCATAAGGCCCATCAATAAAATCATTAAGATAACTATAAATATTTTGCATACTCATTACCTTTTCTCCAACTTCAAGGCATGACGAAATTGAATTATATATGTGGTCATAAATTGTTTGACCATTTTCATGTACTATTTGTAAGGTTCCCATCATAAGACTCATTCTTGAACGACGCAACATTCTATGGTCTTGATTCAAACGATCTTCCATTGTATTAATGACATCATTTTTTATCATCATTAATTCTTTGTATGAAGGTACTGTCATATCTTTTTTATAAGGCCACTCAATGAAATAGCCATCTTTTGAAAGGTTGAAGGCATATTGAAGTTGATTAAATAGATGCGATAACTCCTCATTCTCATCGAAATAATGATGGTCACTCATCCGATCAATAACCATTCCGATTTGTAACATTGCTTCACCTAAGGGTTCATACTTTTCTTCAACGATTTTAAAAACCTCCGCCAACTCCGCTTCGGTCGTATCTAAGGATAAGAGTCCATCTAGTTTTTCATAGAGGTCATTATCAATAAGCGCTTCATCAAATGTCAATGCGATTCCCATCAAATGATTAATAATTTCAGCAATATCAAGGGCCTTTTCTAAACAGATATTTTTATCTTCTGTTAGATGATACATATGATGGTAAGCACTATCTTTCTCTCCATCATCCCCTTCAATTAAGGTTTTTTCTATTTTTTCCAAATCACTTGCTATACTTGAGGCGACGATACCATAGCCCTCAACTGCCTTAGGATCAAAACTTTCTTTAAGAATTTTAATATGATTTTGTACGTCCTCATAAGGAATTCCTTTTAACTTTTCAAAATATTCATCAATCAATCCCAAAAATTTATTCTTGTGGATACGCATTGGTAATTCAGGATATATATATTTTAGATGTTCACGGATATCTACCGACTGTTCAAATGACATCAGCATTTCTGTAACACGTCTTGCAAAAGCTTCGTCAGACTCCATTGTAACCATCGTTTCATTTTTATATCGATTTTTATAATACAAATTTTCCAGCAAGGAAATTTGATCTCCATATGCCGTTAATACAAACACTTGATTTTCCAAACTTTTCCTCAGGGAACTAAGATCATCAAGACTTGGTATTGTTTTCATTTCTTGAAATTCAAGAATAATCTCTTGTACACGTTGTTGTACCTCAATTATTTCAGGACATAGTTTCTTCTCAACCACCAATTCTTCATTACTTGAAATCGGTAAATCCATATCGTGATCATGATGGTAGTCGTGATGATGCTCATGGTCACAAACATGGGCCTCTTCATCTTGATACATATCATCTTCACGTTCTAAAAAACTATAATATTTTAAAC
>CAZVKG010000124.1:0-6409 GCA_964627665.1 uncultured Eubacteriales bacterium | reverse complement strand
AAAGTGAAGCATCATAAATTCAAGAAAGATGGACAACTAGCTTGACAAATTCCGCTTCGATATAATAAAACCTATATTCTGGTTCATCTTCCGCAAGAATCCATAGGATGAGTTTTGTATAACGTCCCGTGAATTGACGACGTGGACATCCATCCTTGTTCCTGTACATGTTGTCAATTCGCTGTTATCAGACGGCATATATCGTCAACTACCTATTCATAAATTCTTTCTCCATCAAGTGTAAACTTGTAAACTCCCGATATTGTTCTTAGCTCTATCCTATCTTCAAATACTTCTACATTATCAGCCCAAGCATATTCATCTTCATTCACTTGCCATAAAACCACTCCTTGATTATTTATAACAGTTAGGTATGGATTATACTGACCTACAACATAAATATTTCCTTCTTTATCAATGACAGGTTTTTGAAATGATTTACCTAAGTCTGATATCATTAATCTAGTATATCCCGTTTCATTGTCAATTATATTCAAAACTCCATCAACAACTATATAAACTTTACCATTATATACTTCCATCTCTGAATGTGTAGCCAATTCAGAAACTTGTATCCCATTCCAAGTTTTGATCCATATTTGCTCATCTTTGTTTGAATATGCTTCAAGCATAATTATTATTCCATCTTCCAAATATCTGCCACCTAAAAAAGAAATTTTATACTTATATTCGTCTACTACAATAAATGCGTCTATATCGACTTCATCTTCGACAGTCTCTTCTTTGAGGTTAGTATTATCAGCTCTTAGCTCATTATTAATTTCCATAAGTTCATTATACTCACTTACTAATTCTTCTTTTTCAATCAATAACGTAGCGTTTTCATCAGTCAACTTCTTTATATTACTTTCATATTGATTAATTTTCTCTGTTCCAATTTCATTATCCACAGAATCGTTGCATCCCACTAATAAAACTATTATTAATAATAACACCATACTTTGAAGTTTCATAACTTCCTCCTTGCATACAGATATATGCTGTTTGATAACTTAGAAATTTACGAATGTCGTAAACATTACATCTTTGATTTGTATTTACGCATGTCGTTAATATTCGCATTATCTCTTACTTAGATAATTTTTTCCATACAAATAAGACCAAGAACCTTTTACTGGCTTTGATCTATTGTTGTTGTGGTTATTCTGTTGTTCAATATTTGAACTTGATTTGTTTTTGAAGTGTCTCCCCTATATTGAGCCACTTTCTCTATGTTTAGTAGCATCATTATTTTCTCCCATCAATTTTTATAACCTTATCCTTTAATATTATAGTAGAATTTTTATCAAGTCAAGCTACAAAATCAAAAGTTATTAAAATCATGATATTCCCATTTTTGCTTGGTCAAGTTATTTTCTTATAATGCGCTGATTACTTGACCCTCTAAACTGCAGTCCAGCCTCACTCAATTCGCTGATAAACGGTCCGTCAACCACTACATCCACTAACGATAAGAGTTCATCGGTATAAATCGTATGTTTTTTTCCCCCTGCAAGCAAGTCTTGGTCTAGTAGATAGCCGGTATACAACCATATGGTTTTCGTGGAGAAATGCTCTTTAATCCGTCTAAAGATAGGTAATAGGGCCTCTTGATTTTCCGGCTCCATCGGTTCACCACCTAAGACTGTCAATCCACTGATATAGGGTGACTTTAAGCTATCTATAAGCTTAGACACAATGGTCTTGGTTAGCTCTTGGCCATAGTTAAAATCCCAAGTCTCTCTATTAAAGCATCCCTTGCAGTTAACTCGACAACCGGATACGAACAAAGAGGTCCGTATCCCTTCACCGTTGGCTATGTCATGATATTTAATCCTTCCGTAATACATTATAGATGAAGCACTCTTTCTTTAATCTCTTGTGTACGCCCTTGGTTCCAATACTGTGTCCCGATATAGCCACATGTTCTTCTAGTTACCGACATATGATCTTGGTCTGTGTTTCCACAACTTGGACATTTCCATAGCAATTTGTCTTCCGATTCCACGATTTCTATTTCACCGCCATAACCACACTTATGACAATAATCTGACTTCGTATTGAGTTCGGCATACATAATATTGTCGTAAATATATTGCATGACAGAGATAACCGCCGGGATATTGTCGAGCATATTGGGAACTTCGACATATGAAATCGCCCCTCCTGGGCTAAGTTCCTGGAACTTGGATTCAAAGCCTAATTTGGTAAAGGCATCGATTTTTTCTGTAACATGCACATGGTATGAGTTCGTTATGTAATTTTTATCAGTAATCCCGTCAATCTCGCCAAATCTATTTTTCAGGGCCTTTGCAAATTTATAGGTTGTTGACTCTAAAGGCGTCCCATAGACACTAAAATCAATGTTATGCTTTGCTTTCCACTTGGCACAAGCATCATTCATATACTGCATTACAGCCAAGGCAAAGGGTTCAGCGGATGTGTCCGTATGGGATTTACCTGTCATGAATTTTACACATTCATATAATCCTGCAAATCCAAGTGAAATGGTTGAATATCCTCCAAATAAAAGGTGGTCAATGGTTTGGCCTTTTTCCAATCGAGCCAATGCACCATATTGCCATAATATTGGGGCTACATCCGACTTAGTTCCTTTAAGTCGATTATGTCGAGCCATGAGTCCTCTATAACACAAATCCAAACGCTCATCAAAAAGCTTCCAGAATTTTGTCAAATCACCGTCAGAACTTAAGGCCAAGTCAACAAGATTTAGCGTAACCACTCCTTGGTTAAAGCGGCCATAATACTTTGGTTGCCCTTGTTCATCTCGATAAGGTGTTAAGAATGAACGACAGCCCATACACGTATAGACATCCCCATTTTTAAGTTCACGCATTTTCTTTTCAGAGATATAGTCCGGGACCATTCGCTTGGCTGTACATTTGGCCGCTAATTGCGTGATATCAAAATATTTTGAACCTTCACTAATGTTGTTTTCTGAAAGAACATAGATCAACTTTGGGAATGCCGGCGTTGTCCATACGCCTTTTTCATTTTTTACACCTTTAATGCGCTGCCTTAACATTTCTTCAATAATCAACGACAAGTCATCACGCAACTGACCTTCTTGGACTTCATTCAGGTACATAAACAAGGTCACAAAAGGCGCTTGTCCATTGGTTGTCATTAATGTGATAATCTGGTATTGAATCATTTGTACGCCACGGTTAATTTCTTCTTGTAATCGCTTATGCACTAAGGCGTCAAACTTTTTTTCTTCGAGTTGTACGCCTGCGATGTGCATTTCATTTTCTATATCCAATATGATTTTTTTTCGTGAAATATCCACAAAAGGTGCCAGATGGCTTAAGGATATGGATTGTCCGCCATATTGTGTACTCGCTACTTGAGCAATGATTTGGGTTGTTATGTTGCAGGCCGTGGCAAAACTGTGAGGTTTTTCAATCATGGTACCACTAATGACCGTTCCGTTTTGTAACATATCCTCAAGATTCACTAAATCACAATTATGCATGTGTTGGGCAAAATAATCCGTATCATGAAAGTGGATGATTCCCTCCTCATGTGCCTTTGATATATCTTCTTCCAATAAAAATCTTCGGGTCACATCTTTACTGACTTCTCCGGCCATATAATCTCTTTGTACCGACACAACTGTTGGATTTTTGTTTGAATTTTCTTCTTTGATTTCTTCGTTTTTGGTCTCAATCAGGGTGAGGATTTGCTCATCTGTAGAATTTGACTTACGAACCAAGTCTCTCCTATAACGATATTTTATATAGGTTTTGGCCACCTTAAAGGCGCCTTTTTCCAACAAAGCATCTTCGACACTATCTTGAATGGTTTCTACATGGGTGTCTTCTGATACCTTGGCTGCTATTTTGCCTGCAATCTCTTTAATTTCTTGTGTCTGAAGCTGATGTATTTGTTCCACTTCTTTGTTGGCGCCGGCTATGGCTGCGATAATCTTGGTTATGTCAAATATGGCTATGCTTCCGTTTCTTTTTTGAATATTCATGCTGTTCTCCAATTAATTATTGTCTTTTTAGTCTGTTACATACTATATACTAAATACAGTTTTGATTCAAGCCCTTATAAAAAAATATCTGAAAGTCTGTGTTATTCCTTGACGCCAATAGCATATTATGTTAATCTAACATTCGATTTTAACAATCATACCTCATCGTAAGTGAGGTAGAGGCGCGATGTTTATAAGTAATTTCAGTGAAGCCGGAAGCTAGTGATCTGTTATGAAAGGAACCATTGCCGAAGTATTGAGCTCCACACTTAATGCTGGGTCTGTATTAAATAAATACAGAACTGTCAATATAGGCGACTATATTGTTGAGCTATCTTAACCAAAACGATGCGATTATACGTAAGCTTATTGCACTTAACTTTGGTTAGGTGCTTTTTGTTTTACCCGGAACCCATGTTCCAAAACTAACATATATAAAGGAGAACTTATCATGAATTGGTTAGCAATACTACCACCTTTAATTGCCATTGCTATGGCGCTATTAACACGCGAAGTGTTACTCTCTCTCGTTGTTGCCGTCTTTGTCGGGGCAACCCTCATCACCGGTAATCCCGTAAGTGGTTTTACTGAATTATTAAACACTTACTTAGTCGGGGCATTAACGGATAGTTGGAATGTTTCCATCCTTGTGTTTTGTTTGCTTATCGGCGGCTTAATCGGAATCGTCGATAAAAACGGTGGCACAAAAGGGCTCGCCGATGTACTCGTACGTCGAGCTGTTACAACAAAGTCCGCATTATTCTCAACATGGTTACTTGGGATCGCCATTTTCTTTGACGATTATGCCAACTCTCTTATTGTTGGAAACTCTATGCGTGGTATTACAGATAAATTGAAAATATCCCGTGAAAAACTAGCCTATGTTGTGGATTCAACTGCTGCACCGGTTTCTTCTATGGCCTTGATTTCAACATGGGTCGGTATGGAATTAGGCCTTATCCAAGAAGGACTTGAAAAACTAGGCCTAGATATGGGGGCATATGATGTTTTTTTACAAAGTATTCCCTATCGTTTTTATAGTATCCTTGCCTTAGCCTTTGTGCTTATGATTATTTTTACCGGTAAAGATTATGGACCAATGAAAAAAGCCGAAGATTTGGCCAAGAATAACACTACCGATATAATCGACGAAACGAACCCAGACCTAGCCGGGCATTGGTACAATGCTGTTATTCCTATTGTATCCGTTATTATGATTACTATTGTCGGATTATATCAAAACGGTGGCGGCTTCGAAGGAGCTTCCATTCGCGAGGCATTTTCCGCGGCCGATGCCAGTGTTGTTCTCTTATGGGCTTCTTTTTCAGGGATTATCATTGCTTGGACTATGTCACTGGCTACAAAAAGCTTAAAAATCACTGAAATCTCGGATGCCTTTGTCGAAGGTGTAAAATCTATGGCTGTTCCATCCATGATTCTTGCTTTGGCTTGGACCTTAGGTTCAATCAATAGCGAACTCAAAACAGCCGAATTGATGGTACAGCTTATCGGAAATAATCTTCCTTCTTTCTTAATCCCGGCCATCCTCTTTATCGTTCCTGCTATCGTCGCTTTTTCAACAGGTACGTCATGGGGAACCAACGCTATCGTTATGCCCATCGCGATTGAACTAAGTTACCTCACAGGAGGAGCTGAGCTCATCGTCCCTACAATCGGGGCTGTTCTAACCGGGGCTGTTATGGGCGACCATTTATCGCCAATATCCGATACAACCATTATGTCTTCGATGGCCTCCGGATGTGATCATATCGCACATGTTCGAACCCAGATTCCTTATGCAGCTACTGTAGCAGCTATTGCTCTTGTCTTTGGATTTATACCGGCAGGTCTTGGATTTAATCCTTTGATTTCATTGAGTCTTGGAATGGTTGCTCTTTACTTTATTATATACTTTTTGGGCGAAAACTTTAGGCAAGCTACACCTGTCTATGATTTAGATTAACAATCCCACATTGTCTGTTCGCCTCATCAATAATATTCATTGTTTCAATGGATATTATTTGGGATAAACAATTTTAAAATCTTCACATACAACCATCATATCTTCTGTAAACTCTTTGTCATACTCTTTCAATTCTTCAGTAAAATAGTCTCTATGAACATTTCTCCAATATTCTAGTGTCAGGTCCCCTTCGCCTTCTTTCTTTGCAAATGCTTCTGTTACCTCATTAAAAGGGACAACATTTATTTTTGTGGTTTGTATAACACATTGTGCTTCACCGCTACCATCGAAAATGACGCTGTATTCATCTTCAGCTGGCAAAGCTTCATCCTCTAGTATATATAAATAGTGTAATGATGATGTTGATGTTTTCTTCTTTTCTTTTACTAACTGTTAAGCTACAAATTATATACTCTACCGACTACACTTTAGCTACAAATTATCAT
>CAZVKG010000123.1:0-6617 GCA_964627665.1 uncultured Eubacteriales bacterium | reverse complement strand
GTATTACTTCCGGACTAAGCTACAAATATTCAAGCTATGATGACTATCTAACTCCGTTTAGCACGTCAATAATTGATAAAAATTTCATTTATGACTTTTTTGATAAAAAAGATTATAAAAAAGCCAGTCGCTTGTTAAGCAGTATTCACCATGAAATGGATCATACCGTTAACTTTGATGTCAAAGACCATCTATATCACCGCGTCAACAAGGCTAAGGAAATTCTAAAAGAAGAGCTAGAGACATATCATTTATCATATGATAGACTTCAGGAGCCAAATCCTATACGTAATCAACTGATTCGAAGAATCTATCACGAATCTGAGTTAACTCAAAAAGAAATAGGCGACCTATTAAACCTAAGCCGCCATATCGTCGGACGTGTCATCCGAACAGAAGATTTATAATTGTGGTGTATCCGTATAAAAAGTGTACCGATATCTTATTCTATTCTACATATTTCAAAACGAAAATCCAATTCTATTACCATCTCAAAATTTATACCCTATACCCTAATGATCGAATAAATATCACGTCTATCAAAAGTCTAAATCGGTGCACTTTTTATACGGATACACACTGGCTCTTCCTTATATTTTTACTGTCCAGCCAAATTTATCTTCAATTTTGCCCATTTGAATGCTTGTCAACTCATCATAAATACGTTGGGACAATTCCCCGATAATTCCATCATGAACAACAATAACCTGATCATTGTATCTAAACTCACCCACGGGAGAGATTACTGCTGCAGTTCCCGTACCAAAGGCTTCTTCGAGCAATCCTTGTCGGCCATATTCAATGAGTTCTTCTATCGATATACGTTCTTCCGACACAGGTATTCCCCATGTTTTTAATAATTCTATGACCGTATTTCGAGTGACACCTTCAAGAATACTTCCTGTTAAACTCGGTGTAATTACACGTCCGTCAATCTTAAAGAACACGTTCATGGTTCCGACTTCCTCGATATATTTACGTTCAATACCATCTAACCATAGCACTTGAGCATATCCTCTACTTTTGGCATTTGCTTGAGCTTTAATGCTTGCCGCATAATTACCACCGGTTTTCGCAAATCCAATTCCACCAGGTACAGCTCGCACATATTCTTGTTCCACCCAAATCTTAACCGGATTAATCCCCTCTTTATAATATGGACCGACTGGCGATAAAATAATCATGAATTTATACGTAAGTGATGGACGAACACCTAAAAACGGATCTGTCGCAATAATAAAGGGTCGAATATATAGTGCATTACCTACCCCTTCAGGAATCCAGTCTTTATCAATATCAACAATTGCTTTAACAGCATCAATAAAGTCTTCAACAGGTAATTCAGGCATACAGATTCGATTATTCGTAATATTTAAACGTTCCGCATTTTTTTCCGGACGAAATAGTAAAATATCTCCTTGTGGATTCTTATATGCTTTTAATCCTTCAAACATTTCTTGACCGTAATGAAACACCATTGTAGCAGGGTCTAAAGATAAAGGCTGATAGGGAATGATACGTGCATCATGCCATCCATTTCCTTCTGTATAATCCATAATAAACATATGATCAGTAAAAATATTACCGAATCCAAGGTGATCCATCGATGGCTTTTCTTTTAAATTTTCTGTCCTTTTCACTTGAATATTCACTGTATACCTCCTTATAATCGTTCATTGCAGATATTATAACAGAAATAAAATGAAGTTACAATAATAAAAGTCTTTTTTTTGCATTTATAGTGCGTTATAACGCACAGCAAGATTTGCTTTTATTTTGTTCACAATTATGATATAATATGTTCATAGATTGTTTTTATTTTAAAGGAGGGTTTGCCATGACCATGATGGATAGCCATAGATCGAATTTTTACGAGAAACGCATTGGCCCCGATTTTCTTGTCTACTGGATTCGAGTGTCAAGTTTTGTTGTCTGGCTTTTATTAGGTACTTTTTTCCTTATTACCGATATGGCCCGTCCTGAACAAACCACTTTTTTTGATCGACTTTTTGATGTATCAAGGCGAACCGTATGGGATGAACAGATGATGGTAATTTCTTTTATCGTTGCTGTTGTACTTTTCTTCTTCTCTTTGTTATCATTGATCATAAATACTCGGCGGTTAAAGCGAAAAACAGACCATATAAGTGTATCTCTTGTTATTTCACTTATTGTTTCTACTCTAAGCATTTTATTATATATCGCATATGCGTTAAATAACATGAACTCTATCTATTAAAACAAAAGACTATTGAATCAATATAGATTATCGATTCAATAGCCTTTTTTATTTGTTTTTCTTCTTCTCTTTTAATATTGAATTTTCCTTTTTCAAGGCAAATATTTCTTGATTTAGCGAATCAATGAGTTCTCTTTTTTTCACTGCATCTATTAACTGTTCCGCATGAATGAGAATATCTTTTTTCGAAAAAGGGTAGGTACAAATATGATCCAAGCCAAGTTCTAAGTACAAGTCCATAGTTTCTAAGGGTTCATCTCTAAACAGGCCTAATATGGGAAGCCCAAAATACCTCTCTTCTCCTCTGAGTTTTAAAAAGACTTCTTTTTTCTTGTGGACTTCACCATAAAAATTAATAACTAATAAGTCCGTCTTTTCTTCCTTTAGACAAAATAAAAGTTGTTCTAAATTGGTTGCTATGTTTACTTCATAGTTTTCCTCTTCAAACAGTTGAGATAACCACACAAGTTCTTCTTCTTGGTTATCTAAAATAACAATCGTTTCTTTTTCACCATTCCCCATAAATACTCCTCCTTTATAATCTTGCAAATATTGAAGCAATTAATCGTCGATTTGCCAATCAATACATTTTTGATTATTCTCATCCAATATCTTATTAATCTTTGAAAACGGGCAACTTCCAAAAAAACCTCTTGATGCAGATAGAGGACTTGGATGCGCCGATTCAAGAATATAATGTTGATTATTGGTAATTAATTTTTTCTTTGACCTAGCAAAGTTTCCCCACAACAGGAAAATAACCGGTTCCTTTCGTTCATTTAATCTAGAAATCACATAGTCCGTAAACTGTTCCCATCCAATTTTTGAATGTGATGCAGCTTCATGTGCACGCACTGTTAGTACTGCATTGATAAGTAAAACCCCCTGTTTTGCCCATTTTTCAAGGTTGCCGTGTTTAGGAATATAACATCCGCAGTCCTTTTCCAATTCCTTATAAATATTACGTAAACTTGGTGGGATAGGGACCTCTTTTTTTACAGAAAAGCAGAGTCCATGGGCCTGATTATCGTCATGATACGGATCTTGACCGATAATCACCACTTTTACTTCATTATAGGGTGTTAAATGAAACGCATTGAATATATCACTTGCTTTTGGAAAGATTTGTTTTGTTTTATATTCTTGTATTAAGAGTTCGCGCATTTTCACATAATACTCTTGCGCTAGCTGGTCTTGAAGAATATCCTTCCAATCATTTGTAAAAACTTCACTCATCTCTTACTCCATTTCATCTTCTAGCTTCTTAATACCTGCCTGTATCCGTTTTATAGATTCTTCTTTTCCTAAAATATCCATAATATCAAACGCCCCTCCCGGAGTCGATTCTTTACCGGATAACGCTGTTCTTAATGGCCATAAAACTTGACCATTTTTCAAATCAGTGGTTTTGATAAATGCCATCACAGATTCATGTAGGGCATCTACCGTCCAAACGTCTTGTTCTTCAAGTACAGGCAATACTTGTTGCATGAATCCACGTGAATTTTCCGGATTCGTTTTCATTTTTTTATGCGTATAAATAGCCTTATCATATTCCGGAACTTCTTGAAAAAAATCAATAATTTCGTCAATCTCCCTTAATGTTTCAAGGCGAGTTTGTGCCAATGCAGCTATTTTTTTGTGGTCAATTGTTTCATTTGGCACTACTTTTTTAATTCGTTCTTCAACACGTTTATAAAAAGCTTCCGGTTGCAAGCGTTTAATATATTCGCTGTTCATCCATCTAAATTTTTTCATATCAAAAACTGCAGGTGCTTTGTTAATATTATGATAATCAAATCGTTCGATTAATTCATTCATAGAAAAGATTTCTTCATTTGATGACGGACTCCATCCTAATAAAGCCACAAAATTCACAATAGCTTCACTTAAGAAACCAAGCTCAATAAGATCTTCATAAGAAGCATGCCCGAGTCGTTTGCTTAATTTTTTATGATTTTCATCTGTAATAAGCGGACAGTGTACATAAACAGGAACATCCCAACCAAATGCATTATAGAGGCGATTATATTTGGGCGATGATGATAAGTATTCATTTCCTCTGACTACGTGTGTAATACCCATTAAATGATCATCAACAACGTTGGCAAAATTATATGTCGGATATCCATCTGTTTTTATAAGAACCATATCTTCAAGCTCTTTGTTATCAACCGTTATATCTCCATAAAGTACATCTGAAAAAACAGTTGTTCCTTCGATTGGATTATTTTGACGAATCACATAGGCTTCATTTTTCGCAAGTTTTTCATCAACATCTTCTTTAGACAAATGTAAACAACGCTTATCATAACGGTAGGTTTCTTTTTTATTCTCAGCTTCTTGCCGTAGACCTTCTAGACGTTCTTTATCGCAAAAGCAGTAATAGGCTTCACCATTTTCAATCAATTTTTCAGCATATTCCAAGTAAACACCTTGTTTCTGTCGTTCACTTTGAACATAAGGACCTACCCCGCCATCTTTATCCGGGCCTTCGTCATGAATCAGTCCTGCATCTGATAATGTATTATATATAATATCTGTTGCACCTTCAACAAATCGTTCTTGATCCGTATCTTCAATCCGCAACAAAAAATCTCCATTCTCATGCTTTGCTATTAAGTATGCATATAATGCGGTTCTTAAGTTTCCTACATGCATTTTCCCTGTTGGACTTGGTGCATAACGCGTTCTTATTTTATTACTCATCTTGAAACTCCTTTAATTATGAATTTTCGTAAATATAAATCACAAATTATTATATCATGAAATATGAAACAATTCTAATTTTTTAACTTATTTGCTTTATTATATTTTAAAATCTGCTATAATATGTATATTTCAATTATCAACAATGTTATGAAGGATTATGGAGGATTATGTATGCAACCTTTTTTTAATAAGCGATTGAAGCCAAGTAAACAAATTATGCTCTTAACACTCGTGCTCATAAGTTTCTCAATACTTGTATCTGCTTGCCAATTATTCACAAACAAAAATGTATCTAGCCCCTTAACAACAACATCCCAAAAATCTTATATATTTTATGAACTCTATGATTACAGTGGATCTTTGTGTGACACAATCGTTGCTGCAAATGCAAGTGATGCATCAAAAAGCGTTACACTTGAAAAACTTCTTCACTCTTTTTCAGAAAGCAGTCTTCCAATCATCGAGACTTCAAGTAAACTCAATGAAGAAGCTGACGTTTTTTCATTACAAATGAATGCATTTACCAATGATAATAATTATGATACATATAGAGTTGATATTGATTTTAATCGAGAACTATTTCAGATTACTGAGGGTGAATCTGTTCTCTTATATTCAACAAATTCATTTAATGAATTATTTAAATCCGGCCTACTTGAATATTTTTTCCCAAAAAACAAATTACCCGATGTAGAGATGTCCTACAATAACAAAACATTAGCTACTCAAATTAACGCAACATGGAATTATCATATATATAAGTCTTATTATGCTACAGATGTCATAAACAATGATTTTATTGCAACGCCCGATTTTAATTCCCACTTAATTACTACAAATAATACAACAATTAATTTAGCTCTCGGAAATTCCAATGAAAAATTCAGTATTCCTGCAGCAAGTTATTTATTGTATGATGCTTCTCAAAATCTAATTGATGAAAATCCAATTACTTTTGAAAACCAAATAGCCACCATTCCTGTGCCACAAACAAACGGAGAATATCAACTTGTTATCAATTATGACTGGCCAAAAGTAGCTGACCATGATTATGGAAGTATGAAGCAAACTGCACTTCTTAACGTTCAGCTACCTATATCCTATGAACTCAATAATTTGGAATACGAACCTGGTGACCTTGTTGTTATAAAGGGTAATCATATCAACAAAGATTCGGCCTATACTTTTGAAACAGATATTTATCATGAAACTTTACAATGGATTCATCAAGATGGCGGAAGTTATTTATTCCTTCCATTAATGAGTCGATTATCCCCTAGTGAATATTCCTTCACCATTCGCGAAGAAAATAACGATGGTGACAGTGTATCTACTGAGTTACTTGTGACTGTTATTAACAAAGAATTTCCTACTCAGCAATTAAAAACCTCCTCAAGTACAGCCAGTATCCGATCCAATGATAATCAAATCGCTCTTGTTGAAGCATTCAACAGAGGTCGAGAAATTAGTCATGATCAGCCCCTCTGGACAGGACCATTCTTACAGCCAGTCGGAGGACGAATTTCAACCGAGTATGGGGTTATACGTTATACAAATGATGCTGTAGAAAGTTCCCGACATAATGGTATTGATTTTGCCATCGAAACCGGTACTCCTGTTGTTGCGACAGAGACAGGTTATGTTCGTCTATCTGAACACATTGCTA
>CAZVKG010000122.1:0-6755 GCA_964627665.1 uncultured Eubacteriales bacterium | reverse complement strand
ATTATAAAAAAAGTGACGATCCCTTTATCCGCGATGAAATCAACCTTTTTTATCGCCTACAAAATATCCAGCATTATGATGCGATTGTGAACTATCCTTCACATGATTTAACAATGCCGCCCGATATTTACTATGAAAGCGTCGGCCTTATGGTTGTCCGTGACAATACGTTCACTCTTGCTGTCAAATCCGGCGATAATGATGATAATCATAACCATAATGACACCGGAAGTTTCACTCTTTATAAACATGGTTTGCCTGTTTTTGTTGATATCGGTGTCGAATCTTACACGGCTAAGACTTTCTCAAAGGATCGTTATTCTATATGGACAATGCAATCCGACTATCATAATCTCCCCACCTTAGCCGGAAAAATGCAGCTTGCCGGAAAAGACTATAAGGCGACTGAGGTACATTGCCAACTTGATTTAGAGGCGCCGTCAATATATATGAACCTAGCCCATGCCTATCCTTATATGACTTCACTATCTGCCTTTTATCGAGAAGTGACCTTATATAAGGGTGAAAAAATAAAAATCAAAGACCATCTTGAATGTGAAGACACATTCGACAGCTTTGATTTTGTTTCAAACTTAATTACCTATATTCAACCCAAGGTTGAGGGTAATGATATTTTTTTAGAGGATTGGGTCCACATTCATCTAGACGGAAGTATTCACTCTATCGACGTGGAGCCGCTTGCTATTCGTGATCCTCGTTTACAAAAATCATGGGATCACGACCTTTATCGGTTACGCATTCACATGGCTTCTGATACATTAACCATAAGCATACGATGATTTTTAGAATTTACGATATCGTTGGTAGCGCTTTTCTACCAGCGTATCTTTCGGTAATTGCATTAATTCTTTTAATGAATATACTAACTTATCTTTAAGGAGTTCAACGATCAGCTCAAAACTTTCATGGGCACCGTCATAAGGTTCTTGAATGACAGAGTCAATGACGTTCAGGTTTTTGAGCTCCTCTGCTGTAATCTTCATATCTTCCGCAACTTTAGGTGCTAAGGAACCATCTTTATATAAAATCGAAGCAAAGCCTTCTGGTGATAGAATGGAATAGATGGCATTTTCAAACATCCACACTTCATCTGACACTGCTAATGCCAAAGCACCACCACTTCCACCTTCACCGATGATAATGGATATAATCGGAACACGAAGGTTACTCATCTCGAATAGATTTCTGGCAATGGCTTCACCTTGGCCACGTTCTTCAGCTTCGAGCCCACAAAAGGCTCCGGATGTATCTACAAAACAGACAATGGGGCGATTGAATTTTTCGGCCTGCTTCATCAGTCGTAATGCTTTTCGATACCCGTCGGGATTAGGCATCCCAAAATTCCGCATGACTTTTTCTTTCGTTTTAGACCCTTTTTCTTGACCGATAATTGTCACCGGCATTCCTTCAATAAGTCCTACTCCGCCTATAATCGCTGCATCATCACTAAAATACCTGTCACCATGAAATTCCATGAAGTTTTCCGTAAAAGCCTCGATGTATTTTTGTGCCGTGGGTCGATCTGCCCGTCGTGCTTTGAGTACTCTATCCCAAGCTTTCATCCGAACACCTCTCTTCTTCCATATCCATGTTTTCATATGCTTGATAGTGGTGCATAATTAATAATTGATTTAAGGTATCACGTAATTCTTTTCGCTTTACAATGGCATCTACAAAGCCATGTGCCAATAAAAATTCAGCCGTTTGAAAGCCTTCCGGAAGTTCTTGGCGGATTGTATCACGAATAACACGTGGTCCTGCAAATCCTATAAATGCACCCGGTTCTGATAAAATAATATCTCCAAGCATGGCAAAGCTCGCTGTTACGCCTCCTGAAGTTGGGTCGGTAAGCACCGTAATATATAGTCCGCCCTGATCATGATGACGTTTAATGGCAGCCGATGTTTTTGCCATCTGCATGAGGGAAATAATCCCTTCTTGCATTCTAGCGCCTCCGGATGCCGTAAAAAGAATCAGTGGCAAGCTTTCTTTTGTTGCCAGTTCCGTCAGTTGGGTGATTTTCTCTCCGACAACATGTCCCATACTTCCCATTAAGAATCGACTATCCATAACGCCAATCGCTACTTTAATTCCATGAATTGTTCCCGTCCCTGTTAATACGGCTTCATCAATCCCGGTTTTTTCGATGAGTCCTTGGATTTTGTGATCATAGCCTTTAAAATTCAGCACATTTTCTGTTTTTTGCTCATGAAAGAGATTGATAAAGCTATAGTCATCTAAAATCATCTTTAGACGTTGTGATGCGCTCATACGGAAGTGTTTTTGACACTTTGGACATATATAAGCATTGGCTTTATAATCATCTTTATATACGACTTCATTACACGTCGGGCATTTTATCCATGAACCGGATGGCACATTCGGTTCTGCTTTATGGATGACCGTTGTGGATGTATGCATTTGTATATATTTTGTCTTTTTAAACAATGGCTTCATCTAAATCACACTTTCATTTTTTCAATAAGACTTGTATCATAGTCCCCGGCAACAAAGGATGGATTTTCAAGAATTTCATAGTGAAAATCAATATTTGTCGTTACACCTTCAATGATGAATTCACCTAATGCACTTTTCATCTTTGCAAGCGCCTCTTCACGGGTATCCCCATGAACAATAAGTTTCGCTAACATGGAGTCGTAATAGGGTGCAATAGTATAGCCGTTATATATGGCACCATCAATACGTATTCCTTTACCTCCGGGCATAATTAAATTGCTAATGGTTCCGGGTGATGGTCTAAAATCTTTACTTGTATCTTCCGCATTAATTCGACATTCAATCGAATGTCCGTGAAGTTTAATATCTTTTTGGGATAAATTCAAAGGTAAGCCTGCTGCAATTTCGATTTGTTTTTTTATAAGATCGACTCCGGTAACCATCTCAGTAATGGGATGTTCCACTTGAATTCGTGTGTTCATTTCCATAAAAAAGAACTCACCTTGATCATTCAGTAAAAATTCTACCGTACCGGCGTTAGTATAGTTAATGGCCTTGGCAGCACGAACTGCCACATCACCCATTTTTTTTCTTAATTTATCCGTAAGTGCTTTTGACGGCGCCTCTTCAACAATCTTTTGGTGTCGACGCTGTACAGAACAGTCCCGTTCACCTAGATGTATAACATTTCCGTGCTCATCTGCTAAAATTTGAAACTCAATATGTTTTGGATTCACTACATAGCGCTCCATGTACATTCCGTTGTCACTAAAGGAGGCAACTGCTTCTTTTTGGGCAAGAGAAAACATCTTACGAACTTCTTCTTTGCGTTCTGCAACGCGCATTCCTTTACCTCCACCACCATTGGCTGCCTTGATAATTAAAGGAAAACCGATAGAGTCGGCTAAGTCATATGCTTCATCCGCTAAGGTAATTATACCTTCTGTTCCGGGAACAACAGGTACTTTTGCATTAATCATCGTTTCTCTAGCTTTTGCTTTATTACCCATGAGCGACATCATCTCTGATGACGGTCCGATGAGTTTTATGTTTGATTCTTCACAAACTTTTGCAAATTTTGGATTTTCGGATAAAAATCCAAAGCCCGGATGAATAGCATTGGCCCCTGTAATCACTGCCGCACTTATAATACGTTTAATATCTAAATAACTCTCTGTCGCTTTGGCCGGACCGATACAAACGGATTCATCAGCTAAAAGTGTATGTAATGCCTCGCGATCTGCTGTGGAATAGACAGCCACTGTACGAATTCCGAGTTCTCTACAGGCACGAATGATGCGTACGGCTATTTCTCCACGATTTGCAATAAGTATTTTATGAAACATTCAATCACCTACCCTATAAAAAATGTCAATTCACAAGTCACCGCTATGTCGTCTCCAACTTTTGCAATTCCGTTTCCTATACCAACCGGCCCTTTTCGGCGTACGATTTCAACGTCGAGTGTCAGGACATCACCCGGCACGACCTTTTTCTTAAATTTCACTTTATTTAGTCCACCAAAATAGGCAACTTTCCCCTTATTTTCTTCTAGGGATAATATACTGACTGCGCCTGTCTGAGCTAATGCTTCAACAATAAGAACCCCTGGCATAACCGGTTCTTGCGGAAAGTGTCCACGGAAAAAGTATTCGTTATACGTCACGCATTTTATTCCTTTGGCACTGACTCCAGGTTCCATCTCATCAATACGATCAATCAATAAAAACGGTTCTCTATGAGGAATTATTTTTTTAATCTCATTAATATCTAACATATATCCTCCTAAACGATGCGGAATAAGGGTTGACTATATTCAACGCCTTGTTCGTTTTCAACAAGTATTTCTGCTATTTCTCCATCTTGATCCGCTTCGATTTCATTCATTAATTTCATCGCTTCTATGATACATAAGACATCGCCTTTTTTAACCTTACTTCCAACGGTAATATAGGGATCTGCATCCGGGCTGGGCGCGTTGTAATAGGTTCCGACAATGGGAGACTCTACAATATGGCCACCCTTTACTGCTACAGCTTGCTCTTTGTCCTCGCTCTCGCTCTGGTCTGATGCGTCCACTTGAGGACTTTGCACTTGAGGTGTTGGGGCTTGATGCATAGGCGCTTGCGCCACCTGATGACCGCTTTGACCTATATATTCTGAATTGGATAAAATAATATGTGAACCTTCATGAGCCACATCTATATGTTTGTATCCTGTCTCTTTTAGAGTTTGTATCATATCTAATACTTCTCTTGTATTCATCTTAACTAACCTCCTTCGTCTCTTTCTATATAAACTAGATGCGTTTAAATAGAAGACTTGCATTATGGCCACCAAAACCTAATGAGTTACTGATAGCATACTCTACATTCGTTGAAACTCCTTGATTGGGTACATAATCTAAGTCACAATTTTCATCCGGTGTTTTATAACCCATCGTCGGGTGAATAAATTGATCCATCAATGTTTTTACCGTTGCAACCGCTTCAACTCCACCCGCAGCTCCCAATAGATGTCCGGTCATGGATTTTGTTGAGTTTACTTTTAATTTATATGCATGCTCACCAAAGGCACGTTTAATCGCTAAGGTTTCAAAGTGATCATTATAGGGTGTGCTAGTTCCATGTGCATTGATATACTGGACTTGTTCCGGTTTTACTCCGGCTTCAGCAAGAGCAAATTCCATGGCTTTTCCGGCGCCTGTTCCTTCAGGGTCCGGACTTGTTAAGTGATATGCATCACAGGTTGCCCCATATCCGACAATTTCTGCTAGAATATTGGCACCACGTGCTTTTGCATGTTCATATTCTTCAAGAAGTAAAACACCAGCACCTTCTCCCATGACAAATCCATCGCGCTCCTTATCAAAGGGTCTTGATGCAAAGTTTGGGTCTTCGTTCGTCGATAAGGCCGTCATATTGGCGAATCCGGCGATACCTAATGGTACAATCGAACTTTCTGCACCACCACAAAAGATAGCATCGGAAATACCGTATTTAATATTTCTAAAGGCTTCTCCAATGGAATGGCTTGCACTTGCACAAGCAGTTACAATATTTGTATTGACACCTTTGACGCCAATCTCTATCGCAATATTTCCGGCAGCCATATTGGTAATAATCTTTGGAATGAGTGATGGTGATACTCGAGAAGGCCCTTTTTCAATAAGCTTTTGTTCTTCTAATTCCATAGTCCCAAGTCCACCAATTCCGGACGCCACAATAACGCCAACGCGATATAAGTCTTCTTGCTCTAAGTCTAATCCTGAATTTTTTAATGCTTCTTTAGCAGCTGCAATTGCAAACTGAGAAAACACATCATATTTTCTCGCATTTTTACGGTCCATATAGTTTTTCGGATCAAAACCTTTGACCTCACCTGCAAGCTTTACCGTATATTCTGTTGTATCAAAATGTGTAATCGGCCCAATACCGATAACACCTTGCTTTAAATTATTCCAATAGCTTTCTACATCTAATCCAATGGGGGTTATCGCACCTAAACCTGTAACAACTACTCTTCTCATATATTAGCTCCTTACATTGTCATTCCGCCGTCAACGGCGATTACTTGTCCTGTAATATACTTTGCTTGATCGGATGCCAAGAAGTTTACCATATTAGCGATATCTTCCGGACGTCCTAATGTATGTAAAGGAATTTTATCCAAAATGTCTTGTTTGATTTCTTCTGATAATACATCTGTCATTTCTGTATCTATAAATCCCGGTGCAATCGCATTGACACGTATGTTTCTTGCTGCATACTCTTTGGCCAGCGCTTTTGTCATACCGATAATTCCCGCTTTTGATGCGGCATAATTAACTTGGCCTGCATTTCCTACAAGTCCAATCACGGAACTAATGTTAATAATACAGCCCGATCGTTTTTTAAACATCGAACGCGTTACATGTTTAACACAATTAAATGCACCCTTTAGATTGATGTCGATTACACTGGAAAAATCTTCTTCCGACATGCGTAACATTAATTGATCTTTTGTAATGCCTGCATTATTTACTAAAACATCAATACCACCGTGTTCTTTGATGATGTCTGTCATCATTTTTTCCGTTTCATTATAATTGCTGATATCACTTTGGTAGATACTTCCACTTCCACCGCCTGCAATAATTTCATCTAAAACCTTCACTGCTTCATCTTCGCGGCTTCGGTAATTTATAATGACATGATAGTCCGATTTTCCTAGCGTCAATGCAATTGCTTTTCCGATGCCTCGGCTACCACCTGTTATAAGTGCTACTTTCTTATCCA
>CAZVKG010000121.1:0-6776 GCA_964627665.1 uncultured Eubacteriales bacterium | reverse complement strand
TTATTGTTGAAACAACATATTCATCATCATATACATATGTGTCAATATTAAATACCGGTATATTCGCTTCATAACATGCCACTAAAGCCGGCTTAACCGTCTTCCAATCGACCGGATTAAGAAAAATAGCATCAACACCTTCTTCAATCATGTCTAAAATCTGTTGGTTTTGTTTTAACTGATCTTGAGAAGGATCTCTTGATATTAATATATCTCCATTTCCTTCAACCACTTCTTTTATACTATTATTAAGAACAACAAAATAGGGATTATTCATCGTCATATATGTTGCCCCAAATACTCTGGGTTTATTTTCGTTTTTTAACTCTCGAGGACTTATATTTATCAAAATTCCTGCAAATACAAAAATAAATAACAACATACTTGCGATTAAAATTTTAGATTGCCTCATTATGTTCCACCTTAATTCCTTTCTATTTCTTGGTTGCTAGATAAAGATAACTCCCATCAAAACGATATAAGGGAGTTATGCTTTTATAATTATAACGTATTTACCGGTGTACGTCTATTATGCGTTCTTTTTATTTTTTAGGAAGTCAATGAACACTGCTAGCAAAATCACTACCCCTTTTACAACATATTGCCAAAATGAGTTTACATTTAATAAATTTAATCCATTATTAAGTACCCCTATTATAAGCCCTCCAATAATCGTTCCACCGATTCTTCCTGAACCACCAGCCATACTTGTACCGCCAACAACAACTGCTGCTATTGCATCCATCTCAGCGCCATCACCAGCTGTGGGTTGTCCTGAGTACATTCTTGAAGCAAGAATTACGCCTGCAATCCCAGCCATTAATCCGGAATATGCATGAACTAAAAATTTTACACGCGCAACTTTTATTCCAGAAAATCTTGCCGCTTCCGGGTTTCCACCTACTGCATATATATGGCGTCCTAGTTTAGTTTTATTCATTATAATCCCCGTCATAATTAGTACAATAAGCAAAATAATAACTGGTGTAGGGACTGGACCTATATAGCCCGCACCTAAAAATTGCCATTCTTTTGTAACCACGCGTACAGGAGAGCCCCCTGTATAAACATACGCAAATCCTTTTATTATATTTAATGTGGCTAATGTGGTAATAAATGCAGGTATGGTTGTTTTTGAAATAACCAAGCCATTAAACATACCCACTAAAACTCCGATAGCTATTCCTAAAAGTATCGCTATCATAATCGGCAAGTTATATCTTGCCACACCACCTGCCGCAATAACCCCTGATAATGCAATGATTGAACCTACTGATAAGTCTATACCACCTAAAATAATAACCATCGTCATACCACAAGCCAATAATAAATTTGAGGATATTTGTCGTAAAACATTAAAAATATTTTTTTGCGTCGCAAACGATTCTCGTGTAGATGGGTTTATTGCTAAAAAAGCACACAATAAGATAAAAGCGATTATTATCCCAATATTACTTTTTATAAAAAATAATAATTTTTTTTTGGTGTTTATGAGAAAACTATTTCCCTGTGTTACATGTGCTGACATAGTATTTCCTCCATTTCTATTCTTTTGTCGCTAATGCCATAATACGTTCTTGAGTCACTTCTGTATGATTTAGGCATCCGGTCACTTTTCCATGACTCATAACATACACACGATCACTCATATTAATGACTTCAGGTAATTCAGAAGAAATCATTATTATCGAAACTCCTACCTGTACTAACTGATTCATAATTGAATATATTTCTGATTTTGCCCCAATATCAACACCTCTTGTTGGTTCATCTAAAATAAGTATTTGTGGATTTGTTGCCAGCCAACGTCCAATCATAACTTTCTGTTGATTTCCACCTGATAAATTATTAATTATTTGTTCTTGATTTGGTGTTTTTGTTGCCATCATATCAATATATTTTTGAGTAATTTCTCGTTCTTTTTCATCATCATTAAAAATACCTTTAATAAATGTATCCAACACTTGAATTGTTGAGTTAAAGCGTATATCACGAACGCGATACAACCCTTCTTTTTTACGATCTTCCGGCACAAGGCCAATTCCTAGCTTCATAGCATCTCGTGGTGAGTTTATTGTAACCATTTTTTGATTAATCTTCACATTTCCTTCGATTATATTTGACAATCCAAAAATACATTTCATTAATTCAGTTCTTCCAGAACCCACTAAACCGGCAAAACCTATTATTTCCCCTTTTCTAAGTTCAAAAGAAGCTTTTTCGATCATTTTTCCGTCGGAAATATTTTCACATTGCAAAATAATATCTCCTGGAGCATTGTATGTCCGTTCATAATAATTATTTAATTCTCGACCTACCATTTTTGCTATCAAAGCATCTTTGGTCGTATTTTTTACAATTTCTGTACTAACATATGCCCCATCACGAAGGATTGTAACACGATCACAAATTTCTTCTAGTTCACTCATTTTATGAGAAATGTAAATGATTCCAACTCCTTTTTTCGTTAGGTTGCGAATCATTTCGAACAAAAAACTGACTTCCTTGTCTGAAATTGAAGACGTTGGTTCGTCCATGACTAAAATTTTTGAATCGTATGATATAGCTTTAATTATTTCAACCATTTGCTGCTGTGCTATCGTAAGGTTTTTTATCAATTCATCGCTCGATATATTGAGTCCGTAAACTTTCATCAATTCATCTGTTTCCTGATTCATTTTCTTAGTGTTTATAAATTTCCCAATAAGCGGTTCTCTTCCTAAAAAAATGTTTTCAGCCACTGTCATATGAGGCACTAAAACAAGTTCTTGATGAATAATCGATATTCCATTAACTTGTGCATCCTTTACCTCTTTAATATCTACTTCTTTTCCATCAATTAATATTTGCCCTTCATCAAGACTATATATTCCACCTAAAACTTTTATTAAGGTTGATTTTCCTGCACCATTTTCTCCGAGCAATGCATGGACTTCACCTCGTTTAAGTTCAAACTGAACATCATTTAGGGCTATAACACCAGGAAACCTTTTGTGAATATGTTTCATTTCAACTAATTTGTTTTCCAAAGTATCACCTCTTCCAAAAATATGAGTAGATAAGGTGTATATCATATGATATACACCTTATTATAATTAACTTATTGCCAACCATCTGTTCCAAATTCATCAACATTTTCAGATGTAATTAAAAATGTCTCAACTGGATATCTATCTTCCACTGAATCACCTGACAAATATTGATACATTACTTCTACGGATTTTTCAGCAATACCAATTGGAGACTGTGCTCCAGTTCCCGCAATCAAAGAATCAGAGTTTGTAAGTTCTGCTTTAATATCAGGTGAACCATCCACTCCATAAATCAAACACTCTGACATACCTGCAGCATTGGCTGCCGCTAAAGCTCCTAACGCGGTAGGATCATTCCCACCAAATATTGCAACTACATCACCATGCGCTTGCAATAAGTCTTCTGTTATTCCCATAGATACTTCTAAATTACCTTTTGCATCTTGTTGTGCTACAACATTAAAATTTTTGCCTTCAATGGCATCAACAAAACCATTTGTTCTATCAGTAATTGAATTCATTGTTGGTGAATCTAATATAATAATATCTCCACCTTCTGGATACTTTGATACTAAATCTTCTCCACATACAAAACCTGCATTATAGTTATCTGAACCCACATAAGAATCTACGTAGCTTAAGTCAGCAACCTCAGTATCGAAATTTATAATTGGAATTCCTGCTTCTTTTAACATATCTAATGCAGGTAATATCCCTTCTGCTTCTGCTGGGTTTAGGAAAATTGCATCAATGCCTTGTGTTATCATATCTTCAATTTGAGTAATTTGAAGCATGACATCGTTCGCCGGATCTGTTGCAATTAATTCGTCGCCGTTTGCCTCAACTTCATTACGAATTGTTTCTTCCAAAATAACAAAGAAAGGATTTGTCCCATCCATACAAGTGTAACCAAATTTATAACTTTCTTTATCCCCACTTGATTCATTCACGGCATCCTGAGCTTCCTCTACCATTGCACTTCCTACATCATCCGCAGAACCTGCATTGTCCGTCACTTCATTTCCACTATTTGAGCATCCTCCAACCACACCAATGACCAATACTAGTGTCAACATAATTCCAATAATTTTTTTTAGCATATTTTGTTCCTCCCTATTTAAATGAATATTATTTAGTTTACATTTGAAATGATATAGGAAATGTAACACCTACACATCTGAGATATGTAATGTAAATTATATGACATTTGTCAGGGCGGTTATTATATATGTAAGAGCTTAAAATTTCTCTTTTGAGTTTATCAAACTTTAAATAAATTCACTCTAAATGATAGGAAAGAAATTGATTACTATTGTAACATGTACACAAACTAAACTTGATACTTTAGATTTACCGAGCATCTAGAATTTTTTTATTTCTTGTTTAGCTCAAAAACATGTTCGCGATTCAATTTTGGAGTGAAATATCCCTCTAATAATTTAATCAGTTTCATCCTCTGGAAATGTATGGTAATACACGACTACTTTGACCGCTTTTTCAAAGTTCTGCCCTTCATAGAAATTTTCTACACCTTTAATTGTTACTGCTTCCACTTCGCCATCAGATGTTAGTAATCCAAAAACTAAATCTTCCATTTTATGAGTCTCTATATTTGTAAAGCCTGCATCTTCTAGTTGCTTAATAACCTTCTCATAATTTTCATTTTTTAAATCCTCTGAAGCAAAAGGGGTTTCAACAATATTACCTTCTCGTTTATTTTTAATTTCATCTTCTTCCATCCTCCACAAGATAATCGAAGGTAAAAAAAGTAATAAGAATATACTAATTATAAAATGTTTTTTTCACTAATTTTTTCTTTATTGTTTTCTTTTATTTTTTCAAGCTCAATTCTTTCCTTCTCTAACCTTGCTTCTTTAACTTCTTCATTTGCCTTATTCATTGCAGAAGTAACAACTTGAAGTGTTCTATCTAATTTACTTGCATCATCATCAATATAGAGCTTTGCTCCACAATACATACAAAATAAAGTTGATATACTTTCAACTTTCAAGGTTGAACCACATTTTGGACATTTAAATTCGTTTAATTTCATACTTTGTACTCACTCTCCCATAAAATTCATACGTATCAATAAACAAAATATATCTTGCTTCCATTATATCAAAATATTATTCTTATTTTCTGATCTTGCAATCACACAATACTAATAGTAAAATAGACCTAGATAGTTGGATGAGGAGATAGAATATGGGTGCTTTAAACGAAAAAAACGAATTAACGCGAAGTTTATATACAGGGTTTGTTGATTTTGAAAGCGAATCTTTAGACAAGTATCGTCCAAAATTATTAATTAACGACCACAAAAAAGGTAAAAAGGTTCTCACTAGTCTTATTCATGAATTAAATTCCTGTGATGAATTCTTTTTTTCTGTTGCTTTTATTACTTATAGCGGTGTTCTGGTTTTGCTCAATACCTTAAAAGAGCTTGAAGCTAAAAATATAAAAGGAAAGATTCTTGCTTCTCAGTATTTAAACTTTACCGATCCAAATGCGCTAAAAAAACTTCTTTCATTTTCAAATATCGAGCTGCGGATGGTTACTGATGAAGACTTACATGCCAAAGGATATATTTTCAGAAAATCAGAGCAGTACAATCTGATTGTAGGCAGCAGCAATCTAACACAAGATGCCTTAGCAAGTAATAAAGAATGGAATATTAAAGTCACTTCTACCGATAAAGGATCCTTAATCCTTGACACGCTTGCTGAATTTGAAGCTATTTTTAATCGCGCAACGCTTGTCGATGATATCTGGATTAATGAATATAGCAAAATATATCAACGCGCAAAACATTTTCGTACCACAAGCTCAAATTTTGAAAAAATAGCAAGCGATTCGGAAATAAACTATAAGATAAATCCCTTTATCCTTCCTACAATCTCTCCAAATCAAATGCAAAAAGAAGCACTTATGGGAATAGAAAAGGTTCGTGCCGAAGGGGAAAATAAAGCCCTCCTTATCTCTGCAACAGGTACCGGAAAAACTTACCTAGCCGCCTTTGACGTTGCTAAGTTTCGCCCTAAGCGCATGTTGTTTTTAGCACACCGGGAGCAAATACTCAATCAATCCATTGAAAGTTTTAAAAATGTTCTTGGCCATAATATTCACACTGGTCTTGTCGGTGGCGGTCATCGAGACCTTGAAGCCCAATACATTTTTTCAACTGTTCAAACAATGTCCAAAGCTAGTATGCTAGAGACTCTAGATCCAAAAAGCTTTGATTATATTATTGTCGATGAAAGTCATCGCGCTGGGGCCGAAAGTTATCAAAAAATCCTAAACTATTATCAACCTGATTTTTTATTAGGAATGACGGCCACACCCGAACGAACAGATGCGTATAATATTTGTAAAGATTTTGATTATAATATCGCCTATGAAATACGCCTAGAACAAGCACTTGAAGAAAAAATGCTATGTCCGTTTCACTATTTTGGAATTACCGAGTTAAAAATAAGTGGCGAGGAAATTCAAGAAGATACAGAATTTAGATATTTAATTTCAGCCGAACGAGTCAATCACATTATCGAAAAAATCAAGTTTTATGGTCATCAAGGCGATTACGTAAAAGGGTTGATTTTTTGCAGTCGAAATGAAGAAGCGATGGAATTATCAGCTCTATTTAATCAACGTGGTTTTAGAACAATTGCTTTAAGTGGCTCTGATAGTTGTTAAGCTACAAATTATATACTCTACCGACTACACTTTAGCTACAAATTATCA
>CAZVKG010000120.1:0-6815 GCA_964627665.1 uncultured Eubacteriales bacterium | reverse complement strand
TAATTGTTCCATCCCTATCCAAAAATGCTACCCTCAAAAAATCACCCCTAATCCTCCGATATTTAGCCTGTCACATAAGGTTTTCGCACCTACATCAGATTCTTTTTACCAAAGACCATATAAAGCAACGGAGACGGAAGGCTCAACAACAACTCTCTCAAACAGAAACTCAAAGCTGATAATTTTGGCAACAACCTTTTAGACGATGCATGACTGTTTGCACATCCACTCTTCTTTTAGTAAACCATATTTTATCTCGTCATCCCATTGACCATTTTTGTATCTTACCTTCTTAAACACGCCTTCTTTTGTCATACCTAGTTTTAGCATTATATTTTCTGAATTTCTATTGTTAGAATTACAGCTGGCAATAACCTTATGTATATTAAAATTACTAAAAAGATAATCAATTAAAGCCTTTCCCATTTCTGTCCCCAATCCTTGTCCCCAATACTCTGGTTTTATAAAATATCCAATTTCAAATATTCCGCCTTTCTCATGATTTATCTCAACAGAATAATCAACTATTCCTATTGCAACATTCGTTTCCCTAAAAATTGCAACATATTGAGTGCCTTCATTCTTATCTCCCTGGTTTTGTAATACATCCCTAAAGACTTCAATTGAATCTTCTCGAGATTTGAGTTTATCTATGTACGCATATTTCATTACGTCTTCATCAGAATATAGCGAATAAAACATGTCAAAATCTGTTTCATCTAGTTTTCTATAAACCAATCTTGTACTTTCAAACATAAAAAATCCTCCAAATTAGAATGTGTCGTCGTCACCATAGAGCCGGTGGTATACCCTTATTTACGCATGTCGTTAAAAATCACATTCTCTCTCTTCTACCAAAACTATCCAAACATGCAAACCAAACCAATAACCTTTCAGCGGTTTTGGTCTGATGTTTTTATGTTTATTAAAGAGTAGCATAATTATTTCTCCCATCAAATTAATAACCTCATTAGTTAATAATATAGTAGATTTTTTATCAAGTCCAGATATGCTTAGCCCGGGGATATTACTTTTGAGTAGAAAAGAACTTTCGAACAGTTTGTTTTCCATACTTTGGGGCAACCATATCTCTGGTTAGAACAGTCAAGAAAAATTCCACCGGACCATAGAAGGTTTGTTTTGTCATCAAGACCACAAGTTTTTTTATGACACGAACCATGACTAGGGGTATTTTCGCTATTTTTACCGGTTTCCCCAATACATCAAAAGCAATTTCGCCAAGTTCTATTTGTGTAAGTATCTCCGGCCCACCTATTTCATATGTTCCCGAGGCTCCCTTTAGCTTTTCAACGCAAAAGTCTGCAAGATCTGATCCGTGAATCGGATTGGCTTTGAATTGGCCATGACCGAATACATAGACTCTTCCTTTTTTTGCCATTTTGTAAAATTCATTGATATCACTAAAAAATCCACTGGGCCGAATAATATAAGCCTTTAATTTTGTCGATAATAAGACATCAACAAATCTTTCTTTGGCTTCAATTATTTTTAAATCACGTAAGTGTTCTCCATTAAGTGCAGCTATATACATAAAGGACTTTACTCCTGCATCTATCGCTTCATCCAATAGATTTTTATTACATTGATAGTCAACATCCATATAGGTCATACCGTCTTTTTGCTTGGTAATTCCTACAGATGAGACTACCAGATCGGCATCTTTCATAATACCCTGAAGCTCTCTAGGATTGCTAATATCGGCGATGACGAGTTCATCAATATATGCCTTAAGATGGGCAATACGCTTTTTGCTTCGTGATATTGCCACCACTTCATATCCAGCTTCTTTTGACTTTTTAATCATGTATCCTCCAAAATATCCGGTACCCCCGGCAATAACTATGCGTTTCATGACAACCTCCTATATGTTTTGTGAATAAATATATACTAACAGGATAAACTAAAATCTTATTGTATAAAATCAGCAGATTCTAATCCTAACATATGGCGAACGGAGATTTCTTTGGATTCTTTTAATCTTGCAGGAATTTTTGTCGTATATTTTTTACAGTTTTTTATATAGTGAGACTGGTCATAAAATAAGCGTTCAGGATTATCTTCTAAAACCGCTTTTTGAAAGCGAATAATATCCACATAAGCTTTGGGAGTCAGACCCATATATTTTTTAAAATTACGCTCCAATGAGCTTACGGAGTAATGAAAATGTTTAGCCATCTCCTTAATATCAATTCCCCCATCATGGTTTTCAATATATTGAATCATCCCATCAATATCTATGCCAGCTGTTTCCATAAATGTTTTTCCTCTAAAATAACTTGCGATTTGCTCCAATTGTTGCAAAGGCGCCAAGTCTATGTCAGACATGGTTGCTTCAACATATCGGTGCAATTCACTGAAAAAGGAAAGATGGGAAGAATCGATGACAATTTCAGAATATAGACTTGCCACTTGTCCAAATAAACGGTAAAAAGATGCGGGCTTAATGGCTATCCCTAGCTGTTTAATCGTGTTGCCATACCTTATCTTAACAGGTTCTTTTAACTGTCCTACCAAAACTTGATTGGGAATCTGTTTATAGTTTCCATCGACCACTAATTCATATGGATCCGCAAAATTATAAACAATATGCAATTGACCAATCGGTATAATGGTATCCATTCTTTTTTCTTCTGAAATTCCCGAAATATCTACAACCCATAAAGCATCGATGGGTATATCCTTCATAACATCACTACATGCTTGTAAAATCATTGGTCACCTCTTCGTGCTTTTATCCTTTTGGTAATTGCTCATAATGGGGATATTGTTCAAGACCTTCATCCCAGTTGGCTTTATCCTTTATAAATATGTGTCCGCTTGGCTTAATATATATTTCAGAATCCAAACTTCCTGCCGGAACAACCAATAGTTTTCCATTCATTTGAATATTCGGTAAGGCTGAACCACATTGGGAACAGAAGCTTTTAATGTGCCCGGAATTATTGTGGTTATAACTTTTAATCGCCTTTTCTCCTTTTAACCATTTGATGTTTGCATTTGTCGAAAACAAATTGGCGGCATGGGCCGAGCCTGTATCCTTACGGCAGGATTTACAATGGCATAAAAAGAAATCTTCAAAACTTCCACTGATTTCATATTCAACTGTTTTACAAAGACATGAACCTAAATATTTCATTTTTCCTCTCCAATCCAACTAAAGCATTATAAATATATATTTATTTTGTTTTATTAAAATATTCTTCCGAAACTTTTAATTGTTTCTTCAGAATTTCTTTCCATAATCTTTTTGGAATTTCATGAGATCCTCTTGACACTTTTGTTCTTTTAATTTCCCCATCATTAGTTACTTTTCGGTAAAAATAATGGTCGGTATCTTTATATAATTCCCAACCATCTCTTTCACAAAATCTTTTCAAATCTTTCCATCTAGGCATCCAATCCGTCCTCGATTCTGATAATAAAAATCTGCTTTATCTTTTCACGGTCTGCCTCATGTGCTATTACTTTGTAAACATATGGAAAATGTGATTTTCTATTCGATGAATGATAATACATATCAAAATTCTCCATATATTCTTCTGCATATTCGATCAATTCATCACACATTACTTCTATGATTTCCTCTTTTGTTCCTGCATTACCCAAAATATCCAACTCATCTATTGATCCTGTGTAGCTTCCATCCTCTTCTCTAAATATTGCTAAACTTAGTTTGTAAAAATCTAAAATCAAATCTAATTGTTCTAACGATAGAAATGTCAGAATATCTCTGTTCCGTTTAATGAAAACGGGATTCTTTCTGACCACTGTATCAATAACTTCACTCCAATTTTTTCTTACATCAGTGGATTTAATTACTTGATTCATAAAACACCTCTTTCATGGAACATGGCTTTATTTCTTATATAATTATACCATACGTACTCATATAACACAACGTACGTATTGTGCTCGTCAAAGACATATTTATCAATTTTAAATGTTTTTACCTAGGGTAACGTGATGACACTTGATTCGACAACATTAGACGCAACTAGATCTTTGGCCCATTTCTGGATCTCTTCATTCGCTTCTATTACAAATTCCTGTCCTTTTGCCGCTGACTGGAAATACCCATCTTTCCAGCTTTTCTTACTATGGTAACTGATCTTTACCTCTCTAAAACTCTTAGGCAAATCCCTTCCTGCTCAAAATAATTTTCATATCATATCTCCATATCCAAGAATCAAGTATCGCTAACGGATCTTGAACTTATAGATTCTTGATTCGCTTCCCCAAGGGTGATAGCCTGTTCCTATATACTCGAATCCATACCGCTCATAAAATCCTATATGATCTGTACATAAATATAAATTTTCAAACCCTCCTGCTTTTGCATCACGTTTTGCTTTATCCAATAGCATGTTGCCATATTCATTTCCTCTATATTTCTCTTCAATATATAAGGCACACAACCATGGGTATAAATCCATTCTACTGATAAAGTCGTTAGTTATTAACCCGGCACCACCAATTATATTTCCTGATTCTTCAAGAATATACCAATGGGGCAATGGGCTATTTGTTGTTAAGGAGCTCTCAATGCAATCTTCGTATACTTTCATGCTGGATTCACTCGCCCATTTACTTTGAAAATATTTAATCATTCTATCTTTATATTCTGGGTTTTCTCTTACTGAAATCAATTCCATTGTATGTTTCTCCTTTTGTCAATAAATTTGATAATTCTATTTTACTACAAATTTTTTAAATTAGACACTCTTAGAGGTTTTATTAAGAAAATTATGTTATAGTTATATTCTCAAGATTGTCACATATTAACACTAAAATAAAGTAAAAAAGAGGCAAGCAAATGATTAAGCACATAATTTTTGATTTTGATGGAACGATTGTAGATTCATTGGATTTATCCTTCTATATTTATAACAAACTTGCTGCTAAGTTCAACTATAAACCCATAACTCGTGAAGATATGCATATATTAAAAAATGCACCTCTTAAGGAACGTTTTAAAGTAGTGGGATTGCCACTCTACAAAATTCCGAAAATGACATTTGAAGTCATGACTTTGTACAATGATGGTATTAAGCATCTCAAAGCTTTTGATGGAATTAATGAGTTACTTGCTAACCTGAAAAATACAGGTTTAAACTTATCTGTACTCTCTTCAAACTCAGTTAATAATATTACTGATTTTTTTGAGAGCAATAACATTGTCGGTTTTGATAACATTATTTCATCCAACAATCTCTTCGGTAAACATAAAACATTGAAAAAATTTATGAAACATAATAATTTAACGCCAGATGAGATCATCTATGTCGGAGATGAACTTCGGGATGTTGAAGCTTGTAAGAAATTGGCAGTGAAAGTCATTGCTGTTCTCTGGGGATTTGATCCAAAAAATCTTTTAGAAACAGGTAAGCCTGACTATTTTGCTACAGAGCCAGAAGATATATATGATTTTGTAACAAGCTTTTAATTCATTAGCGAATAGATTCCAAATATTGTATATAAAGTGAACAAATGTTATAATTGTACCATGATAACTAGCAAGTTTTTATAGTTTATAGGAAGGAGTCATTATGAAAAAAATAGCTGTATTATTGGAAAACTTATTTGATGAAAAAGAACTCATTTACCCCTATTATAGACTTTTAGAAGAAGGTTATGAGGTTGATTTAATTGGGACAAAAAAGAAAGCGGATTACGTCTCTAAATCAGGTTTAACGCAGACAAGTACCCATTCTTCAGATGAAATATCATCGAAAGATTATGATGCTGTATTTATTCCTGGTGGTTTTTCGCCCGATTATATGCGACGATGTCAGGCGACCGTTAATTTTGTCAAAGATATGGATAAAGAATCGAAGTTAATAGCAGCGGTTTGTCATGGACCATGGATGATCGCTTCTTGTTGTAATATAAAAGATAAAAAAATAACCTCATTTAATTCCATAAAAGATGATTTAGTAAATGCAGGAGCTATCTATGTTGACGAAGAAGTTGTTCAAGATGGACATATAATAACTTCAAGAAATCCCAAAGATTTACCTGCCTTATTAAAGGCAATTATTAAATATCTTAATTGATAATATATTTAATAATATAGATTTAGATGGGCTGTTGACCCTTTATTTATTTAAATCTGACCCACCTTGTTTTTGAGGGATGGATCAGATTTTTTTTGTGAATTCTGATTTACATACATAGTAGTATTTGTTCTTCTCGACATAAATATTACAACTTTCCTCTTCCTTTCAACAGGAGTAATCCTATAAATCCTAAACAACACAACATAACAATAGCAACAGTGAAAGTTACCCATTCATTTAACCCTATAGCCTCCGAATCCACATCAACAGGTTTTGTCGCCTGCTGTCTTGTTAGTGTTATAAATAGATCTTCTTCAGGTAATCCCTGGAAGGTCTGTTTATAGCCTGACGCTACAGACTCAAGTGTCAGGCTGGAATCTTCTATTTGCCATAATGTCTCATCAATCAATATGTCTACATTCAATTCCCCAAATTCTAGCCAAGACTTAGCTGGACTTAGGAAATACTCAAAGGTATATGAAGCATCTTCTCTGCCACCATATGCCTTATTCTTCATTGATGCTTTAACTTTGTAACTGACTTCCACAGTTCTAGTTTGTCCTGGTTCAAACGATACTTCATAATTGGCAGATACAATCTGTTCACCTTCTAATATTGCCACCAACTGTTCAATATCAACAACACTTGACTGGTTATATACATATACCTGTAAACGCTCAACCGGTTCTTTCCACAGTTAGTTGATTTGATAAAAATATTCATTTAGAAGCAATTTTG
>CAZVKG010000119.1:0-7328 GCA_964627665.1 uncultured Eubacteriales bacterium | reverse complement strand
TCAATCTCATTTTTAATATCGATGTTTTACAAGATCATTCCCTTCAACTTAGACTTGACCATATACAGACTGCATCAGGAAAAAAAATCACTTTATCCGATGTTATTTTTCTAAGTCATATAGAATCCATTATTGATTTATTTGATACAAGGCCTCTTAATCAGTATCACATTGTTCGCAGTTCTTTAAATTTAACGCATTTGCACTTATATTTTGAGCAAACATCTTGGACTATTATGGTATACATGATTGGTTCTGACCTTGAAAGTAGCTATAATTTTTACAACAATGCCTTGTCTGGTCATGCTAGTACTGACCTAGAAGAAATGATGCGGGGACATACAAGCGAAAACATTCATGTCGTTATCGAAACTGGTGGAACAAAAATTTGGCGACTAGATACTATTAGTCCGGGAATTAATCAGCGTTGGAAAATTAGTAATGGCAATATGGATCTGCTCCAAACGTTAGAACGAAAGAATATGTCTGATCAAGAAACGCTCTACGATTTCACTTCATGGGCTATTGAATCATATCCTTCTGATAATTATGCACTTATTCTATGGAATCACGGCGGAGGGTCACTTTACGGTTTTGGATTAGATGAATATTTTCCTAAGGATAGCTTAACTTTAGATGAAATCGATAATGTATTAGAGCGTGTCACTCACGAGCAAACTATGCTTTTTGAAGTAATCGGTTTTGATGCCTGTTTAATGGCCACTTTAGAAACAGCTGCAGTTTTAGAACCTTACGCTAATTACCTCATTGCCTCTGAAGAAACCACTCCAGATTCTGGATGGGATTATGAACAAATACTAACTTATCTGGGCGATGGAGAAGCTTATAATGGGAAAAGTTTTGGGGAACTGGTTGTTTCCAGTTTTTTTGATTCTTCTATTAATAAAAACCAAGATAGCTTATTAACATTATCCGTCATAGATCTAAAACTTATTCCAACCGTCATTCAACGAATGAACGCACTCTTTGAATCTGTCATAGAAACAAATCAGCTTAATCTTTTATCAAAAACGCTTCCACAAGTCAAAGCTTTCGGTGGAAATACTGAATTAACTGGATATACAGATCATTATGATATTGAAAATTTTGCTGAGCGTACACTCGAGTTTTTACCTTCTGAATCAAATAGACTACTCGCAGCAATAAATGACGCTGTCGTACATAAAGCTAATGGTTACCTTTCAACCGATGCAGGAGGATTGTCCTTTTATCTTCCATTCTATGACCTTGAAAAAAATAGAAATCTAGCAGATTTGTATTCACGTGTTTCTTTCTCCGAATCGTATTTTTCATTTGTTAATCAATTTATTACGTATCGATTGAGTAACACTGTATCAAGTACCATGATTCCATATACACTCCATAAAGAAACTCGTCCTTATCAAATTCAGATTGCAGACGGATTCGAACATCTCGTTAGTGATATTTACTTAGGCGTGTCTGTATTTGGACTTCGCAATGATGGAGAATATCGATTAAATCTAGGCTACGATGCTTGGATTTATGAGTCCTTTGAAAGCGGTCTTTACGAAGAATCCTTTGGTTATTGGCCAACGATTGGAGACACCTACCTACCTATTTCTGTCGTGTATAACGGAAATGATTATATCGAATATGAAACCCCTGTTCTACTTAACAATGAACCTATTATGCTTATCAGTGCTTGGCTATATGATGAAGAACGCTATATAATATTTGGAGGTCGCCCCATTATAACCGATGAAGGTCTTACGGATCGAAATACTATCGAATTTGAAGATGGAGATCAGATTGATATTCTTTATTCTTATTACAACAAAAGCACGGACCAATGGACTGAAGAAATTGCAACTTCATTGACCTATGATCGTGCTTCTGAGCTCATCGTCACCAATAAATCACTGAAAGAAAACAGTGAATATGGCCTCTCTTTTATCATTAAAGATCTTAACGGAACATTAAGTTATACGGAAATGATTCGTTTCATTCATGAATAGTTACATATTAAAGTATTTTTTTCATTTTATCAATTTCATATTTATTACATATTAAAAGTTTATCACCGGATTGAACGACAATCATGTCTTTCAATCCAACTGCTTTTATTTCTAAATTATCTGTCAAAACAATATTTCCGTGGGAATCAACACTTTTAAAATCAGATTTTAATACAATATTATTTTCCTCATCTTTATCATAAACATCTTCATACGCTGTAAATGAACCTACATCGTTCCATCCGAACTCTGAAGGAATCACTTTAACATGACTCGATTTTTCCATGACCCCATAATCAATAGAAAGTCTTTCAAAATCATCAAACAAAAGACGGGTCTTCTCTGCTAGCAAGGTCCCACTTAAATTCTGATCAATATAAAACTGTATATTCTTTAATACACGATAATGCTTTGGCATATGTTTTTTAATTTCCCGCATGATTGTTTTGACACTAAAAATAAACATTCCACTATTCCAAAGATATGTTTTTGCCTCAAAATATTCTTTCGCTTGTTCAAGTTTTGGTTTCTCCAAAAATTTTTCAACTTTATATATCTTTTTTAATTCTATATCCTGGTCTACTTTTATATAACCATAACCAATCTCAGGTCGTGTCGGCCGAATACCTAGCGTAATAATATCTCGATTATATTCTGCCTCAGATGCTCCGATTTTTACAGTTTCAATAAACGCTTCCTTGTCCATAACAAGATGGTCACTTGCTAAAACAACTAAAGTTGCGTCATGTTGACGTCTCTGAATGTATAGACTACTAAAGCCAATCGCTGCTGCAGTATCTTTAAATGCAGGCTCTATAATAAGATTTTCTTTCGGTAACATTGGTATTTCTTGATTGATCGCATCTGCTTGAACAATATTTGTTGCAATATAAATATTTTCAATCGGAATCAAGGGTAGAATTCGCTCAACCGTTTCTCTCAGCATTGATTTATCTGAAAAAAGTTTCAACAATTGTTTTGGATGTTCATCTGTACTTAAAGGCCAGAACCTCTTTCCGGTTCCTCCTGCCATAATGAGTGCACAAAGCATAATATCCCTCCTAGTTCTTTTTTACAATAGTAGCATTCAAAATTGTGGCTGTCAACAAAAGAGGCATTTTAAATAAATAAATTATATGCTAAAATATGAACAGACTAAACAATGTATATATAATCAGATTAGACTAGGAGGAAGATATGAATTATAATAAAAAACATGTACTTCAAACTTTAGAATCTACGTTTTCCACGTTTATAGAGACCGTCAATCAACTTGATCACCTCGAACCTAGCCAATATACTTCAGATAATACAATGATTGTAATGATTGATATGATTAATGGCTTTTGTAAAATCGGACCATTACATAGTGATTTTGTCAATCAAATGATTCCTAAAATGGCAGGTTTTCTTGATACCATGATTCAAAAGAATATTCCGGTCATCTCTTATAGGGACTCCCATCCCGCTGATGCCGGTGAATTCAACTATTTTCCACTCCATTGTGTCGAAGATTCTGAAGAATCAGAACTTGTTTCAGAGCTACAAAGAACTGAATTAATTGATATTACCAAAAATTCAACTAATGGTTTTCTTGCTCAAAACCCTATAGACCTTCCGATTATTAACAAAGAACATTTAGAACATATTCTTGTAATAGGCTGTGTGACCGATATATGTATTAGAGATTTTTCTACAACAATGGCAAAACATCTTCAAGAAATAAATCATTCTGCAAGAGTTACAGTCATCGAAAATTTGGTCGACACCTTTCATATTGAAGCTAGTCATGACCGTGAGACAGAACATTTACTCGCCTTATATCATATGCAGGCCTCAGGAATAAAATTAGTCCGTGTATAGAAGAAACGATGTTCTTCACTAATCATAGTGAAGAACATCGTTCATATTATTCATTAATTCTTCTAGATATGCTTTCATTTCATCTTTTAAATCATCGCGACGTAATGCAAATTCAACTGTTGCTGATAAAAATCCCATCTTATTCCCAACATCATAGCGTTTTCCCTTGAAATCATATGCATACATTGCTTCTTCCTGAGCTAGCTTCTCTAAAGCATCTGTCAACTGAATTTCACCGCCTGCCCCCGGCGTCTGATTTTCAAGATAATGAAAAATACGGGGAGTAATAATATATCGACCTAATATAGCAATATTAGAAGGTGCAACATCTTGATTTGGTTTTTCAATCATTTTCTTAATTTGATAAATACGCTCCCCTACACCGGGTCCATCCACAATTCCGTATTTACTTACCTCTTTCCAGTCAACTTTTTGAACGCCCAAAATGGAGGCCTTATATTTTTCATAAGTGTCCATAAGTTGTTTAAGACAAGGTGTTTTTGATATAACTACATCATCACCTAACATAACAGCAAAAGGTTCGTCGCCGATAAATTTTTTCGCAACTAATACAGCATGTCCTAATCCTTTAGGTTCTTTTTGTCGAATAAAATGAATATTGGCAATATTCGAAACATCTTGGGCGATTTTCAATAAGTCATAATGTTGTTTTTCTTCTAATGTTTTTTCCAATTCATACGACATATCAAAGTGGTCTTCTATTGAACCCTTTGACCGTCCTGTAATAATAATAATATCTTCAATCCCAGAATGAATAGCTTCCTCAACAATATATTGTATTGTTGGCTTGTCAACAATCGGTATCATTTCTTTGGGTTGTGCTTTTGTTGCCGGCAAAAATCGAGTTCCTAAACCGGCAGCCGGAATTACAGCCTTTCTAATATTCATAATATCTCCCTTCCTAAACCATTTCATCAAAATATATATTTTTTACCGCTTTTTTATTTGAACATTTTTTTATCATCATATAGGGTCTACAATCATAATCGTTTTGTCGATTATATGCAAAACAACTTGTCACTTTTCGTTCCTCTACCTCATGAATAATTATTGGCTTTCCATCAGCAAAGTGCAACAAAAACTGTTTAATCTTCTTGTAATTTTCTTTTGCACTATTGCAATTTTTATTATAATAAATTTTTCTAACTTCTATTTTTTTTTCCTTATTTTCTCCAAACTGATACAGTAAAATAAGATTTCCATCAATCTCATAAATCTGTCCATTTTCAGAACGTGTTTCTTGATATATTCGCAATGCTAATTCAGATGTTTGTATCGGTGAAAATTCATCCTCGTTTTCAAAGTGATTATTTAGAAAACACCTCTCAAACTCTTTATACGTTAGTGCATTGGATATATGATTAGCGTAGGCTTGCGTAGTACACTCATTTAGATACTTTTCAGTATAAATGGTTGTATTATATTGTTTCGAAGCAAATTGATAGCCAAATGGCTTGTAATAACGTTCGTCAGCTGGCAACAAAATAAGATAATCAACATTTTGCTTCGTTGAAAGTTCCTCTGCATAGGTCAGCATTTTACGCATCAATCCACGTCTTCGATAGTCACTTCTTGTCGCAACGGCCACAATATAAAAAATTTTCAAATGTTCTCTCTCACTATTAATGCTATATGGATTTAAATGTAACATAGCTACTACTTCTAATGTATCCTTCTTTATGTCCTCAGCAATGATAACTTGATTCTCTTTCATAACCACATTAAAATAAAAGTCCAAATACTCTTTTGAGTCTTCCGGAAAAACCAATTCCCACAAGGAACGTATTTTTTTGTGATCATTATTGTTGCTCAATCGAATATTCATATATTGCCTTTCACTCTTTACATCGTATCGTATATTTATCCTCTAACCGAATCGGTTCATAAGACAATTTGGATTTCCTTAAACCTTCAATGCCTAAGTCTTCCTCACGATTCACTATTTTTGCTTTCGGGTAAAATTCTTGTAAAACCAACTGTGAAAGAAATGGATATAATCCGCGAATATCTGTATTTGCCTTTTCAACATGAATAATAACTTCTTCCTCATTATTAATTGTTGAAGCAATAGACATGGCCTCAAGGACATTATTAATATATATTCCTATCGCTTTTGCACCTAAAATCTCTAAGTGATCAATGATATAATCAATACCTTCAATTTCATGATCGACCTGTTTTGTCATATGGTCATGATTATCTGTCCATTTTTCTAAAAATAGATTAATCTCATCTCGATCTTCTTCCGTCAATAAACGATATGTATATTGATCTTCATAATCGCGTAAAAATGCATTAATATGATTACGTTTTTTTCGCAGTTTCTTTCCAGGTAAATTCCGCATCTTATCCGCATCGTATATGTAGTCTGAATAATTGCGATTTGTGCTAACTTCATATTGATCACTATACATCTCTTTTACAAATTCTGCAAATGTACTATCCACTGAATACATGACAAAATTTTCTTCCAAGTTTTCGAACAAGTCGACTGCTTTCTCAAATGCTTCTTGAAAATATTCTTCTTTGCATAATGGCATTTGTGAAAAACAATGATCGTTAAAGTGTCCAAACATTATTATATAATTGGGATGATAATAAATGTGTTGATGGTTACGGTTTTTCCATAAAAATAGCGTTGTAAGTCCAAATTCGCAACTTTCAATCCGCCGTATTGTTAAATATGATAAAAATTTGTCTATATTCTCTAAACTTAATTCTTCTAAATCTTTACATGTATCTATACGAAGCTCATTATCTGTTTGCATATAAACCTCTTTCTCTATTATTATTGCTACACTATACTATTATATCAAAGTTTTTGATTATTGCAACTAACTTACCTTCCTGCCATATTCGACAAAAAAACAATAAAAAAAACACCTTCTTAGGTGTTTCGTAATAGCGAAGGACGGAATCGAACCGCCGACACTACGGGTATGAACCGTATGCTCTAGCCATCTGAGCTACTTCGCCATATTTATTTTTGAGATATAATCTCTAATGGGCGCAACAGGGCTCGAACCTGTGACCCCCTGCTTGTAAGGCAGGTGCTCTCCCAGCTGAGCTATGCGCCCTGGGACTTGACTATTTTAGTACATTTTCGACTAATTGTCAATAGTTTTTTACAACATTATGAGTATGTTCCTCTGGATGACAGGACTTGAACCTGCGACCTCTAGACCCCCAGTCTAGCGCTCTACCAAACTGAGCCACACCCAGTTACTAGTTAAATATACTACGACCCAGAAGGGACTCGAACCCTCGACCTCCGGCGTGACAGGCCGGCGCTCTAACCAACTGAGCCACTGGGCCACTAACAGGGGCAGTAGGACTTGAACCCACGACATCCGGTTTTGGAGACCGACGTTCTACCAACTGAACTATACCCCTACATTTTCTACATTCGTTAAGTCATCAAACATTCCATACACAACTCTATTAAAA
>CAZVKG010000118.1:0-7352 GCA_964627665.1 uncultured Eubacteriales bacterium | reverse complement strand
AAATTATAACGGTTTATTGCTATAAAATCAACTAACTTTGGAAAGAACCGCTCAACCAACATATTAAATAAAGACACATCGTTGTAATGTTTGTTATCGTTGTTAATTCTAGATACGATATAAGTATCATAGTAATCCTTAAAGGACATATTTTCTACACTTATGGAGGCATTTTCACTTAATACCATTACAGGTTTCTCTCCCTTGAAATAGACATAAGCCTCGTCGCCATCTTTTAGATCTGCTCCAATCACAACATGGCCATACTCATAATGGCCACTGTTAAAGCCATCCGTAAGCAACTGGGTCTTTGAAGGATCAAACATCAAATCTAGAGTAATTTCTTCATATTCAGTTGATGATGTTCGTAGATTAAGAGTCCAAAGGTTTCCATCTGTTGAGCTATTAAAAATAGTGTCCTTTCTATAGTCTGATTGAATATTTTCGACAATATTTGAAAACTCACGATTCTCATCTTCATAAGTACTATGGGGATGGAGCTCATACTCCACCTTCTCACCATCTACAGCTATTTGAATATCTTCACGATTAATGGGATTGAAGGACATAACTGGCAGTAATCCAACTGCTTATTGTATAGCCTTCATCTACAATTTCTCTGAAATCAAAAACTAAGTTCTCTTCAATCACTTCTATTGGTGTATCTTCATCAATACTTAACAATTCGGCCCCAGATGTTCCTTGCCAAGATGTTGGACCGGAGTTTCCTGTGACAACTATGGTACTAATACCGGACAAAACAACCAGTAACAAAATACAAATTGACACTATTCTTTTCATCAAATTACCTTTCCATATCTACTTCTATTATCTGCCATATATAATCCTCAATGTTGCTCGTATATGGGTAATTATTAAGTTTGTTATTTGTCATAATATGTTAACCCTTTTCTTCAAAATTGCACCATAAGGATGGCTTTCATCCTTGAATCCGATGATGTCAATATCCCCATTTTTAATCATAGCCTCTATTCTGAATCTATACCATGCATCACTGATTCCCAAAGCATGCTTCATCATGAGTCTACCTAGCAATTTGCCCATAACAATAGGCGTATCAAGAAGTTCATTTACAATTAAATAATCATAAAAATCAATTGGAACCGACATCAGTCTGCCATTGATGATGGCTCTTAAGGGTGCGTTCTCTTTTACCAGTTCTTTCCATCTAGCGCTATTTTCAAGTCTTTCAATCTGAGGAACATCTTTTTCCAGATTCAGAAACTGATAAAACTTTCCTGGATGAACACTATTCCATCCACCTTTGCTCATAGTATTCTCATCATCCTGCCAATATTCAGGCATAACCACTTTACTAAGACGACACTTAGCGTGTCTCAGAAGATCACATAAACAATAATACCCACATACTGAATAGGGCGAGCTGTCTACCCAGACTCTGATAGATATTTCCTTTTCTGACTCTCCCACAATACGCTCAAAGTCATGTTGAATCTCACTTATTGTTTGTTCCATTTGCAGCGCATATCCTGGCATAATACTAAAGAACCGTTTATACAACTCTCTTCTGTCGCTCCCATCAAAGCCGTCCTGTATATTACCTATATCATTAAAAAATCCAAACTGAACCACATCTGCTCTGTTGCCACCAATAGGCTTTCCGGCATACATCTTCATCAATTCTTCATCAGATGGACGTTCACCCAAAAAGGCCATAGCTCCCTGGCGCCAGCTATCAGGATTGTAGTTTATAGCATGTTTCAGTACACCTTTTATACCTGAATCAAATACCACTTCCAACATAATCAATCACTCCCATTCATAATCCACTCTTCCGGGACAGGATATATGCCTGTAACTTCTTCCGCATCCGCATCTACAATAACAAAATACCGATCAACGCCCTCAAGAACAATAAATCGCCATTCATAGGTTTGCACATTGCCTTCTAATTGGCCATTTTGATAAAATGCATCAGTAATATTATAATAAGGTTTAAGCATATCCATAAAATCACTAGAACCACAACTTTGTTCAATGGAAATTTTTGTTATAGAATCATTTCATAATCACCCGAAAATGCAGTTTCCGTTTCATTTTTTCTCTTTTGACAAAGCTTAAAACCTACACTTTCATAATTATGTGGCGCAATTAGATTACTATTTGTACCAACAATTATTTTCTGAAGCCCATCATACTGTCGAATTCTATCAATTGCCTCTTGAAGTTGTCTTTTACCATATCCATTCCCTTTATACTTTGATGCAATACAATTATGACCTAATGTTACATATTCAGGCATATTTCTTGGATCCCATGATATATGCCCAATAGGTTCACCATCTAATACAGTAATAAAACCATATTTGTCTACAATATTCAAATGATCAAAGAAAAAATCATCAAACTCTAACCAATCCTTTTCAAAATATGATTTCCATCTATTGTCAAATGAATATCCATCTACCAATAATCGATATAATATACCTCTGTCAAAAGAACTAATTTTTTCAAATATTAAACTCAATCTATTACCCCCACATTACAGTAAACATTAATTGAAAATTTTGTTGAAAGATCCTGACCACCCATCCATTTGATTCATAAATTAAGAATGCATCAACTCCTGATATAGTTTATAATTTTCCTCATCATAACAGACAAAAATCACTTCAAGTTCTTCATATTTATTAATGCACGCTTTTATTTCATCAAATGCTATTTGAGCAGCTAAATCTTTGGGAAAGCCATATACTCCTGTACTAATATTAGGAAAAGCAATTAATTTCAAATCATTGCTACGGGCTAAATCAACGGAATTTTTGTAACATCGCCTAAGCAAATCACTTTCATTGTTTTTTCCGCCATTCCATACAGGTCCTACGGTATGTATAACTTTTTTAGCTGGTAATTTTCCCGCTGTCGTTATCACCGCTTCTCCAGTTTCACATTTCCCTTGCTTGTTTCGAATAATTTTGCATTCTTCAAGGATTTCCTTTCCACCGGCTCTGTGAATGGCCCCATCAACTCCGCCACCTCCTAGCAGACTTGAATTAGCTGCATTGACAATGACATCGACCGTCACCTTCGTAATATCACCTTTGAGCAATTTAATTCTTTGCATAGAAAACCTCCAATACGTTTATCAGTTACCATAAAAATCTAATGTCATTAAATTACGCTTCAATTTCCATACATCATCCCCAAAATTACTGACGATGGTTATCATAACCTCTTTATGCCAATCATACATCGATATAAAGCTTACACCTGGGTCACATCCCTGAAAATATGGAATATAATTATTTTGGTCATCTTGACTTAACCACATACCATATCCATAGTTTTGGCTACTTTGAGGACTCATCATTTCTTTAAGCATATCTTGACCAATAAGTTGCGTCTTAAATAAGCATAACCAAAATTTTTCGACATCAACGATTGTTGTAAATGCTCCTCCTGCACCAGTTCCTTTTACATCAACACTATAGATATTTGTGTAGTATTCTTTACGCTCTTGATCATAAATATATGCATTGGCACAATTAGATGGTAATCTATCCAATTCATAATATCCCGTGTTTTCCATACCACAAGGTATAAAAATATTTTCTTTTAAATATTCATCAAATCCTTGCTTGCATATTTTTTCGATGATTATACCTAAAACCACATATCCTGTATTATTATATTGAAATTTTTCGCCTACAGGATACATCATCGGTTTGTCAATAAACAAAGGAATTAGATCTTCGCTTTTTCTTATCTTATAATTAGGATAATCCTTCCATAATTCATCATACTCATCCATTATCGTCTCATCAAAATAATCCGGAATACCCGAAGTGTGAGCCAATAGGTTACGTATAGTGATAGATTTATCAATTTTTTTTAAGTCAAAATCAAGAAGCTCGCCAATAGTATCCTCGAAACTTAAGAGACCTTTTTCAATGAGTTGCAAAATTCCTACGGCAATAAAAGCTTTACCTGCTGAAGCTGTTGGAAATTTTGTCAATAAATTGTTTTCTACTTTATTAGCCAAATCTGCATATCCATAGGCTTTTGCAAATCTAAAATTATCCTTGGCTTTGAGAAAAACACAGCCGTTATAATCATTTTCTACATACTTTTCTACATCAATCATTTATAACTCCTTATAATCTTTCTGTAATATGGAATACAATTCTAAATCGATCAAACCTTTATCTTTCCATATTTCACCCTGTCGTATTGTTCCTTCATATGTGAAGCAGTTTCTTTTTAATACGTCTTTAGATTTATTGTTTTCTGGCATGACAAATGCTTGAATCCTATTTACCTTTATCGTATTAAACATATAGTTTATCATTAAATCAACGACATTAGTTGCAATTCCTTTGCCCCAATACTCTTCATGCAATCTATAACCTATTGTAACCATATTCACTTTCTTATCAATATTAAAGATTTCTGCTATTCCTACCAGTTTTTGTTCAGGTTTTCTTGTATAAATCCCTAAAAAAATCATTTTCTTTTTATTAAAATCTCGCTCATAATGTCCAATCATATTTTCGACTGATTGAATATTTTTTTTGGCCTTGCCGGGTATATATTGATATAGTCGTTCACTACTGTGAATTTCAAAAAATTCATGAATATCTTCGCCTTCTATCTTTTTAAGTATTAAGTCATCTGTCTTAATCATTGGGTATGTTTTAAATAACATTTCAAACTCCATAACTCTCGCTCTCCTAAATATATTTATTTTTAAGACTCAAATTATAAAAACATAGCCTTTAATCTAGTAGTTTATTAATATATATCTGCACCTGGGCAGGTAGTCTTTGATCTAAAATACGTTCAAGTAAGTCTCTATGACCGATTCCATGTGAAATCAAATATTTTTCAATCATTTTCACCTTTGAGCTACGCCCTTTCATCAAGGTATATGCAATTAGCCAATCTTCTAGACTCATCAGAGGAACAAGTGTTCCATCTATATTCTTATGTTCAACAATGGATAACTCATCCATCACAAATTCATATACACCTTCTGAATGCTCAATTCTAAACCTAGACATGACATCTATGCTAAGTCCACCATATGAATATACATAAAAATACTTCGTCTTATATTCTTTTTTTACCGGGATTGCTTTACGCTGGGCTATAGAATCCAAGACTTGAACGGCTTTAGCAATATCTTTTGGAGCAATAATAATATCTAAATCATGCACTTGTTCAACAATGCCGTATATTCTTAGCAGATAAGACCCACCAACTCCCCAAAGAATATTATGACTATTCAAAACCTTTGCTAGACTCAAAACAATGTCATCCATATATATAACTTCCCCTCTTCAATTTTCTTAATCCCTTGGTTTTTTAGAATATTCCCTTTGTTCTTCATCCCAAATATAGTTTTCAGCAACCAGGTCATAACCTCCGGTTTCACTATCCTTATATTCTTTCCATACCATTTGAAAGCCTTGGGGAATGATTCGGATTGTCCAATCAGCCATAAACTCCAATATAAGAATAGGTTCTTGATTATCAAGTTTAATCGTCCACAACTTTGTATTTGAAGGTGGATAGTGTGTCATAAAAGCAATATGTTTTTCATTTCCTCTATCAACAACCTCTGTAGATAAATACTTGGTATCTGATGCCTCAACAATTACTTCTCCTGTCCCATCATTATCTATATGCCAAAAAATAGGGTTATTGCCCTCTGCGTCACCCGTTACTGCAAAATAATCAATTTCCCGATCTCCATCAATATCTGCGATGAGTTGATAAAGAAGTTGCCCTGATGCATGTTGATTTTCAAATCGTTCCATGAGATTTACTTGCTCATTGTTCATCTGTTCATTGTTTTCCTGTTCTTTGACCTCACTTGAAGACTCTGGTGTCTGACTCTGTGAATTACAAGCCGATAATATGATGACGATAGCACTAACAAGTATGATTTGTTTCATTTTACTTCCTTTCTTAAACTTAAACCATTTGCGGTTCCATTCATAATTCCCTCATTATAAATTGCTAGTAGAGAATCTAAATCGTCTATTTTTGCTTCTCTTATCATTTGAATGCTCCTAATCCTTTATATTCTATATTCTGCTATTTTGATTTCTTCTTCATCCTCATTATAGCTGTCAAAAAGCTCTCTTTCAAAGTTATATGAATTTTTATGCAAAACAATCTCAAGAAAACATAAAAATATCCCCATATCTATTGAGTTATAATAAGGTCTCTTGGCTTGCGGCATTATTGAATTAACTTTCGTCGTCCTAAAGACTTGGATTTTATTCTCTTCAGACCTAATTCTCCATGGTTGCATGTTACAAGAACTTGGGGCAAATCTGACAATATTAGCCATTTCCCTAGCAACTTCTCCTTGCCAAATCTGATTGACATCCTTTCGCTTACTCTTATACATATCTTTACGAAAATCCTTTTCCAGACATTTTCCGAATGCAAGCATAATAACAAATTCTAAAGGCTTTTTATGTTTGCCCTGCGTTTTACCGAACCCATACCAACATACGCCTATGTTCATCGATGCTAAATACAGGTCAAGTTGTTCAAACATATATCCTACATTCAATAGATAGTGTTCTTTGACTTCGCTATAGACGAGTAAACAATATTGTCCGCGTTTGCAGCTTGTGTCTGTCTTATTGACTATTTCGACCTCCGTATGAATACCATCACATAGGGGCTTCAAGCCTTGAATCTGATTCTTGATCATCTGTAGCTCAGCCTCTGAAACACCTAATTCATCATTAAATCTCCGCATTGACTTTCTTTTAAATATCATTTCATATAAATATTCCATAATATAAACCTCCATTCATCTTTATATTAATAGAATGATTTATTATAAAATATATTACAAGCAAAATTTTAAAATTATATATCGCCTAAGAGAAATTACCATTTGTCAGCAATAATTTGTGCTCTCTTATAATCATATTCTTCCTCAGTAATCTAATATTCTTGAACCTTTCTTTACATCTAAGTCTAAAGTCAGTTTTTCAATAATTCTACGGGAACTCGGTCCCATTAAAATTTTCTTTTTTCTACCGTTTATTGAACTCTTTTTTCGTCAAGCCGAATAATATTTCATCCTTGTATTTTCCCTCTGTATAAATAACTTCTCTTCTTATGCCTTCTTCTTTGCAGCCTAATTTCTTCATCATTTTTGATGACCCAACATTGCCTTCAATAACGGAGACATTAAACTTATTCAGCCTTCTTTCATTAAAAGCATAGTTTAATAACTCAACTTTCCCAGCAGAAATCAGTGAATAAAGCCTTGATAAATGAGGCTTGCTGATTAATCCATTGTTGAAGTTGACATTTTACAATATCTGTTGTATCTGTGGCAA
>CAZVKG010000117.1:0-7580 GCA_964627665.1 uncultured Eubacteriales bacterium | reverse complement strand
TTATCACCTTAAGCCAATATCATGCTAATTATTTTGGTCTAGATTCTATTGAAGAAGCTCTTGGAAAAACAGATTTTGACTTTTTCACAAAAGAACACGCCCAAGAGGCCTATGATGATGAACAAGAAATTATTCGCACAAAAAAGCCTATTCTTGCAAAGGTTGAAAAAGAAACTTGGGAAGATGATTACGTTTCTTATGTTATTACTTCAAAATATCCACTTTTAGATAATAACGGGGAAGTTATCGGAACATGGGGACATAGTATTAATGTTGCCTCCACAAATAGTGCGTCCGGTCCGGTTAAACAAAAGATAATAAAAGCAGATGCCTTTGAAGATCATTTGGATAAGGCTTCAAAAATTGACCCATTAACAAAACTCAAAAATATTAAGTCTTTCTATGAACAAATGAATCTTTTTTACCAATCGGCAATGAATACTATGAATATGCCCTCTACAATACATTGTTTAATGCTTGTTGATATAAGCAATTATGCCATAATTAACGTTAATTATGGCCAAGAAGTTGCTGACCATTCTATACAATCTGTTGCACACTTCTTGAAAGCATTACAATCTTCACAGTTCCATGCCTTTCGTTATAGTGGTGACCGTTTTGCAATACTTACTGAAGCTCCTTCCTATGAGAAAGCTATCAATATTGCCAAATCGATAATACACGATATCGAAAAGCTTCCTCTTACAGAAAGTCAAGATATAAACATTGAAGTGAATATCGGATTAAGTCAATTCCGTGAAAAATTACCCCTTGGGGATATATATGACATTATTGATCTTACGGATAAACGCTTATATGCTTCTCAGAAGCTTCTAAAAACAAGTTTAATTTATGATGACAGTTATTAAGCCTTTCAATAAATAGTATTACAATAAAAAAAGCCTTTGTCCTGCATGAATCGTGCAAGACAAAGGTTCTTTTTTATATACTATAGAAACGTCCTAGCTTAATTTTTTTCCATAGATTTCATTTTTTCTGCTTGATCTGCCGTGTTTAGGCTATCAATTAATTCGTATATATCTCCATCCAAAATTGTATCCAACTTATGCAAGGTCAGCTTAATCCGATGATCAGTTACACGGCCTTGTGGAAAATTATAGGTACGAATCTTTTCACTCCGATCGCCCGTTCCAACTTGGCTTCGTCGATCTTCGGCTAATTCACTTTGTTGCTTCTCAAGCTCCATATCATATAATCGTGAACGAAGAACCTTCATGGCTTGATCACGGTTTTTAAGCTGAGATTTTCCATCTTGGCATGATACAACCAATCCTGTCGGCAAATGGGTTATTCGCACCGCTGAATCCGTTGTATTAACACTTTGACCTCCATTACCTGATGATCTAAACACATCAATCCTTAAATCATTTTGATCAACTTCGACTTCAACGTCTTCGACTTCAGGCAATACCGCTACTGTTACTGTTGACGTATGAATTCTACCACCCGATTCGGTAACCGGAACACGCTGAACTCGGTGTACGCCACTTTCAAACTTCAACTTTGAATATGCGCCTTGTCCTTGTATAGAAAAAATAACCTCTTTAAATCCACCAACGCCACTTTCATTGATATTCATGACATCGACTTTCCAATGGCTACGTTCAGCATAGCGTATATACATGCGATATAATTCAGCCGCAAATAATGCTGCCTCATCTCCACCAGCACCGGCACGAATCTCAACGATAACGTTCTTATCATCATTTGGGTCTTTAGGTAATAAGAGTTTTTTTAATTTAGCTTCATTATGCTTTAATGCTTCTTTTGCCTCTGCTAATTCTTCTTTGGCCAATTCAACAATCTCAGGATCTGATTCTTTTAACATTTCTAGTGACTCTTGAATCGTTTCCTCGTTTGCTTTGTACGCTTTGTAATTTTCAACTACAGGCGTTAAATCAGAATGTTCTTTCATATATTGTTGCCATTGCTTTTGATCAGCAATAATATCCGCATCATTAATTTGTGCAGACAGAAATTCATATCTGTCAATAATACCTTCCAATTGATCTAACATTTCTTCACCTCATAATTAATTCTTAGTCCCTGAAATAATTCTTTCAAGACCAGCCATATCATTTACTTCTTGTATATCAGAAAAGCCTCTTGACTCCATTAATTTTTTAATATCTTGCATCTGCCCGTGTCCAATCTCAAAAAACAAGCCGCCTCCATTTTTCAGTCGTACAAAACTGTCTTGGATAATCTGACGATAAAAGATTAAACCGTCATCGCCTCCGTCTAGGGCAATTATGGGCTCATAATCTTTAACTTCATTCATAAGCCCCTCTAAATCATTGCGAGGAATATAAGGAGGATTTGACACAATGAGGTCATACTCCATTCCATATTCAATATGACTGAACAAATCACTTTCCATCCATTGAATCACCGGCTTATCCAAAAGGCGCCCTTCGTTTTTTTTGCTAATCAGAAGAGCATCATCTTGAATGTCAACACCAAGCCACTCCATGTCAATCTCAGGAAATTTACTCGACACTTCTTTTACCAAACTAATTATTATACATCCACTACCGGTACACATATCTAAAATACGCAAAGTCTTTTTCCCTTGACGGATCATCTCTTCAATCTTGGATATACATAATTCAACGAGAATTTCTGTCTCTGGCCTGGGAATTAAAACAGATTCATTGACATAAAACTTATTCCCCATAAAATATTGTTCATGGGTTATATACTGAAGAGGAACACCTTTCATGCGTTGTTCAACGAATGTCATATACGATGAAACGACTTCTTCTTTCACTTCCTCATTATACTTGGATAGCAAAGTAGTAAAATCAGTCTTCATCGCATATTCAAGTAATAACCGTGCATCAACTGTCGGTATCCCCTGTTTATCCAATTGTTCCTGACCGACTTTAAGCAACTGGTGTACTTGATATGTCTTCAATTCCCGGATCCTTTATCTCTTCTTCATTTTTCACTTCATCTGTATTTTTTAAAACACTTTTCAATGCTGTTAATGCTACTTCAAGTTGTCCATCATCTGGCTCCGCTGTCGTTAATTTTTGTAATAATAAGCCTGGCTTGGTAAATATATCTAATACCTTAGACTCGCTACGTCCTAAGAACTTCAATACTTCATAGGATATTCCTGCGATAATCGGCAACATAACAAGTCGAACTACTAAACGTTGAACTAAAGTTTGTGCATTAATAATTGTAAGTACAAAAACACTTATGACCACAATATAAAGCAAAAAACTCGTTCCGCAGCGTTTATGCAAACGCGTTTGTTTCTTGGCGTTTTCCACTGTCAGGTCTAATCCACTTTCATAACAATGGATAGATTTATGCTCTGCACCATGATATTGAAATACTCTTTGAATATCTTTCATTTTTGAAATCAAAACAATGTATGTAAGCAGTACAGCCACTCGAATGATACCGTCTGCAAAATTCACCCATTGGTCCGATGGTAAAATAGGTTTCATCAAATGCGACAATCCTAATGGTAATATAACAAATAGCCCAACAGACATAAGTAAAGCTAGAACAACCGAAATCATAATGAACACATCGTTTGCTTTATCTCCAAATACCTTATTAATCCATCGATCAAATTTTGATTCTTCTTCTGTTTCCCCTTCAACTTCAAAAAATTCAGCTGAAAAAGTTAATATTTTCATACCCATTACAAGAGACTCTACAAATGCAACTATCCCCCTGATAAAAGGTAATCCTAAGATTTTACTACGTTTGGTGAAGCTTTTATGATTCATTTCTTCAACAATAATTTCCTTATCCGGTTTTCGAACCGCTACAGCGTATAAGTCATCATTACGCATCATTACACCTTCAATGACCGCTTGACCTCCAACACTTGGTTTATTCTCTTTCATTTTTTCACTTCCATTTCTATGTTTTAAGCACATGTGTACATACTCCATTATATACCTAACTCACGAAAAAATAAAGCCATGCACAAATAAAAGAATGTTCTATAGTAAAACAAAAAGTTGAGGTTACCCTCAACTTATTATTATTCTTCGTCGTTACTGATACCATATTTACGATTAAATCGGTCAATACGTCCACGCGCTTGAACTGATTTTTGTTGTCCGGTATAGAATGGATGACATTTTGAACAGATTTCTGTATGAATTGCTTCTTTTGTTGAACCTGTAACAAATTCATTTCCACAGTTACATTTTACAGTTGCTTGATGATATTCTGGATGAATTCCTTCTCTCATACTTTTCACCTCTTTCATACATTACTTCTAAACGATTAGATTATTGTCCAATGAATTCTTGTCCATCTAGACAGCCTACACATTATAACATATTGCTAAACCCATTGCAATATGTATCTAGTAATTATTCAAGATATTTTTTGATAATTTATGGGCATATTCTTCGTTGCTTTTTGTGTCAACAAATACCTTCAACATACTATCAATGACATCTTCAGACCGCATATTGGCAGAAACCTTACGCAGTTTATTCACCGCTTCTAATTCCATTTCACTGTATAACAAATCATCACGTCGAGTGCCTGATTTACTTACATCAATAGCCGGGAAAATACGCTTTTCTTGAAGTTTACGATCAAGTACTAGCTCCATATTACCTGTCCCTTTGAATTCTTCAAAAACTACATCATCCATCTTGCTTCCTGTTTCAACTAAGGCTGTAGCTAATATAGTTAATGATCCACCTTCCTCAATATTCCTCGCTGCACCAAAGAATTTTTTTGGCATATGTAAAGCAGCCGGATCTAATCCACCGGAAAGTGTTCGTCCACTTGGCGGTATAATCAAGTTATATGCTCTGGCTAAGCGTGTAATGCTATCTAATAAAATAACAAGGTCTTTTTTTTGTTCAACCATACGCTTCGCTCTAGCTAGAACCATTTCTGAAACACGTTTATGATGTTCCGGTAATTCATCAAAGGTCGAATGGATAACTTCAACATTCTCTCCTACAATAGATCGTCTTATATCTGTTACTTCTTCTGGACGTTCATCAATCAATAATACAATCAACCCAACATCCGGATGATTTTTCGTTATTGCATTCGCCACCTTTTTGATTAATGTTGTTTTTCCAGCCTTGGGAGGTGATACAATCATACCTCTCTGACCTTTACCGATTGGAGCAATAAAATCCATAAGGCGTAAGGCATAGTCATCTGAACGTGTATTCAAGTTCAAACGTTCATTCGGGAATATAGGTGTTAGCTCCTCAAACTTTGGTCGAATAGCTGCCTTTGCCGGATCGTCCCCATTAACAGACGTTACGTATAATAAGGCTCTGAATTTTTCTTTTTCTTTTGCTACACGAATATTTCCTTCTATTATATCTCCTGTTCTTAAACTAAATCTTCTAATTTGCGAAGGTGATACATAAACATCATCTTCTCCTGGCATATAGTTATCGCTTCGAATAAATCCGAATCCATCCGGAAGTACTTCTAAAATACCTTGTGCTACTTCTCCACTATCTAAAGCGTTCATCGTTTTTGGTTTATGTTTTTTCTTTTGAACGGATTGTTCTGTATTTGTTTCTTCTGGCGAATCCTTTTCTTCTATTTCATCGGCAGTTTCAATTTTTTCTTTGTTTTTTTTCTCTTTGTTTGCTTGAGAAATTTCCGAATAGTTCAATTCACGCGTTTCATATTCTCTTGTTGATTTACGTTTTGTCTTTTTTTCTTCATTTTTTTGTTCAATCTCTGCGAGTAATTGAACGAGTTCAACCTTTTTAAAGTTTTTTACATCCAGTATACCTAATTCCGTGGCTATTTCACGTAATTGTGCTACCTTCATCTTCGAATAATTTGTTTTCAAGTTTTGTCCTCCTATTTAATTCCACTACCATTACTTAATAACATAGTGCATGAATAAATCGCAATTCAATTTTAATCATTGGGGATATCTATGATCTCTGAATATAACTTTAGATAATTTGGGATGGTGCTAGCTAAGATAAGAAATTATAATTGTTAATTTCTATACATTAATCTAATTATACCATAAAATGTAGAATACACAATATATTTATGCGTCAAGATTTATACACCTAAAAAAATCCATGCAGCAATCGTAAAGAAAATTAATAATGTCGTTGCATCAGTAATTGTAGTTATTAAAGGACTGGCCATAATTGCTGGATCTAATTTAACTTTCTTGGCAACAATTGGTAGAATTCCACCCATTAAGGCCGCCATTGTTGTGGTGCCAATTAATGTTAATCCGACAATTATTGCCAATTTTACATTTCGACTAAATAACATTATTCGAAGAAAGTTTAAAAAACCTAACGTTATCCCAATAATAATACCTACACGTACTTCTTTCCAAATGACTTTAAGCAAATCACTAAACTTAATATCACCAAGTGTCAATCCACGTATGACTAGTGTTGATGATTGTGCTCCGGCGTTACCTCCTGTACTCATGAGCATGGGCATAACACCGACTAATACTGTGAATTGAGCCGTCAAAAAACTATGCTGGTCTGTGATTAATTGTGAGATTGTGGCTGAAAACATTAATATAACCAACCATACAATTCTTTTTTTTGCTAGCATAAATGCAGACATAGTCATATACTCATCGTCTGAAGGCGCAATCGCAGCCATTAGTTGGAAGTCTTCTGTTGTTTCTTCTTCAATAACATCAACAATATCATCAATAGTTATAATTCCCACTAATCGACGTTCATTATCAACAACCGGTAGAGAAAGCAAATCATATTTTTTAAATATTTCAGCAATATATTCTTGGTCATCGTGAGTATTTACGCTAATGTAATCATCCGTCATGATATTCTCAATGGTTTCATCTTCTCTTGCTAAAACCAGATTTTTAAGTGATAAAATTCCTTCTAGTTCTCTATGTTCTGCCATTATATAACATGTATATATGGTTTCTTTATCTAGTCCCGTTTCTCGAATACGTTTCATTGCTTCCTGTGCCGTCATTTTTTTATGCAAATCTACAAATTCGATGGTCATAAGGCTTCCCGCTGAATCTTCAGGATATTTCAAGAATTGATTAATCAGCGTTCGTTGTTTTTGTGTCGAATTTTTCAAAATCTTTTTTACAATATTTGCAGGAACTTCACCGACCAAATCAATCATATCATCAAAATATAATTCATCAATAATTGCTTTTAATTCATCTTCACTAATTAATGACGTAATCTCTTTTTGTCTTTCCATATCAATCAAGGGAAATACATCAACAGCTTCGCTTTTAGGTAATAGTCTATAAACGATTAAAGCCTCCGATGGCGACATTTCATCGATAAACTCCGCAATGTCTGCAGGCATCATATTCATAAGGTAATCTTTTAATTCAGTAAATCTTTTCTCTTCGACTAACTGCTCTAAAAATTTTAGTTTTTCTTCATATCCTTCCACTTTATTCCCTCCTAACCTATGAATTTTTAATTTGCTTCCTATGAAGTATAATACCACAAAATTGTAATTTAGAACAAAAAAAATCTATATCATAAGATATAGATTTTTTGCTCTAGCGTGCGCAAAAGGATTTGAACCCTCGGCCTTCTGGTCCGTAGCCAGACGCT
>CAZVKG010000116.1:0-7590 GCA_964627665.1 uncultured Eubacteriales bacterium | reverse complement strand
AAAAGAAGGGAACGAATTGCTTCTTCATTGAACCGGATATCTGGATTTTGCTGAAGACGTGTGAGAAAATGCTTGAAGAAAAAGGTGTCGAAGTCTTACCGGAGATTCATGAACACTATTCTATACAAATGAAAATTGCTGAGCATGATTTGCCGGTTTATGATTTTGCCTTACCCATGCTAGTTTTACATGGCTTGTATGCCGGGACCAATAAACGATTAAAACACTGGTTAAATATCTGTCCTCGCCACCAATATACAACCTTAGATACCCATGATGGAATTGGTGTAGTTGATGTTAAAGACTTAATGGGGGATGATGAAATCGAATTTACCCGAGACCAGCTTTATGAAAAAGGGGCAAATGTTAAGCGAAAGTATAGCTCCAGTGAATACAAAAATCTAGATATTTATCAAATCAATTGTACCTACTACTCGGCGTTAGGAAATGATGATGCAGCATATCTCTTGGCAAGAGCAATCCAGTTTTTTGCACCGGGGATACCCCAAGTCTATTATGTAGGACTTCTTGCCGGAGAAAATGACATTGACCTCTTAGAAAAAACAAAAAATGGTCGAGATATTAACCGACATTACTATTCAAAAGACGAAGTGGTTCATGAAGTGAAGCGTCCAGTGGTTCAAGATATATTGGCACTGATGCGATTTCGAAATCAGTATGAAGCCTTTGATGGAGAGATTAATATCGATGAAGAAGTTGCCGATCATGAATTAAGAATTACATGGACAAAGAATGGAGCTAAAGCAGTTCTTCAAGCTGATTTACAAAGCAAAGCGTTTTGTATTGAATATATAGATGTGGATACAAAGCAGTGGAGGACTATTGTGTTGCCGAGCCAGCAACTAAAAGAATAGGATTATTAAGCCAAAGATGCGGCCAGTGGGTTCGCATCTTTAAAAAAACACTTGCGGAAAACGGTTTCCTAAGCTATCATTAGAACATCAATATTTGGAATTTTAAGGAGGAAAACATGAATTTTGAAATGCATTTGTCGAACTTAACGCAGAAACTACATGGAAAAACGATAGAGACGTGTAGTGATGAACAGCTCTATGAAGCTGTATTATATCTCGTGAAAGAGTATACAGATAAAAAACCGGTCATTCAAGGAAAGAAAAAAGTCTATTATATTTCATCCGAATTTTTAATTGGAAAATTATTATCAAATAACCTCATTAACTTAGGAATTTATGATGAACTGAACGCATTATTAGAAATCAAAGGTAAATCCCTTGCACGGCTTGAAGAGATTGAACCGGAACCATCTTTAGGTAATGGTGGATTAGGTCGCCTAGCAGCATGTTTTTTGGATTCTATTGCAACGCTTAACATGGCGGGCGATGGGATTGGCCTAAATTATCACTATGGATTGTTCAAGCAAACCTTCAAAAATTTTAAACAATATCCTGAGAAAAATGATTGGATTGAAACCCACAGTTGGCTGACGAAAACGGATACATCCTATACAGTTTCTTTTGGAGATCAAGAGGTTGAGTCCGTCCTATATGAGATCGATGTTATTGGCTACCAAGGCAATAAAAATAAGCTCCGTCTTTTTGATTTAAAATCTATCGATCCGACCATGGTAGGTGAAGGCATTACATTTGATAAGACTCAAGTCGACAAGAATCTAACCCTCTTTTTGTATCCGGATGATTCGGATAAGGATGGCCATCTCTTACGTATTTATCAACAATATTTTATGGTTAGCAATGGCGCACAATTCATTATGGATGAGATCAAAACAAAGAACTATGATCTACGTAAAATGAATGAACATGTTGTGGTTCAAATTAATGATACACACCCAACGATGGTTATTCCGGAATTGATTCGTCTTCTTTTAAAAGAAGGTATAGATATGGATGAAGCCATTGATATTGTGACAAAAACTTGTGCCTACACGAACCATACCATCTTAGCAGAAGCTCTTGAAAAATGGCCGATCGAATATATCAAAGAGGTTGTACCTCAGTTGGTGCCAATTATTGAAAAGTTAAATAAACGTATCCAGCAAAAGCATAAGGCATCTAATGTTCAAATTATTGATCAAGACGGACGAGTACATATGGCCCATCTAGCTATTCACTATGGTTTCTCAGTCAATGGTGTTGCTGCAATTCATACAGATATATTAAAAGAGACGGAATTGCAACAGTTTTATAAACTCTATCCTCATAAGTTTAATAATAAAACAAATGGGATTACTTTTAGACGTTGGTTAATCGGATGTAATCCCAAGTTGACCCTGTTTTTAAAAGAGCATATAGGGGATGAATTTTTAAAAGATGCAACAAAGTTAGAAGGACTTCTTGATTATATTGACGACGAGCAAGCGCTTGAAACATTAAGACGAATTAAACGTGAGAATAAAGAAAATCTTGTTGAATACATGAAGACGCATCAGAATGTAACGTTGAATCCAAACTCGATTTTTGATATTCAAATTAAGCGCTTGCATGAATATAAACGTCAACAAATGAATGCTTTATATATTATTCATAAATATTTGCAGATAAAACGAGGTATTGTTCCTAAAACACCCTTAACCTTTATTTTTGGAGCAAAGGCGGCCCCGGCATATACTATTGCTCAAGACATTATACATCTCTTACTTGTTCTTCAAGAAATCATTGAGCATGATGAAGATGTCAATAAACATATGCAAGTTGTGATGGTTGAAAATTACAATGTAAGCAAAGCGGAAAAACTCATTCCTGCATGTGATGTCTCTGAGCAGATTTCATTGGCATCAAAAGAAGCTTCGGGAACAGGAAATATGAAGTTTATGCTTAATGGTGCCCTTACCTTAGGAACCTCCGATGGAGCGAATGTAGAGATTAATGATCTTGTTGGGGACGACAATATTTACACATTTGGTAAAAAATCTGATGAAGTCATTCAACACTATAAAAACGGGACCTATAGTGCCAAAGCCTTGTATAAAAAAAGCAAAGTCATCCAAGAAGCACTTGATTTTATTCAGTCAAAAGACGTTATGAAATATGGAGATCAAGAGAATTTGACCCGTTTATACAATGAAATTCTGAATAAAGATTATTTTATGACTTTGCTCGATTTTGAAGAGTATGTCATAACCAAGGATGCTATGTTTGAGGATTACTTAGATCAAGAAGCCTGGACAAAAAAATGCTTAGTAAACATTGCTAAAGCCGGATTTTTTTCATCGGATCGAACAATACACGAGTACAATCAAGATATTTGGAAGCTAAACGTGTAATATTATATAAAAATAAAAAATACACTTGCTAATTTTTGGGGATTGTGCTAATATACTGTTAACGGTTCCGGTAACGTTACTGATAACGATACCGAGAACGTTAACAAAATTCAAGCAAAGATAAAAGGAGAGAAAAGGCATGAAAAATTGGGTGGTAAAGATTTTAGCATTATCAATGGTTTTAGTTTTATTTGTAGGCTGTAGTGGATCAGAGGATTCATCACAAGGAGCAAATGATAACGCGTCAAATGATACTCAAGCACAAACAGATGCTGATAGCTCGGAGTCTACAGGTGACACAAGTGAAGGGAATACAGAAGGATCTGTGTATTTCTTGAATTTCAAACCGGAAATTGAGGAAGTATGGCAAAAAATTGCGAAAGAATATACAGAAAGCACTGGCGTTGATGTAAAAGTTGTAACGGCAGCCGCAGGAACATACGAACAAACACTACGCTCAGAGATTGCGAAAAATGATGCACCGACATTATTCCAAATTAACGGTCCTGTAGGATACGAATCATGGAAAGGCTATACACAAGACTTATCCGATACAGATTTATATAGCTGGTTGTTAGATAAAAGCTTAGTAGTTACAGGTGAAGACGGCGGAGCATATGGTATCCCTTATGTTGTTGAAGGCTATGGAATTATTTATAACGATGCCATTATGGACCAATACTTTGCTTCAGCAAGTAAATCCACATCATATAATTCAATGGATGAAATCAATAACTTCCAAGCATTACAAGCCGTTGTTGAAGACATGACAGCAATTAAAGATGAATTAGGTATTCAAGGTGTATTTGCTTCAACGTCTTTTTCAACAGGAGAAGACTGGAGATGGCAAACACATCTAGCAAACTTACCAATTTATTATGAGTTCAAAGACAAAGGTGTCGGCGACGCAGCAGAGATCGATTTGACTTACGGACAAGAATACAAAAACATATTTGATCTATACATTAACAACTCAATAACAAAACCAACATTATTAAGTGCTAAAACAGTAAATGATTCAATGGCAGAATTTGCTTTAGGTCAAGTTGCAATGGTTCAAAATGGTAACTGGGGTTGGGGACAGATTAATGGAGTTGACGGAAATGTTGTTGCCGAAGAAGATGTAAAATTCTTGCCAATCTACACAGGTGTTGAAGGTGAAGAAAACCAAGGCTTATGTACTGGAACAGAGAACTTCTTCAGTATCAACTCACAAGCACCTGAAGCTGATCAACAAGCATCTATCGAATTTATTGAATGGTTATTCTCATCAGAAGAAGGTAAGAATTATGTGACTAATGAATTTGGATTTATCGCTCCATTTAATACATTTGGCGATGATGAAACACCAACAGATCCATTAGCAAAAGAAGTTCTTCGGTATATGGCAGATGATTCATTAACTTCTGTGTCATGGAACTTTACAGCATTTCCATCACAACAGTTTAAAGACATTCTTGGATATTCGCTTCTTGATTATGCACAAGGAACGGGAGATTGGAATGGAGTCGAAGCAGCATTTGTTGATGGTTGGAAAGATGAAAAAGCAGCCACAGCTCAATAAATAAGAGCAGCCACTTTTGTGGAATCATATTCAAAGGGTAAGCCTTTAAGCTTACCCTTTAGTTAACTAAGGAGGAGTCACATGCAAAAGACAATAAAAAGATACTTTTTTGTTTTTGTTTTCCCAACACTGCTAGCATTTATCGTTGTGTTTATTGTACCATTTCTTATGGGGATCTATCTATCCTTTACGGAGTTTACAACTGTAACCGATTCAACATGGGTAGGACTAGACAATTATATAAAAGTGTTTCAAGATCCAACGTTTGTTCGGGCAATGGGCTTTACCGGAGCATTTACTCTTGTTTCAGTCATATCAATTAACCTATTAGCCTTTATGATCGCCTTGTTATTAACAAGAGGGATTCGCGGAACGAATATTTTTAGAACGGTTTTCTTTATGCCCAATCTCATTGGTGGCATTGTTCTGGGTTATATTTGGCAATTGATTCTCAACGGCGTCTTATATAAGTTTGACCGGACATTGACCTTTGCACCAGAGTATGGATTCTGGGGTTTGGTTATTCTTATGAACTGGCAAATGATTGGATATATGATGGTCATCTACATAGCTGGTATTCAAAACATACCGGGTGAACTAAATGAAGCTGCGAAAATTGACGGTGCATCAAGGTGGCAGATACTAAAAAACGTCACAATTCCTATGGTTATGCCATCCTTCACAATTTCATTATTTTTAACGTTAACGAATTCTTTTAAATTGTTTGACCAAAACTTAGCGCTTACAGGTGGAGCTCCTGCAGCTAAGACAGAGATGTTAGCTTTAAATATCTATAACACATTTTACGGTCGAACCGGTTGGGAAGGTGTGGGTCAGGCAAAAGCTGTTATTTTCTTTATCATTGTAGCGGTGATTGCATTAACTCAGTTGAATATAAGTCGTAAGAGGGAGGTACAACACTAATGAAAAGTACAAAAAAACGGACGAAGTTTGAAAAACCATTAATTTTATTTTTTGTATTTCTTTCAGCAGCATTTCTTTTTCCGATTTATGAAATTGCAATGAACTCCTTAAAAGGCCGATTTTTTATAGCGGATGATCCATTTAGTCTTCCAACAGAAGAAACATTTGTTGGATTATTAAACTATACAGAAGGAATTGGAAAAATCGGATTTTTTCAAGCCTTTGGTTGGTCTATATGGATTACAGTTGCATCGGTAGCCGTTATTATTTTCTTTACCTCAATGACAGCTTGGTACATTGTTCGTGTGAATAACATAATGACGTCGGGACTTTATTATCTCTTTGTCTTTGCAATGATTGTTCCTTTCCAGATGGTCATGTTTACCATGTCAAAAGTGGCCAATAGTTTACGTTTAGATAATCCTTTTGGAATAATTTTTGTCTATCTGGGCTTTGGAGCAGGGCTTGCCGTATTTATGTTTAGTGGATTTATTAAGTCAATTCCACTAGAAATAGAAGAAGCCGCAATGATGGACGGATGTAACCCGGTTCAATTATTTTTCAAAATCATCATGCCAATCCTTAAACCAACAGCCATTACAATTACTATTTTACAGACAATGTGGATATGGAATGACTACTTGTTGCCTTACCTGGTCTTAGGAACAGACTATAAGACAATCCCCATTGCAATACAGTATTTACGGGGTGGATATGGTTCGATTGACATGGGTGCCATGATGGCAATGTTAGTTTTAGCAATATTACCAATCGTTATCTTGTATCTATTCGGACAGAAATATATAATTGAAGGTGTAGTAGCCGGAGCAGTCAAAGGTTAATGGTAGAAAGAGGATGGATATGAGAGAAGCCGGAGTATTAATGCCTATAGCAAGTTTACCGTCAAAATATGGTATCGGAGCCTTTTCAAAAAGTGCATATGACTTTGTTGATTGGTTAGTTGAAGCCGGACAAAGTTATTGGCAAGTCTTGCCATTAGGTCCGACAGGATATGGTGATAGCCCCTATCAATCGTTTTCAACATTTGCGGGAAATCCGTATTTTATTGATTTAGAAGAACTCATACACTTAGGATACCTAACCTATGACCAATGCGAAGGGTATGATTTTGGAGACAATCCGCGATATATCGACTATGAAAAAATATATAATGCAAGATATCAAGTGCTTAAAACAGCCTATTATCAGAGCCGAATTTTAGACGATGAAGATTTTCGTTTATTTGTTCATAAACAAAAAGAATGGCTCCAAGACTATGCATTGTACATGGTCATCAAAGACTTAAATGACGGAAAAGCCTGGAATCAATGGGAGCGTCCATTAAAAGAGCGCCACCCGGAAGCAATAGCAAGCATTCGAGAACATTATTCCGAAGAAATTGGATTTTATGAATTCCAGCAATATCTATTTCATCAGCAATGGTTGAAGCTAAAAAACTATGCCAATGAAAAAGGGGTCAAAATCATTGGAGATATTCCAATCTATGTAGCCTTTGACTCATCAGATGCGTGGGCGTCCCCGGAGCTTTTTGAATTTAGTGAAAATTTGATGCCTTATTGTGTAGCCGGATGTCCGCCGGATAGTTTTTCAAGTACGGGCCAGTTATGGGGGAATCCTCTCTATGATTGGAAAGAGCATAAGCGAACCCACTATGCATGGTGGCTTAAACGCTTAAATCATTGTTTCAAATGGTATGATATGGTACGTATTGATCACTTTCGTGGATTTGATGAATTTTATTCCATACCGAATGGAGATCAAACGGCTGAAAATGGAAGCTGGAAAAAAGGTCCCGGATATGATATATTTAAACAAATAA
>CAZVKG010000115.1:0-7680 GCA_964627665.1 uncultured Eubacteriales bacterium | reverse complement strand
AGGTGATGATGCCCTTGAAATTATTCAATCTATTTTTAAACCGAAAAAAAAATTAGATTATGAGAAAATTATGAGCCATACCTTACGCTATGGTTATATTATAGATCCTGAATACGAGCGCATTCTTGATGAAGTCCTCGTTTCATTTATGTTAAATCCAAATACATATACATGTGAAGATATTGTTGAAATTAACTGTCATGGTGGACTTGTTGTCATGCAAAGCATTCTGTCATTAGTCCTTCGTCGCGGAGCGCGTATGGCAGAACCCGGGGAGTTTACAAAACGGGCTTTTTTGAATGGACGTATTGATTTATCCCAAGCAGAAGCTGTTATGGACATTATACATTCAAAAACTGAATTAGCACTAAATGCTTCAGTAAAGCAATTAGATGGTAGTGTAAAGAAAGAAATCGATGAGCTCAATGAAGAAGTTTTGTCCATGATCGCACATGTGGAGGCATCCATTGATTACCCTGAGTATGATGTAGAAGAACTTGAATTTTCTAAAGTAAAAGAACAATGTCAAGTTATTAAAGGACGAATTGACAAATTAATTCGAAGCTATGATCATGGTCGTATTATTCGTGAAGGAATCAAAACTGTGATTGTTGGTCGACCCAATGTAGGAAAATCATCTTTACTTAATGCCTTACTTAAGGAGCAACGTGCCATCGTTACGGAAGTTCCGGGAACAACCCGTGATTCACTAGAAGAATATATGAATGTCCATGGAATACCCTTAAAACTCATTGATACAGCGGGGATTCGCATAACCGAGGATATTGTCGAAAAAATCGGCGTTAATAAGTCAAAAGAGCTTATTTCACAGGCAGATCTTGTCCTTTATGTTATCGATTCTTCAGAAGCCTTAACGACAGAAGATGATGCAATCATGGACTTAATCAATAATCAAAAAGTAATTATTTTAATGAATAAGAGTGATTTAAATCAACACGTCAAAAAAGAGCATTTAAAAGAGCATTTACAGTCAGCTTCAATTATTGAAACGTCTGCAGTTTCATATGAAGGTTTAGATCAATTAGAACAAGAAATCAAGGATCAATTTATGACAGGACGGATTAGTTCTAATGACGAGACCGTTATTCATAATGTTCGACATAAACAAAGTCTTGAAAAGGCATATAATAGTATAGACCAAGTCATGGAGTCTATTGATATGGGAATGCCTGAGGATTGTTGGGCTATTGATTTACATAATGTTTATGAAGCATTTGGTGAAGTTACCGGGAATCATGTGACAGAAGATGTTATTTCACAGATTTTTAGTCAATTTTGTCTTGGAAAATAAGGAGAAAGCAATGAATTATATTGAAAATACTGTTGATGTCATTGTTATCGGTGGGGGACATGCCGGGTGCGAAGCAGCTTTAGCCAGTGCTCGATTAGGTATGAAAACTGTTGTCTTTGCCATTAATTTAGATAGTATAGCCATGATGCCATGTAATCCCAACATCGGAGGTACATCCAAAGGCCATTTGGTTCGAGAAATTGATGCACTCGGTGGTCAAATGGGTAAAAATATTGATAAGACATATATCCAATCACGCATGCTCAACACGGCAAAAGGTCCGGCGGTACATTCATTAAGAGCGCAAGCAGACAAACATCAGTACTCCCAAACCATGAAACGTACATTAGAAAATCAAGAGAATCTATTAATCCGACAAAATGAAGTGACAGAAATTCTTGTTGAAGACCAGCGTGTTGTCGGTGTAAAAATTGTATCCGGATTAATTTATAAGGCAAAAGCAATCATTATAGCAACAGGAACATACTTGAAAGCACGATGTATCTATGGTGATGTTAGTATTTATAGTGGGCCCAATGGACTTCAAGCAGCTAATTACCTAACAGAATCATTGCGAAATCTAGGTATAGAAATCTATCGATTTAAAACAGGTACACCTGCACGTGTAGATAAAAAAACACTGGATTTTTCAAAAATGGAAGAACAAAAAGGCGACAAAAATGTTGTCCCATTTTCATTTACCAATACTCTAGAGGACATTTATCGTGATCAAATATCGTGTTGGCTGACCTATACAAACAATCGGACACATGATATTATTCGTGATAACCTTCATCGTTCCCCACTATACGGTGGTGAGATTAGCGGAACAGGTCCAAGATATTGTCCTTCCATTGAAGATAAAGTTGTTCGATTTAGCGATAAGGAAAGGCACCAGGTTTTTCTTGAGCCAGAAGCAGAATATACAAATGAAATGTATGTACAGGGAATGTCAAGTTCCTTGCCGGAAGATGTACAAAAAGATATGCTTCGTACATTACCGGGACTTGAAAATGTTGAAATTATGCGTACTGCATATGCGATTGAATATGATTGCATTAATCCCTTACAATTAAAGTCAACACTCGAATTTAAATCCATTGAAGGTTTATTTAGTGCAGGCCAGTTTAATGGAAGCTCAGGTTATGAAGAAGCAGCGGCACAGGGGCTTGTTGCAGGTATTAATGCAGCCTTACGAATAAAAGGTGAAGAACCTATTATTATTGACCGTTCTGAAGCCTATATAGGTGTACTTATTGATGACTTGGTAACAAAAGGCACCAATGAACCCTATCGTATGATGACCTCGAGAGCAGAATATCGATTATTACTACGCCAGGATAATGCAGATTTACGATTAACAGAAACTGGATATAAAGTGGGCTTAATTGATGAAGAACGCTATGAAAAATTCTCAACCAAGCGCGCATCCATTGAAAATGAAATACAAAGACTGTCAAAAACAATCGTTGGAACCTCTGATGAAGTTCAACAGTTATTAGATGAATTTGATTCCACACCACTTCGTTCAGGGGTTTCATTAAAGGAACTACTCAAGCGTCCGGAGATAAGCTACCAGAATATTGGGGTTATTGATAAGAAACGATCGAATTTACCTGGGGATGTTATTGAACAAGTTGAAATACAAATCAAATATGAAGGATATATCAATCGTCAGAAAAAACAAGTCCAGCAGTTTGAAAAGTTAGAAAAAAAATTAATTCCTGAAGGGGTTGATTATGCAAAAATAAAGAGTTTGCGAATTGAAGCGATACAAAAACTCGAAAAAATTCAACCGAGATCTGTCGGACAAGCCTCACGTATATCAGGTGTTTCGCCAGCGGATATTTCTGTTTTGTTAGTTTTTTTAGAACAGTATTATCGTCAACAAAACATGGACAGACAGGAGGACTAGGACGAAATGAACTGGAAAACGATTATTATTAAGCAACTTCAAAATCCATTAAAGACCTTAAATATTGTATTAAACGCACATCAGGAAGAACAAATATGCAAGTATTATGAAAAGTTGAAAGAGTGGAATTCGGTTATGAATTTAACCGCAATCGTTGATGAAGTTGAATTTGCAACAAAGCACATTATCGACAGTATCACTTTGGCAAAATATATTGATATATTTCAAATTAATACGATAATAGATATTGGAACCGGTGCTGGACTCCCTGGAATACCATTAAAAATCTTTTTCCCACATATTGAGATTACCCTTGTTGATTCATTGAATAAGCGTATTAATTTTTTAAATGAAGTTATTAAGGATTTAGAATTGGAAGACACAGTTGCAATTCATGGACGTGCTGAAGAATTAGGACGTGATCTCGATCATCGTGAGTATTATGATTGTTGTGTATCAAGGGCGGTCAGTCAGTTGCCGGTTCTAAGTGAATATTGCATACCTTTTGTTAAAGTTGGCGGATCTTTTATTGCATATAAATCGGTGAATTCAGATGAAGAAATCGAAGCATCCGAGTATGCCATTGAAGTGCTTGGTGGAAAGATTCGAAAGATCGAAGATATTGATTTGCTAGACGGAGACATGCCACGTCGATTTGTAATGATTGATAAAATGGTCGAGACACCGGAGCGATATCCTAGACGAGCCGGTGTTCCACAGAAAAAACCGTTAATGAAGTCTTAAGTAGGGAGCGTTGTTTATGATTATTGCAGAAATGGTTTATGGTTTGGATGGACTCGATATTCAATATAAAATACGTGATGAAGTTTTCACTGAAGAGCAAGGAATTTCAGAGGAAATTAGTCATGACGAATATGATCCGATTTGTCATCATGTCATTGTGTTTGAGGATAAAGTACCCATTGGAACTGGACGAATAATAAATATTGAGCAAAAGAATGCTTTGTTAATTGGACGTATTGCAGTGTTAAAGAGTTATAGAGGCCAAGGCATTGGTGATTTAATTGTACGTAAACTTGTTTGTTATGGTTTTGATCAGGGAGTAGAACGTGTTGAAGTACATTCCCAACTATATGCCATTGATTTTTACAAAAAAATTGGATTTGAAACTTATGGATCAATCTACAAAGAATCGGGTCTTGATCACATCAGTATGTATATTAAACAAGACATGTTTAAGAAACCTTGCAATCATCAGTAATCAAAAAGCAGTATACATAAATGTATACTGCTTTTTATCTAGTCGAGTAAAAAAAGTTCAATAGTGTCGCACGTTGCATATGGATTTTCAATATGCGGAAAGTTTGAAGAATTTTTTATTGTTGCACACTCAATAGAAGGATTAATTGTTGTATATTGTTTTTCAATTGTTTTTACATCGTAATCGCGATCAATTCCGTTAATAATATATAAACAACGATCTGATTTATCTAAAATATTTTTTAAATCCAGATTGAGATAATTACATAAACTTGAAGCAAAGGCATACCGAATACGTGTATCTTCATTATGTGCATTATAATAAAATTGTTCTATGTAAGGTGAAAGTACATTCATTTTATTTTTTATGTTAAATTGATAATTAAACATATATTTACTGTTAAGAAGATTATATAGTGTTGTACCTATAAAAGGTGTTTCAAGGAGATATTTCAACGTGTAATTTTTTTTGGAAGGATTCATGGCAGTCTTAGGAAGATTAGTTGGGTTAATCATAATACACTTTCTTACAAGTTCATTTGTCTGGTGCGATGCAAATAATGCAAAAATATGACTATTTCCTGAAGTGATAATATCGACATGTGTTTGATTAATAACTTCAGTAATAAAATCATGAATTAATTGTACATATAAATAAGCTGTGTAGGTAATATTTGCTTTTTCTGAATAACCGAAGCCGAGTAAATCAATGACAAATACCTCATGTTTTTTTGATAATTGATGCATGATACGCTCATATTCAATGGAAGATGTTCCCGTAAATGTATCGTGAATTAATAGCAAGGGTGAACCGGATCCAAGTTGGCGATAGCTTACTGAACCAAATTTCCAATTATATACTTTATATTGTCGTTCTTTTGGTTGAAGCTTTTCTTTTGACTTTTTAAACAGATGATTATTGAATATATGAATCGATAAACCAGATATGGCTAATGGAATAATCCAATTATTTTTTTTCATGTAATAATACCTCCTAATCATAACAATTTCTTTATGTTTATTATGACGCAAAATTGATGAAATTACAACTGTAGAATTTTCGCATTAGATATAAATGTAGTTTTATAGGTAGGTTGTCCTAGTAGGAAATACTTGTATACACTAGGTATTTAATGCTATAATTAAGTATATTTGACAAAGGATGTAAATCTATGGAAAAGGCTATGAATCTTAAAGAAAATAAAAGGCTTGACGAGATTATTGACTCTACAATTATTTCCATCCAGCAAAGTAGTACAGAGATTAAGGAAATAAGTCACTTTGCAAAAAAAGAGTATCAAGAACTTGAAGACGAATTTTTGAAACTTCGAATTGAAGCAAGTGAATTAATTGATCGTGTAGAGAAGTTGGACCGTGAATATCGAATTAGTAAATCAAAGTTGATTATTGTCAATAAAAATTATGATAATTATTCAGAAGAAGAAATGAAAAGGATTTATGAAAAAACAGATCATTTGCGAGTTCAATTAGTTCTTGAGCGAGAGCGCGAGATGAATATCGTTAAACGACGTAATGAATTAGAATTACATTTGAAATCTGTAAGAAATATTGTTGATAAAGCAGATAAAGTATCTAATGATTTTGAGCTGGTTCATAATATGTTACATGGAAATCTAAAAGATTTAACAGAGCATATTGGTCAGTTTAAAAGTGAACGATTATTGGGTTATCGAATTATTCATGCTCAAGAAGAAGAACGACAACGAATTGCACGAGAGTTACATGATGGTCCGGCACAAAGCTTGAGTAATATTAGTTTTAAAGCTGAAATATGTTTGAAGCTTGTGGATAAGGATATTGCTAAAGCTAAGATTGAGTTGCAGACATTGAAAGGCCGTATTCATGACACAATTGAGGAAACACGTGAATTAATCTATAATTTAAGACCAATGTCAATTGATGATTTAGGATTAGTTCCAACATTAGAAAGATATATTGATAAAGTTGAGTCTGTTAATGACTTTTCTATACAATTGAATATTGAATATCAAGATGGTTTGAAAATAGAAAATATTCCTAAAATTAATTCATTGACATTATTTAGAATTGTGCAGGAGTCATTAAATAATATTCAAAAGTACGCGAATGCAGATGAAATAATTATAAACCTTGTATTAAACAGTCAATATACAGAGATAATCATTGATGATAACGGATGTGGATTTGATGAAACACAGATTAAAACAGATTCTTTGGCACATACAGGGCTAGGGGTTTCGATTATGAGAGAGAGAGTAAATTTATTGGCAGGACAGTTTGACCTTTCTTCAAATTTAGGTCAAGGAACGCGTGTATTTGCACGATTGCCGATAAACAGGGAGAGAAGTTAGGAGGAGTTATAGTGGATAAAATTAAAGTTTTGATTGCGGATGATCATTCAATGGTTCGCGAAGGCTTGAAACAATTGATTGAGTTAGAGGATGATATTGAAGTCATAGCTCAAGCAGGAGACGGAAAAGAAACCATTAAAAAAATATTTGAGTTTGAACCGGATATTGTTCTTTTAGATATTAATATGCCAATTATGAATGGTCTAGAAGTATTAGAAGAACTAAAAAAAATGAAAAAAGAAGTGGATGTATTACTGCTGACTATTCACAATGAAGTGGAGTACTTATATAGAGCCGTTGAAATAGGCGTTGAAGGATATGTTTTAAAAGACTCCGAATCGGATGTTCTTATAAAAGCAATTCGCTCTATACATAGTGGAGAGTCTTATATTCAACCGAATATGGCATCCTTATTATTCAAGAAGATTAATGGTGAATTAGATTATCAAGTTCGTCATCATAAATTGACACGAAGAGAAACAGAAGTTCTAAAACTTATCACCTTGGGTTCACTTAATAAAGAAATTGCGGACGAATTATGCATAAGTGAAAAAACGGTGAAAAATCATGTTTCGAATATTTTTAAAAAAATCGAGGTGTCTGATCGTACTCAAGCTGCTGTTTATGCAATTAAGAATAATATTGTGAATATCTATTAATGTTTCACGTGAAACATTAATAGATGAAGTTAACAGCAAAAGAAAAATGATCTTCCAAGCGCATATAAAAACAACAGTAATGTTTCACGTGAAACATTACTGTTGTTTTTATATCTGGAGAAGTATGGTTTAATGTGAAAAGGATAGAAGTAAAACCTTACTTGTGATATAATCTCGAGTTTTGAAGCAAAAATGGCGTAGCCCTTATAAACACTAGGTTAC
>CAZVKG010000114.1:0-7713 GCA_964627665.1 uncultured Eubacteriales bacterium | reverse complement strand
TTTTTATTGCAACAAAAAAGACTGTGCACTAACTTATGTTAGTGCAACAGCCCCCACTTATGTGTTGCTTACTTTCTCGTTTTAACATGGAATATAAGGATTCCATATCCCCGTCATTGTCTTTAATGTTATGATAAACCTCTTTCAATATATCATTATCCAAGACACTTTTAAATCCTTTGAGACCAATAAAATCGGAAACAAAGGGACTCGACGGTTTGAACAAAAGTTCTTCTTTCGTTCCGGTTTGTTCTATTTTCCCCTTATTCATTAAGACGATTCTTGTCCCTAGTTTTAACGCTTCTTGAATATCATGGGTGACAAACAAGATTGTTTTATTTAGCCTCTTATGAAGGTTAAGTAATTCATCTTGTAGCAAGGTCCTTGCAATCTCATCAACAGCGCCGAAGGGTTCATCCATAAGAATAATCTCCGGATCTGCCGCTAAAGCTCTGGCTACGCCAATGCGTTGTTTTTGCCCTCCACTTAGCTCTGCGGGATAACGCGACAACATTTCAAGGTCAAGGCCGACTAATTGTATTAACTCTTCAGCCCTGGGACGTCGCTCTGCTTTATCAATACCTTGAAGCGATAGAACATAGCCAATATTATCCTCAATCGTCATGTGAGGAAACAAACCAATTTGTTGGATAACATAACCGATACTTCTGCGCAACTTAATGGTATCCCATTTACGGATACTTTGATTATTGACTTTAATATCACCCTCATCAAATTCAATGAGTTTATTAATCATCTTAAGCAAGGTGGTTTTTCCACATCCGGAAGGACCGAGAATAGTAATGAATTCTCCTTCCTCCACAGATAGGTTTAAGTTATCTACGACACGTTGATTCTCCTTATATGACTTTGATACATTCTTGAATTCAACAACCATTAGTCTAATAACCCTTTCTCTTGTAAAAACTCAACAGCAACTTCTTTCGGCTCTTTTTGTTCAACTTCTACCAAATAATTCATTGTTGTCATTTCATCGTTATTAATCTGGTCATCTAACATAGCAAGGACATCTTCTAACTCCGGATACTCATCGAGTACTTCTTGGCGTACTAGCGTCGCTGCATAATAAGACGGAAAATAATATTGATCATCTTCAAGAACTACCATATCATATTCCTTTAACTTACCATCCGTTGAAAAAATATTAATCACGTCAACTTCTCCAGAGTTAATGGCTTGGTATTTAAGTCCGATATCCATACCGATTTCGTCTTTAAAGTCAAATCCGTATTCTTCCGAAATTCCCGGGAACCCGTCATCTCGCTCGAAGAAGTCATGTTCAGCCCCAAAAACTAAGTCGCCTCCTAACCTAGCTAGATCTGAGTATGTTTCGATTCCCATCTCTTCAGCTAATTCGCGTTTCATAGCAATGCCAAATGTATCATTAAATCCATAAAGATTTGACCAAACAATATTAAATTGGTTTTTATATTCTGCTTTCACTTCTTCATATAATTCATTCGGATCTTGAATTAAGTCTTGTTCAAGAACAAACATCCATCCTGTACCGGTATACTCCGGATACATATCAATCTCTCCACTAACCATGGCCGGATGTATATTTGATGTTCCTCCGCCAATTCCGGCTTTGTGCTCGACTGTAATATCTGTTTTGTCTTCTATTAAAGCAATTAACATTTCAGCGATGATAAACTGTTCTGTCATAGGTTTACTTGCTATTACGATTGATTTTTCCTCAGAACAACTACTCAATGATATTAACATTACCATAACTATAAATACACTCATTAATTTTCTCATCCTGTACCTCTCTTTCATAAACATAATTAACACTTATTATCTTCGTCCTAAGACTCTTTTCGTTAAAACAGTTTCCAATAGATGGAGCGTCCAGTCAACAATTATTGCTAAAAGTGCCACCAATAAGCTACCCGCAATAATCATTTCCGGAAAATACGTAGAAATACCTCGATATATAGCAACACCTAGACCTCCTGCTCCAATAAAAGAAGCTATCCCAGCAAGAGCTATTGTCATAATGACCATTGTTCTAAAACCGGACATAATTACTGGCAAGGCTTGTGGCAACTGTATTCGAAACAGTAGCTGTTTCTCTGTTGTTCCCATACCGACAGCTGATTCAATCATTTGCCCATCGACTTCTTTAATACCAACATAGGTATTTCTAATCATTGGCAATAGTCCATATATTATAAGTGCGACAATTGCACTTTTATTTCCGATTCCTGATATTGTCACTAATATTCCAAATAATGCAATGGATGGAATCGTATATAAAAAATTGGTTACCACTAATAAAATTGATGCTAACAATTCATTTTTGGTCATCACAATGCCTAGCGTCAAGCCTAACACTGTGATAATAAGTACGGCAATTAAAGTAATTCCAATATGCTGTAGCAACAGTTCTAAAAAAAATTCCCAACGATCAATATAAAGATCAATAACTTTTTTTACCATATCCATCCTTTCCTCATTCGTATTTGTTTTTTTGTTAAATATATTATACCATATTTATAAAAATACCAAAAAAAGATTCCTTAATTTATAAAAATCAAGAAATCTTATCATTCATCGAATCTATCCTAATGCAACGTCTAAAATCATCATCACTGCAAAACCAACCATTGTTCCAATCGTTGCTATATCTGTCTTAGAACCGCCTTCTTCTCTTTGTGCTTCAGGAATTAATTCCTCAATAACTACATAAATCATGGCTCCTGCTGCAAAGGCTAAAGCATATGGCAGAATCGGTCGCATTGTTATCACCGCATAGGCTCCAATAACACCAGCAATTGGTTCTACAATTCCTGACGACTGGCCATATAGGAAAGCCTTTGTTCTACTGAACCCCTCTCTTCTAAGCGGAATTGAAACAGCTGCACCTTCCGGGAAGTTTTGAAGACCAATACCTATAGCTAACGCTACCGCACCGGCAACACTTGCAGTACCAATCTGGCCCGATGCCGCCGCACCAAACGCAACCCCTACTGCTAAACCTTCAGGAATATTATGTAGGGTAATTGCTAATACCAGTAAAACACTACGTTGCCAACTTGTTTTAATGCCTTCTGCCTGATCTGTTTCTAAGCCTAAATGTAGGTGAGGTAGTAACTTATCCACTAAGAATAAGAATAGTCCACCACCAAGAAACCCTATTGCTGCCGTTAGCCAGGCGGTTTGTCCAAGCTCCTCAGCCATATCTATACCCGGTGCCAACAATGACCAAAATGAAGCTGCAATCATAACGCCTGCAGCAAAACCTAGCATACCATTCAAAACGTTTTTCTTAATACTTTTAAAGAAAAATACTAAGGATGCACCAAGCGCCGTCACTCCCCAAGTAAATAGTGTACCAATAAGCGCCTGCATTATTGGGTTAAATTGTTCAAACCATTGAATCATATAATCTCCTCCTCTTTACCCAAACTTTGGATAGGGTGTATCCCCTAAGTAATCAAAATCGCCCCAATCTACATCGTTATCTGCAAAAAAGGCATCATACTTTGGATATTTTCGTTCCGGTTTTGCCCAATACACTGCGTTCTTAATCACTTTTTGAATGAGTGGATTTCTATACTGGGGGTAAGTCTCATGTCCCGGTTGAAAATAAAAGATTTTCCCATTTCCACGTGTATATGTGATTCCCGCACGAAAAACTTCGCCACCTTCAAACCATCCTAAAAATAAAACCTTTTCCGGGTCGGGAATGTCAAATCGTTCTCCATACATCTCTTCGTGGGGTAAATCTATATATTCGGGTATTCCACGTGTTATCGGATGATTTTGTTCGATGACCCATAAACGTTCACGTTCTCCTACCTCTCTCCATCGAAGTGAACATGTTGTTCCCATCAGACGTTTGAAAATCTTTGAATAATGGGCTGAATGCAAAACAATTAATCCCATGCCACGCAACACTTGTTGATATACACGTTCAACAATAGCATCTGTTACTTCATCATGGGCACAATGCCCCCACCAAATGAGTACATCGGTTTTTTCCAGAACGTCTTCTGTTAGACCATGTTCCGGCTCATCAAGAGTTGCAGTTTGAACAATAATATCTTTATCTTCACCTAAAAAATCGCGAATGGTTTCATGGATCCCTTTTGGATAAATACGTTTTACTTTTTCCTCTGTTTTTTCATGTCTAAACTCGTTCCATACCGTTACATTTATTGTCATTTATATTTCCTCCATTCTTTACAGACTGCTACCACATTTAGGACAAAACTGAAAATCATCTGTTGTAGAATATCCACAGTGCTCACAAATTTTAATGGTTTTATCCCCACATCCAAAATCTAAGGTGTTAATATCTATTGTGACTTCATCACCACGTGCTATAGCTCGTCCTATGTCTTCATTGAGTTGTGCGATCTTATCGCAACAACGCATACGCACATAATAGTGTCGATTCCATTTAAAAATCGGAATGAAAAACAGCATAAAATAATTATACCGCATCCATACTTCGATTTGATCATACTGTCCGCAGCAAGTACAAATAACAAGTTGGCGAAAGTCTAACATTTTTTCTTTTTGACTTATTCCCATGATTAGAAACATAGATTATTCTCCTAGAGCTATTTATGACTTTGATAATACTTAAGATATATATTATATCTTACCATATATTGATGGTGATGTTCCATATTGGGGACTATAATATTCGCTTTTCCGCTTTCATAGTTTATCTCTTGCGGATCTATTTCGTCAGAATCCAAGAGACTCTTTTCAGCCCATTTTGCTGCACCTAACATGGACATATCCTTTGTGTCGTTGATTATCATTGATTGGCCAAAAATGTCTGAACACATTTGCATCCACATTTGTGAATTCAAAATTCCACCGGAGAGTTGAATTGTTTTTGGTTCACCAACCGATCGTATTAACATTTCATATCCTTGATACAAGTTAAATAAAACGCCTTCTAGAATGCTATAGTAATAATCTCCTAGACGATGTTGGTGATGCATGGCTTCAAATCCACCACGGCGCAACATATTCCATCCTGGACCTCGCTCACCAAATAAAAAAGGTAAAAATATAGGCCCCTCATCCGTCTTTTCTTCTTGGGGTATTTTAGCTTCTAATTCTTGATAGGAATATCTATTTTCACAAAATTCTTCTTTGAACCAATCCACACAATTACAAGCACCTGATGTCGCGGTTCCAATAAGCCAGGTTCTCGGTGATCGATAATTCCAAAGGCCTGTTTCTGATGTGTTTGCTTGTTCAACTGACATTCTAATGGCTCCACTGGTTCCTACAGATAGGGTCATGACTCTACCATCTTGACTTTCAGCCCCAATCTGGTTAAGCGCTCCATCTGGATTTGTTGCCATAACAGGAACCCCTGCTTCCACGCCTAGCGCTTTTGCTACTTCAAATGACAGGGGAAATAGAGTATTATCTTTTACGATTCTGGGGAACCGTTGCTTCTTAACACCTATTGACTGTAGTAACTGGTCATCATAATCTCTTTGGTGGATATTATAGAGACCGGAACCTGAGACCATACTTTCTGAGGTCATATATTCTCCGGTAAATTTCCAGTTTAGGTAAGAACCTTGATCCATAATTCGAAGTGTGTAATCTTCTAATAATTTACTTTCTTTATCTTCATGCATGACTCGAAGTTTAAAGTAGGGATAACTTGCATTGACAATACATCCGGTTTGATTTCGATAGGCATTGGCAAAGGCTTTATCTTTACTCAACTTTTGGCACAGTTGTCCTGCCATTGGATTGGACCACAAATAAACCGGGGATACCGGCTGCATATCTGCATTACAAAGCAATAAACTATGCCATGTGGAGCTAAGGGCAATCGCATCGATAGAATGATTTTTTGCTGCGCTTGCACCTATTGCTAATAGACTCTGATATATTTGCTTGGCATCATGAATGCCGGGACCACTATTTTCTTGGTCATGTTTTTGGGTCATTACCTCTGAATGCTGCTTTTTTGTGTCGTACACCATCGCCTTCACTGACGACGTACTGGATTCAAGAACTAATATTTTCATACGCCATTATCCTAACATAACCAAACTCGTTGCCATCAATGCCATTCCGGCGATCAATCCATAAATAACAACATGATGTTCACTGTATTTTTCTGCAGTCGGTAATAATTCATCTAATGAAATATAGACCATTATTCCGGCAACTCCGGCAAATATGATCCCAAACATAAGGTCACTTGCAAAATTAATTAAAATAAAATAACCGGCAATAGCTCCGATGGGTTCTGATAAACCGGAAACAAAGGAATACTTAAATGCCTTTTTCTTATCTCCTGTTGCGAAAAATATGGGTATCGATACGGCAACACCTTCCGGAATATTATGAATCGCGATTGCGATGGCAATACTAATACCTAATGTTGGATTTTCAAGAGCCGCAAAAAACGTGGCCATTCCTTCCGGAAAATTGTGAATTGCAATGGCAAGAGCTGAGAACACACCCATTCTCAGTAAATTTTTATCTTGTATCCTCTTTTTTTTCTTGACTTCATAGTCTTCAAGCTCACTTAAATTATCTACATTAGATAAGTCATAGATTTCATGAGGATTCTCATAACTTGGTACGAATTTATCGATAAGTGCAATGACTGCAATTCCACCGAAAAATGCCAGTGTTGTTACTAACATTCCTTGTTCAGCACCTAAGACAAGGGATAAAGATTCATTTGCCTTGGGAAAGATTTCAATAAATGATACATATACCATAACCCCCGCTGAAAATCCAAGGGCTCCGGATAAGAATTTTTTATTTGTTTGTTTTGTATAAAATGCAAGCGCGCTACCTATACCTGTCGATAAACCTGCAAATAGGGTTAAGCTAAATGCAAATAATACGGTCTGCCATGAATGCATAATTTAAACCTCCTAAAATTAGTTGAATGTCTACTTTATGAATAGGCTTTTGATGCCTTTTTCAAGATGAAATTATAGGCCACTAATGTAGTAAAACAAAGCATTGAAGCAATCAACATTGAATGCTGAAAGCCCAATCGATCAATAAGCATTCCTCCCAATAATGATCCAAAGATCTTTCCTATTGAAGATGCTACTGCTAAAACTGTCTGACCTGTCGTTCTTAATTCTCTTCGCACTGTTTTATTAATATAGACCGCTAAACTATAGGCGAAAATGATATAGGTCATTCCATGCAATAAAGATATAAAGTAAAACCATGTCGGCGACTGGCTAAATACTAACGCAACAAAGCGGACTCCAAAAATGAACATGGAAAAAAACAGGGTCTTCTTTACACCAAACCGTTCTATAATACGGTCTGCAAAATAGAGAAATGGTACTTCACTCAATGCTGCAATGAAAAACAACCATCCGACCTGACTACTCGATCCACCTTGAGCTATAAAATACACCGCAAAAAAAGTCATAAAAAAGCTCATCATGATTTGCGCTATAACGGTTAAACTAATAAAAATTGTTAACATACGGTCTTCAAAGATCACTTTATAGGAGACTTTGTTATGTTTATCATGGTGCCCTTTAACCGTTGGTAATAAGGCAACAATAACAATATTCGCTACTCCGATTACTGCTGTAACATAAAAGATCATGGTAATATCAATACGCATCATTACGCCAACCAAAATAGCTACTAATGCATAACTCACCGTTCCTGCCATACGAACCGGACCATAGGATTGCCCAATATGCTCTAGAGACT
>CAZVKG010000113.1:0-7895 GCA_964627665.1 uncultured Eubacteriales bacterium | reverse complement strand
TATTTAAAGAAAAGCCCTAAAAATCAATATTTTGGGCTTGACAATATAGGAAGGAGTTTTGTATTATGAAGAAGTTAATAGTAGTATTTTTAATTGTGTTGATCGTAATAATAAGCTCATGCGGATTGTCAAATAATAACCTCACTGTAAATGAAGGGGATTATGCATTGAAGGTGATGGATGGCATGGATGACGAAATTCCAATATTGCCTCATATAAATTTAGCGGATGAGAAGTTTACATTTTCATATGATATGTTAAGTAGTTATTTGCCTGTTGGTAATTATGAAATTAATGAAGATAGGCTGATTTTAATAACCGATGATAATAAGTATAAATATGTTTTTAAGATTGCGGATAGATCCTTGTTTTTCATAGAATCGGAATCTTCTGATGTGAAGTTGATAGACACTAGACTAGGAATTCAGATTGAAAATAATTCAGAATTTGTATTGAGTCATTCAATCCAATAACACAGAGAAATACTAGAAGCAAAGAACTTTACTTAAAGAATAAAGTAAGATTTTGGGGAGAATCATATGAAAAGAGTAATTATTATTTTAATTGTTACATATATGTTAATGGGATGTTCTATAAACGGTAATGACATCAAATTAGAGGAAGCACGAAATGAGATTTTAGATCTTAAAGACGAGATGAAGAATACAACAATACTTGTAGAAAAGCTACAAAATAAAGTGAATATCAGTGAAGAGGAAAAATCGACGAAGAGAATTGATTATACAATATGTGAAACGCAGCCTCTAGAAAGTAAAACGATGATTCTTGAAAAAAGTGATTTATATTCAGCACCTAGTATAGGGGCAGAAATAATTGAAGAATATATTGAAGGGCGTTTATTGGTTTTATATGAGGTAAATACTGAGAATGGAAAATGGGCTTATGTAATATTAAAATCTAAGGATAAGTCCGGTATATCTCCATATGGATTTGTTACGTCTGACTTATTAAGTTATGAACCTCCCAATGCTGTTATTGTCCCATTTGCTGTTACTGAAGATATTAGCATCGGAATGACATTTTCTGAGATGAAATTATTATTTGGGAATAATTATATTGCACTCAAAGATTTTTATGATGATAGTGTTGTGTTTTATTTTGATGAGGAAAGATATAAGTTGAAACGTTTGTATATACTACCAGTGTGTTTATTTCTATGTTAGGGTTGACCTATTGCTTACTTGTTTACTTATCGGTACATGCAATTATTTATAGAAAATACATAAAACGGTATTTCTTACTGAAAGATAACAGTAAATATATCCCTATATGTAAATTACATAATGGCTTGATTGTTATACGAGATACATTGTCAGATGAAGATTCATTTATCGATGAATCTGATATAAGGGGATACAAAATGAAATGGCTTCCGTCAGACTCCAGATAACAACCGATTGACAACACTGCGAGCGCTAACCGAGTCGGGCTTGCATTAGGCGTTTAGCTAAAGCTTTACAGCAATGAGCAGGCCCTTGTAATCTCCATGCGTCGTCAACCGACAACATTAAGTGCAATTATTGTCTGGGTATTGAAAGATCATTATTTACTTTAAGGTATGAGGAGGAAAGCGAATGGATTGGTTGAACCAGAACAAGGAATGGCTTTTTAGTGGGATTGGTGTAGCTGTACCTATTGCAATAATCAGTATTATATTCAAAATTATATTTAAACAAGATAGTGTCATGATGACACAAAAGGGTGGAAGGAGGGCACTATTAATTGTAGCACTGCTGATAGGTTTGCCGATATTGTTGCTAGGTATGTGGTCGCGTTATACTCTTTCTGAAAACAAACCAAATAAAGTACTGTATGATAACATCTCTATAAACAAAGATGAAGATGAGCCGAATTCTATATATGAACAAGATGATGATCTATTTTCCGAACCAACATATGAAGTAGACAATTTCAGCATAGAATCGGAACGATTTTTAGGATTATATGATGATTTTGTTGCTGCCAATATACCTATAAGTCGTGAAGATGCTCATATGTGGTATTTAGTTTTTTCTCGAATAGAAAAGTCAGATGATGAACTATACTATTATAATGCAATAGACACACAAATACCAAAAGAATTATACCTTAAAAAGTTCGAAGAAATCACAGATCTTTTGGCTACAGCGGTTGTTCAAAATGATGATGCAAGAGAACTTTTTCTCACATGTATAAACGACCAAGATTTAAAAACAATAGATGCTTTTTTTGAGTTGGTAGATGAATATTTGCTGACAAATGATCAAGCATTTCAATATGAGCTAGACCGATTAATCAATGGTTATCTAATATCCTATTACTTTAGTGACCCGAAATCTAAATATATGTTTATAAAACTAGTAGAAGCTTATTACGAAGCAGGCGTTGTGAAGTTAAAAGAGGGCGTCAATGCTTTACACAAAGATAGTCCACCTGGTGCAGATTATGACAGTCAAATTAATGTGTCATTCTATGTATACATTTTTGGGCCTTGTGAAATTATGCAAAGATGTTCGGAGATTCATCAAGCATGGAGAAATTCTACGGCTTATTTCGAAGAAAAATATGAATTTATATTAAAGAATAAGTCACTATTAAGATTACCTTGAATTATCCATGATAACTTAGGTTTTTTTGCAAGAGAAAAGTGTAACACCTTATTGGATTAGTTGGTTGCCGAATCTTTCATAAGGGAATGTACAAATCTCCAATTATCTCGATCAAATACAATGAAGTAAGCTTCGCTACGTTAATTCTTCGCTCAGCAAGCGTGTCAGGATCTGTTAACAAGAAATCAGAAAATTCACATTAATTTATTTAGTACTGTTGTCAATGGCGAATATACATTTTCATCTGGTAAAGTTACAATATGATATGCCAGAGGTGAATTCTAGTGTAACTTTTCACTTGGATGGGTATAAATATAATTCGTTGATAGGACGTTCAAGATTCGTAGGTAATATTATAATTGATGACACCAAAATTGAACAGGTCGACATTCGATTAAATAATCTTGGTCCACTTATTGGTAGAATCAATGAGGAAGGGGACATGAGCACATATGGAGCGATTTATCTGGATGATTCACTTCAAGAAGTTACAAGCAAGCTTCGCTACGTTAATTCTTCGCTCAGCAAGCGTGTCAGGATCTGTTGCCAAGAAATCAGAAAATTCACACTAATTTATTTCGTACTGTTGTCAATGGCGAATATACATTTTTATCTGTTAAGATCAAAGAAATAATTTAACGAAGAAAGCTGAGGACCACATATGAAGAAGTTAATGATACTGATAACATTGATTATCGTTGGAATAGGCATTTATGTCTTTCCAAGAAAGAACGAAGAAGATTTTCATCTGGTAAAGTTACTAGGACTGTTCATGGTTCCTGACACGATTGCTGAGTTCAGTGGTAACGCAGCGAAGCTTACTTCTGGGTTTGCACCAGTATGGAGTTCCATTGTAGCAATAGAAGATTGTTTTGGAAATGTAAAAGCAGCGTTTGTGTCAAAGAGTGAATTGTATGATAAATAAAGAAAAGATTCGTACGGTCTTCACTATTGTTTTTTTGTTATCATTTTTATATTATGTTATTAATATTTACAGTATTACTGCTATTGTTTTTCCAGTAATAATGATAATTGGTGCTATATTAGGAATGATAACACAACATACGATGTTTTTTGGAAGAGGTAAATATGCTGATGCTTATAGAAACTATGGATTGATTGGGTTCTTATTTGATTTTCTAGCTATTGTGATAGGTATGTTTTTACTCATTCAGAATATAATGCGATTAATGTAATACTTGGATCAATTTGAAGAAAAAAATTACGTGGTTTAACAAAGAACAGTCCACTGCAGAATGGTGAAGAAGTATATCCTCATCATTACCCGACAATCTTTGGAGACGGGAATAAAACTATAAAGAATAAGCTTTATTGAGGTTACGATCCATGTAGAGATAGTATTATTAATCCAAAAGTTATTATTGGTTTTATTCAAAGTTTGGGTTTGTGATATGATTCATTTATGGAGTATCAACTATTTGAAGGGATAGAGAATGATTTTGACAGATTAGAGATAAAGCAAGCTTCGCTACGTTAATTTTTCGCTCAGCAAGCGTGTCAGGATCTGTTAACAAGAAATCAGAAAATTCACACTAATTTATTTCGTACTGTTGTCAATGGCGAATATACATTTTTATTTGTTAAGATCAAAGAAATAATTTAACGAAGAAAGCTGAGGACCACATATAAAGAAGTTAATAATACTGATAATATTGATGATCGTTGGAATAGGCATTTATGTCTTTCCAAGAAAGAACGAAGAAGATATTCATCTGGTAAAGCTACAATATGATATGCCAGAGGTGAATTCTAGTGTTACTTTTCACTTGGATGGGTATAAATATAATTCGTTAATAGGACGTTCAAGATTCGTAGGTAATATTATAATTGATGACACTAGAATTGAACAGGTCGACATTCGATTAAATAATCTTGATTCACTTGTTGGTAGAATCAATGAGGCAACAGACATGAGCACGTATGGAGCGATTTATCTAGATGATTCACTTCAAGAAGTTACTATTTTGATTCATGAAGAAGGTTCTTGGTCTTATAAAAATGGTTTGATTTTAACCGGTCCTTCAACTAGTAGGGATGAAGCAATCCGTCTTTTTGAAAAGCATTTAACAGAGCAACTAGTAGATTTGTCAACAGAGTTCAAGTAATTATATGCCAAAGGTTAGCGTACAATTGGTTTCTTATATTTCATCTTGACTGGATTAAAATTCTACTATAGTATAAGTGATGAGGATATAAAAATTGATGGGAGAAAATAATGATGCTACTCGATATAGAGAAAGTGGCTCAGTATAGGAGAGACACTTCGATAACAAATAAAGTTCAAAATATGAATAAAATAATATGCTCACAACTATTTGGTCAAAACTAGTAAACGGTTATTGGCCTTATTTATATGGATATAAGTTAAGATGTTTGGTGGCATAATGGTGAAAGAAGTGATAGTTTGAAAAAACGAAGAATTGGATTTATACTTTATTTGGTGGTGCTAGTAGGCATTGTGATTTTGATTGATTATAGTAATTCGAAATACACAGAATCAGAACTGGAGTATATTCTAGCAAATGAAATCAATGAAATATACGAAGGTAAAGAAAGCACATATCAAATTACAGATATAAATAAATCTAGAGAGATGATGATTTATTCAGGTGTAATTATTTTGCAAGGCAAGAAGAACCCTTTTCTATTTGGATTTGAGAAGAGTCTGATTTTCCCTTTATATAAACCACCTCGCCATATAATTAGTTATTCTTCGTCTTATATTGAACGTCCTAAACTTTCTGTTGACAAGTTTTTGCACCAATATTGGTTACGTCAGGATGAAGAACATAAGGTTGTAATTAATAGAAAATTAAACAATAAAAATATATTTCAGTTAGGGATAGTATTAATCCTTACAATGTTGACGATTATTAAAAGAAGAAATGATTGAAAATCAGTGATCAATATAAGGGGCGTATGTTTTCTTTTCTTTTTCCTGCCACAAGGAAGTCTTGAGATATACCTTTTAGTAATAAACATTTTTGCTGTTTGAAGAAGAAGTCATAGGGGGATCTAATGATAAAAAAATATTTTATAATATTATGTATGATATTCTTACTAAGTGCTTGTTCCAATTCAAGTGAAGAAAATAAAAGCCTAGTTGAAATGAATAGTAATATAGAGAAGCAGCTTCAAGAATCGAAAGAAAAAATAAGTGAAGCAGAAAAGGGCGCAGCAATTAGTAAAGAAAATTATCAAAACTTACAGGAAGATTATGAAAAATTAGGTGAAAGACTTTCCGATTATGATCAAATCATTAAAGACTTAACAGATGCACTTGATAATTGTGACAGCATAGAAGAAAACAAAGAAGGCATAGATTTTACTTCAGATTTATCTACAGAACAACAAATAATATGGACCAATAAATTAAAAAACATCTTGTATTTTATACCAGATTTTGTTGATGCTGAAGAGATTGACAAAACAAAATTGTTAGAAGGTGTTTTTTTATATGGTGCATATGAAGAGAAATTAAATCTATCCAATGACGTAAAAGATGAGCTATTAGACGAGATATGCCTTGATTTATTTGGTAAGTCATTATTGGTACATCAGAATTTTGAGATTGCCGAATATCGTGACGGACAATATTATGCACAAGGATTTTCCTATCATGAAAACAGATTAAGTTATGTAAATAAAGTTGTTCCATTTGCTGATAATGAGATTATAATACTTCAGCAATTTTCTATGAGCGAATCAGAATGGTTTGATAATAATTTTCAAAATATATCTGAGGTATTAGAGTCATTAAAAAACGAAACGTTTAAACCTAAATATTTAGGTGAATATATTGTGATTTTAAGCAAGAATCAGGATGATAAAACGCAGTTGAAAATGAAGCTTAAATTGACCGATGGATAAAAATAGTATGGGAGGAGAGATTCGATAAGTTGAAGCGTATGCTAAAGTCGAAAATAGTCGTTTATATCATAGTTTTTTTCATTTCGTACTTGATGCAGGGGATTTGTCAGAAAAGCAAATGCAAGAAATTGCGTTAAAAGTCGGATTTGGAGTCCATTAATATTCGATATTTTACACCCGGTCATGAAATGAATTTATGGGGTGCATACTATCTCAAATATATTGAGCAAAATAGAGATCATAAGGAGTTGATTATTGAACAAGGATTTTGGCCTAGTTGCTGCTCATTTAGGTACCTATAACAGAAGGTGTTTTGCAAAAAGAGACGGATTTATGTAAGGAGTTTATAATGAAAACATTGGATAGATGGATTAATGAACCACAGTTGCATATAGTAGAAAAAGATAGGATAACATTTCAGGTTTTACCAAAGACAGATTTTTGGCAGATTACCCACTATGGATTTTCCAGAACTGACGGCAACTGTTTAGTTGCGGATATTGATGAAGACATTTGCTTTAGTGTTAAAGTTAAGATGAATTATATGAGTGAGTTTGACCAGTGTGGTATTATCGTTTATCTTAATGACGATAATTTTGCAAAACTATGTGTGGAAAATCAACTCAAAACCAAAAATAAATTAGGAAGTGTTGTCTGCAAATCTAAACGATCTGATTGGGCGACGCAGCCTTTTGGAGATATGGATTCTATTTATTTTAGGGTTAGTAAAAGAGGTGTTAATTATTTATTTGAGTCAAGTCTTGATGGGTATAATTTTGAACAAATGCGTTTGTTTGATATACCAGGCAGTGAAAAAGCTGCTATAGGTATATTTGGAGCATCACCCTTGGGGAATGGATTTGAAACAGAATTTACCAACTTTGAATTCAGTGAAAACAAATGGTTCTTAGATAATGATGACCTACCAAGTGATTAATTTTAATTATTTAAAGAGGTATGCATAGAGACGGAGGCTGTTTTGAAAATTTAAGTTTGATAAAAAGTGCGTACTCATCAGAGAAGTATAAAAAAGCAAGAAACAGACTCTGTAGAATATATTCCACGAAAATTTATGTATCAGCTGATATAATGATTGATAGGAGTATTATTAAGCCTCCTATTGCCATTTTTATATGTGATTTTTGGCTGTTCAAAGGGGTAATGAACAAAATAGAAATATAAGGAGATGAAGATATGAGTGTAGAAGAGAATAAGTCAGTTAAGAAGATGTGGGAAGATTATTTAATGTCTATTAATGAGACTGTTGAAATGACAGAAAAAAAATATGAGGCGTGGAGTTTTTGCCATGATGAAAAGAATGCCAATGAATTAGCGAAGTTAGTGTTAGACGACACTTTGCTTTCGGCATGAACTACATGATGTTTTCGGTATAAG
>CAZVKG010000112.1:0-7968 GCA_964627665.1 uncultured Eubacteriales bacterium | reverse complement strand
GCTAAATCAGAATATTTTCTATTTTATGTGTCCGAAATCTTGACATAAGACCAATGTTTATATATGGGATGGTGGTGGCTATATTTGCTGGGATAGCAACATTTACTTTTCCTTATCAGGGACAGTCAATTTCAGAGATGATAATTCCTGTAATTAAAATTGGCAATATAAGGATATACTTAAGCGGTTTAATTCCATTGGGTTTAGTAATTTGGAGTAGCCATCTGATAGTTAAGAGTGGAAGATTCAAGAGACAATTCTTTGTGGTACTATTCTTGGTGTTTATTGCTTTACCGGTATTAGGGTGGGCCATGAATATAATAAAGACTCCGGTTTACATCATGAGTAATGGTGGGAGAGGGATTGAGCTCAGGGAAACTGAACTAAATGTATATGGCGAGAATATGGAAGCGGTTGTTGTCTTCAAGGCTGATGTTACAAGTTATGTTGATGATGAATCGGACGTTTTCATTTACGTTGAGCTACCAGATGTATTGCATGAAGTTGTTGAAGAAGACAGAATTCTTGTCTACGAAACTATGGGACTAGATAGAGGACGTGACTTCAGCATTGAATATGAAGGGAATTTACGGATATCAGGAAGTTACGATTATGAAGATTTTTCTGATTTAGATTATTATAGCGAGGACTATACAATTATTGTTGATGATGGCATTGAGAGTTACAAGATAACAATGAGTGATAGCTTGTTTTAGCGTTTCACGCTGAAATCGTCTATATCGTAAAACGTTATCAGACAATGAAAAATTCGGTTTGCAAAAGACAGGAGTATATATGAAGGGGAGATATAAGCAGTATCTAATCAGCATTTTGATAATAATTGGTATGTTCTTATATTTTCTATACGGACAAGACGATTTAGTAAAACTGGTCAAATTACATCATGTTAATAGAATAGTGGTTACAAATAATAAAACTGGTAGCAACTTTGAAATTTTTGATGATTCCTTACCACAATATTTTGATCATACATATGATAAACGTGATAATGACGTGTATGAAACAAAAGATTGGAGGGAAATCTGGAAAGTCGAATACTATGAAGATGATATATTAATTTTTGATGGCGCAATTATTGGGCACCTTAAGGCAGCCAATAACAAAGGCAATCAAGATTTTATAGACTATGAAGATTATTATTATGTGTATAGGATTGATATTAAAAGATTGTTTGTAACTAGGAAGAATTATTCGCGAATTGATGCTAAGTTAATACAGCATATAATTGATGCACAAGAAAGATAGTTAACAGGAGGGAAGCCAAATAGAAATGGAAAAGTGTTTTATATGTGAGAAACATAATGGTATGAATGATGCGGCGAGATTCCATATAATTACGACACCTTTGATAAGTGTCTATCATATGTTTCCAGAGAACGGAAGCGTATACCTTGGACATGTATTTATTGAAACAATTAGGCATATACCAAGTTTAGCAGAAATGACAATTGAAGAATCAAATGAAGTTGGAAGATTTCAGATGATAATAAGTAAAGTATTCAAGGAGTTTTTTGATGCAGAACATATATATTCTTTTGTGTTTGGAGATGGCGTAGCCCATTTGCATATACACTTAATACCAAGGTATAAAGGAGCCCCAGAAGAATTTCGAGGAGTAAAGGTAGATGAATGGGCCGATGCTCCACACAGAGATGCAGAAGATACGATTGTCTTTTGCAATAAAGTAACTGAAAAGATAAAAGAAATCGGATTGAAGTTGTCCTAAAGCTTCCGGTATATACTGCATCTAACAGATGGGTTGTACACGACGGCAACTGCGGGATTTTTATCTGCAATAACATGTGATATGGAGTATTTAGTCAATATGAAATAGTGCCATTAGGAGGTCTATATGAATATTAAATCTGATAAGTTAATTGAAGAAAAACTAAAGGAGATAAGATTGTTTTTTGAATTTAACGCTGATCCGGAAATTGTTGCCAAATATTCGCGTTATTTTAAAGAGGGATACATTGGCTATGGCATCGATCAAAAAGTATTTGAAAACCAAAGAGATACATGGTTCAGAGAATGGGACTCTTTTACAATTGATGATTACTTGAACTTAGGTGACCAGCTTATTTTATCCGGAAAACTTGAAGATATTTCGATTGCTATAGCATTTATTTCTCTTAAAAAAGAACATTATTCAATGAATGTATTCAATCATATGGAAAAATGGTTGGAAAGTTTTACAAATTGGGCAAATACTGATGTTATGTGTATGCTAGTTCTTTCCTATTTTGTAACCGAAAAAATAGTTAAGCCTGAAAATTTTATTGAATGGACGACTTCGCAATCGAAATGGACCAGACGTGCAGTTCCTGTTACTTTTTTTGAGGCAGTAAAAGCAGGAGAAGATCCAGCCCAGTATTTTATAATTATTGAATCAATTATGCTTGATGAGGAAGAGGATGTTCAGAAGGGAATAGGCACCTTTTTGAGAGAGTCTTGGAAGAAATGCCCACAAATTACAGAAGAGTTTCTCCTTAAATGGAAAGATTCTTGTGGTAGAAAAATAATTCAATATGCGACAGAAAAAATGGATAAGGAATATCGCAAAAAATTCAGAAGGAGCAAATAAGGTCGCTTTTCCGGCGGTCCGCTAGGCGCAATTATATATTCGATTATGGAAAGGATAAAAGATGTTTTAGATAAGATTGATTGGAATAAAATTTTGACATTACTGATTGTGCTAATGTGTCAAGAAAGAAGGGTGTATATGAAGCTACATGATAATATAGGCAGTATTATGTTTGCTCCTTGTGGTATGAATTGCAAAGTTTGCTATAGGCACTTAAAACCTAAAAAGTCTTGCAAAGGTTGTTTGTGTAGTGATGAAGATAAACCAGAACATTGTAGGAAATGCAGCGGAATTATATCTTTACATGACGCAGAATGTAGTGAATGTCATTTGAAAACTCGTAGTTCAACATCCGCAGCAGCGGGTTCACATCATGAAAAGGAGGCTAGATTCATGATAGAGCACTTAGATGGTGGTCGCGACAATATTATCAAGAATAATGACATTGTATACAGACCCTCTCACGAATGGACATCCAATATCCATGATTTTCTGAGATATTTGCATAAATGCGGATTTGTTAAGGTTCCGTTTCCGCATGGAATCAATGAAGACGGGCAAGAGTTGGTTTCGTTTGTCGATGGTGAGGTGTTCAATAACGAGCTATCGCAAGATGCTAGATCGGATGATACTTTGATTTCATTTGCAAAATTTATTCGAAAATTCCATGATTTAGGAGCAGACTACATTGAATGCTTAAACGGTAATGAGAAGTGGATGCTTCCTGTGCAGACAGAGATAGAGACAATGTGTCACGGAGATTTGGCTCCTTATAATACTGCTCTTGAAGGTAAGCGAGTGGTTGGGCTAATAGATTTTGATACATTGCATCCTGGTTCAAGAATATGGGACGTATCGTATGCTCTGTATAGATGGATCCCATTGATGTCAGAAGATAATCCGGAGAATTTCGGAACCCGTTCGGATAAGTCTAGAAGAATTGAATTATTCTTTGATGCATATGGAACAGATGTAATAGATCGAGAGGGATTTTTTGACTGGGTCATAAGACGACTCGAATATTTGGTTTCTTATATAAAGCAAGAAGCTAATAATGGAGATGAGTCATTTGAACAGCATATTAATGATGGACACATTAAGAGCTATTTGGAAGATGTGAAATACATTAGTGAGCAGTGGCAAGACAAAGCATAATAATGCTTCAATGAAATCAAAAAACAAAGAAGAGCTATAGGGTGAATATTTAAAGAAAAGCCCTAAAAATCAATGTTTTTGGCTTGGCAATATAGGAAGGATATATAATAATGGAAATTTTTATTGCAGGTTTAATAATAATAAGTATAGGAGTAATAGTACACAGCTCATATAAAGTAGTTGGTACCCCTAAAAAAAATAGGGATGAGCGTATAGAGTCTTTAGAAGAGGACCTTAATTCTTTTGATGCGAAAATGATAAGTGCTGAAAAATCAAAGAGGAGTGATTGTCCATATATGGCAGAATTTAATACTGATGACGGGTCATTATATATTCCGTATAGGGTTAAGTACATTTTTAATGATAATGAAAAAGAAGGGTGAAAGGTTTGGATATCAAAACAAAAATAATCGTTATAGGTGCGTCAGGTGTTCTAGGTGGATTGATTTGTAATGAAGTAAATAATTTATTTGGAAATGATATTCTTCTTTTTGTAGGTGACTATCATACCACCCGCGGAGAAAATACAGCTCAAAAATTTAAGGCAAAGTTCTGTGAAACTAACATTAATGAGATTGAAAAATTGTCAGATAGCTTGTCGGATATGGATATTGTTATAATTGCCATCAATCAAAAAGAGCCTATTATTCAAAGTATATGCATTGAAAAGAAACTTCTATGCATTGATGTAACAGCTTTTTATTCTTTTGCAAAGAAAGTGCAAGAATTGTATAAAAATATTAATGATGATAAAAAACCTACGTCTTTGCTGATGGTTGGATTTTTTCCTGGTTTGTCGGGGTTAATACTACAAAAAGCTTTGAAAAGCCTTGATTCAGTAGAAGATGCAAATATTTCTTTAATACAAAATACTAATGCTAAAGCAGGAGCATCTGGGATACTTGATATGTTAAAAATCATATCACAACCAGTTATTATTACTTACAAAGATAAAGAAATACGAAAACCGGGATTCCTTATTAAAAGAGAAATTAATTTAACATTATTGGGAAAAAGATATAAGCCTCGACTCATATCACATTCGGAAAAGACCATTTTGGACGAAATGTTTTGTGTTGACAACCTGCATTATTGGACAGCATGGAATAATGAAGTTTTTAATACAATCATTTCTTTCTTAAAGCGGACTTCTTTACTAAGATTTATTACCAGTAGAATCAAGCGAGAGACAATTAAAAAAATAATTAATCGTGATGAAAGTAAATCGGAAGAAACAGTATTGATTGTTGATATAAAGGGATATAAAAATGGGATTGAGTATGTAAAAAGCTTTTATATCAAGACTTTTTCTGACTATGGCACAACAGCAAAGATTACAGCTGCTTTAGCCAAAGTGATGCTAGCTAAAAAGAATCAAGGGGCATGTTTACCTTTAGAAATAACAAATTTAGATGAGATACTCCAAATTATAAATGATAAAAGAATTGAATATTATGAAGAGTAACATGAATGCCCTTATTTCAGATAATAGTGAATACCCGGCGGAAAGAATAAAAAAAATAAGATTTTCGTGCATAGACTAACGCTAGTTTATAATTAATTTTTTTTGAAAAGTGTAACAAACCATACTAAAAGCTTATACATAGGCTCTGCCTATATAAGAATAAATAAAAAGTGAGGTAATTATAATGGAAACAGGATTTGCAGCAATGGGAATAATATTTTTTATCATATATGCAATTATAATATTGGCATATTTGGGGATAAGCATTTATTGTATTGTGTTGTTTATAAAGTTGGCGACACGTGGAATTAAAGCGCTGGATATTTATAATTCAAAGAGTAGCAAGGGAGACATGTAATTATGAATACAAGTATTTTGCTAATAATTTATGGATTGATTTATATTCCGTTTTTTGTGGTTGGATTTATAGTTATGATACTTACAATAAAATTGATGCGTAGAGGAATTGTGGCCTTGGATAAATATCTCGAAGAGAACCAATAATATCCATCACCTAACATTAATGAGTACTGCGGAGAAAATTTTGGAGGTAATTATGAAATTGAAAAAATATATTTTTAGTATACATGTAATAGCATTTCTTGTAGGAGTGCCAATTTTACTTTTTCATGCATTCTATGGGGATGCCGGATTTGATTGGGACAAAAACGTTAAGATGATTAAGAGAAAAATTGCAAACCATTAAGTGGAGGCACTATGAATATAAGAAAAATAACAGGCGATAAAAAAGAATATATTGATTTATTATTGTTGGCAGATGAACAGGAGAGCATGATAGACCAATATCTTGAACGAGGCGAAATGTTTGTTCTGGATGACAATGGAGTAAAGGCTGAATGCGTGATTACCAGAGAAGCGGATGGCGTTTATGAACTTAAGAATATTGCAGTCATGCCTGATTGTCAGAGAAAAGGTTATGGAAAAAGAATGATTGATTTTCTGTTTTCCCATTATCCGGATTGTAAAACCATGCTTGTTGGAACGGGTGATTGTCATTCAATTCTTTCTTTTTATAATATTTGCGGTTTTACAGAGTCACATAGAATAAAGAACTTTTTTATAGATAACTATGACCACTTAATATTTGAAGATGGAAAACAACTAGTTGATATGGTTTATCTGAAACGAGAACGATGATAATTTTAATATGTATATGAGGAGGCATGAAAATGACAAAATATGAAGAAGGAATGAAATTAATCGAAGAAACGTTTGGAAATGGTAAAGACAATGTGATTTCACTCGCTACGATTGCTAGAGAAGCTAACGCAGAGGGAAAGCCACGTCCTGTGGTACGAAGTGTTGATGCATATTATGAAGATGGAATATTCTATGTTGTTACACATGGAAAATCAAACAAAATGCTTCAAATAGAACAAAATCAAGAAGTTTCAATTTCAGGATGCATGGAGATGTTTACTGCGAATGGATTTGGTGAAAATCTTGGCTGGGTACTTGACCCAAAAAATGCCGAAATCAGAACCAAACTCCGTACAGCCTTTTCAAGTTGGTATGATATGGCGAACAATGAAAATGACAAAAATTGTTGTATTTTAGCAATTCATCTTAGCAAGGGAACTTTAAATATAAACCATTGGGAAAAATTATATCATATGGATTTTGTCAATAAAACAGATATGGAGGATGGAGGTATATTTTAAGTTACATGAGAGAACAATTATATAATTAGCTTTTTATATATCAAGGAGGGTCAATCTATGATTCCAACAGTAATCGTATATTATTCTAAAGATAACAATACACGAACAGGTGCTAATATATTAGCTGAGAAAATTGGAGCAAAAGTTGTTGAGCTAAAAGAAGTGAAAAAGGGGAATTTTATTCAAGCACTAATGCAAAAGGGGACAAAATTAACAGGAAATCCATGGAATGAGGTGGAACATGCTAAAAAGATATACTTAATGTCACCAATATGGGCAAGTAATGGTGTACCAGCAATGAATACGTTTTTAGAAAAAGCAGATTTTAAAGATAAAGAGATAATCATAATAACATTTCAGCAATTTAAGGACTTAAGAAAAAGTGAAGATGTACATAAACATTTTAAAAATAAAATTGAAATTAAAAAGGGAAAAGTATTGGAATGTCATGCTCTAATAGGCGGTAAGATGGGACATTTTGCAGGGGAAGATTATATTAGAATGCAGATGGATAAAATATAATTGTTAGCGGGGTGATACGATGAAGTGGATTGCAAACACTATTTCGATAGCTAGAATATTCTTGATACTTACATTATTTTTCATAAGACCCTTAAGTGTAGAATTTTTTGTCATATATATTATCTGTGGGATTAGTGATATGCTTGATGGTTACGTCGCAAGGAAACTGGGCATACAAAGTAAGTTTGGAGAAAAACTTGACTCTGCAGCAGATTTGATTATGGTAGCTGTATTAATCAGTGTTTTATATCCAATTATTAATATACCACCTACGATTGCATATTGGATTGTTGCCATCGTAATAATAAGAATGTTATCAATAATCATCGTATTAATAAAGTACAAAACGTTTGGAATCCTTCATACGGTTGGAAATAAAGTTACCGGTCTTATGCTATTTTTATTTCCTATAATTATTCAATCGGAAGTACTCATATATTTACTTTGTGCAACGGCAAGTATCTCTGCACTAGAAGAGCTGTTCATACACATACTGTCAAAAGAATTTAATGGAAATCAGAAAAGCATATTCCATTGAT
>CAZVKG010000111.1:0-7970 GCA_964627665.1 uncultured Eubacteriales bacterium | reverse complement strand
CCATTTGCTCACTTATCGGAAACACTTCACTAACCACGGTTAATATACCTACCGTCAAAATGTTTAAGAAAATCCCAAAAACAAAAAGCGTTATGGCATTTTTCCATTTAATTGGTGAAAAATTAATATATGTTTTAAACGATTCCTTTCGGCCAAAAAATATCAACATAATTCCCAATAAAGTCAATGTATTTACAGCAATGACAGTTGGAATTGCAAATTGACCCACTAATTGTAAAATTGTCTCCATAAACTCAGTTTCGTTGGCCATGACTTCAGAATTGAACAAGCCTTGTTTTGTAAATAAGACAACAACGACAACAACAACACCGACAAATCCACTCGCAACCAAGTACACGAAAGCTATTAATGCTGTAAACCCACATGCTTTTAAAAAATTCTTCATATCTCCACTCTCCTCAAGCTTTATTTTAATTAGTTTTTATATAGTGTATAACTTCATTTAAATCTTTGGCAATATATGTTGCTCTCTTTTTTATAACATCTGATGAAGCCTTTAGATCAGGTACATGAATACATTGAATCTTTCCATCGGAGGCTCCGATAATCCCATTTTCTGAGTCCTCCAACACAATAGCTTCTTCTGGCTTAACACCAAGCTTTTGACAAGCCGTCAAAAAAATCTCAGGATTTGGCTTACTGTGGGTAATTTCATCGCCACATACTGTCACATCAAAATAGGATGTAATCTCAGCTTTTGCAAGAATTTTATCGACTCGGTGCCTTGCGCTAGACGTTGCTAATCCGATTTTTATGGAATTTCGTTTTAGAAAATTGAATAAATTCATTGCCCCGGGTTTTAAGGGAACCCCCTCATTTTGAAAAATTTCTTCTATATAACTATGGACGCCTTCAAGTATTTGGTCAAAAGGAAAATCCTGACCGTAATGCGCATGAAAACCGTCTCGCATATAATCAATATTGGTGCCTAAAAACTGAAAATAAAATTCATCCTCTAGCTTGTAACTGTGGTCACTACACAATTTCTTATACCCTTTAAATGTCATTGCTTCACTGTCTATAAGTAATCCATCCATATCAAATATCACTGCTTTGAGCATTAATAACCTCCGCCTCGAATCATCTTTTCAAATTTATTTTTCACAATTTTCTTATAAAAATTACGTGTATAAGGAATAAGTAGTGTAAACCCTGCAATATCTGTTATAATACCCGGAGTAAGCAAAAAAGCACCACCTATTAATACACATAAGCCGTTAACCAACTCTTCTTTTGGCATAATTCCTTGATTAAGTGCTTGGCGAATATTAAAAATAACCAATCGGCCTTGAACTTTTGCAAAATATGCACCGACAATTCCTGTTAGAATAATTAATATGAATGTAAATGTAGCACTGGTTTTTTCAGCAATCTGAAGCAACAAGAATAATTCGATAAAGGGAATGACGGTAAAAAGCAAAAGTAAATATCCAAAAACATTTCTCTTTTTCTGCATATCGGAATAAAATCCTTTCTTAATACGATTGTAACGTTCAACTTATCACTGTCTATTATAACTGTTTTTGTGATATCAATCAATTTTTTAATGGAATTCTAAGATGATTCTCTTTATTTACAAAGTAATTGTTGGTATTCTAAGTATATTAAAAGCGAAAGGAGCTTTGTTATGGATAAATACACCTACCTTCATGAACTCAATCAATCGTTATCTGCATTAACATCCGAAGAACGTTTTCACGTAATGAAGGATGCAGAAGCAAAATTTGACCAAGCCGAAGAAACGGGCCGTCCTATTTCAGAAGTTATTGATGAACTCGGTCTTCCAAAAAGCACAAGTTTAGTTAAAGAACCACAGCGTATATATAAAACACCTGAACCGGTCGCACAGCGTACAACACCTAATCAACCTATTACAATGATTCTTATCATCATCGGTTTATTACTATTTAACACAATTATTGTTTTAGGCCCTTTTGTCGGTACATGGGGAGTCATTTTAGGTTTTTTTATTTCCGGTATTGCACTTACTATATCCGGAATACTCATTGTACTTAGTGGTATATTGGCTTTCCCAATTTCGTTTATATCCATACCGCTAATCGTTATGTCCCATCCGGTACTTCTTTTCTCGACAGGATTTTTCTTATTGGGGCTGGGAGGACTACTTAGCTTATTAACTATTTATATTGGTAGATTTTTAGGAATCTTAACCTATCGATATGCAAAATGGAATATTAAAGTAATTAGGGGGTATTAATTATGAAATCTTTTCATAGAACAATGGGATATCTTATGGGATTTTTCTTTCTAATGACATTATTAAGTGTTGTTGTTGCTATTTCCTACATTGAACGTAATGGGCTATCCATCGAAAATATATTTACAGAAAGTACATCAATCAATTATACCGATCATTGGGACATTGATTTTTTCCCAGGTATTCTCTCTTCTAAGCATCGGAGTAATGAGTATGAAACAATATCATTAAATGAAAGCCAAACCTTTGACTTTGTTGATCAATTATTTATTTCTACAGCTGTTGAAGATATTCAATTTATTGAAGAAGATCGGGACAATATTCTTATTGAATATTCCCGTAATCGTCCTGATACGGATCGTTATCATACAAAATTCAATACGCAGTTAAAAAACAATCAATTATCTGTCACCACGTCTTTATCTGTACGTAATCTAATTATGACTAAACATTATGAAGGAACAATTAAAGTCCATGTTCCTACAGATTATCACTTTGAAGAAATAAAGCTTGATACAGATATCACACGAATAACCAATGATAACATTTACCAAAATACAGATAAACTTATTCTTATTACTGATTTAGGTGATATAGATATTTCAATTAATCAGGATATGGACTACCTTGGTGTCTTTTGTGATCTTGGTTCAATCGACCTTCATTCGACGTCTCCTATCAACAATGTCGAGATTCGTAATAATCTTGGTGATATTAATGTTACACTTGAAGCCATGGATTCACTTGATATCAAGGCAGATTTGGGGTCAATCGACGCACACTTGAATCTTCCATCGGACACCTTGATCTACGCAAATACAGATCTTGGCTCCGTAAAGTCTGACTTTACTCGTATAGAATCACGTGATGAAAGTAACTACACCATCTACTCTGATCTAGGTTCAATTCAAATTAATCAAGTCAAATAAAAAGAACAAAGCGACTCTGTCGCGTTATCTCGAAGAGATATTGTTCGCGGAGGGAAAGGTCCTTTAGCTTTCTGCTACGTTTCAAAGCAGAAAGCTAAAGTAGGACTTTCCTATAGCATAAAAAAAATAGTCCTACTTCGAAAGTAGGACTAAGCAATTATATCTATCAAAATAAAAGGGGGGATAGTTTTACAATATTATAATAACAAGTCTATATGACATTACCATGAATAATGTATTACGAAAATATTAAACTTTTCTTTTTATCCCCTTTTTTTCAAAACTTTTGTCAATTCAATAAATTGTTGTAGCGAAAGTGCTTCTCCACGTATTTTTTCAGAAACGTCTATTTTTACTAACGCCTCTCGAATTTCTTCTTTTGTCAGATGAATATTGGGTTGATGTGCCAATGTATTCACAAGTGTTTTTCTGCGCTGTTGGAAAGCTCCTCGTATCAGTTGAAATAAAAATCTATCATCTTCTGTTTGATTTTTATAATGATCAGTAATTTCTAAACGAATAACAGATGATCCTACTTTTGGCTGTGGGACAAAACAACTCGGTGGTACTTTTACAATTACTTTCGGATAAGAATAGTATTGAACAGCCAAAGAAAGTGCTCCATACTCTTTTGTTGAAGGTTTTGCCTGCATACGATCAGCGACTTCTTCTTGAATCATAATAGTAATAGAATCAATGGGTACATGTTCTTCAAATATCTTCATAATAATTGGTGTCGTAATATAATATGGTAGGTTCGCTACAATTTTGATACTACGATTTTTATAATCACGCTCAAGGAGTCCCTTCAAATCAACTTTTAATATATCTTCATTAAGTATACGTATATTATCATACTCTGATAATGTATCCTCCAAAATCGGTATCAGTGTTTTGTCAATCTCTATTGCTAACACTTCATCAACCTGCTCTGCAATATATTGTGTCAAACTTCCAATTCCCGGACCAATCTCTATGACAATATCCTCTGGGGTAAGATCCGCCCCTTTTATAATATCATCCAATATATTTTGGTTTATTAAGAAGTTTTGTCCGAATTTTTTCTTTAATGAAAATTGATACTTTTCGATGATTTCTCTTGTTCGTTGCGGTTTAGAAATTTTATCCATAAAACCCCTTTCTTTCGGAAATATCTTTACAAGTTTTTAAGATTAGTGTACAATAACAATAACGGGATATTGTAATATTCAAATATAAATTACGAGGTGAAACCATGCAAATCAGAGATTTTGAACGTTCATCTGAGCTTTTAAAACTTTTAGGACATCCTGCTAGATTATGTATACTTATCGGCATTCTAGAAAAAGAGAATGCCGGATGTAATGTGACCTATATGCAATCATGTCTTAATATTCCTCAATCAACTGTTTCTCAACATTTATCAAAACTAAAAGCTGCCGGCTTAATAAAGGGTGAACGAAACGGATTAGAAATTCAATACACTGTTGTTAATAATGATGTTGAAAAAATCATTCGTGCACTCGGTTTAATTTAAAAAACCATCAGAACACCGTATAATCTCAAGTCAATAACTTGGATCATACGGTGTTTTTATTTGAGTATGAACTTTTCAATAACTTCACAAACAGCATGGTGATTATTGTCTTTTTCTGTTACATAGTTTGCTATTGCTTTCACTTCTTCTCTTCCATTAGCTACTGCAACGCCTAAGCCTGCATATTCAATCATAAATATGTCATTAAAACTATCACCAACAGCAATGATTTCTTCTGAATCAATTCCAAGTTTTTCTGCCAAATATTTTACAGCGAGTCCCTTGTTGGCTTCTTTATGAAGTATTTCTAAATAATTCGGTTTAGAAAAAAACACATTGGCTTGGTTTTGATATTTATTCTCAATATTCACCTTTAATTCTTCTAAAAGTTCACGATTCGCTGAATTTAAAAGAATTTTTGTCGAATATTCTAAGTCTTCAATATTTTCCTCAACAATCGGTTCACTTTGGGTCAATTCAACATACTTTTTTACCGTCTCATTGATTTCTTCGACAATCATTTTACTACCATTATATAATTGTACTGTAACATCATGTTCTTTGCCAATTTTAACGATTTTATTAAGAAGTGGCTGCTCAATTTTTTTATGAAAGATATTTTGTCGATCTATCGTATCTATTTTTGCTCCATTATAAGAAATAAAATATTCATCGGCATCATGCATATCCAGTTCCTCTATAAAATGAAACATTGATTCATCACTACGCCCTGAACAAAATAAAATGATAATACCTTGATCCTTTGCTTTTTGTATAGCTTTAATATTTTCAGAGCTTATCGACAAATCATCCTTAAGTAATGTGTCATCAAAATCTAACACTAACATTTTATACATAACTTCCTCCTAAAAATAGGTGTTCTACTATTTTTCATTCATCGCTTTTAGTAGAACTTCTTTTTCTTCTTCTGTCAACTTTTCTTTTGTCATTCCATTTGTTACATTTTTCGAATACAAATATGAATACTCACTATTATGCAAATTATGGAGAATCACTCCATTGTTATGTTGGTTTAACATAACTAGCACAAAACTCATCTCTCCACCCTGACGTTCAAATGCATTATAGCGATGCAAGCGAACTTTTGTATATGCATCTTTTGCTTGGTCGTATATTTTATCAATGTGGTTGAATATTTCAGATTGATGTTGTTTTAAATATTCTATATCTGACTTATTCTTTATAATATGTTCTTCATACGACTGAATTGCTTTGCCTTTATTTAGTTTTTTATATTTATTTCTAAATATTGACAAATTAATCATTGTGATAAAAAGTAAAATAAAAAGTATAAAGGTTATACCCGTTATAATCATTAATATCTCTACTTGCATACTTTCAAAAAAGATAATTATCTCATTCATTTTTATCCCCCTTCTTTTATATGGTTAATTTTCTCTACTTATTTGCTCAAGTAAGTCAATAATTCTCTCTAATTCTTGATTTGAATAATATTCAATTTCTATTTTACCTTTGTTCTTTTTGTTTTGAATGTTTACCTTCGTTCCTAAAATTTCTTCAATGTTTTTTTCTAAAGACGCCATGATAGGATCCATATAGTCTTTTTTCTTTTTATGTTCATCCTTAGTTTCTGGCTTTAATAACTTTTTGATCAGTCGTTCAGTATCTCTTACATTTAGTTCATGATCAAAGACTTGTAAAGCCACTTCATATTGTTTTTCTATATCTTTTACCCCAAGAAGCGCTCTTGCATGGCCGGTTGAAAGCTTTTCATCAATGAGCATTTGTCTTACTCTTTCATCAAGTTGAAGTAAGCGAAGTGCATTTGCAATCGCTGATCTTGATTTTGAAACTTTTTCTGCGATTTCATCTTGTTTTAATTTATACTCATGGATTAAACGATGATAGGCCATTGCTTCTTCAATCGGATTTAGATTTTCACGTTGTATGTTTTCAATTAATGCAACTTCAACAATTTCTTCTTCTGTAAATTCCTTTACTATAATGGGTATTTCTTTTAATTTTGCCATTTTTGCAGCACGCCAACGGCGTTCTCCAGCAATAATTTCATAAAACTTATCTTTTTTTATGACAACAAGGGGTTGTAGCACTCCGAATCGTTTAATGGATTCTGCTAGTTCATGTAATCCATCTTCATCAAATTGATTTCGTGGTTGATTTGGATTTGGTTCGATTTGTGTAATCTTTACTTTTGATATATTTCTTTTGTTTTCTGAAGAAATTTCTTCTTCCAAATCATCCGTAATTAATGCAGATAAACCTTGGCCTAAGCCTCTTTTTCTTGCCATGTTAAGCCTCTCTTTCTATTACTTCTTCTGCCAATTGTCGATAGCTTACTGCTCCTTTTGAATTGGGATCATACATTGTAATCGGAAGCCCAAAACTTGGTGATTCTGCTAATCGCACATTACGTGGAATAATTGTTTTATATATATTCGTATGTCTCAACTCATGTTTTACTTCTTCCACAACTTGCAAGGATAAGTTTGTCCTTGCATCATACATGGTAAAGACAACACCTTCGATTTCAAGATTTGGATTTAAGCGCTTTTGGACTAAATTGATTGTATACATGAGCTGTGACAAGCCTTCTAATGCAAAATATTCACATTGAATTGGGACGAGTATAGAGTCCGATGCACAAAGTGCATTTACCGTTAATATACTTAAGGATGGGGGACAATCAATAATGATAAAATCATATCGATGCTTTATTTTGTTCACTTCATAATTTAATATGTAATTACTTTCTTTGACACCTATGAGTTCAACCTCAGCTCCAGCTAAATCCACATCAGAAGGTACAAGATCAAGATTTCTAAAAACATCTTCTAAAATAATTTCTTCTATTTTTTTTTCTTTTAGAAGCATTTCATAAACTGTTGTTTCTAGGGTTTCTTTATTAATACCTAAACCTCTTGTTGTATTTCCTTGAGGATCAATATCAATCGTTAATACTTTTTTCCCGGCTTCTGCTAAAGCGGCTGAAAGATTAATTGTCGTCGTTGTTTTCCCTACTCCGCCTTTTTGATTTACTATTGATATAACTCTTCCCATTTGATACTATCCTCCTGACTTTATACTAAAAACTATTATATCACAAGTAAGGTTTTACTTCTATCCTTTTCACATTAAACCATACTTCTCCAGATATAAAAACAACAGTAATGTTTCACGTGAAACATTACTGTTGTTTTTATATGCGCTTGGAAGATCATTTTTCTTTTGCTCCTGAGTTTTGAATTGAATATATCTAAAAAACACCAGCAAACCCTTGTGATAG
>CAZVKG010000110.1:0-8071 GCA_964627665.1 uncultured Eubacteriales bacterium | reverse complement strand
TTTAATTCATCAATTTTTCTACATATTTATGAATAGTTTTGACACAGTCTCATGCCTCACCAGTAGAGAACATTTGGTAAATGGCAGTAAGAATCATTCTAGCGATAGCGATAATGGCTCGTTTTTTACCACGGCGTTTCATGATACGTTCATATTTTTGTTTGTAGTAAGGAGAATCAGTAGATTTCACGGCTGCATGAGCACACTGTACTAATGCAGGTTTTAGGTAGACTCCGGCACGTGTTATTCTAACCGATTTTTTCTTACCAGCAGATTCATTATTGCCGGGAGTTAACCCGGCCCAACAACATAAACGTTTAGAAGAAGAAAACTGAGACATATCCGTACCGATTTCAGAAATAATCGTAATAGCGCTATTGCGCTTGATACCTGGAATGGTACACAGTAACTGAACAGCATTTTCATAAGGAGCAATCAAAGAATCCAATTTAGTGTCTATATCGTTAATCGCAGATGTGATATAATCTAAATGTGTACGGATAAGGTGCATGCGATATTTTTGGGAATCAGTCATCTGATACCCTTCGATAGATTCAATGACACTATCAGACTTTTTCTTAAGTGAGCGAAGGAGTCTGGAAGAAATTTCTTCGTGGTTGATGGAATTGTCGGATTGCTCGATTAGGTAATCAACAATAGATGTAGCTGATTTCCCAAAGATATCTGAAACGACCGAATCTAAAGCAACGTTACAGACAGTAAGAGAGTTCTGATAACGATTCTTTTCGCTTGATCTAGCAGAAATCAGTTTATAGCGGTACCTGGTGTATTCTCTGAGGATACGTATAGCCTTGCAAGGAATAAAGCTACCAGGAACCAATCCTAATCGAAACAAATCCCCAATCCATTTAGAATCTTTGGTATCGTCCTTGTTACCTTTAACAGCCTTCACCCATTTAGGGTTGGCGATGGTGACGTTAATTTCGTCTTCCAAAAGGTTAAAAACAGGGACCCAATATTTACCGGTAGATTCCATACAGACATCGAAGCATTGATTTTCAATTAACCAGTCTTTGAATTGCAAAATAGAATTGTTGAAAGTGGAGAAACGTTTCTTGTGATAAGAAGGCGTAAGGCCAGAGGTTGTTTTGATGATGGTGGCAACAAAGAAAGATTTGTGAACATCGACACCACAACAAGTTTGATAAACAACTTTCATAGAAAAACTCCTTTCATAAATAATTAAGAAGCCATTGACTGTTTCGCCACACATTTAACTAGGTGTTAAAACAATTCTTAGTGTACGGTCTTATAGAGCCACTTATTTGTGCTTGAAAGGCGAAACTTACACTGATTAAAATGCTGTTTAAAACGATAAAGAGTTTTACGACTCCTCCTACCGTGCTTTGTAGTATAGCTTCTTGAATTAATTATACCAAGAAGTTGGAGGTAGTCAAAAACTTTCAATACTATTTGTGCCGCCGCTTGGCGGCGGAATGGAGATTAATATGAATAAAAATTATATGAAATTTTTTGGAATGATAGCAACATCAGCAGTGTTTATGTTTATGGTTATGTATCTAAATACCTATGAATTCAGCCATGTTTTCTTTAGTGAGACACGATTATATATGACCATTCTATCGACTTGTGTAATGGCCCTTGTCATGCTTGGATTTATGCTGCATATGCTTAAAAATAGACTGATAAATATTATCATTGTATCAGTAAGTGTTCTTGTATTTATAACGTCATTCGTATTCATGCGATATCAAACAACCATCGATGATGTGGATTATATGGAAGCGATGATACCACATCATTCCATAGCCATACTAACAAGTGAACGCGCCAAGATAAGCGATCCAAGAGTTCGCGAATTAGCCGATGAAATCATTGAAGCGCAAAAAAAAGAAATCGCCGAAATGAAAAAACTCATCGAAGATCTTGAAGATGAAGAATAAAAAATATCATATGAAAATAGTACAAATAGAAAGGGACCGCTTGGGCGGTCCTTTATTATATTTTTATCTTGACTTGATTAAAATTCTACTATAGTATAAGTAGTGAGGATATAAAATTTGATGGGAGAAAATAGGGATGCTACTCTTTACAGAGAAAGTGGCTCAATATAGGGGAGACACTTCAATAACAAACCAAGTTCAGAATGTGAACTACAGAATACATGTGAAAACATTCAACCAAAACCGGTGAACGGTTATTGGTTTTCTTTGCGTGTTTGGAAGGTGTTGGTAGAAGGGAGAATGTAGGAAAATGCATAATTAGAGATAATGCGATTATTGGGACATGCGTAAATATGGGTTATAGATATTTCGTCGCCGAATCGCGTAAACATGGATGTTAAGCGAAATAACAACTAATTCATAGGAGGTTTTATATGTTACTAGAAGACAAAAGGATTATGATACAGGATATCTTTCTTGATCCTTACAATCCAAGATTTCCTGAGCAACAGAACATGGTACAAAAGGATATAATCGACAAGATATTTAAATCTAGAGGTGCAAAAGACCTGTTACAAAGTATGCAAATAGATATTAAATGGGTTAATAAAATTGTAGTAATTGGTACAGATGATTTAACTGAAAAACAAAGAGGGATAATTGGTATATCTAAAGCTAAGTACTTAGTTGTTGAAGGTAATAATAGATTAGCTTGCTTGAAATCAGGTAAAATATCTGGTGTGAATCATACTACAAAAATCCCCATTCTTGTGGCAAAAAGAGAAGAGGATGAATCGGTGGAAGACTTCTTAAGCCAGATAAGAGTAACACAAGGTATTGCTAATGTTATGGTCGTGAAAGAATGGGGAGTTATTGCTAAATCTAAACATGTATATAATATGTATTGCGATATTGAAAAAAGAGAGTATGCAGGTAATGATGTAAAACCACAGGTAATCCATAAAAAAATTTCAAGTGAACTAGGTCTTAAAATTCATGAAGTAAGGCAAATGGTAACAAGGTATGAATTTTACAAAACAATTAATGATTTGTCTGATACGATTCCAGAGTCTCATTGGGGATATCTAGAGGCTTTTGATAGAAATGTAGAAATAAGAGAAAAATTAGGTATGTCGCCAAAAACTTACAAATTTGATTTGGAAGCAGGTGATGGATATATAGAGGAAATTCTTAAAGAATTACCTACATTGATTTCGAAGGCTGCTAGAGAAATAAATACTAAGCAATTTAGAGATGTATTTCACAAAATGATTACTGATTATAAGACGCCAGAACAAGTATTTGAATTTATTCAGAAAATCGTTGATGATAATGATTTTAGGTTTAAGAATATAATTGATGAGCAAAACAATACAAGTGAAGAAGAAAGTTGGAATCATGAATTAGATAAGATTGAAAAAATGATTAGGAAATTTCCTAATCAATCTGAGTGGTCTTATAAATTCAAAGAGAAATTGAAATTAATATCTGAAATTGCATTAAAGCAATATGAGACTGTTTATGAAGAGGATAATTAGACGTCAAATAGCTGAATTTATTGTTAAGAAATTCAGCGAAGAAAGTATGCTTTTAGAAGATTATTTATCGTATCATATTGATGAGATAGCTGCCATTGGGAATGTTGGTTTTAGTAGTGAGGAAATTTTTGAATTGCTTTGTGATAACAGCACTAAAGAATATTCGGAAGTACTTGATGAATTAAGATTAGTAATTAAACGGCATCGAAAAGCAGCCAGAATTAACGTTGAAGATGATCTAATTGGGCATAAGTTAGTTTTAACTAAAATTGGAGCAAAATCAAATCATGCAATACTTGAATCAATGCATTTAGCATTTGCTAAAATAGGTGTCAAAAATAAAACTAGCAGAGGGAGTATTTATGAAGAATTTTGCTGTAAATTCTTAATTGATTTGGGTATTAGTTCAGTTGTGACACCACAATCGAATGACAAAGGCATAGATATTTATGGCAAGTATGATACTAAGCTTAATAGAATTTGTTCAAAACTTATATTTAATGATAATGTTTATGTATTAGCACAAGCCAAATTTTTGAAAAGTCCTGTTGATGTACCAGTCTTAAGAAAACTTGTTGGTGATTCAATATTTCTAAGGTTTGATCAGTTGGAATATTTAGATATTGGCCATAATGCTATACACCTTATTGTTTTTTCACATAATGGATTTACTGAACCAGCTGTAACTTTTTCTATTAAAAAGAAGGTCATGATGATAACTACAGATGAAATGTTAAATATTATTTCATCGAATATCAACTATGTTGATTGGTTATCATATAAGTATTTAATGAAATTTGTTTAGTTAAAACTGCTGTTGTTACTTCGCCTAACGCGCTGATGACCTAAATTGCATTGATGTCACAGCCCTTGCAAAGCAAGGGTAGCGACAATTTTCCCCTAAGAGTGAAAAGATGCGACTTCGGTAATCACGGGAACGTTTGGCGAAAGTGCGACCAGCACTTTTAAAAAAATAAATAAGTGGGAAGTTACATTCTGAGCTGTCTAAGTCGAAAGACTTTCGGACTTCGCCATCCACTTGGTGAAACTCTACCTAAGGGTGCGTCATTGGTAACGATGGGGTGCTAAGCCATAGGGACAATATGGGAACTGCGAGCCTAAAGCGGATGGACTATTAGGGTAATATAATTGCTAAGGTTAAATTAAATGAATCACTTTATGCTTCGTTAAACGTGAATAGTGAAATAAGGCTGATACGCTGTGACCAAAAGGTGTGAGATGGGTTCAGTGTCTTGTTGTAACGCTGTACAAGTGGACTGAGTCTCCAGAGTAAAGGTGGACTAAGGAGATATGAATTGGTCAGAATGTGGAACAGGGTAAGCCCAATGCATTCCATATAGGTAGGCTTTTTGTAAAAAGAATACAATACGCAGTGGGTAAAGGAATCAGGAAAAAGCAAAGGTAATCCTGTAATGGGAAATAGAGATTCGAAATTTGTCCCGACTCGAAAGGGTGCAGACTTCCTGAAGGTTACATAAATGATGAAACAATGGAAAAATCAAGAATGTAGGAAAGCCAAAAAGTGAAGAGCGAGCATCTACAGACTGGAAACGGTTAATGGACTTACATTGTGGATAGTGAAAACGTTAAAACCTTTGTCAATGCATAAAGTATTTATTCAAGGTAGTTTGAGCCGTATGAGGTGAAAGTCTCACGTACGGTTCTTAGGGGAGAAAGAGGGAGCAATCCCTCTGACTTACCCGACTAATAATCTGGACAAGAGGAGGAAGTATGAATATAACTTGTGTGAAAATATGTAATTTTAGATCAATTAAAGAAATAACATGTACTATACATGACAACTCGCTTATTTTGGTTGGTGCCAATAATTCAGGCAAAAGTTCGGTGATAAATGCGATAAGAGTATTCTGGGGAGATGCAGAGCTTGGATATGATGATTTTCATAAAGATGAACAAGAAATCGAAGTTGAAGTAGGTTTTAGCATATCCGAATACTTTTTTAACTCTATAGTAGATAATGAGAAAGTAGGTTTTCAGAAGATACCAACTACAGCGACTGAGTTTAATTCAATAAAGGAGAATACAACTTTTTCTGGAGTCACATTTAACGCTTATAAAGAATATAGATTAGAATCTATAAACATTCAGAACCAAGAGCAAATTAGGGAATGTTTATGTATTTGGAGAAATGCTATTACTAAACGCCTAAATGTTGAAAATAATTCTTTTTTTGTATTGTGTAAAGCAAGTAAAGGTGAGAAAAAGGGCAAACACTTTAACTCTTCAGGTGATGAGATCAAAGATTTTACATCCATGATACATAAATTAGCTTTTATTGATGATGATAGGAACTTCACTGAAGAAGGGGAGGGTAAAACAAAATCTCTCACTAGCAAAATACTGGGTAGCCATATAATGAGAAATAAAGATGACGAATGTACACTATGTGTAGATGTGGATTGTACAAGATGTATTGAAAGAATTGCAGATAAGTCGGTTTCAGATTTAGATATAAATGATCTAGAAAGATTAATTAATAATAAAGCTAGAGAATTGTCTAGAGATGTATCAACGGGTATTTCTGAATTTTTCAAGAGCAATTTTCATAGTGATTATGATATTCTTCTTAACGCATCAAGTAACGTTGATAAGTCTTTTTCTGTAAATACAAAGATATTTGTACCGCAATTAAATAAGTATGTGGAATTATCTAAAGTTGGTGCAGGTGTCAGGAGCATATATGTACTGTCATTACTTCAAGCATATCTGAAGCTAGAAAATAGTAATAACAATATATTTATTATTGAAGAACCAGAAATATATCTTCATCCACAACTTCAAAAACTTATGGCCTCAATAATATATGAAATTTCTAGAGATAATCTTGTAATTCTATCAACGCATTCCCCTCTTATAATTAATCGATTTGAACTTGCAAGTCTCAGAAAAGTCAAATTAAATAATGATTATGAAACGGATATTTCTAATACTGATTTAAGTGAAGTATTACAAGAATTGGGTTATTCGACTGCAGATATTTTGTTTACGGAGTATATTATATTTGTTGAAGGAATAGATGATAAGAGACGCTTAGAGAAGATAATTACAACGTTTTATAATGTCGATTTGAGTAAGTTTTACATTATTGACACGAAATCATGTAATAATATTGAGATTTACGCAAATCTGAGATTTCTAAACAAAACCAATTTATGGGACAATTTCCTAATATTTAGAGATTCAGATACTATGGACCCTGAGAGTGTTATTTTGAATCTAATGAACAAGTTTAGAGAAAATTTAGAAGGTGAATTATTACCTCAAATTGAGGAAAAGATTCATGTATTTGAATATGGTTCTTTTGATAACTACTTCTTAAAACCTGAAATTCTTCAAAGTATCAATGTTGTTAATTCAGGTATTCGATTTCATGAAATTGTTGAAAACTATTTAGACAATAATAGTGCTGGTATTAGAGAATACTTGGAAAAGAAGAATAATGCTGATAGAGCAGATGAGCTGTATGGAATTATTTATGATAATCGGAATGTGATAGATAAGATGGAAGATATCAAGAAATATGTACGAGGACATAACCTATTTGGACTTTTTGGTAACTTGAAAAGAAGGACTGAAGTATATATAGAGAACTCAAGTTCTGAAGATTTTAAAGAAGTATTGGAGCATTTGAATAAAATTCCATATTTGGCAATGAATATTAGGTAATATAAGTTGACGATTATTATATCGCCTAACAGACTAAGAAAGATGCATGCGGTGGCAACTGCGAGACTGTTATCCGAAACGTACAATCTGGTTACATAAAAATTCTAGATAAAAAAGTTATTGAATAAGGAGAGTAATGAAAGAGAATAAATATGAAGTCATTAATAGGGATTCAATCGGTATATTTGCATTAGGAATCACATTAAGTGTTGTAGTCGTAATGATAACGAGTAGTGAAGGGCTAGGCATAGCGACATCACTATGTTATGCAACCGCAGTTATTTCCAACGTTATTAGACATGGTCAATTATAAACTCCTTGCATACATGGGAGACCGTTAGGCGAAAGAAATATGTTTATTTGCTTTTTGCTATTTTAATTGGTATAGCAACAGTATTTATGATAAATATGAATGCTGTGAATATTATGGATCAAGACAGCATCATTGAAGGTATAATTGACTATCGTGATATGTCTGTGAATAGAATTATTTTGACCAAGAATGATGAAGATGAGTTCTTTGTTCTGTATGATGATATGCTCGGTAATTTACATTTGTGTATATTCGAGAAGACCAAGTTTTCATTAGGTAGATCATATTTTGCGTCGGGAGGTTCTATCGGAGGAGACTTGGGGGATTTCTACTTTTCAGAAGGAACAAGTGATGGTCATAAACAGTTGACAGTTGCGTATGGAAAAACTTCTAGTTTAATTAATGGAAAGTATGAGGTTCTCATGGAGAAAGAATCAATAAGCGTTGAGCCTGAAGATGAGTTCTATTTAGCTGTTTACAGAGAAGAAACGAAGGAGCCCGGAATGATTTGGATTGCATATAACTAAAGTCTATTGAGAGCTTCCTGTATACTTTAAATAGGTCAAATGATTGACAAAGAAAAATAC
>CAZVKG010000109.1:0-8165 GCA_964627665.1 uncultured Eubacteriales bacterium | reverse complement strand
TTGCTATGGCAATAGCTTGCTTTTTGAATATTTTAGTCGCATTTTCATTTGCGGAGTTAAATGCAATGATGCCAATCACAGGAGGATTAGGTCAGTATACATTAGCTGCTATTGGACCTTTCCCATCCATGATTGCGGTTCTTGGAGGATACTTTATTTGTAATATCTTTGCAGGAAGTTCTGAAGCTGCGGTTATTGGAATTATAGCAAATTCAGCATTTTTACCTAGTGTTTCACCAACAATAATAAGTTTAATCATTGTAGCGGCACTTTTTGCAGTCAATTATTTTGGGGTTAAATCGTTCGCTAGAACACAGTTACTTGTCACTGTATTTATGCTAGGATCAATGTTGATTTTGGCACTAACAGGCGCCTTTAGCTTAGGTGGAGAAGTGGTTCAACAAGCAGATACTTCATTTAATCCGATGGGACTTTCTATAATATCCATGTCAGCACTTGCCTTTTGGCTTTTTATCGGAATCGAATTTGTGACACCCTTAACCAAAGATTTGAAAAATGCAAAGCGGGATATTCCTCTTGGCATGATTCTTGGATTAATTATTCTCTTTGTTATTCAAACGATTATGGTTTTTGCAGTGTCAAAATACGTTCCCTATGACGTTTTACAAACATCAAATCAACCACATATGGAATTTGCAACGAATCTTCTTGGACCAAGGGGAGGACTATGGATGTCCATCATCAGTATTGGTGCGGTTATCAGTACACTAAATACTGTCTTTGCCGGTGTCTCACGAATGCTTCATGGTTTATCAAAAGGTGGAATGTTTCCAAAAGTATTTGCAAAAACCAATAAGTATGGAGTGCCACATTTAAGTTTATCGCTCATTGTTGGAATGATCGCTATAACAGTGATGACAGGAATTACGACAGCTCAAGACTTGACACGATTTATTTTAGCCGGTTGTCTCTTCTGGATGTTTTCGTACATAATAGCTCATATTAATGTCTTGGTCTTAAGAATTAAACGACCTGATATTGAGCGAAGTTTTGCAGTTAAACTTTTTGGATTACCACAGATTGTTGGTATTTTAGGAATGGTATATATGATGCTTAATATTATCGATGTCCCTGAATTAAAAGCTCAAATCTATTCAATGGCTCTAATCTTTGGCGTAGGACTTATTGTTTTCAGTTTTGTCTGGGTTAAGGTGGTCATGAAAAAAGGATTATTTGAAACTGTCTCAATCGAAAAAATTATCGAAGCTGATTCGGATATAGAAGATGCGCTCAAGTCAACATTTGAGCCGACATTTGAAGCAGAAGTTCCTATACTTGTGCCAAGTGTGTCTGAAGACTAAGTTTTGCCTTGATAGATTTTTTTAAAAGCATTACAATAGAATATAAATAAACATCAGGATAACTAAGTATATTGGCTTTGAAAGAAGGTATAAAAATATGGATTTTCAAAAAACACAAAAGACATTAAGGCGGTATGGCTACACGACCAAGTATTTTGAGACAAAAGAAGAGGCAGCAACATATTTAGAAAATACAATTGTTGGAAAGAGTGTGGGATTTGGAGATTCAAACACATTAATGGCAATGAACCTATATGATATACTTCGGGGATCAAATATTGTATTTGATCCCCAACAGTCTGTTGATAATGGGTCTTTTTTAGAAATTGCTAAAAAGAGTTTAACAACAGAGATTTACATTAGCTCGGTAAATGCAATATCAGAAACAGGTGAGATGGTTAATATTGACGGGACCGGTAATCGTATTGCCGGTTCACTATTTGGACATGATAAAGTCTATTTTATATTAGGTATGAATAAATTGACGCCGACTCTGGAAGAAGCCATGTGGCGAGCTAAAAATATAGCGGCACCACAAAATGCAAAGAGGTTAGGTGTCAAAACGCCGTGTGCCATAAAAGGTGACCGATGTTATAACTGCTCAAGCCCTGAGCGTATATGTAATGGAACGGTTATCTATCAGAGAAAAATGGCCAATGTAGAGGCAGAGATTATAATTATCAATGATATATTGGGACTATAGGTTTATATTCTACAAATACATTAATACTTTGTTTTTAAAGACGTGTTCGTCATATTCAATATTTAAATATCCGTCATGGCGATCGACAATGTTTTTTATACTTTTCATGCCAATGCCATGGTTTGGGTGGTCATGTTTACGCGTTACAAATTGGTCGGCTTCTTTTTTGATTATGCCATCATAAGAATTAGCCGTCTCAATAATTAAACGTCCTTTGTCGTAGATAATGGAAATTCGAATCCATCGGTCGTGGGTTTTTAGTGTGGCTTCTAATGCGTTATCTATAAGATTTCCGATAATTACAGCAATGTCAAATGTAGGTATGGATAACTCGGCAGGTGTATTGATCTCGACATTGATATCGATGTTCATAGCTTCTGCATTTTGAAATTTAAAGTTAATGATACTGTCAAAAATAGTGTTTCCTGATTTTGAATATTCCTTGGTAATCTCACTTAGATTCGATAATTCAGCGATTGTTTTTAATAATTCTTCTGTATTGCCGGATGCGGCTAGAGGATATAAAGGGGCAATCCTGTTTTTTAAATCATGGCGTAAGGTTCGCATGTGATTAAGGGTTGCCTGCATCATTTCAACTTGATGTTCATAGTAACGATTTTGTTCTTCGGAAATACGTTTGTTCATTTGCTCAACTAAGAGAGCAGAAATATTATCGTATAAATAGAAGGTGAACATATTGATAAGAATGGCACTTATAATACAGATAAAAATAATGGTTCGAGACAATGAGGTGTTCATAAATACAGCAAAGAGCATGATGACGGTTCCGACAGGTATAAAGAGTAGACTAATCCAATATGCACTTGGAATAGGGTACTCTTTTTTCACGTTTTTGAAACCTTTGACGGCAAAGACTAACGCTAAGGAGGCGATTCGAATAACGACAATTCCAAAAGCGGATTCATATTGAAAAGGAACAAGAATATTTAAATTCAAAGCGCTTGTTAATAAGACAAATAGGGCTTCAATACTCATTAGTGAAAAATAAATAATCAAAACGGAAAGGAGAGATTTTTTGAGATCGCCTTCATAGAGAAGAGTAATAAGAAATAAAAGCAAAATATTGGCAAGGAGCACAATAATAGGAAGTTCTAGTCCAACGTGGGTGAGGGTTATAAGTAGAAAGTATCCGATATATGCAGCAATCTCAGTGGCCGGTTTGACTTTGCATTTTGTATAAAAAATACGAATAAATTTGTACATAACATATGCTGAGACAAGATTTCCTAATATGTATACTAAGTAATAATTTTCAAAAAACATAGGGTTCTCCTTAGTTTAGGTTTATTTGCATTTTGCGAAATGCGCTACGTTTTGTTTTGCCGATAGGAAGAACAACGTTATTGGACATAACAACTTCTGTATAACGAATTATTTTTGCGTGTTTATAATTCATTAAATACGAACGATGGATTTGAAAGAACTGATAATCTAAAAGCTCTTTGGCAATCACATCTAAGTTTTCATAGAAGGTATCTTCAAATGTTGTTGTAACAATAATGATTTCTCGTTTTCGGCTTTCGAAGTATAGAATTTCGCTAATGGGAATATTATACATATCGTGACCTTTTTGATATGTAAAGTAGTGCTCTGAAATATTCAAGTGTTCCATAGCAAGATTTAAGTCATCAATGACAGTGTTTTTTTGAATAGGTTTAGGAATAAAATGAAGGGGTTGTACATCAAACAATTGACGATCATATGAATCATTACCGGAGATGTAAATAATCTCGGTTTTATAATCTTTCATGGTTTGGCGAATATATTTACCAACTTCAACACCGTTCATTTGTCCCAATTCGATATCAAGATAAATGATATGGAAGGTGTTGTTTTTATTAATATATTCCAATAAACTCTCCCCGGTATAAAATATATGGACATTTATTTTAATTGGTTCCGTTTGAGAGTAATCAAGTAAAATGGTTTCAATCTGAGAACATATATATTTGTTATCATCACAAATAGCAATATTTATCATATGAAATCTCCTTGTAGTTCAAATTTCCTATATACTATTATAGCCTATTTCATAAAAAATATCCATTCGTTACATTTACAAGTACCGTTCGTTACATCGGACGGTTTTTGTAGGTTTTTTTTGGTATAATCTAAACAGGTTAAGAAAGGGGGCGATGATAATGAAACCTATGATATTAAAAGCTGGAGCAGTACTTGCAAGCGTAGCACTGACCGTTACTGCATTAAATGTGAATACAGCATGTTTGTTGTTTATTCATCAACCTCAGTTACCGGATAAAGCACAACAATTACGAAAGTTTTAAACGGTAAAACCTAAATATATGAGTGGGATCAATTATATATATTTTTTGAAATAGGATAACAGACAATCTGTTATCTTATTTTCGTTTACAGGGATTTTATTTTTCCGAGTACAACCATGATAGCAACAGCTATTATAGAAATGCTAAGGCAATGAGCAATGTCGGATTTTCCGATGGCTGAAAAAAGAAGCGTTATAAGCAATAAAAGGATTAAAATAATACGGGAACGCTTCTGATATACACTGTGTTCTAGGGCATCTAAAGGTTTGTTTGAATCTTCGACGGGCGCGAGTATAAAGATGAAGGTTGAAGCAAGCAAGACAAGTGACAGATAGATTACCGGGTTCCATTGTAAAAATTTTAAGACGCTTAAAACAATAATAATCATTGCTATGGAAAAGATATAACAGCTTCCTTGTGTTCGAGCATGATAGCCACCTGCCGAAGTTCGTAATAAACCATATGCGATGGTAAACACAATCGCCTGCCAAAGCATGTGAAACAGCAAGCCGACAATAACGACGGTGAGAATATTTAAAACAAAAATACTACCTTGCCAGAAACCGTAATAATATAAATCGTAGTCTTCTTTTTTTATAACATCCCCTTGCACAAGTTTGTCTGTAAAAAATTTTGCTAGTTTTTGCATTATTTACCCTCCTAAAGGTTGATATTCATATTATAACAGAATTATTATTTGTTGCACTAGAAAATGCGAGGAGCGATTACATGAAATTTGCATCAAAATTTTGTCGACAATTCATAATGATTTCTATAGTTATTTTAATTACCGTAGGATTTAGCACAAATAAAATAAGTGAAGCTGCTGAGGTTCATCGGGTTTTGTTTATCAGCTCTTACCATGGAGCGTTTACGACTTATCCTGATCAAATAGAAGGACTTACAGATGTGTTTTATGAAGAAGGTATTTTGTTTGATATTGAATTCATGGATACCAATCGCTTTCACACGGAAAAAAATTATAGCAATTATTATCAATTTCTAAAGTATCGTCTAGATAATACGGAACCTTATGATGTTATTATTGTAAGTGATGATAATGGACTTCAATTTCTTATGGATCATAAAGACAATCTTGTCGGTGATATACCGGTTATTTACCTTGGGATAAATGACATGAATAGGGTATTAGAAGCCGGAAGTATACCTACTTTTACGGGAATATATGAATCGACTTCAATAAGAGAAAATTTAGATTTGGCAATGAAATTACAACCGGACGCGGATACGTTTTATGTCATTGCTGATAAAACAACCACGGGACAAGGAGATGTTCGTGCTTTTTTAGAATTGAAAAAAGCTTATCCGACAATGAATTTTGAAGTGCTAAATTTTTCGGAATATTCGTTAGACGCATTCAGAGCGAAAATTGAGCAATTATCGACAGAAGATATTTTGATTTACATGACAATGTTTCGAGACAAAGATAATAATATTTATTCGATTGAAGAGTCAGTAGACATACTGACTGAATCTGCCAACACACCGATTTATAGACCGACGATAGGTGGCGTCGGAAATGGCTTATTGGGCGGATATATGCTATCGTATACAGCTCAAGCGCAGATGGCGGCGCAGATGGCTCTCGATGTTTTAAAAGGTGTATCTATTGAATCCATTCCAATTGTAACAAAAAGTCCCAACAAATATATTATTGATTATGAGGTTATGAAAAAATTTGGTTTGAATTTGGATATGTTACCCAAAGATACAAAATTAATCAATAAGCCAATTGTATTTTTTGAAAAATACGAAGGCTTGGTCATACCTTTATCAATTGCATCGGGACTTATACTTCTTATTTTCGCGTTTTTAATTTTTGAAAACAGAAAAAATTATCGCCATGCTAAAGAAATGCGTGAGAAAAACGATGAATTATCTGCATTATATGAGGAATTAACAGCTTCGGAAGAAGAACTACGTTATCAATATGATGAACTGAGCGAAAATCGTAAGCAACTTCTTAAAAGCGAGAAAAAATTTAAACACTTGGCTTATCATGATGATTTGACCGGACTGCATAATCGTTCGTCACTCTTTAAAAAATTAAGTGATGTACTCAGTAATCATCAGTATCAGGGTAGATTATACTCTATTGATTTAGATAATTTCAAGTATATCAATGACACCTGTGGACATAAACTTGGGGATGATATTCTCGTGATTATTGGAGATCGGTTCAAAACACTTGAAAACATTGGACTTATTGTATCCCGTATAGGCGGTGATGAGTTTGTTGTTATCCAGTATTGGAAAATCGGAAACGAACCAAAGGTTAATGATGTACATAAAAAAATAAATGCGATTGTTCAAGAACAGATTTTGATTGATGAAGAAGCTTTTCATATAAGTTGCTCGATAGGTATTGTCACTTTTCCGGATCAAGGTACACAGGAAGAAGAACTCATTCGAAAAGCCGATATAGCCATGTATCAAGCAAAAGCAAAGGGACGGGCACGACTAACTTTTTATAACGATTTTATGGAGACAGAGTCTGTTAATATTCTCGGAATACAAAATAGTATCCATAAGGCAATTGAGGAAAATCAATTCAAACTTTTTTTACAACCACAAATTGACATGCAAACAGAAAAGATAGTTGCTTTTGAAGGACTTATTCGATGGGACCATCCTAAGAAAGGAATCATTAGTCCGATAGAGTTTATCCCTATTGCAGAACAATTAGGTGTTATTCATAATATTGGACGGTGGGTTTATAATGCGGCTTGTCGTGATGTAAAAAAAATGATTACTAAAAATTTTGTGGATATGAAAATTGCAGTGAATGTTTCCGTTGTAGAACTTACACGCATCGATTTTGAGTCCGATTTTATTGAATTGCTCAATGAATATGATTTAGATGCTGATTGTATAGCTATTGAACTAACGGAAGGTATCTTTATGGAAGCAACAGAGATGCATTTGGATAAATTGAAAAAACTGAGAGAAAGTGGTATAAAGTTGCACTTGGATGATTTTGGCACTGGCTATTCATCGTTGAAATATTTAATGGATTTACCTATAGATGTTGTAAAAATCGATAGAGAATTCATGAAGAACATATCCAAGGATAGGCGAGTGAAGAATCTTCTGAAAAGTATTATTCAAATTGTACATAACCTTGATATGACAGTTATTGCAGAAGGAATTGAAACAAAAGAACAACACGATATTTTAAAAGCATTAGGTTGTGATATGGCGCAAGGGTATTACTACGCTAAACCCATGTGTTTTGAAGAGGCGTTAGCCTTGATTGAAGGTTGATGATTAGCTATATTGATGATATAATATAGCTAATATACTTTGCGTAATAGCTAAAGTCAGGAGGCGGTTTTATGCGAATACCTACAACAACTTTCCAGAATACCTTTGGAAAATATCTCAAACTTGCAATTGACGGAGAGGATGTTATTGTGACGAAGAATGGCCGAGGTGTTGCAAAACTTATTCACTACGATGATCCCATGGTATATGTGGTAAATGAAGAAGTGAGAGAATATTATATTCGAAAACGCGTGACTTATGAAGAATTTATTGAGATTACTAAAAAGTCAGAAGCCAGATATGAGCTTATTGATGGAGAATTGTATATGTTGGCATCGCCAAGTCATTCACATCAAATGATGGTTACAGATATTTTGGTTCAATTGTATACATATTTTGCCGGAAAAAAGTGTATACCCTTAACAGCACCTTATGATGTAAAGCTACACAATGAATCGCCATCATTTGAAGATGATCCTAACATTGTACAGCCGGATATACTCGTGATTTGTGATGAAGAAAATGTAGATGAAAATGATCGATATCAAG
>CAZVKG010000108.1:0-8467 GCA_964627665.1 uncultured Eubacteriales bacterium | reverse complement strand
AAAAGATATCAACTGTTGATTTTAAGTTTGCTCATATCTGGATGAATAATTCAGGCTAAATCTATGTTTTAGGTACCACTTCACTTTTAATCTTAGGGATGGAGATTCAATCACACTAAAATCAACTTTATTAAAGTAAAGGGATGGACCATGTTTTGCATAGATGGTCCATATATCATTTTTTATGTTTAAGGTTTTATGATTTTCAGCCGGAAATTTTTCATATTGATGTGCAAACTCTTCCGATACAACATCTTTTAATAACTTTGAAAATATTATATAAGCTGTACCTGATCTATATAATTCAGTTCCTGAGTCAAATATTAAATTCCACATTTGCCTTTGACTAATTCGTTCACGTCTTTTAGTAAAGCCCTCTGCAAACCTTCTTAAGTATTTATTTAAAGCCTCAAGACCAATCTTTGTAGCATATTTCGTTGTTCTCACAAATCCTATTTTTGACTCTATTTCTCCCAACGCCTTTCTAGCAATTACTTTTTCTGAAATTCTCCCAATCCAAAAGCTTGAGAACTCACCTTCTAAAACATCATTCAGAAGTCTCCTCTCATCTAACTTAGAAAGAATATACATATAATTATACGTAATTTTAATTTCATCATTCTGTAACATGGTTTCAAATACATGGGCAATTCCAACTTCTTTGCTTGATATTTTTTCATCTAAATGAAACCAGCTTTCTGTGTATCTTATAGAATAATACCTAAACATCTCCACAAAGTCATCTCTGAAAGCATTAAATCCTATTTCTACAAACGACATACCGCCAAAATAATCAAACATCCTGCATAAAGGGGTATTATCCAACCGATATGATTTAATCCTTAAGATTTGTTTATATTCCAGTATTTTTGATTTCATATGGTCATCAGAAATTTCACGCTTGTGCCACAAGCTGACTTTCACATCATCGATTTCCCAGATGGCTGATGCTGTTGTTAAGCTTAATTTTTTAATCATTTGTTTGATCCCCCTTGTGCAGTTTTTGCATAACACTTCTGGCAATAATTTCATTATTATGATTTCTGTAGTGCGCTATGCGTTCTTATTTTCTTGCTATCAATTCCAACTTTCTCACAACATCTCTTTAGTATTTTTAGGTAATTCCTGTATTTAAGGGATTCACCTTGATACTTGCCACTATTTAAGTTAATAAATATGTGATTATTCACATTTGTACTTTCATTTTCTGCGACCATTCTTTCTAAAAACAAGTATTGATCAATCAAATCCACTGTTTTCTTTGGAAGGGCAACAATCCTTAAGTGACTTTTATCGCCTTCAATAACGGTTTGTTTCCCTTTAGAGCGACTAGGACGTATTAAGCCTTCTAAGGCATCATAATTATCAAGTGTCATACTCAGCACTTCATCTATCCTAAAACCTTCTAATGTTAACCTAAAGATACATTCATCTCTAAGCGTATTGAACCCACTGCATATCAGTGCTTTTTCATCTTCTGTGTACCACTTAATGTATTCTTTGGATAGCTTTAATCGTGGCAAATACCTGTCGATGATATATTTGTAATCATATTCATATATCTGCCCATATAAATAGGATTGTCTTGCTCTTTGTGTGTTTTTCTTTTTAAAAAATCGCATATTGCTTTCATAATTGTTGTCTAACCATTTGTAAAATTCTGTTACAACCGTCACATAACTATTTAAGGTGCTATAGGATAAACTACTTTCTATACTTCTAATCTTTAAGTCCGTTAAATCCCCATAAACTAAAGTGTCAACAAATCTTTTGACATGGCTATTATTGGCTACATCATATGTGATATCATGGGAATCCAACCAATTTAGATAAACAACCAGCTTCTTTGCATACTCCTTGCCTGTGGATACCTCTCTGATACTTTTCGCTTCAATAAATTGATTGATTTCTAATACGGGTAACAAGTCTTCAACAATCATGTAACGACTTATATCACCACCATCACTCCTTTCGAATCTAAACCTTACCACTTTGTACTTTTTCTTTTTTTGCATAAAATTACCTCCTAAATTGTATTTTAGGAGGTAATCTTACCATCAATCGATGCTAGCCACTATAATTAAACATCTCAATAATCTTCTCTTGAAAATCTGTACTGCATCTTTCAATGCACACGATTAAATATTTGTTTAAATTTCCAGTTTCAATGTTCTAGTGATGATTCTTAAATTATGTAAGTTTGTATACAATTCAATAGCTGATACATATCTCATCCAAAATCAAATCTTAATCACAATGGTTCATTTCAACACCTACAGAAAATAAAATCAGGTACTCTGAACAATATTTACTGCTTTCTTGATTGAGTATTTTACATTTTCGCTATTTACTAGATCTTGTTCCAAATATATACGCAAGCACTGTAGGAAGCAATATAATGAAACTCGTTATTATCGGCTCCCCAATCAGTGAAAACGTACGAAAATATCTACTAATTCCATACAGTGGTAACCATACTATAACATATATAATGATACCAAGAAAAAGGAAATGCTCTGTGTAATAACTTACCACATTGCTAATAAGGCCAATACTCCAAAAAAATAGAGTGAATACTAGGAATTTTTTTCTGCCAGCTTTTCCATAATAATAGGATGCAAGCAGCCAACATAAGATGCAAGCTAGACTTAAAAAAGTTTGAAATATATCGGGCATCCCCCCTTTAATATAGTACAATAAGCCTCTGATTAAAGTAATTGTGCTTATCAGAATTAACCCTAATACGCTGATCGTCTCTCTCTTCATTCATATTCCTCTCAATAAATGACTGATTTACTTGTAAATAGTGTACTTTCAATAAGTTTGGTGTCTGCATACACGTATCCGTATGTAGACATCCTATACTGATAACCACTCATTACATACCATGTTTCACCAATACCACAAAAAGTTCCACTTTCTGTCGATGACCAATGCTTAACTGTGATCCAACTTCCATTTTGATACTTTTACAGATACATACTGATCTTACATTTATCTACATTTCTAGCATCAATAGATGAGATAAGCACCGCCTTACCTTGATCTGTTATGTAAAAATCGTTGTAGAAGACCGAAATATTTGTAAATCTTGGTTGAATTATATTTATTACTTTTTCATCTAATGCATCTGAATCCGTGGTTGCACCCACTGGTATTACCGAAAAAACAAGTATAAAACAAATTAATAACGTTAATAAATTACCTCTTTTCATCTCTCGCCACTTCCCTTCTTTAGGTCTTCATTATATATAACCATTTAAGGTGGCGAAATCTTACACTTTTTCAAAAAGTTTTTTATTTATTTTTTTCAAGTCCCTCTGCAATCTTAATCAGTTCGTTTGCCTCAAGGTTTCCATTGATCATAAAATCCATATTTTTTTCATTCCAGAACAATATACTCACATCATCTTTTACTATAAGGTAACCACTGCTATTCCTTATTGGTACTTCCTTCATTTCTGCATCTTCGGTATCTAAATGATAAGCAGAACCGGTAATTCCCTGGGTGAAAATAATAATATCTGTACCATTGCTGTATCTGAGCATAACGACTTCACCAACAATCTGATGACTGTCATAAGTATATCCCTCCGGTAGATAAGTCAGATAATAATACTGATCTAAATCCAGTTTCGGTGCGTTTTGATCATCCAACACTTCATCAACTTTAAATTCTGTATAGCTTTCGGTCTTTTCCATGAAATAATTTAATATTCGTATCCTAAATGCCTCTACAGACATTGTCACCGCTGTAAATACTCCAATCAGAACCAATATGAACATTGCTGCTCTGCCTGAATATGTCCTAATCCGTTTTAGCCACTTTTTTCTTTGTTTTTCCTTCTCTCTCTTATTAATAAAACCTTCAAACCAATCATCTAGCGACTTAGATATTTGAACCTGATCAATTTCATCTTTGTCACTTTCTAAATCTTCCAATAAATTCTTAACATGTGCTTCTCCTATAAGTTTGTAATAGGCTTCCATCATGTTATCAATACCTGAATTCAAATCATCATCACGCATATTCATATCGTTCACCTCCCAGAACGTCCTTGCAGGCTTGCCTTGCTCTTGTCAATTTTGTTCGTACGCTTCCTTCATTGATATTGTCCAATAATCGTGCTACTTCTTGGCTTTGATCTAGCCTTAAAATGTTGATTTCCGGCATCATTATAGAATCATCGCTGATGACGTCCGCTAAATCATCAATATTCGTTGTTGCTCTTCTTATTCTCTTATGGTACTGATTGATAGAAAGCCTTCTAACTATTATAACAAGATCTTTGCTATAAAGAAGATAAAGTTCTTCAAGATAACTACGAATCACTTCATTTTCAATTACATTTAGAAATGCAAGCATCATTCTCCCTCTTTCTCATCTTTTTATTTTTTCACAATACTACAGCCACTGATATCTGTCTAGTTAATTATTCTTCACCAGTCTCAAAACCCCTTCCACATGTGGTATCACATAAGTCTTATACAATTTAACAAATTCAATGCCTGCAGGGGTTTATTTAGAATACATATCCCCGTTCACACTAATTGAAAACTTAAGGAACATATTGTTCTTCAATTAATCGCACAGCACCATCTTTGATACTTATCCAGAATGGTACCTTTGCAGCTTTGTCTGTATAAGTATTTAAATATTCAATAAACTCTTCTTTATCTTTTGTGCTGTAGTGGAATCTGTCTTCATCTCTACTTGCAAAATTATTTCCCCAATCGATAAACCTGTATTCCGCATCTTTATCCACTTGAAATTCAATTTCATCGATTTCAGGATTATAAATATAGTATCCATTAGGCATATCAAATTCTTCTATCTCAAGTTCATTAATTCTATCAGTATCCTCTAGTGTTATCCATTCAATCGGGTCAAATATAATTTTAGTTCCCTCAGACTCCTCGAAAGCAGAAATATATCCAATATATGTTAATCCATCAACTTCTCCCGTATCTTCTATAGCCGGAATTCTCACACCAGTTACTTTCCCATTTTCTAAAACATAATTCTGAAGATTAACATACACACCTTTAGGGATTGTGTAATATCTATATTTTTCTTGGGTGTCTTCATTGTAAATCATTGCATAATCTTCATAAGAATAAAAATTGATACAATAATCTTCATTTATAGTTATTCTAAGTGTTGCTGTGCTTTCCAAGGGAGAATTAACCTTCTTTTCTTTCCAATTTTTATGCTCAAAAATCTCAAGAAAACCTGAATTAGGTGAAACAGTCAATTCGTTTCCATCTTCAGTCTCTACCACAACATCTTCAGCTGTTGCCATGGCTGATAAGAAATTAGTGATGTTTAGCAATGACAAATCCGGTTCTTCGCTTTTCGGATTTGATAATAAACCAATCGAGGTAAAGATAAGAATGACTAAGGCTATCATAATAATATAAAACTTAGGTTGTTTGAAATTCAAAATATTCTTAATTCTCCCTTTTGTGTCTCCTTCACCAAACGCAAGAGGTGTCAATCCAAGCTTCGTTCTTCCTGTTGCTAAGTTTAGCAATGACTGTGAATAATCTTTTTTTACACTATGTCCTAATTGATTGATAACAGATTCATCACAAGACATCTCCATATCTTTACCACTCAACCAAAAAGCTATCCACACTAAAGGATTAAACCAATGGAGACATAAAGTCAGGTAACTTATAAATCTAATGATATGATCAAATCTCTTGATATGGGTTTGTTCATGAAGCAAGATATATTCTTTCTCGGATTCTGACAAAGAAGCAGGCAGATATATCTTCGGTTGGATCAAACCTAAAACAAATGGTGTTGTCACCTTATCAGATTGATAAATATTGTTCTTTTCACAGTTTGCATTTTTTAATTTACCTTTCATTCTTATAAGCGATACCATTCCATTGATTACGAGAGTAGCAATCCCTAAAAGCCAAAGCAGCGATCCAATAAAAATCCAAACCTGCATTGGATTAACACTAGCAGCAATATCTGCTGCTGGTAGCGAACCACTGATAGATTGATCAATATTAGGCATTCCCGTATTTATATTAGGTGATATGTCGTATAAAACATAGTTAGAAACGGGCGTAGGATTTACTGGAACCAAACTCAAAACGCTTTCAAATGAAATTGGTACAATAAGTCTAACGAGAGCAACTGCCCACAATATGTACGAATACTTTTTCGGTGCTTTTGCTAGAAGCAATCTTGCTACTAATATGAACACAATAACTATACTTGCTATATAACTCATGTTAATGACTTGTAAAAATATTCTCTCTAACATACCTACACCTCCCTTTTGTATCCATCAATTAATTGTTGAATCTCTTCAATTTCTTTTTCACTTAACATTTTTCGCCGAGTAAATGCCGCTAAAAAATTTGGCAAAGACCCTTTAAAAGATTCTTCTAAAAATTCTTCCCCTTTTTCTGCTAAAAAATCTTCTTTTACTATTGAGACTATAACTGTTCCATTTTCATTCTGAAATATTCCTCTTTCACAAAGACGTTTTAGCATAGTATATGTTGTCGTTCTTTTCCACTCGAATTCTTCAGCACAGATCTCAATCAAATCACGCGTTTTAATAGGAGCTTTATCCCAAATAATATCTGCAAATCTCTGTTCCATTTCACCAAGTTTATATTTTTCCATAAGAAGACCTCCTTAGTCTAACTCCATTAGACAGTCTAGTCTAACATCATTAGACTAGACTGTCAATATGTAAAAAAAATTGCAGACTTGTAATGCCTGCAATTCATCTATAAACTATCTTTTGTTAAATTGTTTAACTATTTTCGCAAAACGCACTTTGAATAGGTTATCAGAAAGTGCTCTTTCTGTTTCCATAGACTAGAAACACACGAAACTGTCTGGTTGAGTATAGGCTGAAACCTTTGATTTTACTCACTATTTTTTCTCAAGCAGACAGACCGTCTCAACATGCGGTATATCAGCAGACATGTTAAACAACATTACCTATTCCTCTATAAATCCACCTAAATAATTATAAAACAGCTCATTCATCCAATCCCCTAATCCCCAACCAATATAAATTGAAGTATTCATGATAACTTTACACTTAAAAAAATACTCTTTGGTATCCTACAATGAATTTTAACGGAATTAATAATCCATGACTTTATAATTTCAAAAAAAGAAAACGAGAACAACTGATTAAACTAGTCAGTTGTTCTCGTTTTCTTTTTTTAATTTGCAATAAATCATACACCAATTTCGCCCCAAAACATACGATAATTTATGATATTTTGCGAGCTTCAAAAATCGCTGCAACCCTTGCTAAACCTGCGGTTCTTCGCCAATTTCTTCCATAAGGTATGGTGTCATTTGGTAAACATAATAATTTAACCAGTTTGAATATAGCAGATGGGCATGAGACTTCCACGTAGATTCCGGTTCTTTCGTGTCATCATCATTCGGAAAATAAGAGTGGGGTGTTTTGGGGTCCATTCCTCGGGCCTTATCTCGTTCATATTCCTGTTTTAAAGTCTCCTGATCGTATTCTGAGTGTCCGGTTACAAAGATTTGCTTATCGTCTTTTGACATGGCGATGTAGAGTCCTGCTTCCTCCGATGTGGAGATTAAGCGTAACTTGTCATGACGAACGATATCTTCTTCTGAGACGGTTGTATGTCTAGAGTGTGGCACCATGAACTCATGGTCAAAACCTCGCACGAGAGGACAGTAGGGATCACTGACGGAGTGCTTGAAGACGCCGTGGAGTTTATCTTTTAAGGGTATTTTTTTAATACCGTAATGATAGTATAATCCTGCTTGTGCACCCCAGCAAATGTGAAAAGTCGAAGTTACATTTTTTTTGGTCCATTCTAAAATCTCTGTCAACTCATCCCAATAGGTCACACCTTCAAAGGGTAAGTTTTCAATCGGTGCACCGGTAATAATCATTCCGTCAAACTTTTTGTCTTTGATGTGTTCAAAGGTTGTGTAAAAAGATTGTAGATGCTCAATCGGCGTATTCTTGGACTCATGTGTTTCAGGCATTAATAAGGTTACTTCAATCTGTAGCGGTGAGTTACTGAGCATACGAAGGAGTTGTGTCTCTGTCTGTTCCTTTAATGGCATGAGATTAAGGATGGCGATATGCAAAGGACGTATATCCTGATGCATGGCACGATTATCATCCATAATAAATATATTTTCATCTTGTAATATTTGTTTTGCCGGTAAATCATTCGGTATTTTAATTGGCATGTTTTCTATCACCCATCTTCCAAGTCAAGTTCATAGTTACTTATTCACTAATGGCTTCGTAAATCGATTTTCCCGGAGGAACCATGGGATATACGTTTGAGGCTTGATCAACAATACAGTTTACAACCACTGTTTTATCGCTCTCAAAAACTTCTTGCAATACAGTGTCAATTTCATCAACGGATTCGATGGTAAATCCTGCGGCACCCATTGACATTGCAAAGCCAATATAGTCCA
>CAZVKG010000107.1:0-8501 GCA_964627665.1 uncultured Eubacteriales bacterium | reverse complement strand
AGCTATTAAGTTTTTAAAGTTCATTGTTTCGGACTCTCTAATTCCGAGAGACTATTTAATAATTGCCTTACTCATTCTTTTGATACAAATTAATTATAACATTTTCTGAATCAAATTATTAACAGCATAGTACGCTTCTTTCTATGCGGAATCTTCCCCGTAATCTGAATTGAATTAATCTCTTATTATTTCTGGCAACATATTCATCATTTGCTGATAATTTATAGCGGTTTACAATGCGTTTTCATTCCACTCTTCCTCTGCACAAGGTTACCAAATTTCTATTGTGATTTATCAATATACTCAGTCTAACATAACAACAGTCCTATTGTACGGACAGTAAATTTTCTTATTTTTCATACATTTCCATAACACTCTCCAAATGCTCTTTCATACGCGCTTTGACTGTCTCTGGACCAATAATCTTGACTTTGTTACCAACATTAGTATCCAACCCAAGAAGGTTTCTGCTAGTGCGACTTCAACTGAAATATGAAAGGCCGTCTCAGTTTTACTATGGATCGTCACTTCTTTGCCAAAGCGATCAATGACCACATTGATTAAAGAATTATCAAATTCAAGTTAAACATTCACAGGATCTTGGCTGTACATTCGAAAGACTTTTTTGGAGTATTCTACGACATTAAAATCTTTAAGTTTATGCTCTTTAGGAATAGATTCTTCAGATACTTCAATGTCTGACATTCGATCTACCCGGAATTGAGTAACCGTCTCATAACGTTCGTGATAAGCGATGAGATAATAATAGTCATCCGCCCAAGTCAATGCATAGGGACTGACGCAATAAGTCTCACCGTTTCGTCTGAACTTTAACTTTTTGTTTACGGTGTAATCAAAATATTTAAATTGAACACGTTGGTTGGACCGGATGGCTCGATGAATGGTATCCACATTATAGTAAATACTTTCGTTCATGGTTTTAATCCGATCATTCACAATGACTTGGCGATGAAGTTCTTTGGCTTCATGGCTACTGGTTAATGTTTCGATCTTTTTAATGAGTTCATTACTTTTTTTGTGGGTAATGAATTTCGAAGACTGGACGGCATCCACTAATAACTTGAGCTCAGCGAGCTCAAAGTCACGTTTGCCAATATAGTAATGATTTGACCGCCCCTTTTCGCAAATAATATCAATGCCGAAATCACTTAGTAGCTGAATGTCCGTATATATGGACTTACGCTCTGCGGAGATGTCGTAAGCCGAAAGACACCTTATAATATCATTGACAGTGACTGGATGGGCTTCATCGGACTTTTCCATCAGTATTTTTAATATGTATAGAAGCTTTAGCTTTTGGTTTGTATTTGCTGACATTGATTATTGTTCCCTCTCTCATGACTATTTAACCTACTCATCTTCTCCTCGATGGGCTACTGTCATTTGGTCAACCCAATCTTCTTCGATATACACCATCCCATTTCGACCTTCTACCTTTCGGTTAGGTCCCGCCTTATATAGCTTACAACTTAATGGACCATAACAAAAAGTTTCGAATCTATATTTCTTCTTAGCCCTCGGATTCCAGTTATCTACAATAATCTCAACCGGCATTTTCGCTCCCCACATACAGCTATGACACTTTGTGTCATAGGTCCTAGTAGATAATCTGCGATGTCCTCTTTTTCTGTATATTTCCAGCTCTGGTGGTGCCAGTTCCCAAGGAGATGTTGTATTATTGCCAGTACCAAGTGAAATAACTTTAATCTTTGAGACTTTATAATACTGAGTCGGTTCAGTGTTAGGATTTGGCACTGGTAAACATGCTCCGGAGATGACATCATTTACTTTGAATTGATGTTTAGCGTGAGCTGCTTTTCCAATACCGACAGAAAAAGTAGATTTATGGTTGTCGATTTCTCCGTCTAAGATAATTGCGTAACCAAGATATACATGGGAAACTTCGTCAAAAGATCGAAGCAAACGGATCCTTGGTTGTATTGATATAATTTTTCCAACGAATATATATTTATCCATCTTGGTTGTGGCCTCCTTTGTATATTTTTCTATATTGAAGCTTTGGTGGGTTTGACTAATAATCTGTCATTTTAATTGTACACAAATTTTGAAATAAATAGCCTTTTGTTGATCTGTTAAAGACGGAATATATAGGCCAAAGAAAATATCCAGATTCTTCATATATATAGCCATGTCCCCCATGCCATTACCCTCGCCAATTGGTAATCTTAGCAAGCCATCCATAGTCAACCTTCTGGGGATATTTAATCACACCATAGACTCGACCCTTGTTTTCTCCAATCACAAGACTGTTCCTTTTAAGTTCAAGACCGATTTGGGTGTGGCTTTACTTTAATTTGTTTTAACTTATCTCTATGTATTGTATAATTCATCCATTCTAGAAATATATTCTCCCCATTCTGAATTTTCTTGTTTTTCTTTTTTGGTTAAATAGTACTGGTACTTATATAGAATTCTCAAATCCTTTTTACTGCTTAAATCATTCATATACAAATAGTAAATAATTTCATACATTTGTATCGATTTAACATTATCTAAACCTGTTGACCAATCATCTGATTTTTCAATTAATTGAATCGCATTATTGTCATGAGCTGCAAAATATAGCAATCCTTTTGTCGCAATATATGCTAATGATTTGACTTCCCCACGGTCATCCTTGTTATTAATCAAAGGATCATACTTAGTTAAAGGATATATCTTCGCTTCTATACTATCTCTTAAAGCAGATTCTGTTTCCGTTAATTCGGCGTCTTGAAAAAGTTTTAGTAATGTAGGCTTACAATTTATTTTTTCTTTTGCAAATGACTGTACTGCCGCTTCAACAAATTCATCATATACGGCTTCATGGATAGCTAAGTTCTGAAAAGCTTTGAATATTGGTTCTAACCATATTTGTTTGTATTTTTCAAACGAAAAATTATGCTTGGAATACGGTCGTCTATCTGGAGGTATAAAGAAATTTGCATCTAGCGTGATAATCTGACTAGAATCTTCGATTATACTTAATAGTGCCATATTCTGAAGAGAAAGATTAACTTTCATCATCTCCCCCCTCACTGAAATAAGCATCCAACTCATCTAAATCTTCATCAGATACCTCGACTGAAAACCCAAACTCATCTGGTGTTTTATTAAATAATGCCAAGGTACTTGCAAATGTATCTTCGTCAATAATTCCATCTTCAAAATTACGAATAATCACTTCGATGTCTTTAGGCGATGTACCCGTATAATTTGTTGCTCTATTTAGCTTTTTGAACACCTCTTCATTGACTGCTAAACCAACTTTTCCATAAGGACCATCAAAGTCACGCTCTTCAATATCATATAATTCCTTGTACTGTTCTTGTGATATCGCATCTATTTCTTTTAGACGTCTTACAATTGATCGATATGGTAACCACCATGTTCGATGCAGCCTTGCAATAAATCTAATAATTGTATTTAATTGCTTATCCACTAAACTCGATGTTCTAAATTCTTCAACTATGATGCTTATTAATGTACTCTCTGGCAATAGAAACTCTGCCGCAAATCGATTTGCTTTTATCTCTATACCATCGTTATCTTCTAAACGACTTAAATGCGAACCGGTTTTTGTATAATAGTGGTATAACTCATGGGCTATAGCAAATAACTGCTTATCATAATAATCAGCTGTATTTAATCCTATAAAAACAAGTTCTTTTCCACCTTCTTCTGAATAAATGATAGCCGCTGAAAAAGCCTTTCTGTTACTATCTGACTTTACTGGATATTCAAGCAAAATAATATTTAAATTGTCAAGAATGGTTGCCAAATCATTTGCAATAGGTGCATTAGGCATAAATCCCAACTTTTGTCTTTCCTCAGAAGCAAGTTTACGAATTTCTTCCACTTCATATTCATCTAATCTAATGGTTTCTTTCATTTTCAAACTTACTCCTTAAAAGAATTTGTTGTCTTAAAGACAACATCATTGTAAATAACTTGTCAACACCTTCTCGTTCACTTTCGCTTAAAGTTTCACTTCGAAGTGCCACAAATGTATTAGTTTTTTTCTTCTCAATAAACATATCTGTTATATCAAAGGATAAAGCATTTGCAAGCGCTTCAAATTGACTAATAGATGGAATAAAATCTTGTCTTTCGATACGACTAATTAATGCTCTATTTATACCCGTTAATTCACTCAACTTTTCTTGATTTAATCCTAGTTCCGTTCTTTTTTCTTTTACTGTTTCTGATAGTTTAACAATTGATAAAGATTTCATGTTAAGCCTCCTTAGACACATATTTTCTTTTCTTATTTAATGATACAATAAATAACATTTTAAGTCAATCACTCAAATAATATATATATTTTCTTTTTATTGTTATTTAAAGTAACATTAATAGCTAATTAATTAAAAAAGAGAACAACTGATTAAACTCGTCAGTTGTTCTCTTTTTTTAATTTATATGATGCAATAAACCCTTCTTTGATTTACCTTTCCTGGTTATCACTTCTTCCTTCAATGTTCAACGACCTCGTCCATAGTAATCATATCATTTACCTCGGAAAAGTACGCAACTGTATCGATACGCCATTTGGATCATATACATAAAAATACCGGGTTCCATCTCCGGGGATTTGAATTGGTGAAGGATTTAATTTTTTTGCCTCAACCAGCTTATGCATTTCGTCTATTTTGTCCGTTTCAAAGCAAATAAACATCCCCTTTCCTTCAAATGTCTGCCCTTCCGGAATATAGAGAAGCTCAATCTCAGTTTCTCCTTCGCCATTTGTCAAAAAACAAACTTCCGCATTAGCTTCCTTAAACCGACGTGAGATTGATAATCCTGTTACTGTTTCATAAAATTCAATTGATTCTTCCATATTTTTAACTCTTAGAGTCATATGCTTAATATGCATAATAAAACACCTCTTTCCTTATTACTTTTATATTATAACTCATTTTATGTTCAACATCCAATTCCATTTTCTACATGGATAATTTTTTTTCTTAAAGACTCTTTATTTTTTTCAAAACTATCATGTAAATAAAAGCCTAAAGGTTGTCGATGATACAAAATTTGAAAGTCGTATAGCTCTTTTAGGGAAGTTGCTGCAAAATCTCTTTTCTGATTTAATGTCTCAAGTTCTGGTAACAAGTCAGCATTCTCATTAAAATATTCTAAAATTTTTCGAGCTGCTTCTTTATATGGCACAAAACCTTTCTTTCCAATTGCTGATGGTCCGCAATCGTAACTACACACACCATAACGATTCCATGAAAATTTATACCTCAATGAATGCAAAAATACTTTGGTCAATAGTTCCACCTTTTTTGATCGGTTGCGTTCTATAAGAGAATCGTCAATGATCAACACATTCATTCTTTCATCGCTGGTCAAAGGCTCTATGGCCTCTTTGCTTATAACTGTAGCTAGTAAGGTTGTAAAACGAACCCAGTTTATGTGGCTCATCTTCATGAACCGATAGGCAGTATCCTGTGCAAATGCAGGAAGATTTTTCCCCATTAGCAGATTCATGTACATGGATCTGTTTGTGAAGATAAGAAGAAATAAAAACTGGAAAATATCAACAGCAGCAAATCCCTTGGACTTTGAAGCATTGGCTAATTTCAGTAATGATGCTACTCTAAAACGCTTAAAAAATCTATTAATAGATTTAGAAATTTGCTTATCATTTTGGATGTCTTGTGTTATACTTTTATTCATAGCATGAGCCTCCGGTTTGTAATTGTTTCTGGTAATTCAATTATACCAAAAACCAGTGGTTTCATGCTATTTTAATGCCAGTTATTATTGAATTTTTAAGGTTCATATGCACTTATCTAAGTGCGAAGTTTGAGTTATGGATTCCATCTCTAGCTGAATAGTAGCTACAGGATAAATAGTAATCGTATCCGATGCAGTAATTATCTTTCCTAAATCATCTTCGACGCTTGCAATAAGTTCATAGGTTCCTGGCTCTTTAAACTGTATCACTCCACCTTGATTAGATAGTTCCCCACTAATAAACTCATCTAGCTTAATGTCTCTATCATCACATTGGAGTATCCATTCGACCTCTTTTTCTCCAAGGCCTTCTGTTATGAGATCAACTATAACTGAAGTATCTGTATGGGCATGTTCCATAAGATCTAAATGCAGCCTAATATTTGGATAAACACTTATTGTTTGATCATGGGTTACCGTTCTTCCTCGACGATTAACTGCTCTTGCCGTCAGGGTATATATTCCCATGGATTTAAATGTAATCTTTCCACCATCATTTGTTAAATCTCCTTCTATTACCGAGTCAACCTCTACCGGTAGGTTCTCATGGGTCATTGTCCAGGTCACTGATTTAACATATCGACTTTTTGGTACAATAGTTATCTCTTCATCGACATATATTTCTTTAGGAATTTCAAATGAATATTGTGGTGACGGAACATGCGATGAACCCTTCTTTGAACTTAGCTCGGATTCTTTAAATTCATCTTCTAATCCATCATCTACATTCTCCACGCTTTCGTTGATCTTTCTTAATCGATCAAGAATTGAAAATGCTTCGGCCCGTGTCGATTGTCCTTCCGGTTGAAGACTTCCATCCGGATATCCATGAACGATACCCTGTTCTGCGAATCGATAAATGACATTCTCTGCCCAATGCCCTCTTGCATCGTCGAAAAATTGTTCCGTTGCATATACTGAACCAGAAAGGTTGGATAGGAATATGCTTAACACTAAAATAAAACTTAACCACTGTCTCTTCTGTTTCTTCATTGTCATCTCTCTCCTTTTATCCTGCAAAGTTGAACATTTCTTCAATACGCTCTTGTAACGTTGGTAAAATTTTTCTGCACCTTCGATTAACACGATTAAGAAAATCCCCCTGAAAATATCTCCAAAATTTAGATTGAATCCTTTTGTAAACCATTGTCTTTACCTTCCTTTCATTGATTTTTGTATAAAATAAAACACGACTAAACAACATAGTTTAATCGTGTCAATTTTGATAGCCTTATTTTAAATTAATTTTAGTACTGATATAGAGATGAAAAAAAATGCACTTCCACAAATGTAAGAAGTGCATTTTGATTATTTAGAATATTTGTTGAACACATATACTATATCCGAATAGCAACATGTACCTTTCGGATTGTTGACCGCACAATTACTGTTTTTCATGGCACCTGTCAATTTAATAACTTCTTTAACATCTTTAGCGCCATTATTAATGGCATCTACTATATCCTGCTCTGTGACATGGTTGCAATAACAAACATATTCACCAATAACAACTTCTGCATTATCTGAAGCACAGCAAGAGCATTTACTTTCATCCATTTTTTTACCTCCATTATCTATTGATTTTCAGGTAATTATAATACACAAATTATAATTTTCTATGACTCCTTCTTCTTGGATACTAGAACTTCGTAATATCTAAACAGTTCAATGACATCTACAACGAATATGTGAGCTTAATTAGCACAACAGGACAATTTTGAAACATCTTTGTCAAAGGTTAGTGCTGCCAACTTTAGTCCTTCTGCCATAGTTAAATACGGTGCCATGCTATCAGTTAAATCTGTAATTGTTAACCCATATTTAACAGCCAATGTTGCCGCATAGATTACTTCTCCTGCTTGATCTGAAACCATGTGCACTCCTAGTATCTTTTGCGATTTTGAATCAGCAACCAATTTGATCACACCAGACGTATTAAAATTAACCAAAGCTCTCGGTACAGCATCTAAATGAAGTATAGATACTTTGGTCTCATAGCCTTTTTCAATTGCTTGACTTTCTGTTAATCCAACTGAAGCAATTGAAGGACTGGTAAAAATAACACTCGGTACTGCTGATAAATTTATTTCTTTCTTCTTATTCCCGATAGCATTATCAATTGCCACACCACCTTCATAAGCAGCAACATAGACATATTGTGGTCCATCTGTCACATCACCTGCTGCATATATTCTGGGATTACTTGTTTGACAATATGCATCTATTTTAACTTCTCCACGCAGGCCAACTTCAACATGAGCAGCTTTTAGATTCAACATCTCTGTGTTTGCTTTTCTCCCCGTTGCAACGAGTAACGCCTCACTCTCCACTACTTCACGTTGGCCATTAACAGTAATAATTACTTTCTTAATGTCATCACTTTGCTCAACACTATCATACTGAACACCTTTTATGAATGTTATACCTTGTGCGGATAAGGCATGCTCTGCTGAAAGAGATATTTCTGGATCATATTTTTTTAACAACCGCTCACTTCTTTGGATTAGAGTCACTTTACTACCTAAGTTGTTAAATAGAAACCCTAGTTCCATAGCAATAAACCCAGAACCAAGGACGGTCAATCTTTTAGGTATTTCTTTTAGGTCCAGTAAAGTGGTGCTAGTTAAATAATCTACCTTATCCAAACCTTTTATCGGTGGAACAAATGGGGATGCACCCGTGGTGTTAAGCTACAAATTATATACTCTACCGACTACACTTTAGCTACAAATTAT
>CAZVKG010000106.1:0-8954 GCA_964627665.1 uncultured Eubacteriales bacterium | reverse complement strand
GAAACGTATTTTTTATAACTTTTCCTATGAAAACAATAGTGTTATAGAGGTTTTACAAGTGGGAAAGTTGAGTTAATAATATTTTCATTGCCGCTGTTCCGTAGCCTTTGCCTCTATAATCTCTTCCTATTTGTATCCCGATACTAAATGTTCCATTTTTCTCATCAATACTGTTTAAATTAAAGGACCCCCATTAACACCGTCTAAATTTTCTATTGTGAACATCAATCTTTTTGTCTCAGGGTTAAAATGAGAAAACAATTCTATTGTTGATTTATTCTGCGACACAGTCGGTGGCAGTTCCAATTCATACTGAAGCATTCTTCTCGCCTTGCTGTCATAGCAATTATAATAATGTTCTTCCCAATCCTCTGGTTCCATTGCTCTTAATCTTACAAGTTCATTCTGCCAATAATAGTTTTCAAAATTAATTTCTTTCATCCTTTTTATATGACCCAAGTTCAGCCATATTCCTCCTTCCGATTTCTATAAGCATATTCGATTTGCTGACCATGTGATTAAATATCTGGGCCTTACACACATCGTGTTGCTATTTCAGATTTCAGGATTAAAAATATCTCTATTAATGAAGTTTCCTTTTCTTACCGTGACAACAAAGATGGCGGTAAACAAAAGATAATGACACTAAGCTATCATGAGTTTATGCGACGTTTTCTTCTACATGTATTGCCACATAAATTTGTAAAGATTCGCCACTATGGTTTTCGATCGAATCGTTTTCGTTCATCAAAGGTAACGCTTTGCCGAAAATTTATCGCTAAACAAGGCGGCCTTGTTCTTAGCGTCGTACCAATGTTTGATAAAGTTCATTTATTAGAAAAACTTATCGGTAAAAAAAAACTTTGCTGCCCTAAATGCGGCAGATACTTCACTTATAATCACGAAGTTAACCTTAATTAGGTGATTCCTTAATTTCACAACATCAAATATTGGCCTCTATGGCTGAATTTCAGCATATGTTAATTCATTAGGCAATGTATCTTGAAAAATAACTTCTTGAATCTCAAATTCATGATTGTCATTTAATTCTTCTATCTGTGCAAAATATAATCTTCCATAATCTCTTTCGGTTTGTCTTCCAACAGAATAATCACATGCAACTTGCAATTCATACTTGGTAGCTCCAGCTTCTTCATATAATTCTCTGCCAGCCGCTTCGTCTGTTGTTTCACCTAACTCAATATGACCGCCTGGTACTTCCCATGTTTCTCGATTTTTGTGTCGAACAAATACCCATTTCCCCTTGTATATTGCACACATTACCACATACGTTAGAACGTAATCTGCTTCTGAAACAATGTCATAAGATTCTATTGATATCAAAACACTGGCCACCCCACTAAATATTTATTGCGATATATCTTAGGTCCAAGAAAATTCTTCTATCTGATAAGGTCCAGCTTACGCGATGCGGCAACAGAACATCTATAATCTTTATTTACGCACGTCGCAAATAATCGCATTTTATCTCTTTATTATGTTTATTCTGTTGTTCATATTCTAAACTTGATTTATTATTGAAGTGTCTTCCCTATATTGAGCCACTTTCTCAATAAAGTGTAACATCATTTTTTCTCCCATCAAATTTTTATAACCTTATTACTTAATAGTATAGCAAATTTAAACTAAAACATCACTTTCTCAAATAAATAATCAAAATAAATTATTGTGAATTTTCTGATTTTTTGCAACCAGATCCTAACACGCTTACTGAGCGAAGAATTAACGTAACGAAGCTTGCTTTTTTCCACAGGCAAAAAATAATCTTTAAAACGGCTGTTGAAAATAGTAAATCACTAATATTCCTAAAATTATCCTATAGTAACCAAATATTTTAAAATCATTCTTCTTAACATAATTAGTAATAATTTTTATTACAAAGAATGAAACCACAAATGCAATTAAACTACCTAATGAAAGAAATATCAATTCAGTATTATTAAAATATAACCCAAAAGAATATAATTTAAGTAATGTGGCACCAAACATAACAGGTATTGCAAGTATAAATGTAAATTCCATGGACACTGCTCTAGATAACCCACTAATCATACCACCAATAATTGTAGATCCAGATCTTGAAGTACCCGGGAAAATAATTGAAAATATTTGGAAGATACCAATTATAAAGGCCTGTCTATATGTAATATTATAGAGATCCAAAAGCTTAGTTTTAGGCTCTATCTTATTCTCTACAATAATAAATACAACTCCCCATATTATCAATGCTACTGAAACCACAAAATAGTTATAAAACACTTCTTCAATTGTCTTCTCCCAAATAAGGCCAACAAATACTGAAGGTAATATCGCCACAATAACTTTTAACCATAATGAGTATATCCTGTAATTATTTTGAAAGCTAAATCTTTTTTTTATTGAGATTTTCTTAGAATCTGCAAACCAATTTCTTGGAAATACCTTATCCCAATATAATACTAGTGCTGCTAGTATTGCTCCTAGTTGAATTGCAACTTGAAAAAATTGCCAGAACTCTTCTGAAACATTTAACTTTAAATAATTATTCATAATTATTAAGTGCCCTGTACTACTTACTGGAACCCACTCAGTAACTCCTTCAATAATTCCCAAAATTAGAACCTTAATTACTTCATTTATCATTTTAATCTTTTGTACTAAATATTTTAGTACCTCTCCTCTTTAAGTCAAGTGCCCTTTTAACCATTTTATGTTTGCATTTGTCGAAAACAAATTGGCGGCATGGGCCGAGACTGATTTCATATTCAACTGTTTTACTGTTATATTATCCATTTAAATTGATCTAGCAAATAAAACTCCTGAAATTATTCCTAGAATACTTCTAAAAAGACCTTGTTGCATTATAATAGATATTGTTCCATATCCCGTTATTGTCATTCCAATAGTAAATGGTAAAAATAAAATCACTAAGATTGTGACGCTTGTAAGCATACCTAATGGATTAATCCTAAATCCCTTCTTAAAAGCGTCCGTAATTCTATCAAATTCAATAAACAATCCAATAGTAAATGTCAATAAAGTGAATAAGCTTCTATATAAATCATACTTCCAATGCAGTCTTCTCCCTGCTTCTGCCAAATCAGGAAACATCAAACTCATAATATAAATAATAATTGCTATTACAATAATTGGTATTACCCTATTTGCTAAAATTTTAAACTTGCTAAACATGATTTTTCCTTTCCATAGATGGATTATTGATATCGATCTATTAACTAACGAATTATGTCTTTTAACCAACAATGTACAAAGGCATGAACATTTTATAATTTTCTGGGCTTTCTGGATCTAGAACAACATTGTATGTTGCCAAACCACTTTCATAATTAAAATATGGTTGTCCTGTATGTTTATCAACCACAGCTCGATATACATTCATATCATAAATATAGTACCCTAATGTTTCACCAATATATGTCATTGTTGAAATATCCTGCCTAATTTGTGCTAATTCATCATCAAAACGTGTTGTATCCTCATTAGAATTTTTAAGATTATCTTTCAGTGAAACTTCAAATAGTTCAAGGCTGTCTTTTGAAGTTGACTTTGCAATTTCAAGCCCCTCCTCAGAGGAGAATTCTGCCGTCATTATATTGTCATAAAGATAGACACAGTCATGAGTTACAATCAATGTTTTCCCTTCAATGTTTTCAGCATCCTTTTTGACATACTGTAAATCCCATGACGTATTTTCAATAGCATCAAAAAGATTATAATAGGTCTCATCATTCCTCATTATAAAATCTTCACTAGAAAGCTCTATCGTAGTATCTAAATATTTCTCTGCAAAATCACTAGGTACATATAGAAAATCCTCTTCTGAAAAAGCAGTCATACATTTCGAAAGTACTCCATTTACAAATATTGGTATGAACTCGTCACTTACTCCCTCTATTTTTACCTCATCATTAAAAACAACATGATTGTCATAACCATTGAAAAAAGTCACCGTGAAAGCACCTTTTTTATTGTCATTTACCGGATTATTCACTGTCTCTTGAACGGTTTGATTATCAGAGTTACATGATGAGAATACGAATATAAGGATAAGAATTACAATTAGTCTGATATGTCTCATTTTTACCTCCCTGCCTAAATGTGTTAATACCTCTGCTTATACGTTTCAGTCTTTTCTATTTACTTGATTGGTCGATAATATCTGGAACTTCGTTAACATAATCAGGTATATTATCCAAAACATCTTGTAGGCAAGTGGCTTTATCTAACATCTGCATTATATCTTGATGTGGATTAGCATATATTCCAGGCCAAAAAAACTCATTATAGTTCTGTCGGTTGTGAAAAGCTAATATCGGTATATCAAGGGAAAACTGGGCATTTCTTCCATTTGTATTACCTCTTGCATCCACCTTAATCCACCGATTGTTAATATAAATTGCATTGTAACAATGAACACAATATCCAATCGAATCATCATCTGCTAGTGTTAAATGCTGAAATTTGTATGCAATCTCGGCTTTTTCAACATCTATATTAATTTGATCGAATAGCTGATTTGCCTTCTCAATTATTAGAGATGACGAAAAATCTATATATTTGTTCTCCTGTAAGAACTTTGATAAAATCATACCTGTCTCCCCTTTCGTCGGCACCAGGGCCGTGGCGGCCTAAAAAAAACTTTGAAAATATAAAAATATTGATGTAAATTGATTTTAATCTTTTATTTTTTATTTCCTATAATTGATATTAAATTCATATACTTGCCATTGTCTGTTTCAATCATAATTCTATCTCCAATAGCGTGCTTATTATCTGTACTTAGCCAATCTTGCCATGCTTCTTCAAAACACGCCATCTCTTGTATTTTTATTATATCAATATTATTGGATTTTAATAATAGATTTTCCCACCAATCACATGAATTCCAAGTTGCAAGTGCGTCATCTTCCCAGTAAGGTTTCATTTCTTCTGGAACGCAATTATGTATTTCATATTTCATACCAGGAATAGCAATAGCAATTATGGCATCCTTTTTTAGTATTTTTGATAAATTCTTATCGAAATATGTTTCATTACATCCAAAATAATGATATGCATCTACACTGATAACCGCATCGAAATAATCATATGCAAAAGGTAACTGTGTTGCATCAGCATGTATTGGTATAATTTGATTTTCTAAACCCATATTTTTAAATCGTCTGTAGTTTTCACTTGCTGATATCCATAAATCTACAGCAAATACTTGCACTCCGTATTCTTTTGCCAAAAAGATTGATGTTAATCCAGTCCCACAACCTAAATCCAATACTCTCATGTTGGGTGATAATGTAATATCTTCTAACATGTTTTCCAATATTACCATTGAATTAGGTCCCATCATATTGTCCTTAACAAATTTACTATTGTACTTTTTACTTCTTGAATATTTCATTTTTTCACCTCACTTATTTGATGATTTATCGTTATTAGCCCACAGTTTGACAGCTAATATCAGTTCAATTCTACATCATAATCAATCTTGTACCCTTCACCTTCTACTAAGCTGATTTGCCCAATATATGTAATGGTTATTTTATCCCTAGCTAAATCATAAATTCCGACCCTAATTGTAGCCACTTCCACTAAACCTTCATTTTCGGTCAGCGGCGTCCAGTATACAGTCGTATCTTCATAAGGACATATATATTCATTCTCAAGATGGATTATCTTTCCATCATTATCCCATAATAATAGCTGTCCTTTATCTGAAGTTATTCTAAGTTCTAAATCATTACTGTAATTGTTTACCTTTGTATCGACTTCAATAGGAATACCTGGAACTGATGACATTGTTGGCATATAATTATCAATACTCGTTGATACATTCATTTTATAGTCAACGGTTATTGCTTCTCCAAAATCAGTATTGTTTTTCTGTGTTATGCAACCAGTCTGAACAATCAATAGTCCACAAAACATAAGACATAAAATCATTTTTTTATAAGTTACCATCTAAGTTTCTCTCCTTTCGGATTATTGTCAGCTGTTTATAACACAACTACTTTTCAATGCAAACAAAACCAATAACCGTTCGCCGGTTTTGGTCTGATATTTTTATATTCATTCTTTTGTTTATATTCTGAACTTGATCTATTATTGAAGTGTCTCCCCTATATTGAGCCACTTTCTTTATAAAGAGTAGCATCCTTTTTTTCTCCCATCAATTTTTATATCCTCATCAATTATACTATAGTAGAATTTTAATCCAGTCAAGATGAAATATAAGAAACCGATTGTAAGCTAACCTTTGGTATATAATTACTTGAACTCTGTTGAAAAATCTACTCGTTGCTCTGTTAAATGCTTTTCAAAAAGACGGGTTGCTTCTTCCCTACTAGTTGAAGGACCAGTTATTTACCAGATGAATATCTTCTTCGACCTTTCTTGGAAAGACATAAATGCCTATTCCAACGATCATCAATATAATCAGTATCATTAACTTCTTCATACGTGGTCCTCAGCTTTCTTCGTTAAATTATTTCTTTGATCTTAACAGATAAAAATGTATATTCGCCATCCACAAATTTTATTACAAATGTTGCCTGGTACCTCTTATCTACAGGATCGTCTACGTCCTGAGTTAAAATACTGGTAAACTTTACTACTTCACCATCAACGACTACTTCGTCAACTAATATGTCATAATTGAACCCACCCATAAACGGATAATAAATATAGGAATCGCTTTCTTGGTCATATTGTTTTATTTGTGAATGGTCTATTCTTGTATTAAATTTGGATGATATATATTCATCAACAATTGTTGTGGGTACTTTCATCATTGATGTGTCATCATTAAAGTATTGATATAGTTCTGGGCGCACGCTCTGACCCATAAAACTATCTGTATGGATCTTATCCTTATCGTCAATAGGCTGTATTGGATATGTGCCGGCACTTGAAATATAGTAAAACACTTTTTCAAAATCAAGGTAATCTTCCTTTTCGAAGGACATATCCACCTCAAAGACAAGAAAATAACTTTGAACTATTTCTTTTAGAACAGTCTTGTCTAATTGAATTAAGTGATCCTTTATTAAAGAATCTGATTTGTTTACTTCTTCTTTAATTAAATTCAAGAACGTCTCTGGAAAATAATATACACTCCCATTAAAGTAATTATATAAACCATTATCTATAGTATAATTCATAATATGCCCATAAGAGATATCTCCAAGTAGCTTTATCAAAGTTCCATTGTTAAAGGAAATGTAATACTCCGGGACTGCTGCAATCTGTTTTTCTAATGAAGCTTCTTCCCATTCTTCACTCTTTAGTGCATTGGTTATTTTTTCTATGAACTCTTTATCCTCAATGTCGCAGATTTTTTCTAATTCATTATCTTGTAAAGCATCATCTTTCCATCTGAGTATTGTTATTTTATCAGTTTCAAATCCGAACGTACTCGATTTAACCGTTTCTTCTGTATTATTACATCCACTTGCAAAAAATACGATTATACAAATTATTATTATACTTAACTTTTTCAACAGTTCCCCTCCGATTTTGATAAAATATGTTGCCTAACGGCATCCGTTGTTGCCAGTGTGTAATATTTCTATGATTTTCTCTATATTCTCTACAATAGAGTTTGTTCCATCTACCCATATTATATTGCAGTTCATCGAACCTAACCACTCATCGACACTTGACTCAGTTCGAGATTCTACCATATCAAAAAATTGTTTCTCTTTCTCGTATAAATCGCCACCAAATAGAATTCTCTTTCCAAATTTTTGAAAAGAACGCGCTTTTACTCTTTGTATTCTTATTTCTTTATCAACGCTAATTTTCACCGCAGTAGTAAACAATGATACGATTTCTTCTTTGAAACTACCTTTAACTGAGGCTAGCACAAAATTTTCACATTTTTTCATATCCTTCAACAATAGACACTCAACTTCAGTACGCGAACGTGCAAAGTCATAAATATAATCCGTATTCTTATTGGGAAAATAATAATCTTCTATATCAAAAAATGTACACTGAAGTTGTCTAGCCAATTCTATACCAAGGGTGCTCTTACCGCTTCCGTTACATCCACATATGATAATTCTATTTCCCATACCTTCTCCTTGAAATTCAGCCTTGTACTTTCCCTCAGTATAAATGACTTCTCTTTTTATGCCTTCTTCTTTGCAGCCTAATTTCTTCAGCATTTTTGATGACCCAACATTGCCTCTATAATCTCTTCCGAATTGACTTGCCCTGTCTTTGGATGGGGTATTTTTTTTGAGTCATCGGATATATCTATAATAGTTAGATGATGTTCTGACCGTAAGCTCACAAATGCCCTTAATTAACCTTGTCAGAATTATTTAGATATTCTGTCAATCTATCAGCTGAATCTACATCTTCAATATCCATCAAGATGTTAACAATCAGGTTATACAACTCAAAATCAATAAGTCCAGAATCTCCACCTAATATATCAAGTTCTTTTATATGTTCAGAGAGTAAATAGATTCCATTATACATACTTTGGTCTGCGTCAAATTGACTTAAACTATAATTAGCTACCTCAATTCCTGCAATTGCTCGACTATAATAATAGATTCTATCATTCTGATTCATCGAATTAATATCCAAATTGAAAAGCGATGCTACATCATTCAAGCCATCCTTAAAAGCCATCTCAGATGCACTAATTGAACGTTGTCTTTCAGTAGCAATAGTCATTAGAACTGCTGATTGAACAATTAAAGCTATGACCAAAATTGTTATAATTCTTTTTGATCTCTTCATCCCAACACCCCCTTTCTCTGATTATATCAATATACAAGGACTTTCTCCTTGTCAGTAATGCCAATCTTTGCTTGGCGCACTGTTGTTAAATCGTATGTTGAACGAAATCGCTACGCGATAGCTTTTTTATCTTTTCTCTAATTACTTTGTATCTTTATTCTAATCCTTTCATGTAAACTAAGATG
>CAZVKG010000105.1:0-9618 GCA_964627665.1 uncultured Eubacteriales bacterium | reverse complement strand
ATCTAATGAGAGGGGCTTCTAAGTTTTAGATGGAAAATTTCAGGAAGTTCACATTTTGTTTAAATTTTCAACTTTTAATACGGTATTTTTCATAAGTTTCCTCCATTTAACTAACATTGTTTATCCAAACTTGGATATTATTTTTTAGATAAAACACGAGCAAGTACTCGTGTTTTACAAATGACACTATTTCTTTTTAAGCTTTAAAATTAACTTATCAATATTCTCAGCTGCTTGTGCTGGATTAGAGATAATATCATTTCGTAGTTTTTGAATTTCTAGCATATCATTTGTTGTTTCTGCATTTAGAGAAAAAGCTTCATCAATATCGGAAAAATCAATAGACTTGATGAATCTCTGGGTTTCAAGTCCAATGGATATATACTTTTCAATATTGTTCAAAATCTCTTCGTGCCATAATATTTGATATTTCAGACTATCTAATGTCATGTCGAAAGCGATTTTCTCTGCACGAAAACTATTTTCGTCGATCTTAGCTTTTTTCCATTTCTCCCAATATTCTTTTTGATTGTTCAAATCGTCCAAATGTTTCTTTAAGCAACTTTCTAAGGTTTCTTTTGGCATTTCATCAAGCATATTCTGTAACAAAAATTTATCTGATCCTGTTGGGACGATTGGGCTTAGCAATTCTTTCTGTAAGTCATGTTGCAATTCAAGTTTTCCTGCATCAGTTATTTCATAAATTTTGCGTACTCTTGCACCAGTTCTCTCTTCGCGCAAGACTTGAATACATCCGTCTTTTTCCAACTTTGAAAAAGCATAATAGATGGATCCGGATTGGATTTTTGTCCATCCGTCAGAACCGGAAATTTGCAAAAATTTTTGAATTTCATAACCATGTGTGGGTTTAATATTTAAGTAATATAATATAAAAGCACGTATCATATTCATACCTCCATTGACTTATGTTGGTTATTATATACCCAACGTTGGGTATTGTCAACAAGAATATTGAAAAGAGTGACAGCAAACATCGCGTGAATCCTCAAATTTAAAGAGATTTGCAACTTATTATAAACCCCCATGAAATTGTAGTGATTAATGAAGAGGACAAGGTCAAGACCAAAGCAATGATTGAAAGGTTAATATACGAGTAAGTTTTTAGCTTTGATCTGTAATAATCCATAGTTGGATTTTATGATATAATGGTTTTAGTTATTTTTGCAATAACAAGTCAATAACTGGATTAAAGAGTAAGGGAAAGACATATGTTTCAAATAAAAGAGGCAATATTATTCTTTCTTTTATTTACTCACAAGGAAAGGAATAATTATTATGACAGTATTAGAAAGATTTCTAAAATACATTGCAGTGCCGACGACATCAGACGAGGAGAGTACCACTTGCCCAAGTACACCAAATCAAAAAGTGTTAGGTCAGATGCTTGTGGGAGAACTTCAAGGGATGGGCATTCAAGATGTTTATATGGACGACAAGGGTTATGTTATGGCGACCATACCGTCTAATATAGATAAAAAAGTACCTACGATTGGCTTTATTGCTCATATAGATACGGCACCGGATTTAACAACAGTAGGAATTGAACCAAGAGTTGTTAAAGACTATGATGGCAGTGTTATCTGCTTGAACGAGGCAAAGAATATTGTCCTCTCACCGGAATCCTATCCGTCATTATTGGGCTATGTAGGTCAAGACCTAGTGGTCACCAATGGCTTAACCCTATTAGGTGCTGATGATAAAGCAGGCGTTGCAGAAATCATGAGTGCAGCGGCGTATTTTACATCCAATCCGGATGTGGCACATGGAACAATCAAAATTGCCTTTACACCAGATGAAGAAATTGGTCGTGGCGCGGATCACTTTGATGTTGAAAAATTTGGCGCTGAGTATGCCTATACATTAGATGGCGGTGAGATTGGTGAATTGGAATATGAAAGTTTCAATGCCAACAATGTACATATCACGATTCATGGACAAAATGTTCATCCCGGTAGTGCCAAGGATAAAATGGTCAACTCCATGCAAATTGCCATGGAATTAGATCGTATGTTACCCCAAGCACAACGCCCTCAATATACAGAAGGCTATGAAGGATTTTTCCATCTTCAGGATATGAAAGGAACAGTTGAAGAGACAAAGATGTTCTATATTTTACGAGATCATGATAGAAGTCTTTTTGAAAAACGTAAGGCATTGCTTAAAAGTAGTGTGGCCTTACTTAATCAACAATATGGAGAAGACACAATTGATTTGGACATGAAGGACATGTATTATAATATGGGTGAAAAAATTGAGCCTGTATATAACATTGTTGAAGATGCCAAGGAGGTTATGATTGAGTTAGGTATTGAGCCGATTATACGACCGATTCGTGGCGGTACAGATGGATCAAGACTTTCCTTTATGGGACTTCCTTGTCCAAATATTTTTGCTGGTGGTCATAACTTCCATGGAAAACATGAGTTTGTACCCGTTCAATCTATGGAAAAAGCCGTTGAAGTTATCAAAGGGATTGTGTTAAAGGCAGCCGAATAAGCATGGCATGCAGTGAAAGGGTGAACAAATATGAAAGGGATTATACGATGAAAAAGATGATACAAAGTGAAGAAGTGATGATATTTGCGTTAAGCATCTATTTGTTTTCGTTATTAAATCAGCCATGGTGGCTATTTCTGGTATTATTACTCGTACCGGACATTTTTATGCTTGGATACATAATAGATACAAAGATTGGTGCGATAATTTACAATATCGGCCATCATCGTGGTATAAGTGTTGCTATATTCCTTCTAGGTATGGTGTTACAACTAAATGTAGTATCGCTCATCGGGGTTATATTGTTTGCCCATTCAAGTATGGATAGAATATTTGGGTATGGATTGAAGTTTAGTGATGCCTTTACACATACACATATGGATAATATATAGAAGATAAGCGAAGAACAGGAGACTAGAATATGGAACAGAAGATTATGAAGGACATACTTTTTTTAAATCAAGTATCAGAAGAGGCAACTAAAGAAGATGATCAGGTTGTTCAAGATTTACTGGATACATTACGTGCTAATGAAAAAGGATGTGTCGGCTTAGCGGCAAATATGATTGGCATTAAGAAACGGATTATTGCCATTAATATAGGATTTGATAATATTGTTATGATAAATCCGGTTATTGTAAAAAAATCAGGACCCTATGAAACAGAAGAAGGGTGCTTATCACTCTTGGGAGTCAGAAAAACAACTCGATTTCAAGAGATTGAGCTTGAATATTTAGACCGTCAATATCAAAAGCAACGTCAAAAGTATAGCGGGTATATTGCTCAAATTATTCAACATGAAGTGGATCATTGCAATGGGATTATTATATAATTACATAATAACCCCGTCAAAGATGGAATTCGTTAACAATTAAGTCAACTTGAAGGAGGAATGGATTATGAAAGTATTAATGGTGAACGGCAGCCCCAATAAAGAAGGTTGTACCTATACCGCATTAACAGAAATGGCAAAGGTGTATGAAGAAAAGAAAGTAGAGGTAGAAATCATTCAATTGGGGAAAAACCCTATTCGTGATTGTATTGCCTGTGGAAAATGTCGAGAATTGGACAATGCCTGTATTTTTGACGACGATCAAGTGAATGAATTTTTAGAAAAAGCCAAAGACGCCGATGGAATAGTGTTTGGAACACCGGTATATTACGCACATCCCTCCGGACGCATTTTATCTTTTCTTGACCGCGCATTTTACGCCGGAAGTAAGAGTTTAGCCGATAAGCCGGGAGCGATGATTGCGTCAGCAAGGCGCGCAGGAACCACCGCTTCAATGGATGTAATAAATAAATACTTTACGATTGCTAATATGCCCATTGTATCGTCATCTTATTGGAATGGGGTTCATGGAAATACACCCGAAGAGGTGCGTCAAGATCTTGAAGGACTTCAGACAGTAAAAAACGTCGCGGTAAATATGACTTGGTTAATGCAATGCATAGCGGCAGGCCGTCAACAAGGTATAAGTAATCCACAACGATTCACAGGTAATCGTACGAATTTTATCCGTTAGAAATTTTACCGGTATGCAAATTAAATGGAGAGAATATTATGGCTATAAAAGAAGTATTAATGTTGGGTAATCCAAAGTTAAGAGATGAGTCCTTCCATGTAACTAGCTTTGCGAAAGAATTATTAATCATTATTGAAGACTTGAAGGATACACTGCTTTCTCTTCAAAAAGAGAAGAAGATAGGCAGAGCATTAGCGGCTCCGCAAATAGGCCACATGAAAAAAGTGGTTTATTATAATTGCGAGGATAAAGAGATTATTATGGTAAATCCCGACATCATTTGGACGAGTGAAGAAACGTTTGAAGTTTGGGATAGCTGTTATAGCGTTGATGTTGCTTTTTTTGTCAATATTACACGGCACAAAAGTATAAAAGTGAACTATCAGACGATAGATGGAAAAAAATAATCATGAGAAATGAGTGAGAAAGAAGATATCAATAGACGAATTCGAATGATTATAGCTATGCATTAGTCGTGCACCATAGTCACGAACTACCGGTTTGAAATAATCAAAACTCTCCATTATATCTAAAACCTTTAATAACTTTTTCAAATGCATGTCCAATGTGTGTATAAGTTCATCATAAGTGCAGGTGGACAGATAAAGATTTAGCTGATCAATATCCTTAAGTGTCATTTGAAGGGTGTCGATGGGCTTCTCAATAAGAAGCGAACTTAACATATTTAGAAGAACGGGATAGCAAATATTATCCATAAAATAAGGATGTCCCATTGGGGTGGAATTAGTGATGCGTTGAATAATATCTTCCCGTGGATAAAGCTGTAAGATTTTGTTTTCAAGTATGATTCCACGCAAGTAGTGCTTAATTCGAAGGATACCGCTTTGGTGAATATCATCATGGATTATGGGGTAATCAAGTGTCAAAAGATGGTCTTGAGGACGGTAATGAAAATCATAGTGTAAAAAAAATGCACTCAGTCCGTCGACGACGGTGTGTCGATAATTGCTAATACCGAAGTCATCAAAATCTTCAAGTAATCGCTGGTAATCTTCAAGAGCATCTCGGAATAGTTCTTGTAATTTTTCTTTGCCGATAGCATAGAGTTTTTCATATTCAGAGGTCCCTTTGTAGATGCTAATATCCGCAGGACCATTCATTAAGCTTAAAGATATGGTATATTGAACAGCCTCCATTAACATCTGGGCGGTATTATAAGTAATGGAACTGCTATCATTCCCTGTATATTTTTTTGCGAGCTTTTTTACGATAGTCATTAATTGCAAGAGGTCGCCTTGACTATAATTCATAGATATTCATCTCCCTTATTATCACAATTCCAAAAAAAGTGTCTACCAAAATAAATCTTTTAAAATCTCTTGATACAAGTCTGAATCCCAACGCCATTCTTGTGTGTAAGGTTTGCGTCTTCATGTGCGCCTTGATTTTTAATGAAGCCTTTATAGCCTTTACGTATCGCTTCTGAAAATCGGGTAAGACAGGTGTCGCGAAGATAGTTTATATCTCCATAACAAATCTGATCAAACTGTTCCCGCATAAAGGTAAATAATTCGTCGTCAGATATTTGGTCATTGCACTCATTTTTGAATCCATAAAAAAGATCTTCGAGTTCATATAAAGTCTCGGCATAATTATTCTGGTCAATATAAGGCGAGTCACAAAAGGTGTAGATAAGCTTGTCCAAAATTCCGTCATTCAATTCAACTCGCTGATATTTTTTAAGACTTGCATTCCTTGCAGAAATAAGCTCGGATATTTCATTCTGAGATAATTGAAGTCCTAAGGCAAGGGTCTTTTGATTGATTGTTTCAATCTTGGTCAGTTCTTTTTTTGAAAGATTTGATGATAGTATTGCTAATAAATCATTATCCATAATTAACCTCCCATCCTAGTGATAAGTTATTATATAGCCTTTTGCTAGACACTACAAGACTTGAAAAAAAGCCGATTTTGTGGTAACATAGAAGCATAAAAGAGCGGAAAATCCGTTCTTTTTTTGTGCGAAAACTGAATAATTTTATTTCTTCACAAATTTGTTAAATTATTAATTTACCATTGGTATTATTTTAGAACTATGATAAAATAATATGGATGGGTAATAAATATGAGGGAGAAAAATATGAAGCTACTCTTTAATGAGAAAGTGGCTCAGTATAGGGGAGACACTTCAAGAAAAAAGCAAATCCAGCAGAAGAACAATAGAATGATAGCAAAAATGTTTGACCAAAACCGGTAAGAGGTTATTGGTTTTGTTTGCGTGGCTGGATTTAGGAGAGGGATAAGAAGAGATGATAGTAATTACCTGTTGATTGAGAAGAAGTGAATGTTTCTGATATTCGTAAATTTGAAAAAAAGGTGTTTTGTTGCCGCATGGTGGCAATGATGAAGTTATAAAGTCATTCATTGCTGTTTACATACTGGAAAGGATTAGGATAATGAGATATAAAGATGAACCTTTGAAAAAACTTTTAAATGATAATTTAGGAGACTCTGTAAAAGAAATTTTCGAAATAGGAATTGATTCTCTATTTGATAATGAGTTAGTTGAAAATGTGCCAATAGTTAATACAATATGTGGACTTTTCAATCTTGGGAAAAGTATTGGTGAACGATTTTTTATCAAGAAATTAGTGCGATTTCTTGAATGTTCTGACAGCATTGACCAAGATGAAATAATTAAATTTTTTGATAAATATAAGGATGAAGATATACAAGAACGCTTAATAATGATTATAGACAAGATAGATGAGATAGAAAAGGCTAGAGTTATATCAAATTTATTTAGAGCAGTTGTTGGTAGAGAAATTAGTAAAAATGATTTCATGAGATGCTGTATAGCAGTTCAGAGTTGTATGTTAATTGATCTAGAGTACTTGAAGCAAACATCAGGTCAAAACATTAAAGGTGTAGAAGCTCAATCCTTATTTAATGTAAGCTTAGTAAGAGTGAATGGAATTGATGCAGGAACTTTTTTGCCTGATCCTGAACACGAAATGCAAAGTTATATCATTAATAGGGCTGGAAGATTAATTATAAAATACCTATAAATTGACGTAATGAACGACTTATAACAGCGAATTCTCAACATCTACCTTGAAGGTTGGACGAATAGGAAATGTTGTGGGGTAGACGTCGTGAAATCGCGAAACGTTAGATGAAATTCTTTCAGAGTGGGTCAAACTATCCAATTCTGTTATCTAGTAACATATGGTTAATTATATAAGAAGATAAATTATTTATTATAAGATAAACCGTATCATAAATGAGGTAGTTTTAATAAGGAGGAGAGTTATGATAAGATTTTCAAAGATTAAAAGAGAAAATATTTTCGGGGATGAGTTTATTAATTTCGAAGAAAATAACTTGTTGGAGTTTGGTGACAAAAATATAATTGTGCTTTATGGGCCAAATGGAACTGGTAAAACAAGTTTAGCAAAAATATTAAGTAATGATATAGGGTGTGAATATTCCCTGGCTTATAATGACAATATTCATACACACGAAACGGATGAATTGTTTCATATTATTCAGGACCAAAATGGAAGAAACTTAATTGTTGGAGAAACCAAGGATTTTTTATTGGGTGATGATATTAGGCACGAGTATGAGTTGAAAAAAAGAATAGATGAAGCATTTGATAATCTCTTCAAGAATGTTTTAGTGAGTAAACTAAAAAACGATTTCAGAATAAAGAAAAGAAATAGTAAACTCACTGAATTCGTAGATGATGAAAATATTCAATCGTATATCAGTGATATAGCCAATACTAGGTCGAAGGGTTCACAAATTGAACGTAACGAATTTGTAAATTATATCAATGGTCTAGAGTTACATGAAATTGAAGAGGTTGAAGATTCAAAATGTATGTTTCTAATCAATGAATTTGAAAATGTAAATTCAGTTGCTAGCAAGATTTTATTGTTGACAAATGGCTCATTGGAACATAACAATAATATCAAGAAGATTGAAAGACATTCAGAAGCTATTAGAATATTATCAAAATTTAAAGATGTGGATGAATGTGTTGTATGTGATGGTTTTATTAATGTAGAAGATAAACTGCGAGATAAGACTGAGAGCAAAGAACGCGTATATAACTCTCTCCAACAAAGTACAAGGGACATTTTAGATTCATTACTTAAAATCGTTGATGATAATGATTCATTTAATCTAAAAAATGAAATTGTCCGTTCTATTAATAATGGTGATTTTAGTATCATTGAGGCAGTTCAGAATGATATGTTATATCATTTAAGTATATTATGTAAAAGAATAATAAATACGTTTATTGAAAGTACAGCGAATACACAGCTAGTTAGAGATTTACAAGAATACAATCGACTTATAGAAAGTAGACCAGAACTTACTGATGAGGATATTATCTTTATTGAAAATATTGTCAGCGATAATATTGACAAAATGATTGAGTTGAAAAGAGATGAAAACAACACTTTGCGATTAGTGTTAGACGGCGATGAGTTTTTGAACAAGGATAGGCAGAAACTCAGGCTTAGTAATGGAGAACAGAATTTTATCTCACTTGCATTTGAATTGTTAAAAGCAAAAAATGTAGAAAATGAGATTATCATTTTGGATGACCCTATCTCTAGTTTTGATTCAATTTATAAGAATAAAATTGCTTTTTCTATTGTAAAGTTTTTGGAGGCTAAAAAGCAAATTATATTAACACATAATGTTGAACTCATTAGATTGATAGAACATCAGAAACAGAATTGTTATCAGTTATATATTTTCAATAATACTCCAGATGAAGCAAATGGATTTTTTAATGTAAATAGAAATGAAAAAGACATGTTGTTATATATGAATAAACTTGTTTACCTATTCAGACAAAATCTAGTAGATGAAATTGAGAATGAAGAGTTGTTTTTAATGTCTATGGTACCATTTATGAGGGGTTATGCTCAGATGATATGTGATGACATGAATAAAAATAAGTTAACATCTTTAATGCATGGTTATAAAGATGAACCACAATACTTAGTAGATGTATATCTAGCTCTATTTGGCAATGAAATGGTATTCAATAGAACCCATACAATAAGTGCTCAAGATATAATTAATATAGATGTAGATAACATTAAGATTTTTAAGGCAAATACACAGTATAATCTTTTAGAGAAAACACTTAAACATACACTTACATACTTATATCTGAGGCTAAATGTTGAGAAAACGCTAGTTGATAAATTCAATATTAATACCAATAGATACGGAATGTTAAGTCAAATCATTTTTAGGTCGTTTAGGGGTAACGACTTAGAGTCAAAAAGAAAAAGGATATTTCTTGCATCTAAAAAGACTCTACTTAATGAGTTTAATCATTTCGAAGGAAACATGAATATTTTTCAACCAGCCATAGATATTACTAATAATGCACTGGATAAGGAAAAGCAGGAGATACTTCAGTTTTTGTCAGATTTGTAAAACCGCTGAAAATGAAGTAAAGTGAACCTTATCATAAGTGACTTTTTTGGGTATTCCTTTGGAGTAACTGAAAGAACTTCATCTAACTAGTATAGATATATCCGATGACTCAAAAAAATACCCCATCCAAAGACAGGGCAAGTTA
>CAZVKG010000104.1:0-9897 GCA_964627665.1 uncultured Eubacteriales bacterium | reverse complement strand
GTGTACTGGTGATGTTCAAACGCGTATGGGTGCTGTCCTAAACGAGAAATAATCACTTCATATTTCTTGACCAAGTATGGAGGCAGTTTTGTGGCGATGTTTACTTGTTTTCGATAGCCTATGCTAAGGACTCTACCCAGAATCACTTCACTGTTTGGGTATATATAGGCCGTATCAAAATAGTTCACACCATTTTTAATATTAACCTACTTTCATTATTAATTAAATTCATTCATGAGTGTATTTATGATTTTATCCATGTCATATTCTTCCTGCGTTTCAAAGATTATCTCTAGTGTTTCGATATTCTTTTCTAAATGTTCCACATCTTTCGAATAGCTATGACTTATATCCACCATATCCGCTTGGCTGAATTCACCCTTTTTAATCCAGCGAATGATTGCAAGCTCCTTAATCATAATCGTACTCATCATGGCCACCTTGATTTTTGAAGACATATCATAATCAAAAAACGATTTCATAAAATATCGATACACAAAATATGTGAGTATATTTTGAAAAACATGCATCTTTTCTTTGTAATATTGGTTAAAGGTTTTATGCTTTTGAAAATAAAAAACTTTGTCCGCTTGAGTATTCCAAAACATACTTAAGCCATACTCTAAGTCTAATGGATCATTGGGGTTAATATGCTCTAAACTAGCATATGTCTTAAAATACGCATGTACATTATGATATTTAAGGTCTTCATTCACTTTATACGCATCTAGATCTTGAGTCAATTCCCTAATAAAAGAAGGCCTTTCATACTTTTGTCTAACCTGGGCTAGGGCTTCTAGTTCAGCAAAATCCAATTTATCTTGAAGTTCTTGGACAAAGCTAAGCACAATCCCTGCTCTCACCGCTAAAGACAGGTTGGCCATTTGCAGAATATGGATAATGGTATTCCTGCAGCGGAAAACTTCTTCAAGTAGCTCTTGTTCATCCTCCTCATCCGGATCCCCAACTTGGCTATCCGCACTGAGTTCAAAAGTCATTCCTTTTGTCTGGCCTAATATTATTCTAGCTGCCTCTGGGCAAGATAAGGAGATACCCATTTCTTTTAAGTCAAAAAAATCTTCCCTATATCTTGGATATTGCTTACAGGTATGGCATAGATATTCTTCACCAAGATCTTTGTGTATATCGCAAAGCAACTCCTTATTTAAAAATGGGCATCGGTCACCGTCTAAGATAAAAATATTATCCCCATCTTGATCGACCACTAGCTTACTTCGTAAACGCTCTCCAAATGCACCCTCCATATCTTGATAGGTTTGATAGGTTTGCGAATCAATGACAACATCCCACCCTGCACAACAGGTATCTTCACAGGCGGCTGCTATACATTGAAAGTCTTTATAGTAACTTGGCACGCGTATTTTCATTCTCGTCTCACACTCTCTATTTAAATTAGGATTGAATCTCTAATCTTATTTATAAATATCTTTTCTATGTCCTACTTCAACAACAATAATAACGACCTTCTCATCTTCAATTTTCGCTAATATCCTATAATCTCCAACTCTATACCGCCATTTATCGTTCAAATTTCCTTGTAATGCTTTTCCAAATACTCTGGGATTATCACAAGCAACAAGTTTTTCTTCAATATAAGAGAGAATAAAAGCAGCAATCTTTTTGTCCATTTTTTTTAACTGCTTGACTGCTACTTCAGTATATTCAACACTATATCTCATAAACCCAATTCCTTTTTTACTTGCTCATGACTTAATTTATCTTGATTTTTTTCTTCGTCCCAAACCTTATTAAATAATGTTAGGTCATATTCATCTTCAATTTTTTCAATAATTGTTTGTCGAATAAAAGAGGATAAGTCAACATTATGCAACTCTGCATATTTCCTTATCAATGCATCCTCTTTTTCACTCAATCTCAAAGATATTGTACTCATTGTTAATCCTCCTTTACTTCCGCTTCGTATTACTATGTATTACGATTTTATTGTACCATTTCCTTCTACTAACGTCAATCGTGTACAGTATCAATGTTTACAATACCTAATACACTATTTTCCCTGCATAATATAATAAAATCCAGATTAAGTAAATTGTGTTTTACTTAATCTGGATTTACTTAGCTAAAACGTTATGCAAATAGTGATTTCGAATATTTCTATATACATAAAAATCCGAATCGATGGTTAAGATTTCATTTAAATGCATTTTCTCAGATAAAACTATTAATGTCGCATCCGCAAAATCCATAGGAACATCTCCATATTTTTTTGTTAAGTCAATCAACCTTTTTAAATGCGATGAATCGATATCTATTACAGACAGACCTTTCATATCAATCCATGTCAAAAAATCAAGTTGAACTTGAACATTAAATGACAACATATGAAGAACTTCTGTTACGACAGGCCATGTAGTAACTAATGTTCCTTCAAAAGAAGCAATATATTGTAATATTCTTTCATGATATTGATCACTTTTGTCAAACAATGCAATTAAAGGGCCTGCATCAACGATTAAATTTTTCACCAAGATTCTCCTTTATTCTCGTCTTATATGTAGTTGAGCGATTAGCTTCTCCACTTGCATGTTGACCAAACAAATCTTTCCCGATTTCATAAGGAGATAATTTACTCTTTGTATCTATGATATACTGCGTCACAGCTTCTTTAACAATATCTGTTTTTGTTTTATGTGTGTACTCCGCTAATTCTTCTAAACTTTCTTCTAACTCTTTAGGTAATCTTACACTAATCATAACACCACTCCTTTGTAATACAATTGTAATACAAGGCTATTTATTTGTCAAATAGCTTGCAAGCTCACCTGATAAAATTTTTGAATTCGTGACCCGTGATAAATACTTCAGTATCACCACAACTTAAAAACACTATAAAAAGTCTTTTATACAAGACCTTTGTGTGGTATTTTGTGTTTTTGTCTTTCGTAAAAGACTAATCGCTTACACAATGGCCGATATAAAATAATCCGCCTCACGAATAATACTTGAACAAGGGTTTCTCGAGTCGATAATTTCAACTTTCCCATACTCATACTTTATCATAACACTGGAGCCATCATTTCGATAGATCGTCATGTTTTCCGCAGGTCGTTCAAAAACTTCTATTGGATTTTGCATATTTTTTAAGCGCTTATACTCCGACATCGGAATGAAGAATTCTAGTTCAGAGATAATCCTTGCTTTCTTCAGAGGCATAGTTCTCTGGGATCCATTCATGTTAATCCAACGGTCTATGTAGTGAACCATTTCAGTCATTTTTTCAATAGCTTCAGAAATGTCATCTATCTTTTCAATTCGTTTCCCTTCCAAAACACCTAGAATAATTTTCTTATACTCATCCATAGATATTTGAACGGTCATTACATGTGGCCGATCATAGAATTGGCCGTTTCCATACGTGATTCGATATTGAAATTGAAATTCCATTATTTTAAACCTCTCTTTCCTTTTCAGTTACATCTGTACGCTCTCCAAGCTTTCGATTATCTTTTGCTTTTCTCCGCTTGCGTTTTTTGCTAAGCGTAGTATTCTCAAACTGATTTTTTCCATGACAAAATCCTGTGGTATGGTTCTTGTTATGTCCCTCTTTGGTGCGATACACGGTGTTGGTTGGTCTTACCTCACAAACCTTTCTTATATAGATATCTTTTTCCTATAGGCACGATTACACATCTGGACGGAACAGACAGCTAATTTTAAATTGCATAAAATCCCCAACTTCCAATTCATAAGAGGAACTTGGGGACTTTTTATGAACAATGATTCTTTGGCACGCTGCAATTAACTTAAAAATAGTTTTACTACAAACCATCACCATAAATCTGATTAATCCTAGCCTGGGCATGCTCCGATTTATGCTTTTCCACTATTCGATCTCTGTCGCTAATAATTGCAAACATTTCATCGACAATTCCCTCTACACTCGTTTGAGAAATCCGATATAGATATCCTAGCATACGGTTTGCAGTGAAATCAGTATTCATATATTTATATGCAACTTCCTTGCAAAACTCTTCTGGAAAACCTTTATTCTTGAGTACCTGATATACTTCTCTACTTTTCTCTGATGCCATCAATTCCCTTCTCACTTTCTATCTAATTATTCTTTACTTCCCCTGCCTATTCATTATTATATTTGTAATTTTGAGCAAAATCAAATACTCTTCCCACGCTCTTTCAGAAAAAACAAATCTACTCATTTTCCATTGCCTCAAGTTCTTTTTTTGTCAATACATTGTAGCTACATAGTATTGCTTGTCCAAAGATGTTTTCAGAACCAACCGTGAATGAATCCCATTGAAAATCAACACTTGTTATTGATGGTTGCTTTTTTCCTTATATGTGAACTTAATCCCAACCAATGATTAGATGGTCTGCATGAATTACACTTTGAAATTTCCGAAATTAACCGACTTTCAATATGTAATCTATCTGCCTTGTCAAATCCCACTCCCACTTGGTTAGATAATCGTCATTTGCTTTATTCAAAATACATCTTTCTATGTTCTTTCTGAAAACACTTCTATCTTTATTCTCTTTAGCAAAATGTTGTTTTAGCCTTGAACACAACTGATTATCTCCCGTATGAGTGCCTATCCTTACTATTCAATTGAATCTTTACGTTTTGAGCTCAGTTTTTTTTATCATTCTCACACATATTATTTAATGTTACATTATTGGCTCCCTGTCCTAGTCTTTTTGTACATCGTTTAAACACCATTCATTATATATTTCAAACAAATCATCATCCAAATACATCAAAGTTTTTTCCACCAGATCTTCTGGCACGCCATAGTAGGCCTCTGCTATACTTCCGGTTATGGCAGCAAGGGTATCACTGTCACCGCCTATGGATATAGCCTTCCTAATAGCATCTTCAAAGGAATCCGCTTCTAGAAATGCTTGTATGGCTTGTGGCACCGTTTCTTGACACGTCTCATTGAACTGATAGGTGTCACGAATCTCATCAAGGGTAAAATCAAGTGAATAATAATGCCCTTCAATGTATTGACGTATCTGTTCTTTATCATGACCCATTCTTGCAAGGAAGATTGCCATAGATGTAGCTTCTGCTCCTTTAAGTCCTTCTTTATGGTTATGACTGACACCGGTTACGGCCTTTGATAGTCGCTTTACATCGTCTTCAAACTCCGCTATTGCAACAACTGAGCTGATCCGCATTGCAGCACCATTGCCGTAACTTCCATAGGGTTGTGGATTTTCGCTAAAGATCCACTGGCCAAAACTGCTTCCATAGCCACAATCTGGATAATTTCTGCCAATCAATTGCATATATGAAACAGTATTCTTTGCCAATTGATTCAAATAAACTTCATCTTGTCTTCTATTAGAGGTCCCTAAGATTATGTCTCTATCTGTTTCCAATATGGCCTTGGCAACAGCCAGAGTCATAATCGTATCATCGGTCACAAAACAGTCCTCAGTAAAGAGTTCAAAATCTATAGAACGATGATTATCAAATTCAAAGCGTGAACCTACGATATCTCCAATAATTGCTCCTATCATTATATTACCGCCTTTTCCTGCTCTTATAATCGCTGTCGATTCTATGTTTCCAATCTGAATCAATCGAACGTTTTGAGCGAACCATACTCACCGTTTCACTAATTACTTCATAGTTTAGCATGGTACCTTCACTATCTGCATGGTAATTGGCCGCTCTGTCTTCTCCTATTCCAAATCGGCCAGCAATCTCTACCGCATCAATATTGGCCCCCAGAAATATAAATTCCCATCCATATTTTTCCTTTTGACGATCGATCATCTTTTTAATCTGATTATAGGAGTACTCCCTACTTGCATTTTCCATACCATCTGTAATGATAACAACCATCACTTTTTCAGCTTGTTCATCATCAGAAGCATATTTCTGTACATTACCCATCTTATTAATGGTCTTACCGATGGCATCCAATAATGCTGTCGTTCCTCTTACAAAATATTCCTTGTCTGTTATATTTGAGATTTTCAGCAGATTGTATCGGTCATGTAGCACTTCGTATTTGTCATCAAACAGTATTGTTGTGATATTGGCATCACCGTCTTCTGTTTTCTGCTTCGTTAATACACTGTTAAAACCTCCGATTGTATCACTTTCAAGTCCCGCCATTGAGCCACTTCGGTCTAAAATAAATACCAATTCCGTTAATCCTTTTTTCATGTTAATTCCTCCAATCTCTTTGATAATTAAAGGATACAGCTTTTAACAATGCAAAAGGTAACTTATGAATTGACTTTTACTTTATTGCTTCTATATACCAAGCAGATTTTCCTCATATTCAAAAAGGACGGCATTGATCTCATATATATCATAGTTCTCTGACTCAAAAAAATAGCTGATAATCACATCAAATCGACTGCTTTTAGACAGAGCATAGCCTGACTTCATTAACAGATCTTTCGCTTCATCAAGATTAAGCTGCAAGGCAATTGCAAAAGCCAGTACTGTTTGTTTGGTTGGATTATAATGAATGTTGTTTCTAATTTTTGAGAAGGTCTGTTTTGTGACATTGGCTTTCTTATAAACTTGCGGATCTTTTAATCCTTTTTCATCGATAAGCCTTAACAACATTTCAGAAAAAGTTTCATCTAGGTGATTTACAACATCATCTAGGGATTTCTTCTTTGGTTTAGCCTGATGTAAACGCTCAATCTTGTTTGACTCTAACAGTGCCTCTTCGTAAAAAATGGACTCAGCTTGTTCTGTTACACGATAGCTTCTTTGAAGCATATGGTCATCGATGTAATGGTCATCAATGTAAGCTTCTACAGATGCATAGAGGTCTTCTGATAGTTGATAGGATTTTTTATCAAAGACAACCAGGTATACCGTCATCTCATTAAAAAGAAGAAATTCTCCAATCGAGCGAACGGCAATATTTAACGCATGGTCTTTGGGAAAACCATAAGATCCGGAAGATATCAAAGGAAAGGCAATGGTCTCAAACGCCTGTTCTTTTGCGAGTTCAAGAGAATTCTTATAACAGCTTCTTAAAATCTCCTCTTCTGAGCTGTTTCCTTCTTTCCATATGGGTCCCACCGTATGAATAATATGTCCGGCAGGAAGTTTAAAGGCTTTTGTTAATGCACACTCGCCAGAAGCCAGCGTCCCGATCGTTGAGGTCGCTTCTCGTAAACGTGTCCCTTCAATTTTATGTATAGCGCCATCAACACCTGCTGTTCCATATAGATTGGAGTTTGTCGGATTTACTATGGCATCGACGTGCATTTTTGTGATATCGTTTCTTACGATTTCAAATGGCATATAATCACCTATTTCATAAGTTTTTTTATTTATTGTTCATCTTAACAGGCACTGTGAATTTTTTATCGAGTTAATCTATAACGTAATTACTTGATATCCGTCTTGAATATATCCAGTCATAGAAGGATGACCACTAAGCTCACCATTCATAGGTATACCACAAGATTTATTGTATTCTAAGACTCCCATTTTATAAGAGCATGCCTGACATATACAATCAAAAATTTTCTTTTCTTTCAACTCCAAATATAGCTCATTTTTTTGTTCCTCTAAAACTTTAATAAGCTTAACCGCTTCTCCTTCCATAACAATTTTTATTTCAATTCCTTTTTCATTCATATCACGGGCATTTAACATAATATGATTAAAACACAATAATTCACCCTTAAATGCAAAAAATACAATTTTCATTTGTATTACCTCCTATTATCTTTGGTTGAAAACCAAGTCTCTCGATCAAGATTATCTGCTAGCTTTGTTTACAATAACTGACGTACATGTTGCCTGGTGATTACTTTGGCAATTCATATTTCATCAATGTGATAATAATATTATTTGCTAAATTATTTCGAATATTCTGATTTTCCCTTTACAGTGCCTGACACATTCGCGGAGCGAAGTGGTAATGTAGCGATGCTTATTCTAAGCTTCTACAGATGTAAAGAGGTCTTCTGATAGTTGATAGGATTTTTTATCAAAGACAACCAAGTAGACCGTCATTTCATTAAAAAGAAGAAATTCTCCAATCGAGCGAACGGCAATATTCAAAGCAAGATCTTTGGGACAGCCATAGGATCCGGAAGATATTAAAGGAAAGGCAATGGTCTCAAATGCCTCTTCTTTTGCGAGTTCAAGAGAATTCTTATAGCAACTTCTCAAAATCTCCTCTTCTGAGCTATTTCCATCTTTCCATATGGGTCCAACCGTATGAATGATATGTCCGGCAGGAAGTTTAAAAGCTTTTGTCAATGCACACTCGCCAGGAGCCAGTGTCCCTATTTTCGAGGTCGCTTCTCGTAAACGTGTCCCTTCAATTTTATGTATAGCGCCATCAACACCTGCTGTTCCATATAGATTGGAGTTTGTCGGATTTACTATAGCATCGACGTACATTTTTGTTATGTCGTTTCTTACGATTTCAAATGGCATATAATCACCTATTTCATAAGTTGTTTTTTATTTATTAGTATTAGGTTTTTGTGCGGATGGAGGCATGAAAATTTTTGAGTTAATTTGGGTATGGTGTTGAGTATTGGGTGTTGGTGATTACTTTGGTTGTTTTTATTTCATCAATATGATAATAATATTATCGAGCAAATTAATTTGAATATTCTGATTTTGCCTTTACAGTTCCTGACACATTCGCATAGCGAAGTGATAACGTAGCAATGCTTGCTTTAAAAGTATTTTTGGAAGACGGCGAAGTTCCTTTGGACAATAATGCTACTGAAGGTGCATTGAGAAGCTTTTGCTTGCACAAACATACTTGGAAACTGATCGATACCATCGATGGGGCAAAATCAAGTGCAATTATTTATAGTATTACGGAAACGGCAAAAGCTAATCATTTGAATCCATACAGATATTTGGAATATCTGATGGATGTGTTGAAAGATCATCAAAACGAAAGTGATAAATCCTTTATAGAAGATTTATTACCGTGGTCAAAAAATCTTCCGGATATATGTAAGAGTAAAGTTGTTAAAGCAACATCGTAAACTTGCCGCCATATTGGCGGCTTATATAAAGGCTAGTACCGACTATTTACCGTATACTTTTGGACAGCCATATGATCCTGAAGATATCAAAGGAAAGGCAATGGTCTCGAAGGCCTGATCCTTTGCAAGTTCAAGAGAATTCTTATAGCAGCTTCTTAAAATCTTCTCTTCTGAGCTATTCCCATCTTTCCATACCGGTCCCACCGTATGAATGATATGACCTGCAGGAAGTTTGAAAGCTTTTGTCAATGCACACTCGCCAGGAGCCAGCGTCCCTATTTTTGAAGTCGCTTCTCGTAAAGGTGGCCCTTCAATTTTATGTATAGCTCCATCAACACCTGCTGTTCCATATAGATCGGAGTTTTTCGGATTTACTATGACATCGACGTGCATTTTTGTGATTACTTTAGTTGTTCATATTTCATCAATGTGATAAAAATATTATTTAGCAAATTATTTTGAATATTCTGATTTTCCCTTTACAGTTCCTGACACCTTCGCAGAGCGAAGTGATGACGTAGCGAATCTTAAAATTAATTTTTCATGGCCAAATTGATAAGGTTACTTATTTCACCTTTATAATCGGGATATAAATCTAAATTTAATTGTAAGTAAGTCACAAGATCTCTAAAGTCTTTTCTTTCATGTTTATTGTTTCTAGTTTTTTTCAGTAACTTTTGAGCATAGTAACGATTCATGGGTTCATTCATTGCTTTATTGTACATTTTTATCGCTTCAATAATTATTTTTTTATCAGCGTATTTTTCAATTTTGGCAATTCTACCAAGTACAATAGCAATAGAAAATTCTATATGGCAATATGAAGTATATGCGTTAGAATGTTAAGCTACAAATTATATACTCTACCGACTACACTTTAGCTACAAATTATCA
>CAZVKG010000103.1:0-9924 GCA_964627665.1 uncultured Eubacteriales bacterium | reverse complement strand
CGTAACCTAGTGTTTATAAGGGCTACGCCATTTTTGCTTCAAAACTCGAGATTTTTAGTAATTACTCCCTTAATATATCGTAAGTCAAAAAAAATGTCAATAAGCAATCCGCCTAGGAAAATGTTCGAATTGTTTGAAAGCGTTCCTTTTCCGCTTCAATTTTACCTTCACTTCCTAGAACACAGCAAATGGGTTGAATAAAAATCTTTTGATACATTTCACGATAATTTTTTAATTCCTCTAAGGTCGTATCAAGAATCTCATGTCGATTCTTTAATACATCTTCATGCCGTGTCTCCGAGAAATATAAGGACATCATTTTATCATTTTCCATGGCCGGTGTTAAGGGTCGATCAAAATTACTTATGGTTCCAATGATATACTTGGTGAGTTCTTTCGCATCTAAATCAAGATTTTCAACAAATTCCGAAGTTGTTTGATAAACATCCAATGTTTTTGATAAGTTCGGATCTCGATAGGATGAAAAAGTCATCATTCCGTTTCGGCTAACTCCCGCAAATCCACCATAAGCACCGCCCTTAATACGTACCTGATTCCATAGGTAGTTTAAACTAATAACTGTATTAAGTACTTTTAACGAACCGGCATAGTCAAAACCATGTTGTTTGAAATTGGCTGCCATTGCTACATATTGAACGTCTGACACCGTCTTAATACCTTCATTAATGGGTGTTACTAATTCTATATTTGCCTTTTCCATGGTTCTTTTTTGGTTTGGCAGTGAGAAGACAAATGCATTCGTATGATTAAAAATAGTATCTCGATAACCTTTCGTTCCAGTTAGAGCAAGGGTTAATCCATCATTCGTGATAATACTGTCTAACATCTTCTCCATGAGAATTCCTAGGTCACTTAATTCATCATCAGATCTTTCTTGCCACTTGCAAACCTCATCATAAAAACTAAGGCCTTGAATATGCTCTTTATAGCTTGCACTCACACTTATATAACTTTGTGCACGCAAGGTAGCCGTACTATGTCCACTTGATTTTAGACTCATTTGAAGTCGTGATTTTATTTCATTTAGCAACTCTCGGATACGTTTCACTTCATCAAATCGCGTCTCAGATATAATTTCATGAAAGAGATTATACATGGTTCCCAGTTGATCTACAAAACTCTTTCCAACAAGCTCTAACCTTGGTGAATAATATTTCACAGAATCTTTGTGTTCATATACAGATAACTTTACATGGATACCACCGGTGCTTTTATTGATCTGGTCCGCTAATAAACCATAATGGTGTTTTTGTGTACTGAGTTGAATCAAAAACTTCGTCAATAAGCTTAAGATAGGAAGTTGTTCTTCACTGACATGCGAAACATCAAATGCTGCTTTAACATAGACAATATCGGAGCTATTAGCTTCTCTAAATAGAACCTTTGTATCATCAAGCATATCTGTTGAATACACAAATTCTTTTTTATCTCTAGGAATATCCTCCAAGGTTAATTGAGGAAGTTTTTCTAGATTCTCTTTTGTATCCGGTGCATCTTGAAAACGAAGTAATTCATGGGTATAGTCGTATAAAGCTTGTCTTTGTTCTTCATTTAAACTATCTTCATATGTTTTTAATTCCAAACGAATGGCTTCTTCTTTTTTCGCATTAAATTCTTTATTGGGTTTTAAGGTTAAATAAACTTTATGGGGATTGTCCAAAAAGGATCTTTGAATCAACTCTTCAAAGTACCCATTGGATGCCTTTGTTTTTAATGTTTCAAAAAGTGTTTGATAATCAAAATGAACAAATGGATCTTCATCGTATAGCCATGTTTCCAAGGTTTTCATAGCATAAATTACACCTTTGGGATAATGTCCGAAGTCTGCTTCTTTTACACGGAATTCAAATTTGTTAATAGCCGCTTGGACTTTTTCTTTATTAAAGCCTTCACTAACAATGCGACGAAATGTTGTCTCGATAACCTCAACAAAGGCATCTTCTTGATTATAGTCGCTGTTTTTAGCAATAATGGAAAAATTGCCTTCCCGTTTACTGTCATCAAAGCTTGAGAATACATCTTGACCAATACCTGCATCAAGCAAGGCTTCTTTGATCGGCGCCCCCGGTGCATCAATGAGCAAATACTCCAAAATATCAATTGCCATACTCTCTATCACATGCTTTGATTCATTTAATAGTACGTTGTAACTTAAGTAGGTTCGCTTATCTGTCGGTTCATCTTCGGATACCGGATAATCGCTGACTGCTTTTTTCGGAGCATCATAGCGTTTCATTAAGGCAATCGATGAATCCACTTCTCGATAATCAAAATTTGATAGATAGGCACTATCTAAGCGTTCAAGTTCTGTTTCAATGTTTACGTTTCCATAGAAAAAGATATAGCTATTGGATGGATGATAATAGTTGCGATGAAAATCCAAAAAATCGTCATAGGTCAACTTTGGTATATCAATAGGATCTCCACCGGACTCAACCCCATATACATGGTCTGTAAACACTTCCGCTTGAATCGATCGTAATAGGGTCTGCTCCGGAGAAGAAAAAACACCTTTCATCTCATTATATACAACGCCTTTGTATTCAACACTTCCATCGAGTTCATCTAGTTCATAATGCCAACCTTCTTGATCAAATGTCTTTTTTTCACGGTAAATATTCGGATAAAAAACAGCATCTAAATATACATCCATCAAATTATGAAAATCTTGTTCATTGACACTGGCTACCGGATACATGGTTTTATCCGAAAATGTCATTGCATTTAAAAATGTATTTAAGGATCCTTTGGCTAATTCGATAAAGGGATCTTTGACCGGATATTTTTCAGATCCACAAAGAACAGAATGTTCTAATATGTGGGCTACCCCTGTACTGTCTTTGGGTGGCGTTCTAAAGGATATTGAAAAAGTTTTATTGTCATCCTCTGTTGATATAAAACAAATTTTTGCTTTTGTTTTGTTATGTTGGTAAATGTAGCCAACACCTTGTAAATCGTTTAGCTTTTCTTCTTTTAATAATGTATAACTCATCGCTTTACCTCCCAATTGCACCCATTACTTAAATAACGAGTTATTTTTTCGAGTTCCCTTTGGTCGACTTCATTAAATCGATGTAAAATCGGACTATCGATATCAAGAACTGCAACCACTTCGTTTTTGTTATAAATCGGAATAACTATTTCCGAATTTGTATCCCCATCACATGGAATATGTCCTTCAAACAAATGTACATTATCCACACGCTGTGTTTGTCCGCTTGAGACTGCTTTTCCACAAACACCTTCCCCGACTTTTATACGAATACATGCCGGTTTTCCGTGAAACGGTCCTAATACTAATACATCTTTCTTTAATAAATAAAATCCTGCCCAGTTGACATTTTCCATTGTGTTATATAATAAACTGGCTACATTTGCAAGATTAGCAATAAGATCTTCTTCATCATACATAATACCTTGTACAAAATCATTTAAAGATTGATAAAACTCTTCTTGGTTGCCATTGGCTATTGATGAAATATCAAACATAGTGTATTGTCTCCTTTAAGTAATATATTGGTCTATTATATCATTGAATATAAAGTAAAAAAAGACCATACGGTCTTTTTTTACTTTGATGAGGGGAGTATAAATAATTAATAAGGGTTATAGTCTAGTCATTAATGTGCTGGCGCACTAGAAGGGATGACTAGCTACATCTATAATCTATCATATTTTTTAATTCATAACAAGTCTCCAAGAATAAATTAATCATATTTTCAATTTTGGTCTTTTTGTTCATTTATGATCATTTGGTTTAGTGTCTAAAATGACGCATTCCGGTAAAGACCATGGCAATTCCATGTTGATCACATGCATCAATGGACTCTTGATCTCGCATGGATCCGCCCGGTTGTATAATACATTTTATACCGGCTTTCGCCGCAGACTCAACAACATCTGAGAAAGGGAAAAATGCATCTGATGCTAAAGCTGCACCTTGTAAGGATTCTTGGCCTAATGCTTCAAGCGCATGATCGATAGCTTGATCGGCTGCCCATATACGATTCACTTGTCCCGGTCCGACACCGATAGATTGTTTATCTTTTCCTATAGCGATACCATTTGATTTCGCATATTTAACAATCTTCCACGTGAACTTTAAGTCTTCCATTTCTTCATCTGTAGGTTGACGCTTGGTTACAACCGTTAATTCATCACCAAAAAGTTTGGAATCAATGGTTTGCACGAGAAGACCACCACTCACTTTTTTCAAATCATAAGCTGTCTCCGGTTGTTTTTCTTCAATGTTTTTCAGCTCGAGAAGTCGAATATTTTTCTTTTGCTTTAATATATCTAAGGCTTTTTCAGAATATCCAGGAGCAACGACAATCTCAATAAAGATTTTGTTGATTTCTTCAGCTGTCTTTTCATCAATCTCACGATTGGCAACAACAATACCACCAAAAATTGATTTCGGATCGGAGCTATAAGCTTTCATATAAGCCTCGTAGATATTTTCTGCACTTCCTACACCACAAGGATTGGCATGCTTACATGCTACAACCGTCGGTTCATTATACTCTTTGGAAAGTTCTAGAGCACCATTGGTGTCATTAATATTATTAAAGCTTAATTCTTTACCATGTAATTGTACAGCATTGGTTAGGAATCCTTTTGTGTTACCGATTTCTTTATAGAATGCAGCCTTTTGATGTGGATTCTCCCCATAACGCATATCCTGGACTTTTTCATAGGTCATGGTAATTTGCTCAGGCAATTCTTCCGCCTTACGTTGCTTGCGCATATAATTTGCAATCATTGTATCATAGGCAGATGTATGTTCGAAAACTTTGCTGCTAAGATAAAAATTCGTATCTTTAGATACTTTTTTATTTGCCTTGATTTCATCAAGTACACGATCATAATCTGCCGGATCAATAATCACCGAAACATCTTGATAGTTTTTCGCAGCAGACCGCAACATGGTTGGGCCACCGATATCAATATTTTCAATCGCTTCTTCGAGTTCTACCCCTTCTTTTAAAATCGTCTGCTTAAAGGGATATAAGTTGACAACGACTAAATCAATAGGTGTTACACCTAATTCCTTAATTTGATTCATATGCTCTGCGTTACTTCGCATAGCCAAAATTCCGGCATGAATATGCGGATCTAATGTTTTTACGCGTCCGTCAAGACATTCCGGAAATCCTGTGACTTCACTAATTCCTATAACTTCTAATCCGGCCTCTTGAAGCTTTGCCTTGGTTCCTCCTGTCGATATAATCTCCACACCAAGGTCCGATAATTTTTTTGCAAATTCCACAATACCTGTTTTGTCTGATACACTGATTAATGCGCGCATAATTGCTCCTTTCAAAATAGCTAAAATATATTATAAATAAATAGGTCTCTATATATGATGGTGGTAAGTTCGTGCTATAACTTCTAACTGCTGTTCTCGATTTAACCGATTGAAGTTCACGGCATAGCCTGAGACACGAACGGTAAGATTTGGATATTTGTTTGGATGTTCCATTGCATCTGTTAATGTCTCCGGATTGAGCACATTCACATTCAAATGATGGGCTTTTTTGCTGAAGTAGCCATCAAGAATACTTACTAGATTATGGATTTTATCTGCACCGGTTTTGCCTAGCGCTTTGGGATGGACTGAAAATGTGCAGGATATACCATCTCGACATGCATCATAGGGAATCTTAGCTACGGATTCAAGGGATGCTAATGCGCCGTTTGTATCACGTCCATGCATAGGGTTTGCGCCCGGTGCAAAGGGTTGACCGGCCTTACGTCCATCCGGTGTCGCTCCTGTTTTCTTGCCATAGACAACATTGGATGTAATGGTTAATATACTTAAGGTGTGTATGGATTCTCTATAGGTTTCATTTTGACGCAAGGCATTGATGAAATCTTCTGTAATCTTTATTGCAATTGCATCCACCCGGTCATCATTATTCCCGTATTTTGGAAAATCCCCTTGAATATCAAAATCAACAATCACTCCATCGGCATTCTTAATGGGTTTAACTTTTGCGTATTTGATGGCACTCAGCGAGTCTGCCATAACGGATAATCCGGCAAGTCCAAAAGCCATAAAACGTTGAACATAGGTATCATGTAATCCCATCTGCGTTTTTTCATAGGCATATTTGTCATGCATACGGTGAATAATATTCATGATATTTACATAGAGCTTAGCTAACCATTTTTGATAGATTTCAAAGCGTTCCATAACGTTTTCATAATCTAAAACGTCTTCATCCACTGCTTCCATCTGAGGACCGAGCTTGTATCCGTGAAGTTCTTCCTGACCACCGTTTAAGGCTAAGAGAAGAACTTTGGGTAGATTACATCTTGCACCGAAATACTGCATCTGCTTACCGATTTTCATTGCAGACACACAACAAGCGATCCCATAATCATCCCCATAGATGGGACGCATCAGGTCATCATTTTCATATTGAATGGCATCTGTATCAATCGAAATCTTCGCACAAAATTCTTTAAAAGCTTGGGGTAACTTTTCTGACCACAGTACTGTCAGATTTGGCTCCGGCGCCGGATTTAGATTATATAAGGTCTGTAACATTCGATAGGACGTTTTCGTAATTAAAGGGCGTTCATCTTCAGTGAGTCCGCCAACAACTTCTGTGACCCAATTGGGGTCGCCGGCAAAAAGCTCATTATATTCCGGCGTACGCAATTGTCTAACCATTCGTAACTTAATGACAAAATCATCAATTAACTCTTGAGCACGTGTTTCATCTAATTCACCCATATGTATATCTCTTTCAATATATATATCAAAAAAGTTGCTCACGCGTCCAAGGCTCATTGCTGCACCATTTTGTTCCTTGACTGCACCTAGATATCCATAGTAGGTCCATTGAATCGCTTCTCTCGCGTTTTTCGCCGGGATTCCAATATCATGGCCATACATTTTGGCCATTGCTTTAAGTTTATTCAAAAAATCAATCTGACGATGTAGTTCTTCTAGTAACCGTATGCGTTCTTCCGTCATTTGTAAGTCGCTGATTCGGTCTTTATCATTGACCTTATCCTGAATAAGGTAGTCAATCCCGTATAATGCAATTCGTCGATAATCACCGATAATACGGCCTCGACCATAGGCATCCGGTAATCCCGTAATAATTCCTGCCCGACGAACGTCTCGCATTTCTTCATTATATACTCTAAATACACCGTCATTATGGGTCGTTTTGTAGGCAAACTCCTGCTCAACCTTATCACTCAACTTATACCCATAGGCTTCACATGCTTTTCTGGCCATACGAATGCCACCAAATGGATTTACACCACGTTTTAAGGGCTCGTCCGTTTGTAATCCGACAATCAACTCATCCTCTTTGCTAATGTACCCCGGATTAAAGGTTAATAATGAGGATACCGTCTCTGTATCAATATCAAGCACACCCTCTTTGTCTAGTTCTTCTTGGCGCAAAGCTTCATACTTTTCATAGACTCTGCGAGTTCTTGCTGTCGGTCCACACAAAAAATCCGGTTCCTTGTCATATGGCGTGAAATTCACATGTATAAAGTCCTGTACATGAATGGTCTGGTTCCAATGTCCCGTTTGAAAATTTTGCCATATTTCTTTTGTCATAAAACACAACCTTTCCTAAAAATAAATCATAGAATCCGAAAAAAGACCACCTGAACAAAAAAGAACACGTGTCTTTTTCGCCCAGGCGGTCGGCATATTTTTTTCTGTACTCCCGTAGGGTTCATTCCCTAATCCGCCAGTCATACAGAATATTATTATTTTGAATTGTAATTACACACTAAATATACACGATCTTCTTATAAATGTCTAGAAAAAGATGAATTTTAGTATGAAAAGAATCGTTAAGACATACATTAATGGATGTAGATCTTTTCTGTTTTTTGAAACCGCATTAACAATCGTATAACTAATGACTCCGAAAGCTATACCTTCAGAAATACTATACATAACAGGCATAACGATGATTGTTAAAAAGGCAGGAATACCTTTTGTTGGATCTGCAAAGTTAATCTTCATCACAGATTCCATCATATAAAAACCAACGATAATCAATGCCGGTGCTGTCGCAAAGGATGGTATAGATGCAAATAAAGGCGCAAATGGCAATGCCAATAAGAAAAGTATGGCTGTCGTCATTGCTGTAAGACCTGTTCGCCCTCCATCAGCTACACCTGCTGCACTTTCAACATACGTTGTTGTTGTTGAGGTCCCCACCATTGCTCCGAAAGTGGTTCCGATAGCATCTGCAAGTAATGCCTGCTTAGCTCTTGGAAGTTTGCCTTCTTTATCTAAAAATCCGGCTTTTGAAGAAACACCAATAAGGGTTCCTAGTGTATCAAATAAATCTACAAATAAGAAGGATATCATGATAACCCAAAAATCAAGGTTGGCTAATGCCGCAAAATCAAATCGGAATAACAATAGGCCACTTGTTTCAATCGGTGCAGCCACTGCACTTGGTATCACTGAAAATGTACTTTCCATATCCGGCACATACCAACCCGTTCCTTCTGCAATCATTGCTAAAACCCATGTGATAATAATTCCAAACAAAATGGATCCTTTTACTTTTTTAACAACAAAAATCGCTGTAATAATAACGCCAAGTAAGGCTAATACAACCGGTGCTTGTGTAATATCTTTTGTGATTGAAACCAATGTTGCATCATCATTAACGACAATTCCTGCATTTTGAAAACCAATAAATGCAATAAATAAACCAATTCCGGCACTAACTGCATATTTTAAGGTCATTGGAATTGAATTAAACAAAGCTTCACGTACATTGACAAAGGTTAATATTATAAATATAATACCTTCGATTAAAATTGCTGTTAATGCCTGTTGCCATGTTAAACGTCCTGCAATGACAACCGTAAAAGCAAAAAAAGCATTTAATCCCATACCGGGTGCTAAGGCAAATGGATAGTTCGCAAGTAAAGCCATGGCTGTCGTACCAACAAAGGCAGCTAGCGCAGTTGCTACAAAGACTGCATTAAATGTAACGTCGCCTCCGATTTTACTGAGAATATCCGGATTGACAATTAAAATATATGCCATTGTCATAAAAGTAGTAAATCCTGCTAGAATTTCCGTTCTAACATTTGTGTTGTGTTCTTTGAGCTGAAACATATGATACCCCTTTCATGTAGTAAAGTAGTAATACTTACAGAGTTATTCTACAGAGTTTGAAATCTACTGTCAATGACTTTCAAACATTTTGGCAATATACTCAATAGCCATCGAGAATACACAAGCAAAATCATACCAAATACACCAAAAATATGTTATAATGTAGGTACAAAGCGACTCTGTCGCGTTCCGCTTTGCGGATTGTTCACGGAGGGAAAGATCCTTGACGCTTTCTGCTATGTTTCAAGGCAGAAAGCTAAAATAGGACTTTCCTGTAGTAGGGACAAAGCGACAATAGCAGAACATGAAAGGAGGAATTTCAATGAAAAAAATCGTATTCGCCGGAGGCTGTTTTTGGGGTGTCGAAGAATATTTTTCTCGCAGGCCCGGTGTTTTATCGACAAAAGTCGGTTATGCCAACGGAACGGTTAAGAACCCGTCCTATGAGCTTGTATGTTCAGGAACAACCCAACACGCAGAGGCTGTTTATATAGAATATGACCCTTATACACTTTCCTTAGAAAAATTACTTGATGCCTATTGGCAAATCATTGATCCCACTGTACTCAATCGTCAAGGCAACGATGTGGGTTCTCAATATCGCACCGGAATTTATTATGTTGATCCGGAAGATGTTGACATTATCCAAGAAAGCCTATTTAAGGAACAAAACAGTTATTCTGATCCGATTGTAACAGAAGTCAAACCTTTAGAAAACTTTTTTGACGCTGAAGAATATCATCAACGTTATCTCAAAAAAAATCCCAACGGATATTGTCATA
>CAZVKG010000102.1:0-9962 GCA_964627665.1 uncultured Eubacteriales bacterium | reverse complement strand
TGAACTCTTATGCATCCCGCCGTCCGTATGCGCACTAGGACTTTGAGATTTATTTAGAAAGCAATATTGCTTATCTATAAACTAAATGTAACACGGAATTTTTTTTGAAAATGGACATGCCATGTCCTGTCAAAACCCATGAAAATAAAAAAAGCCGGAGTTATCTAGTTCAGCCTTTAATGGCTTACTTTGATAACTCCGGCGATTATTTATGAATTGATGAGCGGTTATTTCTTTAATTATTCATAGCTTTTGAAGTCTTCTTTCCTTAGACTCAATATTAAGTTTACTGACTAAAATAATGTTGGTGTCAATTGCTTATCTTACTTACCAATAAAAAAGAGACCTAATCTTTTTGTCGAAGGTCACTTTTTCAACTTTATAGTGGACATACCTTGTCCATTTTTTTAAGAAAAAAATTAAATTTCTACTCCGTATGGGCTTAAATACTCCCGAATAGCCCATATTGGCTCAGGATATTTTATGTATAAAGCCTCATTTATCCATTGATGATTAGGGTATTTCATAGGGTTCAGCTTGCAGCCAAACACATCCATCAACTTCATACTGATCGTAGGCGAGAGATGAAGACCAAAGCATATAAGTGCTGCAGTTTCCACTGTAGGGGCAGTTTTACCCTTAACAGTACGACTAATAGTCTTTGGATCACGGTCAATTTCAAGACCAAGGTCAGTATAATTCATACCTCTCCATTTAAGAAGAAGTTCCAGGCACTGTTCCGGATCGTCCGTCATCTGTTTGCGAATCTCTAATTCTTCAGCTTGAATTTTCTTTCGCATAGCGACTTGACGTTCCTGCGGTGCATTTTCAAACCCATTATGATACTTAATTTCAAATGTGATGTCACTCAGTTCACGATTTAAAAAACATGCTGTGTGATATATGTTCTCTACCTTGCTAGTGATTCTCATATCAAATACAAGACAGCACTCATCCATATGAGAACGGGCATATCCAGTTAATTCTAGCTTTCCGTTTTCATCGCGTTCTACATAAAGTGGTGCATTATATACATAATGGTTATCTACAAAGAGATAATCTCCATTTTCAGTTAGAGTACGAAGTTCAGGATTGAGAAAGCGTTCAATAGCTGCGTCCTGAGCACTTAAAGAAAATGTCTGATTTACCTTGATTGTCCCTTTACGAAAACCGTGTGGTTTTACATAATGACCATCAAGATATGTGTATGTGCCAATAGCTTCCTCAAAGCCTAACTCTACAAGTCGAATCTTTGCTGCTTGCTTAGATACTGCAAATTTAGTCTCCAATGCAGTAATAACTTTTTCCATCACATCTACCGTGTGCCTAGCATTCGATTCACGCATAAATTGTGCTATATATTGATTTGCCTTTACTCTAAAAGGCTCTGCTGGCATTTGTATCCGTGGTGTCAATTGGTTAGCTTGCTTTTCCATCCATTCTGTAGATTTCTTAGATAGCGTTGAGATTGCCCCACCTTTTACTTCACAGCTTATATGAGAGGCTGCTGCATTATATAGTTTTTCCAGTTCAAATACTTTTCTATGTTTAACCCAATGTACACACTCATGTATTATTGTATTATTAACAGAACCTAGATTCCTAAGCAAGTACATATAGGGATCGACAACAATAGTTTTCCCTTCAATCTGCATAGCTACATTACTTTGAGTGTTGGAATCATACATTTCTACATCAGTATCAACAAAGTATATCTGACCGAATACTGATGCATCTTCCCTTATGCGTTGAGTATTTATTGTTAATCCAAGTCTTTCTGTAAGGATATTGGGGTCAACCCAAACAGGGTCCTGCTTATATTGAGTAATTTTAAGAGCTTCGGGGTAATATTCTTTAAGAAACGATGTAGCCACTTCATCTAGCTTTTCATATGGAATATAAGGAACAAGCGAATCGTCCAATGGATTTTTAGCACGGTTTTTCCCTTTATAATCAGAAACTTCAAAAATCTCAAAATCCTGCAAGTCACAGGAGAGATCTCCACGGCAACGGACCATGAGCCAGATTCGCTTTTCCTCAGAATTATCATAATGGTGATCAGCTTCTGAGATTTCAAATATGACGGACAAAGCCACATCAAACTGGATTTTCATTTCCGGCAAATCATCAACCCAGACGTGTTCAACATGAACATCTGATATTTCTAACTCGCCGGCTTTATGAATCTTATACAGTTCCACATCAAGGGCATCAAAATTTTCACGTAGATATTCTTCGGCTACTGTCCAAAAATGATTATCAAATGTCTTTGACACATATTCTGTGAACGATCGGCTATCCGCCATATGCAATCCTCCTATCCTGAGATAATCCCAGCTAAATTTACTATAAATTAATAATAAATCCAGCGAATCCCATCCCAGTACGGTTGCGCCTGATGATTTGATTCGTGGAGTTCATCGAATAAATCAAATGCCACTATCTTTGCCGAATGAAGGTCAGTAATCTTCTTGCCATGATAGTTCCACCTGCGTTCACCTTGAAAAACGACACCCCAACCCGCACCAAAACTACTCTTCATGATAGTGATATAATCGCCTTTGTATCGAAGTGTATAGTTTCCGGTATCCTGTTTATATCTCCATTCTTGTTTCAAAAAGTTTTTCTTGCGATTTATACGATTTTTTAAATCCTTCTCTCGCTCCTGTGGATTGACATAATCATCAATCATTTTAGAGGCACAAACACAACCCACGCGTATTTCACCATGATAATCTGGATGCTCCAACAGATGAACATAGCGTATTTTCTCTTTACCACACATCTCACATTGCTCAAATTCCACTTCTTCATCAGGTAACAAATCCTCGCCTAAATCTTCTATCCCAAGATATTTCCACCCTTTATGTGGTATACCCACACTGTTCCATCTGGCCATCAATGCACCTCCATTAATACATTATGGATTTCTTCTGTGCGCCAAGAAACCTAACAATCTTTTAGCATTTTCTAAAATTTCATTAGACATACCACCAAACAGTTCTTCAGCCCATATTTTATCAATTTCTCTAATTTCAGGGTTTTTTAAATTAAGAAATATGATCTCCTCTTTTATTGCCCTTATGCGATTCAGTGTATTTACAGAAATCATATCAAGTTGAGGAATAAGAGTTGTATTAATATCAGCAACCTCCATCTTCCTCATCCCTTCTTGGTCTTTAGATGTTACTTCGCAGATTAACTGATAAAAAATAGTTGTCATCCACGAAGATAGTAGCAAAGCCTCCTCATATGTTGGCAATGTATATACAACAAAATTTGTTGAAACAAATACCTGATTTCTAGATAAATACGCTTTACCTGAAGCTCTAATTGCACGGGGAACAAGAACAGAATTTTGACTGAAACCATTACGACTTTCTCTTTGTAAAATTTGCTTCCACTCTTGATGTGTCTTTTCCAGTCTTTGTTGTCTACCTCCACGAGCAGGTAATTGAATATAGGCATTAATAATATCATCTATTGTTTGTTCACTGTTTGATGCCACGTCTAGAAATTTCGAGTCACCTTCACCAATATCGAGAGTATTTATTTTTGCATTTCTCATTCCTACTTTTAGAACTATACCTCTATTATCGAATTGACTATACAGTTCTTCTCTTGATTTAAAAAACATTATATCACTGCCACCACTATTTCCTGCATTACCACGCTTAGGTCTAACTAGAAAATCATACTCCCCTAAAGTTCTCATTAATGTTGCAGTTTCAAAATTATCTTTTACAAAAGTTATTGCATTTACCATCTCACTATTCAAAGAACGCCAACCATCCGTAATACTGTTTCTTAATTCATTGATCGCTATTTTTTTAGCTACAACACCTGGCATCATTGACGTGAAATCAACTGCAAATTCGTTTGCTAAAGATTGCGAAAAACGTTGTGTATCTAAATCTGGTATCTTCTCATAACTAGATATCACTTCAACAAAATCACCGGGTTGCATTGCTTTGCCGACCAGAACGCAGGTATCCTTAATAACTTCATCAAATATTTCATTACCTGGGTACGTAAACACAAGTCTTAAACCTAAATTATTTAGAATTAACTTTCTGATTAGCTTTGCTTCATTGCCTCGTGCCATAAGATGAGTTTTAGGAAAGACACAAGCAATTGTAGTTCCTGGATTAACCAGATAAGTTATTAGTTCTAGGAATGGTGCCTCCAAAGGCATCTGGCCAATATTCGTGTTAGTATTTTCTCCCACCAAAGAATGTATTTTTCTATAAATTTCTTGTTTTCTATTTACGCAATTAATTCCAGCCACAAAAGGGGGATTCATTACAATAATCTTTACATTATTGAAAAAACTTCTTTCCAAATCAGCAACATTATTATTATGTATTGCAGGGGAATTGACAAGTGAAATAGTTCTAGCAAAATTCAATCCTAGTCGTAAAGATAATAATTCTAAAAGCTTAGGATTCCAGTCATTTACAAGTATCTGTGTCGGTCTTAAATTAAGTGTCTCTACTGCTGAACTAATTAGATTACCACTACCTGCAGCAGGATCGCATAATAGGTCATCGGCATTTAAATTACCATTAATATAATTTGCTAATTCAGCAACAATACGGCCTAATTCTAAATCAGTAGGAACCTCACCTTCATGTTCATGACCCGCAGAAACTATCTGATGCAAAATACCAGCTACTGAATCTCCAGAAACATTTTGATTCCCAAAATCATATAGATTGATAAGAGCAGAGTTATCTACATCAGACTCTCTTTCAAACTTTTCGTCCGAGTAATCAAAAATATCTTTAAAATTTACTCTAGCTGCCTCATTACAAATACTTGCAATGTTATTGTGGAATACTCTTATGTCTGGTAAATCATTTCTGTTTAAAAACGTAAATGCTCCTCTAATATATTCATATAGTAATACAGCCAGATGACTTTTCCACCTCTTTGGCTGCCCTTTAATTCGCTCCATATGTCCTGCGAATTCTTCCAATGTAACCAAGTATTCATATGAATTATTACAATATTCAGAGATTCTTTCCTTAAAATATTCTGCCAACTTATTAGTAAATGTTTCTTCATCGTCATTCAGAAAACTACCTATATTTGAAAGACCTGGCTTTAGCATTTGTTGAAAAACACGGGGCCTATTTGAATCATATCTGAAAGCAAAAGCATATTCTAAATTTGTAAGAATATAGAAGGGCTTTTCTGATTCGTTAGCATTCATTTGTACGTACGACATAGCTTGGAATTGATATCTCGCACTATTGATGTCAGATGGAGTCCTTTTAACCTCAACAACGCAGAGATACTTTCCCGTATTAATATTTTGTATTACATAATCCATCTCTAACGAGCCAGTGTATTGATGATGTACAACTCTATATTTACTATCTATTGCAAGCAAGAGAAGAGCTTGATTCAATGCCCTCTCACATACAGGATGAAATTTATTAACCTCTGAATCAGAGTATGAAATCCACATAAGCTATCCTCCTAAATGTAATTTTTTAGTTTTTCAGCAATAATCTCTGCCAATATTGGAGGAACAGCATTTCCTACAATAAGGTGTTTGCCTTGCTTACTCGATGATACCAATTCATATGAATCAGGAAAGGATTGTAATCTCAATGCTTCTCTAACCGTTATTAGACGGTCTTCAGAATAATGTATATTACAACCTACATTCGGTCTATTAAAATACGTATTAATAGTATACGACGGTTCATCTGGCTTTAAGCGACCGTAACAAGTTGTATGTCCCCCATCTCTCTGTAGCCTTCTAATTCTTGCTGAGTTCACGTCTGCGGGAACGTCCATATAATTTCCGCCAGGCTTAACGTGTGAAATAATATACTTATCAAGCTCACTCATTTGAGGTATAAAGTGTTCTGTGATTTTCCCTTCGCATCTCATTTTACCTTGGTATTCACTTTGGGCTTCCACCAAATATTCAGTAACTCCCTTTTCATCCTCTACGGCTAAAGGTAAATCTCCTAGCGCCTCTTCAACACTTACATAACGTTTAAGACCAGTTCCATCTTCACAATGCGTTTCTGTTGGGAATTGAAAAGAATATCCGTCTTTCAATCCAACAATAATAACCCTTTTTCTTTTTTGAGGAATTCCGTAATCAGCTGCATTCACTACCTTAGTTGAAATTGAATAACCAATTTCAATAAAAGCACTTTTTAAAAGTTCAACAACCTTCTCTCCCTTTGCATTTTTAGCTGAAAGAATACCTGTTACATTTTCAAAGACAAACGCCTTTGGATCTACTTGCTTAATGATTTGAATATATCTCCAAACCAATTGACCTCTCTCATCTTCAACATCTCTTTTTCCTGCAAGAGAAAATGACTGACAAGGCGGCCCTCCTATAACGACATCAGCATGAGGTATGCTTTCCAAATCAATGGTATTAATATCAGCACAAACAATATGATTGCCAATATTTTTCTTATATGTCGACACTGCATTTTTATTATTGTCTATTGCCCACTTAATATCGAATCCTGCCTTTTTAAATCCAAGGTCTAACCCTCCGCCCCCAGAAAATAGACTTACGACACTAATTGCCATTTGTGTAACCCTCCAATCTGTGTTTCTTTATTTCGCTATACCAATTTGTAACTTCTTCATAACTCACATTTGAGTAAGAAGAAATAATTTCTGTAATCTTTCTCACTAAAGATGCATCGCCTTCAGATGACAGTTCTTCAGCAAGTTTACAGATTTTTACTTGATCATGACTAGAAATCTGACTAATATCTGGAAACATCAAATCTTCAATATCATAACGCTGTAATTTTAATAATCCTGCACCATACTTTTTACCTGATTTCTCAAGTTGGTAGTATGTATAGTAATTATTAAGTAGTGCAAATAACAACATTCTATTAATTTTCGGATAAATAATATAAAAATTATCTCGTACCAATGTACCTGAATCATTATCAATAAATTTCATGTCATTTCGTACAAAATAACTAAACAGAATCCCTTTACTATCAATTGTCTTTATCAGATACCAAGGTACTCCTTGTTGAATTTTTTTATACAAAGTTATTGGTGAAGCTTTCTGCAAAATCGATTTTTTCCAGTTTGTAAGATAAGCAGATATTTCATCATTTAGTTCATCATCTCTGGATAATGAAAACAACATATCTACCTCTGCATCTTCAGTGTTGAAGCCCTTAATAGCTTTTGGAGATGAAATAATAGGTACAAGCATCTCTTTTGATAAACTTTCTTTAACAACAGGATTAATAAACATAGCATTAAAGCCTGTTGTTAAACCTCGTCTTATGCGTGCATACTTTGAGAAACTTTCACTAAAACCCAAATCATCCTCAACATTGAAGATCCCCTTATCAACTAGCTGTTTATTGGTGAATTCTAAATTTTTTATTTCTGGTTTAATTGCTACTTTGCCTTTTATCAAATCTAGAATCACAACATCAACTAATGCCTCCTTTTCAAAGACTTCTCCCGATATATGGATCTGTTGTTTTAAAGTACATTGTGAATAGAGTGTTTTTTCAAAAGATTTACCACTTCGTGTTTTCAACCAGCTACTTGGAAAAATCACTACTAACTGACCTTTGGTTTTTAATAAATCAATTGCCTTAAATATAAAATACATATACAGATTAGCTGTCTTAGGCAGCTTATCAAAAATGCTGTTTTTTCTCAATATCTCTTTTGTAATTCCATAGTGTTTAAGATCGTCTATTTTTTCTTGTCTTATATAAGGAGGATTCATAATAATTCCATCGTATTTTTTTTCGCGATTTATATTTAAAAAGTCTACATTATATAAATCAAGCGCCGGATATATTGCTCGTACTTCATTAAAAAGATTTTCATCCAATTCGTATCCAGATATATTATTGTATCCTTGACTCAAACAAGCCTTTAGAAATACTCCATCTCCAAAACATGGATCTAAAATAGAATCCTCATTATCTAAATTAAATAGAGACGCCATATATTTTGCAACGTGATTATTTGTAAATATTTGACCTAAATCCATTTTTCATGATGCCTCTCTTTCCTTGTATCTAGTCAATAGCACTCTTCCCACTCTTAACCCAATCATCTAGCTCAACGCATTTAAATTTCCATTGTTTGCCGATTTTATGAGCTGGGATTCCTTTGCCTTTTCTAATCCAATCACGCACAGTTCCTGGCTTAACCCCTAAATATTCAGCAGCCTCATCAATATTTATCCATTTCTCATTCTGCTCTATCATTTCTTCACCTCAAGACCAGTTAGTATAGTTTAATAGCGTTCTATTATATATTTTAGCATAGTTTATTGCAATTTTCAACATGTTTTATGTTGTTTGTTGTCATTTGTTCTAGTTTAAACTTGACAACTACCCTGTCAACTCACCACGTTTTTGCCAGCAATCGTGTCAACTCACCACATCAATATCCATATCATCTTCTTAATCATCTAACCTGCCTATCTTGGATAAGTTCCCACAAAATAAAAATCCGTGATTATCCTGCCGGCTTGAAACCAGATCTCAAATCACGGAAACCCTTTATTTATAAAGTTTTTTATCCCTAAAACATCGTATTTACCTTAACCCTTGACATCAATACTACCGTCTCAACGTGCACCGTATGCGGGAAAAGATCGACCAAGGTCATCTTTTGAACCTCATATCCGGCTTCTTGGAAAACAATCAAGTCTCTGGCTAAGGATGTGGGTTTGCAACTGACGTAAACCATTTTGTCTACACCGAATTCGATAATCTTGGGGAGCGCTTTAGGATGAATCCCATCACGTGGTGGGTCTAGAACGATTAAGTCCGGCTTGTCGGTTAAGTCATCAAGTACTGCAAGGACGTCGCCGGCGATGAATTCGCAGTTAGATAGTTGGTTTAGTTTAGCGTTTTCTTTGGCTGCATCAACAGCTTCTTCAACAATCTCAACACCAACTGCTTTTGCCGCTACCGGGGCTAAGAGTTGGGTAATGGTACCTGTTCCGGAATATAAGTCAAAGACGACTTTATCTTTTGTCTCACCAATATATTGGCGGACCACGTCATAGAGTTTTTCTGCTCCTAATGAATTGGTCTGAAAAAAACTAAAGGGCGAGATCTTAAAGCGTAGACCGAGTAGTTCTTCATAGATGAAGTCTCGACCATAAAGCAAATTCACGTCCTCAGGTTTAACTGCATCAGACAAGGTATCTGAAACGGTATGCACAACAGAGACAAGTTCATTATCAAAGGCTTGTTCCGCTAGCTTAATAAGACCTTCTAACCAAGGTGTCAAGTCGTAGTCCATCTGGGAGGATGTAACAAGATTAACCATAAACTCTTTTGTATTGACGCCCCGACGGACAAGCAAGTAGCGAAGATAGCCTTCATGTGTTCGTTTATGATAATAGCTAAGTCCATCTTGACGGAATAATTCTACCGTATAGTTTAGGATTTTGTTAAAATCCTCATGAACAATCTGACAATCCCCGGCAGGACTAATATCATATGTACTTCCCCGCTTATGCATACCTAAAACAAGGGGTCCGTCTTTTTGGGCATCACCGAATGAATACTCCATCTTATTGCGATAGTGAAAATGCTCTGGGCTAGCGATAATGCCGTCATAACGCTCACCTAATGGTCCTGTGACATTTTCAATGAGCTCACGCACTTGTCTTTCTTTTAATGCAAGCTGCTTTTCATACGGCATCGACTGATATAAGCAACCACCACACTCACCAAAGACAGGACATGGAGCTACAACCGCGTCAGGTGAAGATTCGACTGTTTCTAATAATCGCCCCAAGAATTTGCCGTTACGTCGTTTTGTCGTGATCCCACGTACTTGTTGTCCGGGAATAACATTTTTTACAATGACGGTTTCTTCATCTACTTTAACATAGCCTTTATTGGGAAAATCTACTTTTTCTACATAACCTATAAACTCTTGCTTTTTTTTCATCGAATCTATTTCCT
>CAZVKG010000101.1:0-10039 GCA_964627665.1 uncultured Eubacteriales bacterium | reverse complement strand
TTATGTTCTTTTTTTGAACAGCCTCTTTCATTTCTTGAATCTCTTCATCAAGTTTGTCAATCATCTGAACTTCATCAAGAAAATCAAATCCTACCTTTGCTGCTTTTTTTTGAATTTTTGCTGCTCGCGTTAATGCAGGTAATGCTTTCGCCACAGAACGCATAACATCTGTGGTCGTCGAATGATTTTTTTCGATTTTTTTAATTTCATCCCACTGCCTTAAAACTTCTTCTGCGTTTTCCACATTCTCATTTTCAAAAACATGAGGATGACGCCGAATCATTTTTTCAATAATTCCTTGCAGCACACTGCTTTCATCAAAACGAGCATCTTCTTTTGCTATTTGAATATGAAAAGCAATATGCAATAATAAATCGCCTAATTCTTCACGCATATTCTCATCATCATTATTATTAATCGATTCAACTAACTCATAAGCTTCTTCTATCGTATCGTTTTTTATCGATTGATGCGTTTGCTCTCGGTCCCATGGGCAACCTTGCTCACCCCGAAGAATGGCCATAATCTTTAAAAGTTCTTCAAATGTATACTGCTTATCCTTCATATACACCCCCAAAAAATTAATCTATTAAATCACTTTGAGTTGCCGTTTTTCTTTTGAATCTGATTTTCTCACAATATCTGCTCCGATACCACGTAATTTTTCTTCGATAAATTCATATCCTCGATCAATATAATCGACATGATTAATAACCGTTTCACCTTCTGCAATAAGTGCCGCTAGAATCAGAGCTGCTCCTGCTCGCAAATCGGACGCGGTAATTTCTGTACCTGTTAATTTTTTTACTCCACTTACAATAGCTGTATTACCTTCAACTTTTACATTAACGCCCATACGATTTAACTCATCAACATATTGGAATCGGTTTTCAAAAATGCTCTCTGAAACGATGCTGGTTCCTTTCGTTACTGCTAGCAATGCAGTCATTTGAGGTTGCATATCCGTAGGAAATCCGGGATATGGCAAGGTTTTAATATTGACCCCCTTCAAATCTTTATGGGCATATACACGAATTGAGTCGCCTTGTTCCTCAATGCCAACACCCATTTCTAGTAACTTTGCTGAAATAGCTTCCATATGCTTTGGTATTAAATTTTCAATAACAACATCACCACCGGTAATGGCTGAGGCAATCATATATGTTCCGGCTTCAATCTGATCAGGAATAATCATATACTCTGAACCATGTAATTTTTCAACACCATGGATTTTGATTATATCTGTTCCGGCACCTTTAATTTCCGCTCCCATTGAATTTAGGTAGTTTGCCACATCGACAATATGAGGTTCTTTAGCTGGGTTTTCAATCGTTGTAACACCTTCCGCCATGACAGATGCTAACATAATATTAATGGTTGCTCCGACACTGACCACGTCCAGATAAATACTTGCTCCATTTAATTGTTTTGCTCTAGCCTTTACCATTCCATGGTCCACTTCAACTTCAGCACCTAACGCTTCAAACCCTTTAATATGTTGATCAATCGGTCGTTGTCCTATATTACATCCACCAGGCATTGCAACTTGTGCTTCCTTGAATCTTCCAAGTAAAGATCCAAGAAGATAATAAGATGCTCTTATTTTCTTTATATGCTCATAATCAACAATAAGTTTATTTACTTTTCGACTATCGATTTCAATAGTATGCTCATCAATATTTTTTATACGTACACCTAAATCTTTCATTGCCTCCAAGAGTACACGAATATCATCGACATGAGGAACATTTTGAATTGTACTTACCCCATCCGCTAACAAGGCTGCGGAGATAATTCCTAAAGCCGCATTCTTCGCACCACTGACTTCAACTCTACCCTTTAATACATTTCCACCATTTATTATAAACTGATCCATTTCACACCTCATTGATCCATCCTATTATGTATTCTATTCCAAAAGTGATTATATCACATAAGTAAATCTTTGTAAATTCTAATGCATTTCTAATAAAAGTGCTACCACCTAAATCAAGCACTTACAACTTATAAATCACATTCGAATATGCATTGATATAATAGACGTCGCCATCATCAAAAATAACGCGATAATAGGGATCTGCTCTGAATGTAAGGTTTCTGGCACCTTTATCGACAACATAATACCCCACATCAATATGTCTAATAATTCTTTCTCCATTTTGTTCAAGTTGACTTTCATTATATTCTTCCTCTAAATAATACATCAAATTATAAATAACTTCATCAAATGGATATACATTTTGTTTGTCGCCACTAAATTCTATGGGTTTATAACGAATTGCTAGCGCTTCTTCAATTCCATTCATTGTAATATAGAGTTTAATATAACTTTGAAAAATAAGATTCCCTTTATAACTCTCATTCAACTCAATACGATAACCTTCTCCATCAATTTCCTTCCAATATGTCGGTTGCATTTTTGTGTCTTCCCCAAATAAATCTTCTGAAAATTGAAGAATAACCTTACGAATACTTGCATCTGTTAAATCATCCGGAACGTAAACTTCCCCACCATCTTGGCGTTTATAATACAACATTCCTTTTTGTTCGCCCATATAAAAGGTCAATTCTTGTTGGTTGTTATAAATGCGCTCTGCAAAATAATCATCGTCAAGGCGACTCTCATATATTTCGCCTAATACCCGATGAATAATTCCGTCTTTATCTAATGTGGGAGATTCTAAACGTAGTTGTGTTTGGGGATAATACCCCGGAATATAGGTATATAAACCTATTCCTCGCTCGTCCAAAACATTTTTCATTTGACGAACACGACTATCCGACATAACATAACGTTCACTTTCATAATTCTTTTGATTCGCATATAAAAGCAAATTGAACCCTAAAAATATCAATATAAACACATTAATTACTTTATTCCAATTCAACGTAATACCTCTCTTCATTACTCTCAAGAATCCAGGTCAAATAGGCGCCATCACCCATGCGATCAATTCGATAGCCTAAATACATATCCGTTAGCATCAATGGCTTAATCGCATCAACGAGCAACAAATCATCAATGGGTTTTTGGAAACGCACTTCAAATGCACTTCCTTGAACAACAACTTCTTGGCTTTTCCACATAATACGTCGATAATTTGTCACCGTATTGCCAGAAACAACAATTTCCATGGGATATCTCATTGAATATGTACTTAAATCATTAAAAACCAAAGGTACATTTCGGTATTTGTAATTATAATATAACACAATATCACCATCACGTCGTTCAAAATCATCCAGCGCATATTCGATTTGATTAAGCAATCGATCTTTTGTCAAAAACTCATTAGCTACACGTAGACTTCGAGATAGGGTCGTTTTCGGTTCTTCGATCTCAAAATTGACTGTATACTCAAACAAACCGTTTTCTGTATATCGAACAACTGATTCCAAGTCTCCAAACCGCATTTCTTTAACATTATTCGTACTCCATGTACTTTTTGGGTTAATGAAAAAGTAACTAACAAAGTTTTCAAGCTGTTCATCATCACGAACTCCGGAGTCATAGAAATACATATCCCCATAAAGATTTCCTAACAAATTAAAAGATTGTCCATTGACAGGAATTAAAACATCTTCAACAAAAATATCTAATCCTTTTTCTTTTGTCGAAAAGTAGGTATAGCCACGTTCCTCTTCAATTGTGGTAATATGCAAAATCAAGCTATCATTTAATAGTTGCATACGTTCATCTTGAATATTTACCGAAAGCAAGGTTTCAAGTTTTTGATCCGCAAACACAATGCGAATTCCTGAGTATTCATTTTTTTCTGACTGAAAGGAGTCGACATTTTCTTCTGGGAAGATATATACACGTTCAAATACAAAGGCTTCATCAGCCCACTTGCTTTTAACCTTCAATTCATTCGATAGTAATTCATTTGTTATTGCATAGGGCAAATCAAGCATTACATGTGGGCGTTTCCAAAGATCTTGTGTTTGAATCTGATGAGAATCAATATGACCTATTTCAAACGAATCTATGATGACTTTGATACTGTCATCAACCAAATTTAGACTATCACTTTGCGACAAGCTCATAACCCCATAGGTTTTGCTTCCGTCGCCAAAAAATACAGCGATTTTTTCCGGAAAAAACAATTCATTTTGCATTTCATTGTTTTCTCTAACTACGGCGTCTTCGTCATTAACTAAACTATAAAAAAAGTTACGATTTGACGGATAGTCAAACCATAACATGGCCGTTTGATATATGCTCAATAAAACCAAAATAACTAACAAGGTACTTTTTAAATATATCTTAAACATAGTGAAATCCCTTCTGATATATAAACTAAATCTAGCGCATCTGATTTAACTGTTCAAAAAATGAAGTATTACCACTCTCAACCGCATTATTAAAAAAATCAATCTTCACGTTTTCTAATTCCACTTTTTTTTCTTCTTCCAAGCGTACAATATTATATATTCCGTACTTCAATTCACTCTTGTCCTGATTTTCTGAAACAATCAAAATATAATTACTACCTATATTTGTCAAGTCGATTGATTCGTTAAACAATCTTGACATTCCAATAACAATGGATTTTTGTTGATTAATCTGAACTTTTGCTTGTTGATCCAAATGGAAGACTGTAATACCAACTTGTGTCCCGACACGTCCTTCACCCGAAAACGTTTTTGTATCTGCAAATGTCGCCATGCGTACTCGCAAAAAATCATCCGCCAACTTCAAGCCTCCAATCACATTATTGGTTTTAGAGCCTTCCAAGCGTTCTTCAATTAGACGTAACTTTTGTTTGTTTGCGTTTGCAAAATCAACCTCAAATTGCTCTGCCAAAATTGCCAATCCCTCATCAGAAAGATTAAGCATGGATTTCCCATCTTCAGCCATCGAATTTTGAGCATATAAAGAACTACTAAAAAGGAATGTTAATGAAAACAAAACAATTATACCTATAAACTTTTTCATTATATTTCTTCCTTTCGACAAATAATCTACTGTAATAGAACTTAATTATATCAGCTTTATATTACATGCATGTTACATCCAGATAACTATTCGATGTCATTTTCTTTTTTATGCATTAAAAAGAATAAATAAAAACAGGTTCCTTTTTCGACTTCTGATTCAACTTTAATCCAACCTTTATGTAGTTCCATGATTTCTTTTGCAATTGCTAATCCTAAACCAGTCCCGCCCATAGCACGAGATCTCGCTTTGTCAACGCGATAAAAACGATCAAAGATGTGTTCCAAATCTTCTTTAGGTATTCCCATACCCGTATCTCGAATCTCTAACACGTAATATACACCGTCATTAATAAGTCTAACTTGTACATCGGCATACTCCGGACTATATTTAACGGCGTTGGACAATATATTTTTGATGACTTGCTCAATACGATTTGCATCACCCAGTATTAGTGCATTTTCCTCAATAATTTGACATTCTAAATGCTGATTTTTCTTTTTTGCATGAATCTCATAGTTACGCGCAATCGTTCGAACGATTTCAGCAAGATTAATTTCACTTCGATCAAAACTTGTTTTTTGACTGTCTAATTTTGATAGTTCCAATAAGTCTTGAACCAAACTGGTCATGCGATCACTCTCTTTATTAATAACTCCAAGAAAACGTTCAGCAACCTCTATATCCTCAAGCGCTCCTTCTAGAAGTGTCTCAGCATAGCTTTTTATTGTTGTTAGCGGTGTGCGTAACTCATGGCTTACATTGGCCACAAATTCTTTTTGCATGTTTTCTAGTTTCTTATGTTCCGTAATATCTTGAATCACACAAATCAAACCTTGAATAATTCCATCTTTATCAATATATTTTGCGAAATCAATACTATAATATGCCTCATCTAAGGTAACTGTTATTTTTCTTTGTTTTTTCTCGACATCCCCTAATACTTTTTCAAAAGAAATCTTAAGCTTCGTTCCGAAAATGTCATTAAAGGATATGGCATTCTTTATTTTTAGCATACGAATCGATGCCGGATTATAGTGAATAAGAATTCCAAAATTATCAAACACTAGAATTCCGTCTGTCATATGAGTAATCACGGTTTCCATTTTGTTTTTTTCACTAGCAATTTGAGCCAAAGTCTCATTTAAAGAAAATGCCATTCGATTAAAATTGGTTGTCAATTCACCTATTTCATCGTTCGAAAATACTTCAATAGGATTTTTAAGCTCTCCTTTTGACATTTCTCTCGCTTTTTTTGTCAGCGCGATAATTGGTTTGGTCAGAAAGGCAGAGAACAAAAATGCCAAGACAATTGATAATACAATGGCTAACAAGACTGCAATCGCAATGACACTGGTTATAGCCGACACTTTTTCTTGAACTTGAACTGTTGAGGCCAATACATATATGACATAAATCACATTATTATTCTTGATAATCGGTCGAGCATATCCCAGATATGTTGCCGAATTTCCGGAAAGATGAACTTCGTCTAATTCCGCTATCTCAGACTGCGTTAAGGCCGCCATCACTTGCGCGGTATTAAATCTCTGCTCTTCTGTCGAGACTTCTTGAGTATATACTATGCCACCCTTTTCATCAAGTAAGTACACTTTGCCTTTTAGCAAGACTGATTGTTCTTCAATCATTTCAATAATATGACCTTCAATTTCGCTAGAAGGTAAATCTATAATTACTGAGGAATAAACAGAGTTCGCAGTCGCAACGAGTTCTTCTTGAATAATATTATATTCATATTTTTTTGTTTGATAAACAATCAGCATTCCAGAAATAATCATAACAATAACTACTAGCAAAACAAAAATACTGACCATACGCCATTTAATACTACGAGTCATGAGCTTTTCCACCTATATATGATTTTAACTGTCAAATCATCCGTTAATCTTTAAAATAATATCCTATACCTCTTTTGGTTATAATATATCTCGGATTACTTGGTTCATCCTCAATCTTTTCCCTCAGCCTTCGAACAGTTACATCAACTGTCCGAACATCACCATAATATTCATATCCCCAAACTTGTTCAAGCAACTGTTCTCTCGAAAATATTTGTTGTTTTTGAGATGCTAGAAATTTCAACAATTCATATTCTCTTACTGTAAGTTCGATTACGGTCCCCTCTTTATTTACTTCATATTGAGTCATGTCTATTGTCATTCCATCAAATTTCAACAGATCATGTCCAGCTTCTTTTTCACTTTGTTGATTCATGCCAATTCGACGCAAATTTGCTTTTACCCTCGCAATGAGTTCTCGTACTCCGAAAGGCTTTGTTATATAATCATCTGCGCCAAATTCCAACCCTAATATTTTGTCAACTTCTTCTGCTCTCGCTGTTAACATAATGATTGGGACCGCAGAATTTTCACGTATCTTTTTACATAGGGTTAAGCCGTCCATTATTGGCATCATAATATCTAACAATAACAGGTCCGGACTCTCCTTATGAAATATGTTTAGTCCTTCTTCTCCATCGTATGCGGTTACAACAGAATATCCTTCTTTTTCCAAATTAAATTTTAATATATCAACAATAGCCGCTTCATCATCGACAACTAGTATTTTTTCACTCATCTCATTTAGCTCCTCTTTATTCTTTTAATATCATATCAAACTTCATCTTAAATCACAAGAGTGTTTCTACAACAAAGCACCATAAAACAAAAGCGTCGAATTCGACGCTTTTGTTTTATCCCTTTTATTGATATTTGCTTAGCCCAGTAGCTTACTCTAAGTAGTTAATCGGATTAGCTGTTGTACCATTAAAACGAATTTCAAAATGTACATGAGGTCCGGTACTTCGTCCGGTACTTCCTACTTCAGCAATCTTTTGACCTTGCGCCACTTCTTGTCCAACTTTTACATTAACTTTGCTATTATGAGCGTATCTTGTTGTAACACCATCCCCATGGTCAATCTCAACAAAATATCCATACGTACTACTTTTCCAACCTGCAAATATAATTGTTCCGCCATCAGCAGCAACAATTTCTGTTCCATAAGATACAGCTAAATCAATCCCATGATGAAACGATCCCCAACGCCTACCATATGGCGAGGATATTCTATACCCTGATACCGGATAGATATACTTTCCTGTTGCTCCTTTAACCGGAAAAGGCTTTGAGCCTTTGGATATAATCTTATCTTTTGGTTCTACAATAATCTCTTTACCAATAATCTCTCTTGAATCTTCATTCCCATTTATTTGAGTAACTAAGGCGGTAATTTCAACCGTACCATCACTGCCATTATCAACGACTTTCTCACTTCCGACATAAACATTGGGATCTTTTTGATAAACAACACTACGTTCAATCGGTTCCGTATAAACAATCTCGATTTTTGTCTCAACTTTTATTTCAGGTTCAGGGACCATAACAATAACTTCGTCGCCGATTTGAATCGTTTTTTCTTTTTCTTTCAAGCCCGGATTTAAAGCATACAGTTCACTGAGTTTCATATCATTTTCACTTGCAATCACCGACGGACTGTCACCTGCTTGAATCGAGTAAACCTTGGCTTTTTCATTTTCTTTAGTAATTAATCCTGTTGCCATTTCAACGTCAACAATATCATTCGGATTAATATACGTCTCTACAACAGCTATATCTTCCGAAAACTCAACTGCCACCATTTTACCTTGCCTAGCTATTGCGTCTTTTTCCTCTTCTGTTTCATCTGTTGTTCCATTCGGGTTAGATGTTACCAAAGCCATCGATGCGCTGTCCATATCTTTCATTAATACTTTAGGCGTCAACACCATTGAATTATATTCGTTAAGATCTAAGTTAATCTCTAATGTAACGTCTGTTTTAATAAAATGACGTTGCGCATTTGCTAAAACCTCTTTCACCGCTTCTTCACTTTCCAGAACAACTGTAAAGTCATCACCTATTCGCATAACATAACCTTTTTGCTTGATGACATCCAAACTATTATACAATTCACCCTGCAAACCAACGGCAATTGTTTTCGTGTCCAGCGTGAGTTGGCCTTCCCTAACAGGAATCAAAGCCGGTTCAGGCACAATCTCCGGATCATACCCTAATTCTTGAACCAATCCATCATAAGCTACTTTTAAAAGTTCCTCTAAGTCTTCTTCCTGTGCAACCACACCTAATTCCTTACCGTTATATATAACTTGATATCCAATAACAGGTGCTTCCTGCTCTATAGAAATCCCATGATCATCGATGGGTCTAACACTTAACATATCTTGTTTAGGGGAAAATTGAACCACTGTTGCAATCGTCAAAAACGCACCTACCGACAAAAAAACTTCTTTTTTATATTTCATAAAGAAGTTCTCCTTAAACTTCGGGACTCCGTACATATGTTATCCTCCATGCTTCATATTCGTATTTTTTAGTATATTCAACTGTTTGAATCTTTGTAACAATTCTGTAACATTCCTATATCATATTAGCATAGATTATGGATAATGTAAAGATAAGGAAGTCGATTTAGGTAATTGTTCCTTCGACTCCCTTGTCTATTGGTTATTATGATGAAATTTAAATTCATTTTTTGTACATTTTTATGGCTATGTCCAAAATACTAAACGGTTACATGGTTACTTCAACATAAACATCTTTCTTTGAAGAAATAACAGGAAGGATACACCCTTTCATTTCTTCTCCGTTAACAATAATCTTGGATACACCTTTTGATTTCTGCTCCGGATTTTTGATTATAATTCGATATGTTGTTCCTCTAAAACGTCGCGTTACGGTGTACTGACTCCATGACGTCGGAATGCAGGGGTCAATCATCAATCCATCATAATGAGGTTTAACCCCTAATATAGCTTGTGTAATTGTAACATAATTCCAAGCTGCTGTCCCTGTCAACCAAGCATTTTTTGCTTCCCCATGGAACTTCGCATCTTTTCCGGCAATCATTTGGGAATAGACATAAGGCTCTGTTCGGTGAATTTCACTAATATCTTCTAAATATGCAGGACAAATCTTTCGATAGATCTCGAAGGCTTTATCCCCTCGACCAATGGTGGCTTCAGCGCAAGAGACTGTGTCAAAACTATTCATAAATATGTAGAAAAATTGATGAATTAAA
>CAZVKG010000100.1:0-10311 GCA_964627665.1 uncultured Eubacteriales bacterium | reverse complement strand
CGGAAGAAGCCAAAGATAAAATCTATACACGGTTTAATCAGTCCTTAAAAAAAGACGGTATTCTTTTTGTGGGAAGTACAGAGCAAATAATCCAATCCCACCGTTATAATTTTTTGTCGGACTATACCTTTTTTTACAAAAAATCCGGAGAAATTTCACACTAAAATAGAATTGCTTTCGTAATAGTACTAAACAAATCGTGTGCAATTGTTTTGAAGTCGTCGATTTGAATATATGTAAATGTTTCATCCGTATCAGCATGAAAGAGTGTAATGGATTTATGGGTCGTTTGCAAACGCTCAATTTCTTTTTCGCTCAAAGGACATCGAATATAGGTGTCCTTTTTTTTGACATATGCTGTTGTCTTCGTCGCTTTTTTCTTATAGTTATGGTGGACATAATCGGCTACTGACTTGTGTATTGCATAATCTTCAACCGGTAAATAATAATAGTCTTTATAATTAGAATAAAAATGTTTTAATATTCCGGTATATATTGGAAGAGAACATGTCAATCGATCATGCAATACCTCAACATGACCATAGGGTGTTTGATGGGTGAATGCATAATAATGCTTGCTTTGCGGTAGCGAGGCAGACAAGATGAGATAGTCAAGATGATTAAGTGCAGTTTCTCTGCGATAATTAAGAGTATTTGTTTTTTCATAAAAAAGTGTAAATAAGGGATAAAATGCATTGAGATAATAAAGTCCCATCATATCTTCTTCGTTATGCATGAGTAATATTGGTTGAAGTTTTTCATTTCCTTGGACATACATATGATATAGTTCGATAAGTTCCCCGCCACTAAATGGATCCAAGCGTTTATAGCCGAGTAACTGTTCGACCGTTTTTAACTTTAGGTTCTCTGTTCGAAGAAAGCCTTTGTATGGCTTCAATGCTTGATAGTAATCAATGGATTGGCATCCACTAATCTTTTCGTTGATTTGATAGAGTGCTAATCGTGATTTAATAAAGGGTAAATCAAAACTTTGTCCATTAAAATGTACAAGATATTTGTATTGGGATAAGAGTTGGTTAATCCGATATAAGAGTTCATATTCATCCGATTCTTTATCGCATAAATATTGCTGTAAGTAAAAAGTGCCATTTGTCTGAAATATGAGACCGACGAGATAAATCATATGTCGGTTACGATCAAATCCGGTCGTTTCTATATCGATATAACAACAATCTTCATAAAATGAGGGGAGTTCTAATATATAGGCATATTCAGTTTCATGTATTTTTTTAGTAATAATTTGCATAAGGCGTCCTTTCAACGATGAGGATGATAACTTCCTGTTTATTATACGTTGTATGATTAAAGAATTCAATGTATAATATTAGCAGAGAATACTTAAGAAGGTGGGTCAAATATGAATATTGCAGTGCTTGGGCCGAGCGGAACCTATACAGAAAAAGCAGCAAAAGAATATATGCAACGTCGTAACTTAGAAGGGCATTTACACTATTATTCCTCAATGCGTAAAACATTGGATGCTATTGGAACAGAATGTTCATATGGAGTGATACCGATTGAAAATACATTAGATGGTTTTGTACAAATAATCCTTGATTTATTGACCCATTCAAAGTTGAAAATTATTCATGAAATTGTTTTACCCATTCGATTTGGTTTTATTTCAAATGCAAATACTTTATCCCAAGTAGAACGAGTCTATGCACAGTTTAAGACCCATAATCAATGTTTAGATTTCTTAGAGAATTTTACAGAGGATCAGATTATTACAACCCAAAGCAATTCAGCATCCTATCAAATGTTAATTGAGGGTAAAAAAACAGATGGTGCCATTGTGCCTATGCATTTTTTACATCAAGAGCAATCTTTCGCCCTTGAAATGGATGATGTTGCGGATTCGGTTGAAAATGAAACGCGATTTATTGTATTGTCAACTGAACTCAATGATGAGCTAAGTGCTTCCCAAGACTGGAAAACCCTCTTAGTTATTCATGATGATCAAGACCGACCTGGACTCTTGGTCGATATTTTGAACGTTTTTGCAAAAGAAAAGATTAACTTAGTTTCTATTATTTCGCGTCCGACAAAAAAAGGGCTGGGAAACTATAATTTTTTTATTGATGTTGAAGGATGTTATCAACGGAATAAAAAAGTGCGGGAAGCGGTGCTTCAAGTTATGAATGAATTTAATGTCGTTGTTTTAGGTTCATATTATCGTGTTAAATAAAGGAGACGTTTTGGAGCAAAAACCAATATCCACAATTAAAAAAGTTTTATTAGAGACACCTATCGAAAAAATAGATGATTTTATAAAAGTATATACAGAAGATACTCGCAAAGGAGTCCAAAAACTTGTGCTGCGAGCAGCTAAAGAAAAAGAAGCCTACGAAAACGAACAAGGTCGGGTAGAAAATATGCTCATGTATGAGCGACAGTTGCCCCAAGAAAGTATTATCGGTGGTATCGATGAAGCCGGAAGAGGTCCTTTGGCAGGTCCTGTTGTGGCTGCAGTTGTTATATTAAATCCAAAAGATCCGATACTATATATAGATGATTCAAAAAAACTCTCTGCACAAAAGCGAGAATATTTGTATGATGAGATTATATCCCGTGCCCATGCTTATGGAATTGGTGTTGTTTCAGAAGGAGAGATTGATCAAATAAACATCTTGCAAGCAACATATAAAGCCATGCGCCATGCCATAAGCCAATGCAACGTTGAGCCGGATCACTTGTTAAATGATGCAGTGATTATTCCGGATGTTGCTATAAAACAAACAAAAATTATCAAAGGAGATTCAAAAAGTTTGTCGATTGCAGCTGCGAGTATTTTGGCAAAGGTAACAAGGGATCGATTGATGCTTGCATATGATGAGCTTTATCCTGAGTATGGATTTAAACGTAATAAAGGTTATGGATCAGCTGAGCATATTAAGAGTATTAAGCAGATCGGGCCTTGTCCGATTCATCGGCGAACATTTATCAAAAATTTTATCAATGAGGAGTGATATCATGCGAATTGATATCTCAAATATATTAAATAGATCAAACAAATCAGTAAGCGACAATCAACGTTCACAAGGAATAAAAGGTGTGGACCGATATGTCTTGCCTGAAAAGGGGCAATTGCTGGAAGGTGAAATACTCGATATATTACAAAACAAAGTAACCATACGCCTGTTGAACGGACAACAAATGACAGCAAAGATGTTAGAAGATTTTCCTTTTAAAATTGGTGACCGATTAACCTTTGAAATCAAGGATTCCACAACAGAGCAATTGACACTGAAACCGGTTATTGACGGAAGTTCAACGCTTCAGAATATTTCCGATATATTGACGAATGCTAAACTTGAAGAAACCCCAAAAAATATAGACATCATTAAACACTTAATGGATAAGAATATGCCGGTGAATAAGGAGACGGTGCAACAGCTCCATATGTATACAAAACGTTTTCCGGAAGCAAAAATAGACACACTTATTTTTCTTGTAAAGAATAATCTAATCGTTTCCGATGAATCCATACGTTATGTAGATCAACTTCTGAACGATGAGCAAAATATTTCGAAAGATTTAACGTCATTTAGTCGAATGGCTTCAACAATAATCAAAGAACCGGACGTACAGATGGTGTTGGAAAAGTTAGTGCCACCGGATCAGCCGGCTTCAATTCTAATAAAAGCGGCTATTTCTTTGGTTCAAACGGACACACGTCCACCAAGTCAAGGCGTGGAACTAGCTCCTCAACAGCTACAGCATATTGAAACGACGTTCAGAGAAACTGTTCTTCCCCAATTGCCGGAAGCGGTCAAAGCAGCTGTCTTGGAAAAAATGCCGAGTTTTAATGCAATTAAAACAATCAGTGAATTGAATACGTTTTTTGAAAAATTACCAATCACAGAAGATATGAAAACATATATAAAGGAGGCTTTAGCTGAACGTTTAACAGAAACCGTGTTAAATCAATCCATGTTACTTAGTCGTGGTGATTTAGAGCGCTATGAAAATATATCGAAACATTTTAACAAAATATATGAACGTTTTGTTGATGTTCTTGAATCGAGTTTACAAAATGAAAGTTCTCAATCCGGAGAAAAGGTTCTCAAGGAAGTACAACAATTGAAAACAGGTATAGAAGTGATGAATCAATTACAGCAAAACTTTCAATTTGTCCATCTCCCCATTATGATGAACCAACAATTTGTAAATAGTCAGTTATATATTATGAATAAGAAAAGCCATAAAAAAAATAATGATGAACGTATAACCGCTTTGTTACGTCTTGATTTTAGGAATCTAGGTCATATGGATGTATATATAGCAAAACATGCAAAAAATGTTGAAGTGACATTTTATGTTGATGCTCAGGATTCTGAGCGACTTTTACAGGAGAATACATTAACATTACATAAACAATTAATTAATAAATCCTTCAATGTACTTGGTCTAGGGGTGCGATTGCAAGATGAAGATTTAAGCGGTATAAATGCGTTTTTTAATGAACAAAACGCAAAATCAGAACCTAAGCGATTTACATTTGATGTTAGGGCGTGATAAAATGGATAAACGAAAAAAAGCAACAGCGATTAGTTACAATCCGGGCGATCAAGCCCCTAATGTTGTGGCTACAGGAAAAGGCATTGTCGCAGAAAATATCCTTGAGAAGGCCTCTAAAGCAGATGTCCCAGTCTATAAGGATGAGAAACTTGCTGAGGAATTAAGTCGTCTAGATTTAGGGGACCAAATTCCGGAGGAGCTTTATCAGATTGTCGCGGAAATCATGATCTTTGTATCTGACTTGGATCAATTAAGGGATAAGATGGTGTAAGATGAATAATCGTTCAAAAGGTACTCTATATGAAGAAAAAACATGTGTCTATATTCAAGAGCAAGGCATGGAACTTGTAACAAAAAATTATTCGTGTAAATGCGGAGAGCTTGACATTATTGCAAAAGATCAAGATAGTCTTGTATTTATAGAAGTGAAATACAGGTCATCAATGGCCTATGGACATCCATCGTATGCCATCGATTATCGAAAGCAACGAAAAATCACCCAATCGGCGGTATGGTATACAAAAGAAGTTCGATGGATTGACCGACCGGTTCGATTTGATGTTGCTTTGTGGACGGGTAATCAATTAGAATATCATAAAGGAGCATTTAACTATCATGGATAACTTGTTTCAATTTGACATGTTAAAAAACATCAAAGAAATTACACATTGTTATACAACACGATTAGGTGGTGTAAGCAAAGATGCGTTTGCCTCCTTAAATATGGGCTTTAATCGTGGAGATGCATATGAGAATGTTATTGAAAATTATCAACGGGTGACCAAGACATTAGGACTATCAATTGAACAGCTCGTCTTATCGGATCAAGTACATAAGGATGCAGTCATGGAAATAAATGAAGAGCACTTAGGAATGGGGATTTGTTGTGAAAGCACCATCAAAAACATTGATGGCATGATGACAAACAAGCCGGGTATCGGATTAACCACATTTTATGCAGACTGCGTTCCCTTATTTTTCTATGATCCCATCCATAAGGCGATTGCCCTTAGCCATAGTGGCTGGAGAGGAACCGTTAAAAAAATCGGATTAAAAACTCTTGAGATCATGCAAAGAAAATACAAGACACAAGCAAAGGACGTTTTAATTGGAATTGGGCCGGCCATTGGAAAATGTTGTTACCAAGTATCAGTAGATGTAAAAAAAGAGTTTGATTTATCCTTTAATGATGATATAATAGGAAAGATTGTGTTCCCATCCCATGACGATTCTACAAAATATATGTTGGATTTAAAAATGGCAAACCTATGCATGTTTGAACAAGCGGGTGTTAAGTCATCGAATATTGAAGTGAGTTCATTATGTACGTCATGCCATGATGATTTATTTTTTTCACATCGACGCATGGGAACCTCAAGAGGAAGTCAAGTAGCAATATTCGCTCTAAGATAAGAGGTGCATTATGAGCAAACATATTATCAAATCCATAGAGGCAAACAGCATTGCAGAAGAATTGGAATTAAAGCCTGGAGATGAACTAATATCTATAAACGGTCAAGACATTGAAGATGTTCTTGATTATCGTTATATAGAAAATGACGAGGAGATTGAACTCCTTATATATCGACCGTCAACAAATGAAGAATGGGAATTATTCGTTGAAAAAGAACCCTATGATACCTTAGGTATCGAATTCGAATCCGGATTAATGGATGAATATAAGTCCTGTCATAATAAGTGTGTATTCTGCTTTATTGATCAGCTTCCTCCGGGAATGCGAGAAACCATGTATTTTAAAGACGATGATGCACGATTATCCTTTTTGCAGGGGAATTATATTACAATGACAAATATGAAGGATAAAGACTTTCAACGCATCCTTGATTATAAATTATCACCGATTAATATTTCGATTCATACTATGGACATGGACTTACGTAAAGCAATGCTACATAATCGTTTTGCCGGTAATTTGATTCAATATATGGATCAATTATATGATGCCGGCATAACAATGAATGGACAAATTGTTTTATGTAAGGGAATCAATGATCAAGAGGCGCTGGATTATTCTATACGGGAAATGTATAAATATGCGCCCTATCTTCAGAGTGTATCGATTGTTCCGGTGGGACTTACAAAGTATCGTGCCCATTTAGACAAGCTTGATCCGTTTAGCTCAGAAGATGCAAGACAGATCATTGACCTTGTTTCGAAATACCAAGCCGAGTTTTTTCAAAAATCTGACAATCATTTTATTCATGCCGGAGACGAATTTTATTTTTTAGCCGGCCAGGATGTTCCAAGTGAGGCGACATATGATGGCTATTTGCAGTATGAAAATGGAGTCGGTATGACGCGATTAATGAAAAATGAATTTCAAGAAGCGCTACACAATTTTTCTTTTGATGAAAAGCAGGATAACTACTATTCAAAAGTGACTATAGTCACTGGAAAATTGTTTCAGCCAGTGATGGAGTTTTTTAGTGAGCAAATCAAAAACATAGAAAAAATAAGAACAAAGATACATGTTGTCGGAATTGAAAATGAATTTTTCGGTCCGCGAATAACTGTGTCAGGACTCGTAACCGGACAAGACATTATTAAACAGTGTCAACAATTAGATTTAGGTGAATGCATCTACATTCCTGAGAATATGTTAAAATCAGATGAACATGTATTTTTAGATGACATAACCTTAGAAGAACTTAGTGAAGCGTTAAACACAAAGGTAGTATCTATGCGAATAAACGGTAGCCTATTATTTGACGCAATGACGGGTAAGGAGATTGAACATGAGTAAACCAATAGTAGCAGTAGTCGGCAGACCCAATGTCGGGAAATCGACATTATTTAACCGTTTAGCCGGAGAAAACATTTCAATAGTGAAAGATACGCCGGGGGTTACAAGAGATCGTATTTATGCAGATGTATCATGGCTAAAATATGATTTTACACTCATTGATACCGGGGGTATAGAACCCGATAGTCAAGACTTAATTTTAAATCATATGCGTGCACAGGCGGAAATCGCTATAGAAACAGCAGATGTTATTATTTTTATGGTTGATGTACAAACTGGATTAACGGATTCAGATGGTAAAGTTGCCGATATGTTAAGACGCTCAAAGAAGCCTATTGTTCTTTGCGTTAACAAAGTGGACTCCTTTAAAAAATATCAATATGATGTTTTTGAATTCTATAATCTTGGATTAGGAGAGCCTTACCCAGTTGCTGCATCCAATGCTCAAGGGTTAGGGGATATGCTAGATGCCGTTGTTGGTCAATTCAAAGATTTCTTCGACGAAAACAATGATGAAGAGGAAGATGAAATTCCAAGTATTGCCATTGTGGGTAAGCCCAATGTTGGAAAATCGTCACTTATTAACAAAATCCTAGGTGAAGAACGTCTCATCGTTAGTGACATCGCAGGTACAACCCGTGATGCTATTAATACCTTGATTACCTATGATGACAAACAGTATCGTTTAATCGATACGGCCGGTTTGCGTCGTAAAAATAAGATTAAAGAGGATCTTGAACGCTATTCCATTGTTCGAACGGTTGCCAGTATTGAAAAATCAGATTTGGTATTAATTATGATTGATGCTACAGAAGGTATCACAGAACAAGATGCGAAAATTGCCGGAATTGCTCACGACCGAGGAAAAGGCGCCGTCATTGTAGTCAATAAGTGGGATGCACTTGAAAAAGACGACAAAACCATGTATCGCTTCCTTGATACGGTTCAAACGACATTAGCTTATATGACATATGCACCGATTGTCTTTATATCGGCAGTGACCGGACTTCGGATTAATAAGTTGTTTGAAACCATTGATATGGTTATTCAGAATCAATCCATGCGCATTCAAACCGGTGTTATGAATGAAATTCTCTATGATGCAATGGCAATGAATCAACCTCCGTCAGATAAAGGAAAACGTCTTAAGATTTATTACATGACGCAGGTATCGATTAAACCACCGACCTTTATTTTGTTCATTAACGATAAAGAATTAATGCACTTTTCCTATACACGATATATTGAAAATCAAATTCGTGAAGCGTTTGGTTTTAAAGGAACTCCGATTCGATTAATTGCCAGAGAGCGAAAGGAGAAGTAATATGTTGCGAATTGTTGCGGTAATTTTAGGATATTTTATCGGGTGTATTAACTTTGCGTATCTAATCGGTCATTTTAAAGAACATATCGACATACGCGAATACGGAAGCAAAAATTCCGGTACAACAAATGCGATTCGAGTAATGGGATGGAAACTTGGTGGCCTTACTTTTGTTGGCGATTTATTAAAGTCCGTTGTTGCCTATTATATTATGTATCAATGGGCAGGTCAGAGTGCTACCGTTGCTATTTATGCCGGTTTGGGTGTGATACTCGGTCATAATTGGCCGGTCTTTTTGAAGTTTAAAGGCGGAAAAGGTATTGCTTCTACACTTGGCCTTATTTATGCAGTTGACTATAGAGCCGGCATCATCATGATGCTCATCATGGCATTGATCATTTTCTTAACGAAATACGTATCTGTGGGTTCTTTGTTTATGGCTGTTTTTATGCCGGTCTTATTTTATGTTTTCCAAGCAATAAATATCGAAATTCTTATGGTAAGCTTAATACTTATGCTTCTAGCCATTTATCAACATCGTGCAAATATACGACGATTAATAAATGGAAATGAAAATAAACTCGGTAAAAAAAGCAAGAAATAATGAGGTGAAATTATGAAAGTCAGTGTAATAGGTTCTGGAGGATGGGGATGTGCCCTCGCGAAAGTTCTTGATGACAATCATCATAAAGTAACAGTATGGTCTAAATTTGATGCTGAAATAAAAGCCATCCAAGAGGCCAAAGAAAATGTGGCAAAACTTCCCGGGATTACTTTGCCGGATACATTAATGTATACATCAGATTTAAGTGCTGCAATTAAAGACCAAGATATATTGATTTTAGCGGTTCCGTCAACCTTTGTTCGGGCGACTGCAAAAGCCATGAAACCTTATGTTACATCCAATCAAATTATTGTTAATGTTGCAAAAGGGATTGAAGAGACGAGTCTAAAAACCCTTGAAGAAGTTGTCCTAGATGAAATTCCAGACGTTGAAGTTGCTGTTTTATCCGGTCCCTCACATGCCGAGGAAGTTGCTCGAGGAATTCCGACGTCCGTCGTTGTCGGTTCAAAAAGTGATCGCATCGTAAAATTAGTACAAGACGCATTTATGAATGAAAACTTCCGTGTATATGGCAGTTCGGATTTAATTGGAATTGAACTTGGCGGAGCCCTTAAAAACGTTATTGCTTTAGCTGCAGGTATATCCGATGGTTTAGGATATGGCGACAATACAAAAGCCGCTCTTATGACACGGGGCATTTCAGAAATCAGTCGACTCGGGGAACAAATGGGGGCCGACCCAATGACCTTTAATGGATTGTCCGGCATTGGTGACTTAATCGTAACCTGTACATCCATGCATAGTCGAAATCGTCGAGCCGGTATACTTATTGGACAAGGCAAAACACTTCAAGAAGCATTAGATGAAGTGAAAATGGTCGTTGAAGGGGTGTATTCTGCAAAAGCTGCATTAGGTTTAGCACACAAATATCACGTCGATATGCCAATTATTGAAAAGGTGAATGAAGTGCTTTTTAATCAGACAGATCCAAGGATAGCCGTGTCTGAACTGATGAATCGGGAAAAGAAATTTGAGAACTTGTAATCTATATGAAGGTATGCTATAATCTCGAGTTTTGAAGCAAAAATGGCGTAGCCCTTATAAACACTAGGTTAC
>CAZVKG010000099.1:0-10473 GCA_964627665.1 uncultured Eubacteriales bacterium | reverse complement strand
ACCTTACGGTGCTAATCATTCATATTTTTTGGGACATTTTCAAAAACGCTTGACATACTTTTAGGACTTATTTATTACTATTAATATTTTTCTAAGACGTCGTATATATCTTTAAGTAAAACTTCAGCAAGTCCAATGACTTCATCCGAACCCCCATAGTATATTTTCACCAAATCCTCTTCAAGCAAAATACCACATGTAAATACGACATTCCCAAAAAATCCATCTTTTTCATAACTTGCTTCAGGTACCATAATGGGGTATTGTGTTTTAGCAATGATACGCCCTGGATCGTCTATGTCTGTAAGCATGGCTCCAAGGCAATAACAATCATTTTTGTCCGCAGCATGATAGATATGTAACCATCCTTTTTCTGTTTTAACCGATGGTCCGCCACCACCTATGCGCCCGTTTTCCCATCCGTCTTCTGATACACTTAATAAGTGCTCATGTTGACTCCAATTGATTAGATCTTTTGATTTAGACACCCAAATATTCGCGTTGCCGATTTCTTTGGGTACGGGTCGATGGTATGCATAATAATAACCATTGATTTTTTCCGGAAAGATGGAAACGTCCTTATTTTCAGGCACAAAAATTATGCCCAATCGCTCATAGTCTTTAAAATCTTCGGTTTTTATCATGGCTGTTGCAACACCATATTCAGATACTGCCGAGTAAGTTATATAAAAACTGTTATTAATTTTTGTTATTCGTGGATCTTCGATTCCCCATGTCTCATACTGACTTTCCGGAACAAGAAACGACCTATCCTCGATATCAAAGTCTACACCATTTTTACTTCGCGCAAGTCTAAAATGGCTAATAGAGGTTAAATGCACGACTTTATGATCACTTTGTCGTCGTATCGTTCTCGAATCCGAAAAATCATATAATTCGCCGTCTTTTCTTTTGTCATAATATGCAACTTGAAGTTGATATTGTTCATCTTCTTTCACAAAAATAGGGACACCTACAATGTCTTCATCCTTCGTTATAACACTTTCTGCTACACGAATCAATAATATAATCTCATCATTAAATCGAGTCACACCTGCATTAAATACCCCATCCACTTTAAAATCACTCTGTGTTGGTTTTACCATATTGGGGGTAATAATTGGATTTGAAGAATGTCTTTGAACAATTGATTTCATATGAACTCCTTTCCCTTTCTTCATTTACAAATAATTGGTATATAGATTTCGACCAAACGTTTATCATTCTGTTCTTTCACTTTTGGGTAGTGCTCAAGAGAAAATCTATCGTCAGTTTTATATCCACTTCTTGGAAGCCAGTTAGAGTACATATAATGCCATGCTTTCTCAAATTCACTTGATTCTACCATAAAGCGTCCCATAGCATACTGCCCTTCATGAAGAGTGAAAAACCCAACCTCTCCATTCACAGCAACATTTCTATCTACAGACATACAGACACTTAATCTTAAGTTTTCTTCTTCTGTTTCGTCACCAAAGTCATGATAAATCACAAACCATCTTGAGCTTTCTGTAATCAATTTCCTTTGATTTGCCCATTGATAAAGCTTATGAAACAATTGAGAAAAAAGTTCACCGTCTCCTTTGTATGCTCCTGTATATCTAGTATATATTAGCTTGATTACATTCTCTTTTCGTATTTCAACACTCATTGGGTTAATCTTCGTATTTTTATCATACAAATAATTTTTGACAGAATTTGTCTTACTCATTATCCCGTTTGAATTACGATAATTACTGCTACTCATTCCATATTTTGCTCTGAAAGCCTTTGCATATGCGGCTTGATTCGAAAACCCCACTTCTAGTGCAATATCTAATATTGATCGTTCTTTATCTGACAAAAGCATATATGCTGCTTTTTCTAATCGTAATCTCTTAATAAATCCATACAAACATTCTCCTGTCATATAACCATATATTCTTTGAAAATGATACTCAGAAAAATGTGTTATTTGGCAAACCTGTTTTATAGTAAGAGGTTCATCTAGATGGCTCTCTATATAATCTTGTACTTTGTTAATTTGTTCAATATAGAAATTTTCATCATTGATTATCATATGAAGTCTCCTTCCCTCTTTTGATTCATCATATCATATAGGTATTGAACTCATCAAGCCTTATATTCCTGTGCTATGAAACCAGATTGTAGGATCTGCCCCCCTTGATTTCCACCACTCGGACCAAGTTCAATAATGTAGTCACATGCATGTATCATTCTCATGTTATGTTCAATGATTATAATCGTGGCTCCCTTCTCTTTCAGTTCCTTCAAAACCTCTATTATTTTTTCAACATCTTCTTCATGAAGACCGGTTGTTGGCTCATCAAGAATATATAAGGTATTATTACAATTTTTCTTATATAATTCCTTTGACAGCTTTATTCTCTGCGCTTCACCACCGGATAAAGTAGACGCACTTTGTCCGAGCTTTAGGTAACCTAAACCCACTTTATCCAATAACAATAGGATATTAACAATCTCTTTTTCTTCCTGAAAAATTTCTATCAAATCATGGATCTCGGTGTCAATAATATCTCCTATGGAAAAGTTTTTCCTTTTGATTTTCAATACTTCTTTAGAATATCTTTGTCCATGACATTTATTGCAAGGAACATATATATCTTCCATATAATACATATTCACCGGAATTTCTCCAAGGCCACTGCACTCCGTGCACTGACCTTTTTTTGAGTTAAAGCTGAAATATTCTTTTGATAAGTTATTCTCTTTCGCCAGAGGTGTATCTGCATAACATTTTCGAATTAAATCAAGCACACCCGTATATGTACCGGGATTCGATCTTGAATTCTTGCCAATTGGTTTCTGATTCATAAAGCAGACATCTGTAATATTTTCTATTCCGGTTATTTTTTGCACCATTCCATTCTCTTCTACTCTTCTTCCTAATGATTTCATAAGATAAGGATATAATGTCTTTGAGATGAGGCTACTTTTTCCTGAACCACTAACACCAATCACTGCCGTTATCATGCCGATCGGTATTGTCACCTCTACATTTTTCAAATTGTTGGTAGTAACTCCATTTAGTTGTATAAAGGTAGAATGATCTTTAACTTTGATGGTCTTAAACTCGCTGCTGAAGTCTTGTATTACAAACTGATCTTTAAATTCAACTCTCTTATGTGCAGAAGTCACTTCTCCACCATACCGGCCTGCTTTTGGTCCCATTTGTAAATGCATATCAGCAATCGTTTGAAAACTTTTTTTATGTTCTACTAGAATTACAGTATTACCACGCTTTTTTAAATCTACAATGGCATCCATTAAAAATCTATAATCCTTAGGATGTAATCCTTTTGAGGGTTCATCCATAATATATAGAATGTTAGAAAGGCCTGTACCAAACTGAGTTGCTAATTTCAGCCGTTGAGCTTCTCCACCTGACAAGCTAGGTACACTTCTATCCAAGGATATATAACTCAAACCTACATTTTGTATTCGTTTGAGTCGTTGATTGATTTTTATAAACATCATCTTCGTTTTATCCTGCTGGTCTTGTGTAAGTTGTCCATAAATCTTATGGCACCATTCTCGTAAACTGTCAATACTTAACTTTGTAACTTCGGGGTATCTGTCTCCTTGAACATTCACCAATCTTCCTTCTTCTAATAAACGTTCTCCATGACAACGGCTACAGACTTTTTGAGACATAAAACGTTTTATTTGTTCAATACCTTTTTCAGATTTAGTCTCTTGGCTTAATCTCCCGACAAGATTTATGGCTCCTTCTACAGGCCGAGTAATCACTCCGCTTCTTCCCTTTGAATTTTCATAGGACAAGCTCACTTTTCGTTCGTTGGAACCATAGAAAAATTCTTGTCTAAATTCTTTAGGTAATTGGTAGAAAGGTAATTCCAAATCAACATTCAAATCATCAGCTAAGGCTAAAACTTCACCTCTCATCCAATTTGCATTTGGTTTTTTTCTATGTTTTCTTAAGTCACCATATAGTGATGAAGCACTGTCTAATAGAGATTTTTCCGGATGCTCGACAATCTTTTCCTCATCAACACACATCTCTACTCCTAAACCTTTACATACAGGGCACATATAATCCGGATGATTGTAACTAAAAATTTGTGGTGTTCTATCAAATAAAATCTCACCGCAGCTTTTACATACATTGCTGTCATCAACAACCTGATGACAAATTGGACACACTCGCTCACCGATGGTCGTAAATAAAAGTTTTAAAACGTCTGCAATCTTTGTTATAGACCCTACAGTGGACCTAGGATTAGCTCCTAATGATCCTTGTTCAATCGCTATGGACGGTTGCAAACCGGTTATTTTCTCAACATGTATATCAGAAAATGTGTCATTTAACATTGGATTTGACAGTAGCAAATCCATAAACTGCCTTTGACTCTCCGCAAAAATTGTATCAAAAGCTAAACTGGATTTACCGCTTCCACTCACTCCGGTGATTAAGGTAATGCTATTTTTCGGAATAGCTATGGACACATTTTTTAGATTATGAATATTCGCATTGTATATATGCATCTCTTTATCATGATATTCATCCTCTGCATCAGCCTCACTCTCAAAGTCACTACAATAGCCATTATTTTCTTGATTTATATCCATATCCAATTGAGCTTCTTCATACGACACCACTATTTCTTTTGGGGTAACAAAATTTTTATATCTCGTCCAATGCGACACCCACGAAGGAAGCGTTGCTTCTTCTACTCTATCCACAGATGGTTGGTAGAACATAATCTGAAAGATTTTTGTTCCTGAAAAACCATCAAATCCTTCAATATCAATAATCCCATTGTGCTCATCAACCTGTTGTACTCGAACAATAGTCGAGCCCAAGGGATTAGGTCGAACCGGTGATCTCGTTGCGAATATTCCTGTTTTAGGGGCATTATTATACGGTGGATTGCACATTCGTTTTTTTCGATAGGTGTCCTTATCAAAACGGTGAAACCACCACAATACTCTAATATAATCGCCTTCTTTAATACATTCACCAAAATTTATAAAACTTTTATCCAATTGAATCATTGTCCTATTCGAATACACAGTGTACTCTCCGACAATACAATCCGCATAATTAAGACAAAATCTGTTTTTTGGTTCTTTTGCCTCTAACACAACCTCTTCTGCCGGAAAATACGGCTTAATATCTACCAATTGTCCTAAAAGTCCTGTCTCTTTAAAAAATACTGTTTTTTCAGGGCATTTAACTATTAGTTGTCCTATTTTTTCATTCATCCCAAGAATTTTTGTTACACACACTTCAATCCTATCTTCCATCAAGCAATATAAGATACAATGAGAAAACATATCCAATTTTGTCAATGCCTTTTCAAACCCTTCGTGTAGTTTTACAAAAAGTTTATTATTCCAATCATCAACAGATAGCGTACCAATTTCCAACCATTTCATCATTATCCTCCTAGCTTTACATTTGCTAGGTTTATCATAACAAATCGAGACAAAAAAACTTTTCCATTCTTGCTAACTTGTATCCATAAATATTAAAATCATTTTGAGATAATAAACGTATTGAATGAATACCCACTTAATTCGATAAGACAGTTTTCGTTATTAATGTTTAATAATAACTCACGTGTATAATCCACATTATTGGCGACAACAACGATAATATCTCCATTCGGATTTTCAAAAGCAACGGATGAACCCGACCAAGCTCCTTCGACTTCAATACGCTGCGCTCCGAGTTTGACAAAACTCGAAAAATGTTTCATTACATAAAACTCCGGATTATAAATAACCTCATTTGTTATAGGGTCAATAGTAATAAGGGCATTTTGATGCCATCCCCATGTACTCGCTCCGCCTGGCTCTAAAACCATATTCCAATACGTATAACTACATACACCATTACGAAGATAATGTCGCATAAGATTAAATACATACCTTGCATATTCCCATGTGTTTTTTCCATCGCCGCATTCATTTTCTGTTTGCATCAATTTTATATTTGGATAGGATTCTTTTGTTCTTTGAATAGCCTCACGGCCTGCCCACTGATAACCAATTCCTGATATGTATTTTAAGGCATTCGGATCAAACATTACGTGATCAACATATTCATCAAATAAGTCAATCAATATTTTTCCTGTCGGTAAAAATTTCATCTGCTCCGGACCGTTTAGTGTTCCCAACCAAATTTCAACATCTAAATCTTCTTGTTCAAATAAAGGACCTAAATATTTGCTGATAAACACGCGAAATTGTTCACCGGACCATAAACAAGAAGGAAATTTTTGATCAGCAAAAGGTTCGTTTTGTATATGAACTTGATGAATAGGTATTCCTTCACCTTTATATGCTTGTATAAATTTCAAGAAGTACAAAGCATATGCCTTCAGATATTCATCTTCCATAATTAACCGACCGTGATTATAAGCTTCCGGTGTTTTCATCCATGTTGGGGGACTCCATGGCGAAGCGAATAGTTTAAGGTCATGTTTATATTTTAAAGCGCTCTTAATATATGGAAGAAGATAGTCATAATCTCTTTCAATCGAAAAATGTTGCATCTCAAAATCATTGGCGTGTTCATTATGACTATACCACTTGGCAGCATAATCGCTTGCGCCAATAGGAACTCTACAAAAATTAAAATTGGCTCCTTCTTCAGCATCAAAAAGGCTTTTTATGACCGCTTCTCTTTGATTTTCATCAATTTTATTTAATGCAATCCACCCTAACTCATTAAAGCACCCACCAAAACCTTCAATTGTTTGATCACGCTTTTCTGTGAGTACAAGCTTGTAATAATAATCTGTATTATCAATTTTAATATTTTTAATCTCAACAGTATCCTTATCTATCCACTTCCCACTGCTTGTTGTTTCTTTCCATTTAATATTCATTTTTTTCCTATCCTTTCACGGCACCTGAAACAATGCCTTTTACAATATGCTTTTGGAAGAATAAATAAAATACAATTAAAGGGGCTGATGTCATTAACAACCCTGCAAGAACATTTGTCCAATCCGCTTCATATTTTCCAAAGAATTTATTTGCTGATAAGATTAACGTATAATTTTTTGCATCTGTAATCATGAGTAGGGGTAACAAAAAGTCGTTCCATATCCATAGAGCATCAAGTATAGCAATTGTCGCAGTAATAGGTTTTAACAGTGGAAATATGACGTATAAATATACTTTAAAGGGTCCGCAGCCGTCAATAATCGCCGCCTCCTCTAAATCATAAGGTATTGTTCCCATAAAGCCAACATATAAAAATATAGCTAGGTTTACGCCTATACCAATATAGATGGCAACTGTCCCTAATAACGTTCCTTTGGCGTTAAAAAACATAGCCGTTCTTGTTAATGAAATCATAATCGAATGAAAGGGTATTAACATCGATGCAATAAATAGAACCTGGAAAAATCCGGCTAATTTCAACTTACTTCTAGCAATTTTATAACCTGCCATTGATGATGTGATGATTATACCTATCACGGCTAATACCGAGATGAATAATGTATTAAAGGTTGTTCGAAGAAAATCTAGCTTTTGAAAAGAGACGACGTAGTTATTAAACTGAATGACTTCAGGTAATGCCAATATTGATCTAGCCATTTCTCCATCTGTCTTTAATGAATTAATAATCGCGATATAGATTGGGAAAAACACAACCACAGCTGCCACTGTCAAAAAGATAATTTGCATTATATTAAATATCTTAGCCTTCATTATGCTTTTACCTCCTTACTCCGTGTTAATCGAAGTTGAATTAGTGTAATGACAAGTACAAACAAAAACAGAATAATCGCTTTTGCATTTGCATACCCATATCTAAAAAAGCTGGAAAATGCTTCCTCATATATATTTAATGACATTACTTGTGTTGTTCTTCCCGGTCCGCCTCCGGTGAGTCCATATATTTGATCAAAAGCTTTAAATGAGTTATTCAATGTCAAGAAAAGATTGATGGATACTGCATGCATAATCATAGGAAGTGTGACTTTAAAAAATATTTGTATTTTATTTGCACCATCGACGCGGGCCGCTTCCTTATATTCTGTAGGAACACCTTGAATCGCTGCAATATATATAACCATGATGTAACCAACACTCGTCCATAAGGACATCATCACAATTGCCCAGAAAGAAAAATTCGGATTACCTAACCAGGGTTGCTCCAAAAATCCCAAGAATTTATTTTGTGCCAATTCAGTCATTACCTTTCTAAAAATGAATTGCCATATGTATGCACCTATAATAAAACTAATCATATTAGGTAAAAAGAATGCTGTCCTGAAGAGATTACTGGTTTTTGTTCTAGCATCAATAAATATGGCAAGTAATAATCCTAAAATATTTGTTAATACAACCATAGCTAAAACATATTTTAATGTAAATTTGATTGATGCTAAAAAGTTTTTATCATCTGTTAATGCCTTTACAAAATTATCTAAACCAACAAATTCAAAGTTTGGATTGACCCCGTTCCAATTTGTAAAACTATAGGATAAACCGGTTATGACCGGTATAATCATGAAGATACTGTAAAAAATTAATGCCGGCAATAAAAATAGTAATAATAATCGTATTTCTTTTCTTTTCTTATTCTTATCCATTTGAATCTCCTTTCCTGTGCCAATAAAAAATGGGCCCTACGGCCCATTTGAATTATTGATTTACTTCATTGAATATCGCCCATGCTTCATCCAATGCCATAATCACATCATCAGCTGATGCTGTATCTGAATAATATCCTTGTAATGCTTTTCCTGATTCGTCTTTAACCGCTTGTGGAATACTAGGGTCAAGATATGATTTGCCTTCTTCCATATATGCAATGGCTTCAGCAATCCATGGATATGTATCAAACGTATGTATTTGAGATATCGGATTAAATTGACACGCTGTGAAAAATTCAGTTGATGTGTCCGGATTTAGAAAATATGCAACCAATGCTTTTGCCACTTCTTTATTTTCACTATATGAGCATACCCCTAATGTTGTTGATACAGACGCATTAATCATAGATGCTTCAGGATCTTCATTAACCGGCAATGGAGCCACGCCTAAATTAAAGTCCGGATTCGCTTCTAATATAGTCGCTGAGAACCAGGGTCCTTGTACCCACATTCCATAATCACCTAATGCAAACTCGGCACAACCATCTGTTCCACCTATTTCAAGGCCATTTGAATTGGCATTTTCATGTACATAATCAATCACATTAAACATTTCACTGATTTCTTCAAAGGAGCTTTTGTCAGCATTCATTTTTTCAATAAAATCAGGATGACTCGTATTGGCGTAAGCTCCAACGGTTAATGGTAAAAATAACTGTGGAATCCACGCTTCGTTATAGGCAGCAAGGAATGGTGTTTTTCCTGCCGCTCTTATCTTCTCAGAATTTGATTTTAATTCACTAAGAGTTAACGCAGGTTCTAATCCTAATTCATTAAAGAGATCTTTGTTATATAGCATTCCCCAAGTGAGACTTTCAAGAGGTAATCCCACAACTTTCTCTTCATAGGTAACTGCTTGTTTTGCACTTTCGTACAAATCAGCGACCCATGGTTCACTACTTAAGTCTTCTAAGTACCCCGCTTTATAATATTGAGCCTTTTCGTTGATTGCGTGAAACATAAATACGTCTAAGTCGTCTTTAGTCGATAACCTCGTTTTAAGTATTTCCGGAGCAGTATCTGCACTTGGCATTTCAAGACTATACGTTACTTTGACTCCTGTTTTTTCTTCATATTCTGCTGCAAACTGATCAATATAATTTTCATAAATCTCTCGAAATCTTGGTTGTGCAATAAACAACTTAAGATCCACTGTGGATCCTGCTTTGACTTCAGTATTCTCTGTATTGTCTGATATTGATGAAGAATCATCTGTTCCATCGTTTGCTTGACCACACCCCGCTAAAACCATTGTTAAAACTAATAGTATTGCAATTATCTTTTTCATTGACATCCTCCTTTTATTATCGAGTTAAGTGTATTCTTAACTTCTAAATAAATTATACATTTTGGAGTTAACGAATGCATTAGATGATATTAATGCATGCTACTGTAAAATATTAATTCCCGTATTCACCTGGTGTGCATCCATAATAGCGTTTGAATACTTTATAAAAATATGTAACGTCATTATATCCCAGTTCATCTGAAATAGCTTTATGGGTGGCGCCCTCACTTAACAAACGAGCCGCTTCTTCCATTTTTTTCTTGAGTACATAGTTACCTAACGTGATTCCAAAATGGGATTTAAACGTACTGCTTAAATATTCCTTACTAATAAATAATCGCTCTGCAACATCATTCAAACTAATATCTTCCTTATATGCACTATCCACGTATTCTTTTGCCAGTTCAGCAACAGGTTTTTCAGATGCTTTTATTTGATTACACCGATAATCAATTCCTGTGATCATAAGTTTTGATTATTTCTCGTTTAGGACAGCACCCATACGCGTTTGAACATCACCAGTAC
>CAZVKG010000098.1:0-10498 GCA_964627665.1 uncultured Eubacteriales bacterium | reverse complement strand
TGAAAAAAGGAGCTTTGCGCTAGCAAAAATTATTTGCTAACGCAACAGCCCCTTTGTACTAATCTGCATCAGGACCGTAATACCCATGTTGCTTGATGCACCTACTTTTTTCTATCGAAGACATACATTATTCTTTCTAAACAAGAAAAGAATTAGTGTGTATAGATTCATGGCAACTCGGGGCGACACTTTATACGGATTGTGATATATTATGTAAAAGAAAAGAATAGATACATCAAGTCTCCTCTTAGAACGACTCTATATAGGGAAGATGGGTATGTCGTGCTTCATGGGAACTCGGGTCCTGACTGAAATCAGTAAAAAAGTCCTAAATCGTTTTTTTGATTTAGGACTTTTTTTCTGATGAAGTTAGGCCCCGCACTCCCACAGCACGATATACCCATCTTCACGTATTTAAATGTCATTCTCAATACTTGATGTATCTATTCTTTTCTAAACCACTTATATACCCATCTTCCCTATAAAAGTGTCGCTCCGATGAAATCTCTAAAAAGCGGATGTGATCGGTTGGGTCTGGATTTGAATTCCGGATGGAACTGTACGCCTACAAACCAGGGATGATCTTCGATTTCAACCATTTCAACAAGGCGTTCGTCAGGTGAGACTCCTGTTATTTTTAAACCGGCAGTGGTTAATTGTTCTCTAAATTCATTATTATATTCATAACGATGGCGATGGCGCTCATAGATTAGTGCTTCCCCATAGGCTTGACTTGCTTTTGAGCCTTCCCATACTTTACATGGATACGCACCTAATCGCATGGTTCCTCCGAGTTCATCGATATCTTTTTGTTCCGGCATGATATCAATAACCGGATATCTTGTCTCCGGATTCAATTCTGAGCTGTGCGCCCCTTCAAGACCTAACACATTACGCGCATATTCAATAACAACACATTGCATTCCAAGGCAAATTCCAAAGAATGGTTTGTTATGGGTACGTGCATATTTAACAGCTACTATTTTACCTTCAATACCACGGTCACCAAATCCACCCGGAACTAAAATTCCATCAACATCAGCAAATTCTTCGTCAATATTCATATGATCTAAATGTTCAGAATTCACCCATTTAATTTCCACATTCACTTCATGATGAATTCCTGCATGTTTTAATGATTCAACAACAGATATATAAGCATCATGTAACTCAACATATTTCCCTACGAGGGCAATACGAGTCATTTTCTGTCCGATTCCTTTTTCTCGCTCAACCATTGATGTCCATTCGGATAAATCCGGTTTATGATTTTCAAGATTTAATTTTCGACATGTAATATCTGCCAATCCTTCAGCTTCTAACATCAAAGGAACTTCATATAGGGTTGGGGCATCAAGGTTTTGTATAACACAATCTTTATCAACATTGCAAAACAAGGCCATTTTCTCAGCCATTTCTGTGGTAAGTTCTTCTTCTGTTCGACACACCAATACATCCGGCTGAATACCAATTGAACGTAATTCTTTAACTGAGTGTTGTGTCGGTTTTGTTTTCATTTCTTTTGAAACACGTAAATACGGAATAAGGGTAACATGAATATAAAGTACATTTTCACGTCCGACTTCTGAAGCAACTTGTCGAATGGCTTCTAAGAAAGGTAAACTTTCGATATCTCCGACTGTTCCTCCTATTTCTGTAAAAACAACATCTGATTGATTGGCTTTTCCCACACGATAAACGCGTTCTTTTATAGTATTGGTAATATGCGGTATAACTTGCACGGTTGCACCTAAATATTCCCCTTTACGTTCTTTGTTTAAAACGGACCAGTATATTTTTCCTGTTGTAATATTACTATATTTGGTCAAATTTTCATCAATAAATCGTTCATAATGTCCCAGGTCTAAATCTGTCTCTGCACCATCCTCTGTAACAAAAACCTCTCCATGTTGATAGGGACTCATGGTTCCCGGATCAATGTTAATATAGGGATCAAACTTTTGAATTGTAACTTTATATCCTCTGGCTTTAAGAAGACGCCCTAATGAAGCTGCAGTAATCCCTTTACCAAGGCCGGATACGACACCACCTGTGACAAAAATGTATTTCGTTTGCATATTTCACCTCTTCATACGTATACAATGACTAAGTTCCTATCGATTTTTTCATAACTGTTATATTTTAGGTGTTTAGGGTAGTATTGTCAAGTACTACTTTTTATCTTCTTTAATCCATTCAATCGCACGTTGCATTTGAAGGTCGTTACTTTCTTTTTCTTTTATATAGGACGCATTTAATGCGGCCTGTGTTGTATAGTCACAGACCCCATAAGAATAAAGGCCTACATCTGCCTGAAATTTTTTAACAGCTTCAAAAGTTGCCCGTTCATAAGATTCATCCGGCATCTCTTCTAAGTATCCAAGATAATAGAGTAGCTCTTCTACAACTTTTACTTGTTGACCTTGGTCTCCAATATATAGTCGATCCTTAGGAAGGATATATTCCGGCATGTCCACAATAATATCCGGAACAACACCAACTCCGTTGATTTTATTGCCATCTCGTGATAAAAATTCTTCCGTTGTTAACTTAACGATTTGACCACTGTTAGTTTGGTAAAAAGCTTGTGCAACGCCTTTCCCAAATGTCGTCTCTCCAATAACAACACCTATACCGGATTCTTTGACAGCTGCAGCAAAAATTTCCGTCGCTGATGCACTATTTCCATTGACTAATAGCACAATCTTAACTGAAGGATTTTTAACATAGCTACGATATACCTGCGATTCACCGTTTTTGCTTACGAGAGAGGTAATGACTCCTTCAGGAATAAGGAATTTTCCTATATTGACTGCTGTATCCAAATATCCGCCGGTATTATCGCGCATATCAAGAATCACATATTCCAAACCTTCTTTTTCCAAAATAGCTTGTCGCAGTTGTTCATCTGTTCCTTCCGAAAAAGAATCCACTCTATATCCAGCGACTTGCTGAATGAATGCTTCATCGATGCTTTCATCTATAGCCCTTAAGTCAATTGCTTCAATTGAAGGAATCACAATTTGACGACGTTCAATTGTCAAAGATATTACACGATTTCCACGTTGAAGATCAATATTGACAAATGTCCCTTCAGGACCTTTTATCTTCGTTACAACCGTATCAATGTCTTGCCCTATAACTTCTTCGCCATTGACACGAATAATCTGATCATTAAGCATTACCCCTTCTTCAAGAGCACCTCCGCCTTCAAAGATTTGAGTTATAATGATGGTATCATTGACCATTTGAACGCCAACACCAATCCCAACATAATCACTCTGAAGGGTTGATACAAGGTTCATCGCCTCTTCTTGAGTATATATACCTGAATAATCATCCAACTTGGTTTCTATGCCGTCTAGCGCGCTCTGATAGAGTTCTTCCTTAGTGACCCCATCTCCTACATATAATTCATGTATAAGATTGATCGTTTCTTGGATTTCCATTAAGTACTCTTCATCCGTTTTCGCTTGGACTTGATAACTCAATATCGGCATCATCACAATGATTAATAATAAACTTATAATTCTTTTTCCCATGCTCGTCTCCTTTTTCTTTATCTATTAATAGTCTCTTCCTATATCTTCCCGCAAATAATCAATCAATCGATTAATTATTGCAGCCGCTTCCGTCTTTGCAATCCATTGTTTTGGCAATACTCGTCCTGAAACATCGCCTTGGATTATGCCTAAGTGATAACCGGCCATAATTTCTTTTTTTGCCCATGATGAAATCTGATTATCATCGACAAAAGGCGTCCGTGGCGCATTGGTTACGCCCAAGCGTTCTAATCCTATAACTCGAATATAGATGACAAAAGCCTCTTCACGTGTAATGGGTTTGCTGATATCAAAATTTTCTCCGGTTCCGTTAATAAGTTTTGCATCAAAAGCCCCCATAATATATGGGTACAATCGATGACTCGGTGGAACATCGCCAAACATCTGCTGACTTGCTCGATTCACTTTTTCATATTTACTGATATCAATATCCATGGCAAGGCAAAGCGCTTTTACAAACTCACCGCGTGTCATGGCTTGAAATTGTATACCTTCTTGAGGTGTTGATGTAAAGATTTCCATACTATACATTTTCTTCACATCCTCTTCCGCCCAATGGCCTTCCATGAAATCAAGACCTTCCGGAATTATCAATTTTTCGATTTGATTTGCCGTCTTTAATATAAATCGCCCTCCTTGCTCCGAAGTTTTTAATTCAGGGTGATAGGAGTTTATCCGATAGCTCAGCGTACCCTGACGTTCCATCCGTTGGTTATAGGTTCCACCAAAACTAATGGGATAGGGTGTATTATCGTTATAATAAATTGTCTTCTTCGCCTCAAGTCTTGGATTCACAGTAATATCCATATAAAGATTAAGTCCGTCTGTCTGTGAATTGATTGCTACATTCATATACTGAGTCTCTACTTTTGACCAAGGTTGTTTATATCCATAGACGTCACTATCAACAACATATTCAATACGGTTATTATTGTCATCGAGATAGTATATAGTATATGAAACTATAGTATTATAATAGGTAATTCCAGGTGTAATATCTTCAATGGTTGTCTTGGAAAAGATGGCTGTATCTTCATCTAAGGTAAAGGTACCGGCAGCCGTTACAATCGTCTCTTCCCACGCAACTAATCTAGATTCTTTTCTTAATTGTCGCTTGAAGGTTCCCTCACTTAACCAATAACTCGTTTCTAATTCTACTTCCCGCTCAAGAGTTACTCCTTCGGCTTCATTGGCAGCTTCAATCACATAGACTTCTTCAATGATCCCACTTGGATTTTTGTCCAAATCAATATGCTCAAGGGTCACTTCAATCGTTCCGGTTACTTCCACCGGTCGTCCTGTTATAAAAACAACTTCCTTATATACATAAGTGTTTGTTTCTTCCGCATCTGCTGCAACATATTTTTCAATAAGTTTGGGGAGATAGCTTCCTTCAGATATCCCTCCGAAAAAGCCCATCTCACCTTCTGCTGCGTAGACGGGACTATTTACAAACAGCAAAACTAATCCTAATATTAACCATCTCTGACTCCATTTGACTACTTTATTCATATTTTCCTCCGTGTTCTGTACCCACTGTTTATTCCCTAGTCTTCAACAATTATAATATATCCTCTTGCATTTCGATTATTATCATCCACTAATGCTTCTTTCATATCAATATCTGTCATAACACGTAGTCGATCACCTAGTTGCAATTGATTTACGTCAATGACTTGACTATTTTTAATAATAATCGTATCCGGGTCTAAATCAATAAACCCATAGTTGTTGGTATAACTTAACATCGACCACCGTTCATTCTCTGTATCATAAACAGATATTTCATTTAATGCGAGGACGTCATCATTAATTTCATAGATTTCACCAAGAATACTTTCTGTAACATATGGCATTTTAACCACATATGTTGCTTTCGTTCCTTCAGCAATGATTGTGTACACTTCATCTATTTTATTGATTTCTGAATAGGTCTTAAACTGATCTAAGCCAATCATTACCCCGTCTTCTTTGATTCGTGTGCGATAATCCATTGTATAAGAACGTTCAATCGGAGAATATATCCATTCACTTTCTCTTAAATTGGCGTGCGACTGAACTGTAAAATCTTCAAAATCATTAATCTTAGCAATACGGCCTCGCATAATGGATATTCCTTCATTTCCGGAATCCGGCTTAACAATGATTATTGCTGCTTGTTGATTTCCGTTTAAAACAACTTGCGCATAGTCCGGAACCAAAACACCTGTCGGCGAAATATGTTTTCCGTTTTTCACCACAATAGTGCCTTCATCAATAGCTATTGCCCCCAAATGATTTTGCAATTGTATGGAAGTCAATCCATTGGACGCTATAATATTATCGTAAGGAAGAACACTGTCCCGACCATTTCTAAAGGTAATCTTTTTTATCTTTTCTCTTGAAAAATAATTTTCGGTGACAACATACATATCCATATTGGTCTGCTTTAAATAATGTTCCGCATAACTTAAGCTTACACGTTGATCATTATAGTAATATTCGATGTCTCTATTAGATGCATCAAGTGTAAGCGCCGAACTATATCCTCTCCATCCGGTTTGCTGAAGTTCATAGCCGTTGAGCATTGTAATTGTTTGTTGGCTGGTATTAATGGTTCCTAACTGACCTTTATATAAATTCTCTATGACATTGCCATAAGGATCCACACGAATTTCTTGAATGCTTTCAACCAAACTTCCCAATCCGACGACAGTTTGGTTAACCAACATACGCATAGTATCTCCGGGTTCAAGTCCGTGAATATTTATGTTCATATTATTTTTAATCACCGGTATGGATTCATTAATATCATAGGTAGAGACCATGCCATCATCCGTTCGCACTGTCAATGTTTTACCGGCGTCGCCTTGATTATTCACCATAATGATTTCAGCAAATTTCACCGTGTAATTTGTTTTTGCTCTAGCTAATAAAATGTATTCCGGATCTGACGGGTCAACACGTATATGAATGATGTCTCCTACTTCGATTGCATTAACGTCGGTGTCATTTTCATCAAATCCAAAATAAGGAAATAATTCATCAATATAGCCGACTTCATCTTCATCATCATAATAGGCTTGGCGCTCGACTATTATATTATTTTCACGATACCGTTTAACGACATCTTGCCCATTCCAATCCGTCATCCGCAAGTAGTTAAACTCACGATTGTGCTCTGTCACAATACCACTAAGTTCTGTTTGATTATTCATGTTTTGAACCGGCTCAATCGACACAACTAGTTGATTAAGAATTTTTAATGTTACTGGTTCTGTAACGGGTGCTTCTTCAATCGGTATAAATAGATTGCCTATTCGAATTTGTTCTCGATTCCCTCGATATAATCCGTTGGATACATTATAGCTTGCCATTTGCTCTCCAACCTGTAAACGAATACGTCCGTCACCATTTTCATCCACTGCTTCTAGAGTTCCTGTAACTTCCGTCACTGTACTCGTCCCTTTTACATGAATATAGATAACTTCACTTGTTGTTTCATCAACAAGATAAACCAAACTATCCGCTTCACGCAAGGCATCAAAACCAACCGATCGTCCGTTTTTATGAACAATTACTTCTTGAGAAATCGTTCTTCCAAAAGCATCTCGCGCAAGATTCATGATTATTTGACTAACTCGACCTTCACCATCTCGAATCCATGCAATCTTTGCTTGTTGATTGTCTGTGCTACCTAAAAGATATTCGTTACTTATATGTCCCACATAACCTGTCTTAACGGATAGATTCATTGTATCATATAAGAGCTGACCCATGTTTCGTATTGTTTGAACAAGTTCTGCACGTGTTAGCAAGCCATTAGGATTAAAGTTATTGCCACTTCCTTGCATAATCTCCGCTTCAAGCACAGCTTCTACATATGGTGCAAATTGTAAATCAATGGATTGCCAATCGTTAAACCGAAGAATTTCTTGGTTTTCATATTGAGGCATTAAAATATCCGGATTTTGACTATTGATGGCTTGGGCCAACCATGCAGCCATCTCCTGCCTTGTAACAAATTCACTGCGAATAAAATTAAACTCCGGGTCAAGAACATCTTGTTCAAGAACCAAGCTATCCGCTAATTGGGCGTTATCAATAAGCCCAAGCTGGTTTGCGACACTCAAGTATCCTTTTGACCAAATATCATTTAGCGTTTCATCCTGCTGCCCAATATTTCCCGCCGCAATTTTTGCTTCCTCTTCAAGGTTTACACTTCTAAGTATTAGCGCAATCGCTTCTTCTTTTGTCACATTTCTATTGGGTCTAAATTGAAAAATTCCATTGCCACGATACCCTTGGACAATCTCTAAGGCAGCCATTTGAGCGATAGCTTCCGTTCCCCAAAAAGAAGGGGCAACATCCGAAAATTGATTATTTGTCAAAATAGTGTTTGCTTCCGGTCTTCCGTAATACACATTATCAATATCCGCCGACAAAATCGCTTGATCAATTTCTAACACCCCATAAACGCTAATATTTGAAACTAGTAACATAAAAACAAGACTGTATATAAGTATTTTTAACTTCATAGAATCCTCCAACGTATTTTCTTTATCTTTAACACTAAGACATTATACCATATTATTTCGGCATATTCTCCTTATATATTAAGTAATATCAGTTGAATAATCTCATAAAATGTGTATAATATGTATGCAAGAAGAAAGCGATATTGGAGGATTTTATGAAAGATAATGCCCGCATAACAGTGAAAGGTAATCAAAACGCTTCATCCCAAGATGAATTGATCGAAATGCAAACAACCGGCAAATGGTTCACCAAAGATAACAAAGACTATATATTTTATAATGATACGGAGTTAATTGAATCTGTAGAAACAAAAACCCGTGTCACCATTGACGGCAACACGGTTTCCATTATAAGAAAAGGGGCAACAAACACCCACCTCGTTTTTGAAAAAGGCATCACACATATGATTCCCTACGAAACACCTTTTGGTATCCTTGATATGGTCTCATCAACAAAAGATATCCAAGTCTCACGTAAGCTTGATTCAATCGAACTTACAGTTATGTATTCTCTTGAGATGAATCAACAAGATATGGGACCTTCTTCATTTTATATTTGCGCAAAGCGCTTATAATGCATCAATACCTTCTTCACCTGTACGAATCTTAATTACATTCATGACAGGATAGATGAAAATCTTTCCATCGCCAATCTTTCCTGTCGCTAGCACTTCCTTAGCTGTATTCACGATTTCATCAACCACTTTTTCTTCAACAACCATCTCAATTTTTACTTTTGGAAGTAAATTTACCTCATATTCAACGCCTCTGTACATATGGGTAATCCCTTTTTGATTCCCGTATCCTTGAACATGGGTAACAGTCATTCCCTGAATTCCTATTGAATTCATCGCTTCTTTAAGATCTTCTAAAGAATCCGGTCTTACCAAAATCTCAATCTTTATTATATCTGTCATATCGCTCTCCTTTCATTTTATGTTAATAGTATATCTATATTTCACCCTTTTTTCAAACTATAATTCTATGTATGCAGAAATACCATGTTCAATCGTATCTAATCCATGATTTTCCATATGTTCATCAACACGAAGGCCTTTTGCCATACGAATCAAGCTAAATGTTATGTAAGCTAACACGGCTGCTACCCCTCCACAAATCAAGACACCTAAACCTTGTGTTAATAACAACATAATACTGCCACCATAGAACAATCCACCATTTACACTAAATAGACCAATCGCTAGTGTACCAAAAATCCCACATACACCATGAACCGATATGGCTCCTACCGGATCATCAATGTTTAATCGACGTTCAATAAATTCAACTGCATAGATCATAATAATACCACTTAAGACTCCAACAATAATGGCGCCGATAAAGGTAATCTGGTTGGCTCCTGCTGTAATACCGACTAATCCGGCTAAAGCACCGTTTAATGTGAGTCCTGCATCTGGTTTACCATATTTTATATCACTTAAGAATAAGGCTGACACGGTTGCTCCTGCTCCACTTAATAATGTTGTAATCGCTGCATGCACTGTATCCGGTGATGTAATGTCCAGCGTTGATCCCGGATTAAATCCAAACCAACCAAACCATAAAATTAGAACACCAAGTGCACCTAATGGAATGTTATGCCCGGGAATAGCCACCGGCTTGCCGTTTTTAAACTTTCCTTTTCTAGCTCCAACCATTTTTGCGCCGACTAATGCACAGATACCACCAACGGCATGAACGGCTGTACCTCCGGCAAAGTCTCTAAATCCAAGCTTTTCCGCAAGAAAACCACCTCCCCATATCCAATGTCCGATCAAGGGATAGATAAGTGTTGTTGCAATAATTACAAATAAAAGATAGGATATGAATTTTGTACGTTCAGCCATAGCTCCTGATACAATGGTTGCACATGTTGCTGCAAAAATTGCTTGAAAAAAGAAGAATGCTTCAAATGAAATACCTGCAAAAGCGTCAGGTGCATTTAACAAGCCAAAATAGGATTGTCCAATCACGCCTCCCATGTCTTTCCCATACATAAATCCAAAACCAATAACAAAATAACATAATACACCGACCGATACGGTAACAAAGTTCTTCATGATGATGTTCACAGCATTTTTAGATTGTGTGAATCCAACTTCAACCATCGCAAATCCTGCATGCATCAAAAAAACAAATACACTTGCAATAAATACCCACATTGTGTTCAAAATAAAAGTTTCCATAATCGTTTATAACCTCCAAGTTATCATTTGCAAACAAAAAAAGCCCGCAAATATCCTATTGATATTTACGGACTCCGTTGTCCATTTACATTATTACGAATTCGCCATTGAATTCTGTCATATTATAACGAATCATCATGCGTTTGTCAAATTTTTTTTAACTTTTTGCGACTTCAATCTGAATCGTATATGATAATGTCTTATGTAGACGCAAATGATTCTGTCCCAAAAG
>CAZVKG010000097.1:0-10672 GCA_964627665.1 uncultured Eubacteriales bacterium | reverse complement strand
AAAAGCCAGTTGCTAAAGCAACCGACTTATAACGAGGCGAAGCCTCTTTGTTCTTGAGCCCCTCGTCGAAAAAATAGTGCTTGATTTAAAAGGACGCGTTGGCTTTGTAGAACAAGGTGTATATTATCTTGACACACTGGTAGAACTTTACGGCTTATCCGTGGAAGAACTCTATGACCGCTTTCCCTTATGGGCTATGACCATTGTAACAACCCAAACTGATTTAGGACTAGTAAAAAGAATCTTTGAGAACTATCGCGACCGATTAACGTACCCGGTTCTTATCGTAACAAATGAACAGATCCGACAAAGGCTTGAGCAAGAGCAAATGACCATTGAAGATACCATGGGCTATGAAGTCTACCCAAATCAGTGGAAAAACAATTTGAATCCTTCTAAATTCCAAGACTGGAAAGATGAGATTATTCAAAAGGGGATAGAAGAGGAAACGCAACGGAAAGAATTGTCAAAACAATTACAAATCATGCTTGATTTAGAACGTCAAACCATACAGTTTTTTGCAAACTATTCTTATGAAGATTATATGGCATTAAAAGATGACATTCAAAGTGTCAAACTAGAAATCGCCAAAGAAGAAAACCTTTATCAAGAGGTAAAAAACACATTTGAAATACAAAATAAAAAAATGGAACAAATCCGGCACACAATCGATACATTGTCCGAAGACAATTTTGCACTTTCAAATAAAATTCAACAAGCCAACGCCTATATGCAATTAGCCAAGAAAAAGGATGAACAGGACTTGGTTTTTGAAAAAGTATCTCGCGAAGAAGAAAATTTGCATCAAGAATATGAAAAATTAATGGTCCGGATGCGACACCAAGGAAAAAAAATAGAAGAAATTCGTAAGAAAATTCAGGATTTAAAAACGAATATTCGCGTCTTAAAGCAACAGGACTTATATAAAGAGACGATCAATGAGGAGCCGATATTTGAATCGGTCGCTTTAAAAACTCTCGAAGATGACCGTAAGATGATTCAAAGAGAACTTAATGGAATACATCAAGATCGGGATATGTTGCTTGACCAAATTAAAGAAAGTAAAGCTCAATATACAGATGGTGAGAAACAACTTCGATTAAAAGAGGAAGAGGCCTATTATCCTATTGAGTCCATTGATGTATATTCGGATGATGAATTGTCAGAACTTATTCGCAAAGTTAAGGCTATGGAAAAGGAATTGGATGAATGGCGACGTAAAATCCGCCTTGAAGAAAATGAAAAGAATCGTTATAAAACCTTACGTGATGATCAAGAAGAAAAAATTATCAAGAAATACCAATATGTGTGTACCTTTGAAGAAGGTTTAATACAGGCAAAAGAGTGTATTAAGAATATGTGGAATGCTTGGAAAAACAATATACAAGCTATCAATGACGAGCTAGAAAAAACCATGATTCACATGCAGGAAGAAAACACCTTGATTCAAGAATTAAAAGTCAAAAACGAACGTTTTGGTTTTTTGGTTTTTGACGAGAAATCGATACCGATTGAATCCCCTAATGAAAAAGTGGATTTGCTTGATTACGACTATGCAAAAAAAGAATTAATCACAAAATGGATTCACAAATTAGAACATTCCTATGAAGCATATGTGGATAAAAAGAAATATATTGAGGAAGAACGAAATAGATATATTCATTATTGTGAGTTACACATTAAAGATTTTAAACTCAAAGAGGCGGCGATAAACGGCGTAAAGAAAAAAGAAAATTATCAAGAACTCGTTGAATATCAAAATCAGATGACACGAATTATTGAACGTAATATTCGTATTGCAGAAGAGGACCGTCGACAAAGTGATCTTGAATTACAAACCTTTTTGACCCATTTGAATGCCTACATACACCAGGTTGCCATGGAACTCGATACGATTCAGAAAAAGACACGTATTAATGTAGATGAAGTCAGTAAACAGATTTTTATTTTTGACATTCCGGAGTGGAATGAATTTGAGGCAAAAGAAGAGCTACGTAAATATATTGAAAACCTCGTTGAAGATTATGACAGGCAATCAGATCAAGATGACGTCGATGAGGAAAAACTACGTGAGCAAATCGAACAGCAGTTAAGTGTCAAAAATCTTCTGACGATTGTATTAAAAGATAAGAGTATCAAGATAAAATGTCGTAAGGTGACCAACGATATGAAGATTAATAAAGCACCGATGGTATGGGAGAGCTCGAATAAGTGGTCTGGTGGTGAAAAATGGAGTAAGAACATGACCTTGTTCTTAGGTATTTTGAATTATTTGGCGGAAAAAAAGCAATATCTATCACAAAGTCAAAAAAGTCAACGTACAGTTATATTGGATAATCCCTTTGGAAAAGCATCCAGTAAACATGTACTTGACCCGGTCTTTTTCATTGCAGAAAAGCTCGGTTTTCAAATTATTGCATTAACGGCCCATGCCGAAGGAAAGTTCATTAGCGATTATTTCCCAGTGGTCTATAGTGGACGATTACGACAAGCAAGTGATGGTGACAAGCAGGTAATGACCAATGAAAAATTTATCAATTATGCCTATTTACATGAGAAGTCACCCCGTTCCATTATGCGAATGGAAGAGAAAGAACAATTAACATTTTTTGAATAAATATAAAAGTGAATAAAGGAATAAAAGGATGAAAAAAATTATAGAAGTATTTTCGCAGTATAGAGGTTTATCAACATCGGCATACGTACTTTTTATCGGGCGAATGATTACCAATATGGGGGCATTTATTTGGCCGCTTTTAACACTCATTTTAAAGGATAAGATTGGATATACACCGACAACAATTTCCTATATTTTCTTGGTCGTTGGATTTTTGTTTTTACCGGCTAATATTATTGGCGGAAAATTAGCCGATCGATTTAATCGAAAAAAACTCATTATTATTTTTGATTGTATCTCCGTATTCTTTTTTATGCTTTGTGCATTTGTTGAACCCGGAACGTGGATGGTTGTATTCTTCATTATGGCGGGATTATTTGCAAATATAGAAGGACCTGCATTTGATGCTTTGGTTATTGATGTTATCAAACCCAAAGATCGTGAGAAGGTATATTCATTGATGTACTTAGGGCATAATCTTGGGTATATGTTTGGAGCAGCCATCGGAGGACTGCTTTTTGCCAATTATTTAAGCTTGGCCTTTATCCTAGACGGCATAACAACCATATCTTCGACCGTTCTCATTATCGCATTTGTTAAAGTGATTCACGTGGATGAACTAAAGGATGAAGAACAAAATGAATATGAGTTAGGTATGCATGAATCAGAGAAGGTATCGACGATTCTCAAAAAACGACCATCAATTATCGTTCAGCTTATTATCTTCTTATTTGCGGCTTTTGTTTATGATCAATGGACCTTTTCCCTACCTATGTATATGACCGATCTTTTTGGACAAGATTTAGGCTCCAAGTATTTTGGTTTTTTATCAAGCTTTAATGCCTTTGTTGTTATTTTCTTTACACCAATTATAACCTATGCTATTCAACGGTTTAGAGAAATTCCCAAAATCTTTATTGGACAACTATGCATTGGCTTAAGTTATCTTATTATTTGCAATCAGCCGACATATAGTATATTCTTTGTAATGATGTTTGTTTTTACCATTGGTGAAATTGTGAATATGCTGGGGTCTTCACCATTTATGTCACGACGTGTACCGTCAACGCATAGAGGACGTATTCATAGTTATGCAAATATCACACGGTTTTTAGGTGCAGGCATCGGCCGTGTTGTTATTGGTTGGATTTTGGAAGCGACAAATTATTCGGTAGCTTTTGCATCTATAGCTGCTGTTGGGGTTTTGGCCCTTGCTTTAATCGTCTATAATTATTATTTAGACCGGATAACATTTCCGAAATTATATTAACATTTGTTAAGATGCATTTAGAATAGGATGAAAATCATGAAAATATATATTAAAAATAAGTATGCACAGAAGTATAAAAAAGGATATCCCTTAATTGAAAAAAAGGCTTTTGTGACTCAAAACACAAAAATTGAAGAAGGAACCATTATTGATCTATATGATGAACAAGACCATTTTGTGGCTCGTGGCTATTATGGGATTCAGAACAAAGGTCATGGTTGGGTATTAACCCTCAATCCCAAAGAGACAATCCATTTTGAATTTTTTAAAGAAAAGATACGAACAGCAATTCAGAAGCGTGTAGGACTATTTGATGAGTCGCTTACCAATGCCTATCGCCTCTTTAATGGCGAAGGTGATGGAATCGGTGGACTTACGATTGATTTTTATAATGGCTTTTATTTAGTGACTTGGTATAGCTTAGGAATTTATGCGTTTAAAGAGTTTATTATAAAGAGTTTAGAAAAAGTGACCAATGTGGGTGGTATCTACGAAAAAAAACGATTTAAATCAGCGACACAAATGCAAGAGACCAAGGATTATGTATTAGGAGAAAAAGCTCCGGAACCTTTGATTGTCAAGGAGAATGGGGTGAATTTTGCCACATATTTAGATGACGGTCCCATGGTAGGATTTTTTTTGGATCAACGTGATGTTCGAAAAACATTGATGGATAAATACGCAAGCGGAAAATCAGTCTTAAATACATTTTCTTATACAGGAGCCTTTTCTGTTTTTGCAGCGTTAGCCGGAGCCAAGACCACCAGTGTTGATTTAGCTAATCGAAGTTTAGGCAAAACACAAGAGCAATTTAGCATAAATGGAATTGATTCAAGTAGGCAGACGATTATCGTTGAAGATGTATTTAAGTATTTTAAATATGCGACACGTAAGCAGTTATTGTTCGATGTGGTTATATTAGACCCTCCCAGCTTTGCCAGGTCTAAAAAGAAAACCTTTAGTGTGGCCAATAATTACGTTGAACTGCTACAAGATGCCATTGCAGTGACAAGCCCTGGTGGAATTATTATTGCTTCGACGAATTATAGTGGGTTTAACATGAAGAAATTTCAAAGATTTGTTGCAGCGGCATTCAAGACGACGCCATACACGTATAGAATTCGAGAAGAGTTTTCGCTACCGGATGATTTTTTGGTTCATTCGGAGTTTCCGGAAGGTAATTATTTAAAAGTAGTATTCATTGAAAAGGGAAAATAAATGAAAAAATATGTGTTTATTCTTAATCCAAAAGCAGGTAAAGGTCAAGCAATGAGTTTAGTACCCTATATACAAGAACTATTTGAAAATCCTGTAATTCTTGAAACCCAGTATTTAGGGCATGCAATTGAATTAGCAAATAAAAACGCAGGACCTAATACAATCATCTATTCACTTGGTGGAGATGGGACCTTGAATGAAATTGTTCATGGAATAATGCTTTCCAAGTATTCGCAAGACACAGTTGTTGGAATTTTACCCTGTGGTTCAGGTAATGATTTTATAAAAAGCATGACATCGATTAAAGACCCTAAACGTTTATTAACTCAATATCGTGAAGGGAATCGACGTACAATTGATGTGGGTATTTTGAATGGCCGTCATTTTATTAATATAGCTTCAGTGGGATTTGATGCTGAGGTTGTGCATAATGCTAAAAAGTACAAACGTTTACCCATGTTTAGTGCGGAGCTCGCTTATCTTATTAGCGTCTTGGCAACAATAGCAAAGTTGAAGGCGTATCCGGTTAAGGTGAAAATTGATGGGCAAAAAATTGACCAAGAAGAGATTCTACTCATCTCTCTAGCAAACGCAAAATACTATGGTGGAGGAATGAAACCATCCCCAAGAGCCCTGTTTGATGATGGATATCTTGATTTTTGCGTAATTAAGAAAATTAAAAAATTAATGGTGCCATTTTTATTGCCAAAGTATATTCGCGGAACACACGAAAACATTAAACAGGTTCAATTATTTCAAGGCAAAAAGATGACTATAAGTAGTATAGATTCGTTACCAATCAACATTGATGGTGAGATTATTTGGAGTGATCGACTTGATATTTCCATCAAAGAAAAAGCATTAACGATTTTAGTTGTGTAAGAAGGAGAAAACAATGGAATTTGATCCAATAGAAGAAATTAATAAAACAAAAAAAGGTTTTGCTGTTCAACAGCAGTTATACCAAGCAGCGATAAAAGAAATCCGAACCAAATTGGAAATACTTGATGAAGAGTTTCAAGTAAAATATGATCATAATCCAATACATCATATTGAATCCCGTTTAAAGTCAATGGATAGCATTGTAAGGAAACTTCGAGATCGAGGTTTAGAAGTCAACATAGATTCAATCGTCAATAATCTATCAGATGTTGCAGGAGTGCGAGTTATATGTAATTACAAAGATGATGTGAATAGTATTGCAAAATTTCTGTTAAATCAAGATGATATTACATTTATTAAAAAGAGGGATTATATCTCTAAGCCCAAGGACAATGGATATCGAAGCTTGCACTTAATCGTAGCTGTACCGATTTTTTTATATGAATCAACGGAGTTGGTGCGTGTGGAAGTGCAACTACGAACGATAGCAATGGACTTTTGGGCTAGTTTAGAACATAAATTAAAATACAAAAAAGAAAATGAAGTTTCAAAGAATTTATCCCATCGTTTGCAGCGATGTGCAATTAATCTTGCAGCGGTTGATGAAGAGATGCAAGAAATATATCGTGAAATAAATTTGGAAAAACCCTGATTTTTTGCTATAATTAAAGGGTATGTCAACAAAAGTAAACGACAATATAATATGAAAAGGAGTAAACACTTATGTCAATTAGAATTAGAGTTGGAATCATAGGATATGGAAATTTAGGGCGTGGCGTAGAAAGTGCACTTCAACAAAATGAAGATATGGAGTTAGTCGGTGTTTTCACGCGGAGAGATCCAAGTCGTGTTCAAGTACAAACAGATGGGGGCAAAGCCTATACAATGGATCAATTAGTTGCTATGAAAAATAATATCGATGTAGCAATCCTTTGTGGTGGAAGTGCCAAAGATTTGCCGGAACAAACACCAGAACTTGCAAAACTATTTAACGTTGTCGATAGTTATGACACACATGCCAATATACCACAACATTTTGCTGCTGTTGATGCTTCTGCAAATGAAGGAAATAAAGTGGCGATCATCTCAGTGGGCTGGGATCCGGGAATGTTTTCATTGAATCGTTTATATGCTGAGGCCATTTTACCGGAAGGAAAAGAATACACATTCTGGGGAAAAGGCGTGAGTCAAGGTCATTCTGATGCCATTCGACGTGTTGAAGGTGTCAAGAACGGTAAACAGTATACCATTCCGATTGAAAAGGCCTTAGAAGCTGTTCGTGGTGGAAGTAATCCTGAGTTCACGACACGCGAAAAACACTTGCGGGAATGTTTTGTTGTGGCGGAAGAAGGTGTTGACACAAAACGCATCGAAAAAGAGATTAAAGAAATGCCAAATTATTTTTCGGATTATGATACCATTGTTCATTTCATTACTGAAGAAGAATTAGAAAAAGATCATGCGGGTATTCCTCATGGAGGTTTTGTTATTCGCAGTGGAAAAACCGGATTTAAGAACGAGAATAATCATGTAATTGAATATAGTTTGAAGCTTGATTCAAACCCAGAATTTACAGCAAGCGTACTTATTGCATATGCACGAGCAGCATATCGCTTAAATGAAGAAGGACAATCCGGTTGTAAAACAGTGTTTGATATAGCACCGGGATTGTTATCACCATCAAGTGCAGAGGAATTAAGAAAACGTATGCTGTAATCCAACTTTATCTGACAGGAGGTACATTATGAAAAGTGGTATTACAAGAAAGATTGTACTCAGTTTTGGAATGTTTTTTATTATTATTAGTGTCCTCATTGGTGGTTTATCTATTTGGATGAGTCGTCGTGCAATGATTCTTGAAGTAGAAACTGCATTAGAAAGCCTAAGTGCAGCAGGTTCAAACGAAGTTGCGGATAGCGTTGATGCGCATCTGAGAGTGCTTCAAGAAGTAGCGGAGAGGCAAACGGTTCAGTCAATGGATTTTGCTACACAAAAATCCGTTTTGCAAGATGATGTTGAGAGGCTAGGGTACTTAGATTTTGGAATTGTCGGATTAGATGGAATTTCCACATACATTCTTGGTGATACCGAAGCTGACTTGTCAGATAGGGAGTATATTCAAAAAGCATTAAGTGGCCAAAAAAATGTTTCGGATGTTTTGATTAGCCGAGTGACTAATTCTGCTGTGCTTATGTTTGCTGTTCCTATTGAACAAAATGGAGAGATTGTTGGAGCACTTATTGCTCGAAGAGATGGGAATGCGCTCTTCGAAATCACAGATGAAATCGGATATGGAGAAAATGGTTATGCCTATATTATTAATCAAAAAGGTATAGTGGTTGCACACCGTAATCGTGATTATGTAATGAATCAATTTGATCCGATTAATGAAGCATCAAATGATCCGAGTTTACAACCCTTAGCGAATGAATTTCAGAACATTTTGAACCAACAAAGTGGTGTTGGAAAATATCGATTTGGTGGAAAAGATTTATATAGTGCCTATATACCTATTGAAGGAACCAACTGGATTTTGGTTAACACTGCGGATTCAGATGAAGTCCTTGAAAGTGTAAATGATTTAATTCTAATATTGACGGTTGTCGTCGTCGTTATGATTTTCTTGGGGCTTATATTAACATGGGTGACGGGCAAGAGAATTGCTCAGCCAATTGTACAGTTGACAGAAATTGTACAACGTCAAGAAAAATTGGATTTTACAGAAATAGACCGGCAACAGTTTGCGGCGATACTTCGTCGAAACGATGAAATCGGATTAATGACACATGCATTGATGACAATGTCAGAAAGTGTTAGAGACCTCCTGGTTAATGTCAATGATTCGGCAAGTCAGGTGTCGGCAACTTCAGAAGAATTAACAGCGACGTCAGAGCAATCAGCGACTGCATCCGAAGAAGTGGCTCAAACCGTAGGAGAAATTGCAAATGGCGCCACAGAACAAGCGGAACATACTTTAGATGCATCTAATTCTCTAGCAAAGTTAAGTGAAGAAATCAAACATAATCATACAAGAAATGAAGATCTTCTAAACATTTCAAAAGAGATTAGTCATAGCGTAAAAGAAGGATTAACACTGATCCAAGCTTTGGCAACGACAACACAGAGGAATTCAGCAGTATCTGATGTTGTTCATCAAAGCATTCTCAATACAAATGAGAGTTCGGATAAAATTAGTGAAGCGAGTAGTTTAATTACAGCTATTGCAGACCAAACGAATTTGCTAGCCTTAAATGCATCGATTGAAGCAGCACGGGCAGGCGAACATGGACGTGGTTTTGCAGTTGTTGCTGATGAGATTCGACAATTAGCGGAACAATCTAGGAGTACAACAAATACGATTGATTTAATGCTAAAACAGTTAAAGGATAATTCGATTAAAGCGGTAGAGAAAGTCAACGAATCAACAGAAATAGCACAAGAACAAGAAAAAAATGTTGAGATGACACGAGTCGCTTTTAACAAGATAGCAGACGGTACCCTAAAATCTGATGAGCTTGTTCATCTTCTGAGCGAAGCAAGTAAGATTATGGAGAAAAGTAGAGACGACGTCTTAATTAATATTGAGAATTTATCTGCTTCAGCAGAAGAAAATGCTGCATCAACACAAGAAGTTTCAGCCTCAATTGAAGAACAGACCGCTTCAGCAGAAGAAATATCCAATGCAAGTACGGAGTTAGCTGAAATGGCTCAAAGTCTAATGGAGCTGATTAAACGATTTACCATTTAATTGCAACCCTTGTAGGAAAGGTAACAAGTGAAAATGAAAAACTTATTGGAAAACCTCATTTTGCCGGACGGGTATAATGCATCATTAAGTGTAAAAGAAACCGAGAAGGCAATCAAACAAATCAAAGATTATTTTGAGCAGACATTGGCAAAATATTTAAACCTATCACGTGTCTCAGCGCCTTTATTTATTCTTCCGGAGACGGGCATGAATGATAACTTGAATGGGATAGAACGACCGGTGTCCTTTGAGATGAAATCCATTAATAATGGACGTGTTGAGATTGTCCACTCTTTGGCGAAATGGAAACGGATGGCATTGAAAACATATGAATTCGAAGTTGATGAAGGTTTGTATACGGATATGAATGCGATTCGTCGTGATGAAGATGTCGATAATCTACATTCGATATACGTCGACCAATGGGACTGGGAAAAAGTGATATTGCCGGAACAACGGACACAGAAAACCTTACGAGATACAGTGAAGAACATCTATCAAGTATTTAAAGATACTGAAAACTTTATCACAGAGCAATATCCTTCGGTTGAATCTTTTCTCCCGAATGAAATTACTTTTATTACCACACAAGAGCTTGAAGACCGTTATCCGAACAGCACGCCAAAAGAGCGCGAAGATCTGGCGGCACAGGAATATAAAGCGATATTTTTAATGGAGATTGGTGATCTACTCCGTTCCGGAGAAATACATGATGGGCGTGCACCGGATTATGATGATTGGTCGTTAAACGGCGATATTATCTTTTGGTATCCCATATTAGAACGTTCATTTGAACTGTCGTCAATGGGCATTCGAGTGGATGAAAAAGCGCTTGAAGAACAGTTGGGAAAAGCCGGTTGTCTTGATCGAAAAGGATTGCCCTTCCATAAAGCTTTGCTTAACAGTGAGTTGCCCTACACAATGGGTGGAGGAATCG
>CAZVKG010000096.1:0-11062 GCA_964627665.1 uncultured Eubacteriales bacterium | reverse complement strand
AGCTATCACAAGGGTTTGCTGGTGTTTTTTAGATATATTCAATTCAAAACTCAGGGGATTGCTTATTGACATTTTTTTTGACTTACGATATATTAAGGGAGTAATTACTAAAAATAAATTATTTGGGAGGTAACAATTATGAAAAAATATGTATGTACAGTATGTGGTTATATTTATGATCCTGAAACAGGCGATCCAGATAACGGTGTAGAGCCAGGAACATCATTTGACGATGTACCTGAAGATTGGGTATGTCCTTTATGTGGCGTTGGTAAAGAGGATTTTGAAGAAGCATAGGAATCAGATAGGAAAGGGTGCATTTTATGACTGTGACAGAAATTACAGAATTTTTAAATGCACATGATATTAAACCATCATATCAAAGAATAAAAGTGTATGAGTGCTTGATAAATCAAGGAAATCATATGACAGTTGAAAGCATTTATCGTGAGCTTATTGCAACGATTCCTACGCTTTCAAAGACAACGATTTATAATACACTAAAGATCTTTGAAGATCATCATATTATAAATGTGATTAATCTGAATGGAAATGAGATGCGTTATGATTTGATTCTAGATGAACATGGCCATTTCCAGTGTAAAATTTGTCAAGAGATTTTTGATTTTCCGATTCAAGAACCAAGAATACAAATCGAACAAATTAATGGTTTTAAAATTGAAGAAAGAAATGTATTTCTAAAAGGGATTTGTAAAGACTGTTTAGAAAAACGATAAGTAGATTAAAAGCGATTTTCTTTAGGGAGAATCGCTTTTCTTGCCAAAGAGGAGGTAAAGGTATGAAAATAGTTGTAATTGGTGGCGTTGCAGCAGGAATGAGTGCAGCAGCAAAAGCAAGAAGAGAAGATAAGAATGCGGAAATCATCGTCTATGAAAAAGGTGGTTTTTTGTCTTATGCGGCTTGCGGTATGCCCTATTATATATCCAATGAAAACCAAAGTTATGAAGAATTAATTATTCGAACACAGGAAAAATTTAAAGAATCCGGAATTATGGCTCACCTTTATCATGAAGTTGTTAGTGTGGATCCCAAAGCCCAAGAAGTTAAAGTACATGACCTTAAAAAAGATGAATTCTTTACAACGACCTATGATAAATTAATGATTGCTTCCGGAGCACACGCAATCATACCGCCTTTTGAGGGGGTTCAATTAGAAAATATATCTCCGCTTAAAACATTAGACCATGGGATTGATATAAAAGAGCGTATTATGGATAAATCTGTTGAAGAGATTACCATAGTCGGTGGAGGTTATATAGGTATAGAAATAGCAGAAAATCTTGTAGAGTTAGGAAAAAAAGTACGGATTATTGAATTGCTTGATCGTATTTTACTTCCATTTGACGAAGAAATATCTTCCCATGCCCATAATGCCTTGGTTGAAGCCGGTGTCGATATTAAGCTCAATGAAAAAGTCGTTCGTCTCAAAGATCGTAATGGGGATGGTATTGTCGATTATGTCGAAACAGATCAAGGTGGATATAACACGGATTTTGTTGTTATGGCGGTAGGAATTAAGCCGAGTACTGATTTTTTAAAGGGTTCCGGAATTGAATTGGCAGAAAACGGAGCGGTCGTTGTCGATCAGCAGATGCGAACAAATGTAGATAATATCTATGCTGCCGGTGATTGTGCTCAAGTCTATCATTTTCAAAAGAAAAAGAATGTATACCAACCATTAGCAACTGTTGCCAATAAATGCGGAAAAATGGTGGGTGTCAATATGACCGGGGGGAGCGAAGTTTTTACAGGTGCAATCGGTTCAGCAGCGGTGAAAGTTTTAAATCTTGAGTTAGCAAGAGTCGGATTAAGTAAGGAAGAAGCCGTAGAATCCGGATATGCTGCAGAAGAAAAAATAATCAAGACGACAGATCACCCCAAATACTATAAAACACAACATGAGATTGTTTTTAAAGCAATCTATGATAAAAACACCTATAAAATTCTAGGTGTTCAAGGTGTCGGTGAAGAGGGTGTTGTTATGCGAGTGAATATGTTTGCTGTTGCTATATTTGCTGGAATGACAGCGGAAGAGTATAGTATGATTGATTTATGCTATGCACCACCTTTCTCAGGATCATGGGATGCAACCCATATTGTTACGAATGTCATAAAATAACAGAAAATGACAGTTTGGACAAGAAGATGTATAAGATATACATTATTCCTTGTAATAGAAAAAGCCTTGGACTATAATGAAAAGGACTTAACAAATAATGAGGAAAAGGAGGGAGACTATGATCGAATGGTGGAATGAACTTATATTACTTAAACAAATTTTTTACACCATTGCAATACCGGCAACCGTTATATTGATCATACAGGCTATTTTTTCTATGCTTGGCTTATCAGATATGGATGGTGATATGGATGGTATGGATGGAATAGGAAGCGAAGGTTTTGACGGACTTGGAGAATCCGGTGAAATTTTTGAAGTTGATTTAGATGAAGCAGATGCTGTTTCAGATGGATTTGTCGGTGATTTTCGTTTCTTTACATTTCGAGGTTTAATTGCATTTTTTTCGATTTTTGGTTGGACAGGAGCGATTTTGGCGAATACACGATCCGGTTTCATTGCCGTTACAGGAGCAACAATTGCCGGATTGGTTGCAATGTTCGTTGTAGGATATTTATTCTATGTTATGACAAAGCTCCAATCAAGTGGTAATATTTCTTATGTTAATACCATTGGAAAAACCGGTGAAGTATATTTGACGATTCCACCAAACAATCAAGGTAAAGGTAAAGTTATGTTAACAGTACAAGAACGTTTAATTGAATGTAGCGCAATGACAAAAAGCGATGCACCGATTAAAACGGGAGAGACAATTAAAGTAATAGGGTTATTGTCGGATCACACATTAATTGTAGAGAGAACTTAGGAGGTAAGTATGTTTGGAGATTTTGAAGTATTAATTCTTGTCGTCGTCATTGTTCTGATATTGTTTACAACGTTGGCAGCCTTGCTCACAAGATATAAGCGTTGCCCATCAGACCAAATTTTAGTTATTTATGGTAAAGTTGGAAGTATTGATGGTTTAGATACCAGTTCAAAATGTATACATGGTGGAGCTGCTTTTATCTGGCCGGTTATTCAACAGTATGAATTTTTGGATTTAACACCGATTTCGATCAATGTTGATCTACGTAATGCCTTATCAAAGCAAAACATTCGTGTTGACGTGCCTTCAAGATTTACAGTAGGTATATCAACAGAAGCCGGTATTATGCAAAATGCGGCGGAACGGTTGCTTGGTTTGCAACTTGCAGAGATTGAAGAATTGGCAAAAGATATTATCTTCGGTCAATTACGACTCGTTGTTGCAACAATGGATATTGAAGAAATTAATACAGACCGAGATAAATTCTTAGATGCAGTATCACGCAATGTTGAATCTGAACTGAAAAAAATCGGTTTACGATTAATCAACGTGAACGTTACAGACATTATGGATGAGTCGGGCTACATAGAAGCATTAGGTAAAGAAGCAGCAGCAAAAGCCATTAACGATGCCAAAAAATCAGTGGCTGAAAAAGATCGTGATGGTTCAATCGGACAAGCAGAAGCACAAAGGGATGAACGTATCCGTGTATCTGCGGCAAACTCTGTCGCAATCGAAGGTGAGAACCAAGCTCGAGTAACCATTGCAAATTCTGAATCTGAGAAGCGTCAACGCGAAGCGGAAGCATTAAGAACAGCGACTGCAGCCGAAAAAGTTCAAGCAGCCTTAGCATTAAAAGAGGCCTATGAATCTGAACGTCAAGCTGAACTTGCCCGTGCAGAAAAAGAAAAGGCAACAAAAGAAGCGGATATTATCGTATTAGCTGAAGTCGATAAACGTCGACTTGAGATTGAAGCAGAAGCAGAAGCTGAGCAAATGCGTCGCCGAGCAAAAGGTGAAGCGGATGGAATCTATTCGAAAATGGAAGCGCAAGCCCGTGGTAATTGGGAAGTTCTTAGCAAGCAAGCAGAAGGTTTCAAAGCTATGGTTGATGCAGCAGGCGGTTCAGACGAAGCGATTCGCCTACTCATTGCAGATAAAATGGAAGAACTTGTTAAAATTCAAGTTGAAGCAATCAAAAACATTAAGATTGATAAAGTAACTGTTTGGGATTCCATGAATGGTGAAAACGGCAAACCGGCAACGGCAAACTTTTTGTCAGGACTCATGAAGTCTATTCCTCCAATGAATGAAATGTTTGATATGGCAGGAATGGAGTTGCCGGAATATCTTGGTAAAAGCAAAGATGTTATGGAAGCAAAAGCTGTAGCCGAAAAAGCTGCCATTGAAAAAGCAATAGAAAACCAATCTTCAACAGAAGAATCTAAAAATTAATAAGCTCCACTAAGAATATTTCATAAGGAGCCAAGCCACCTCAAATGAGGTGGCTTTCACCATGTAGAAGGGGAAGACCATGTACGCATTCGTATCAAAGGACATATCAAAAGGATTATTAGAAACACTTCAACTGAAGTATAGGGTCATAGAGTTGACTGCGGATAAGCGACTTTACCCATCAATCGAAAGTCATCCGGATATTCGTGTTTTACCTATAGACAATCAACTATTTATAGATCAGGAAACATATAATGACTTAGATGCACGAAACGTTTTTAGTAAAAATGATTTACAACAAATTACAGCGATAGATGTAGAACTAAGTCCAATCTATCCAAATACTGTATTCTTAAATGGAAAATATAAAGACCATCTCTTTATTCATCATAAAAAATACACCCATCCTCTTATTCGCGACTATATCCATGGGAATGATATAAGATTCATACATACAAAGCAGGGCTATACCGGCTGCTGTTTGCTCTTACTGGACCATACGAGCGGAATAACATCGGATGCGGGTATCTATAAAGCGCTCAATCGACAAGGCATGCAGATTTTAAAAATACAAGAAGGACATATTCATCTGCAGGATAAATCCTATGGGTTTATTGGTGGTGCCTCAGGAGTTGAAGGTAAGCAGGTGTTTTTTAATGGCAATATAAAAAAACACCCGGATTATAAAAGTATTCAAGAATTTATAGAACATAGAGGCTATACAATAATCGATAATCCCCAAATTCCGTTAATCGACATTGGCTCGATTCTTTTTTGGAAAGGAGGGATATGATGGAAAAATCTAAAAATAGGACCATGAACATTCCGATTTTTATACCGCATCTGGGCTGTCCAAATGATTGTGTCTTTTGCAACCAACGGCACATTAGTGGTGAACAAGAAGAACAACGTGAAGAAGAGGTGTTAAGAAATAAGGTTGAAGAATATTTAGACACCGGAATACAAAAAAAAGATATTGAAATTGCTTTTTTTGGAGGAAGTTTTACCGGGATTGAGCGAAAAATTCAAAGGTTCTATCTAGACATTGCGACGGAATATGTGAACAAACATCACTTAAAAGGCATTCGAATGTCAACGCGACCGGATTATATATCAAGAGATATACTTGAATTTTTATCTCCATATCCTATCAGTGCCATTGAATTAGGCGTTCAATCCTTAGATCAAGAGGTACTTGACTTGTCCAAAAGAAATCATCGTGTCCAAGATGTTTACAATGCCGTCGACCTGATTCGTAAATATAAGATTGAATTAGGATTACAGGTCATGTTAGGGCTCCCCGGAGATACAGCGGAAACATTCGAAGCAACCATCGAAAAAGTTATTCAAATTCAACCGAAAACATTAAGAATCTATCCGACACTGGTTATTCAAAATACAGAACTTGAAGCATTATATAAACGAGGCGACTATGAGCCGATTCCTTTGGAAGAAGCAGTCCTTCAAGTCGCCAATATATTGCCTAAAATTATCGAAGCAAACATCAAGGTGATTCGCATTGGACTTCAAGCAAATGAAGAATTAAATACAAATGCTTTTGTTGCCGGACCCTACCATCCGGCATTTGGAGAGTTAGTTATCGACCAATGTGTTTTTAACGAAGTGAAGACGCTTTTTGAGATGCGCAAAGAAGCAATCCAAAGACTTGATTCCCAAATAATTCTTTGCGGAAACGAAGCAAGCATTCAACGATTGATTGGTCATAAAAAAACGAATAAAAAAAAGATCGTAGATTATTTAAAAGATAAAATGGATAAAAATCTTGAATATAAGGTGAATCCAGACATACAAACTGGAGAGATTCGCCTGTTCGATAGGAACCATACGTTGATCTATTCTATAAAAGGAATTGGGTTTTAATAAAATAATAATAGATAGTGATAAATCTATATGGTATTATATTAGACAAGTTTAATAAATTGAAGTAAAGAAGGGATTCTCATGATTAATCAATTAAATCATAAGTACGAAGCTCGCATTATACAGGCAGAGCAAAATCTTATTGACCTACAAAAACAAATAAAAAATGATGGTAGCGATCTATCTTCCTTTATTAGAAAAAGTACAGATATTTTATTAACAAGTTTACGATTTGAAAAAGAGTGGTCAAAAAGCTTTTATGAATCAAGGTCAATTGAAGACTTAATAGCCTTGAATCTTCAACAAAATAAAGAGCTTTTGCCTGAAAACTATAATTCAAGCTATGCAAATCCAGACGTGTGTAAAGAACGCTTTGGCGAAGAGCTTGGTAAGGTGATGTGCTACATATATCAAAAGGCACGATTATCAATACCCTATGCCTATGAACATCGTAGGGTTTCTATTATGTGGTTATCCGAAATGCTCATAGACATCATCACAAGCTTGGTTGAAGATCCAAATACGAAAGTCAGCAAACTTGTTGAAAAAATCAAAAGTCATGCTATGATGGATATAAAGGATAAGCTTCGACTACGCATCTATCGTTCCTTTGATCCGGATTTTGATACATATAATCAGATAATTGAAAAGCCGGAATATGATGATGAAAAATATTTGTATAAGTATGGTGTATATGTCAGTGACAATGAGCAAAAATTGTTTAAATACTTTCAGAAAACAGATGAAACAAAGCTTCAAAAAATGGCGGACACCTTTACACAAGCATACATGCGAGGGTATAAGCGTAATGAAGTGGACATCAAACCCAAAAAATCCATTCAGATAGCCTATCAGCTTGGATTTGAACCGGTTATGAATAAAGTCGTCAATAATTTTAGGGCCTATGGACTTAAACCTATTGTGCGTTATGATCTTGAAGGTTCTTTGCGTCCGCGTTTGATTCATACCTTGCCCAATCCTCAGAATTTCTTTGATCATCGTTTTGATGAAGCGCTTTTTGCAGATGAAGCATATTATGAATACCTCATGGCAAATTGGAAAGATGTGTTTGATGAATTTGAAGCGACCATCAAAGCATATGCCGGACCGGCAGTTATGGAAGTTTTTGGTGAGACAAGTTTTGAACCTGAGATAAAAGATTCGCCTATACGTTTTACCGATGATCAACAAAGCTTTAAGCAAAAATATACCGGTGAATACCAGGCCTTATTTAGCCGTTACTTACCAAATAGCCAGTGGAGTTTTACAATTAATGCATATCCGTTACCAAGTATTGGTAAACAGTTTGAAGAAATCTTTGATGAAACAATTATTGTAAACACATTGGATGAGGAGATGTATAGAAGGATTCAACAAACGATGATTGAAACCTTGGATTTGGGAAAATCAGTTCTTGTGACCGGTCGTAATGGAAACCGTACACATTTGCTTGTTCAGCTCAAGGAATTGAGTGATCCAAGTCGTGAAACGAATTTTAACAACTGTACATCGGATGTTAATGTCCCTGTTGGAGAAGTTTTCACAACACCTAAACTTGAAGGAACTGTGGGTACGTTACATGTCAAAGAAGTTTATTTAAACGGCTTAAAATATAAAGACCTTGAGATTGAGTTTATGGATGGAATGATGACAGACTATCGATGTAACAATTACGCTGACCAAGCAAAAAATCGTGAATATATTCGAGCAAATATAACAGAACCCCATACATTTTTGCCTATTGGAGAATTTGCCATCGGGACAAATACAAAAGCTTATGCAATGGCGCGGAAATTCAACATAGAAAAAATACTTCCGATTTTGATTGGGGAAAAAACCGGTCCCCATTTTGCTGTTGGTGATACCTGTTACAAGTGGAGTGAAGATGTTCCTGTTAAGAATCCGGATGGACGTGAAATTGTTGCCCGTGATAATTCGATTTCCTGTCAACGAAAAACTGATATCGATAAGGCTTATTACTACCGCCATACCGATATTACTATTCCATATCATGAATTAGATACGATTATTGTTATTACAGATGATAACAAACAGATTCCGATTATTCAGAATGGTCGATTTGTCCTTGAAGGAACAAGAGACCTAAATGACCCATTAGATGAGATTGAGGTGTAATCATGGAAAAACGTTTAATAGATTATAAAGACTTGAACCGAAAAGATAAAATTGACCATATATGGGAATACTATAAGATTCATATTATTGGCAGTATTATTGGCTTGTTGATTGTATTTTGGCTCTTAAATCATTATATATTCAATCCTCCGGCAGATATTGTCTTAGATATGAGTATTTTCACGTATTCAATGAATGATGAAACAAGAATTGAGCGAAGAGATCAGCTTAGTGAAATCGTCAGTGATGATTTAAAAAGAGAAGTTGCTGCTATTGAGTCCTTTAATATCGAAGAGGGTATTGATTATAACATGCAAATGGCAAATGTAACAAAAATCATGGGAAAAAGTACCTTAGGTGAATTTGATATATTTGTATTTGTTGGTGAAAACTTTCAGATGTATCTTGAGCAAGGTCTGATGAAACCCATTGATTCATATATCGAGCAAGGATTAATCAATCTGCCGGAAGAAGCCTACTTTAGTGCCGAAGACTTAGGGCTAGCAGGCGAAGGAATCGCAAGCGATAGCATCTACCTGGCCGATGTAACAGAGCTTGAATTTTTTGATGGTCTCTTGCCGGAAGGAGAGACATATTACTTAGGAGTGTTTGTCAGCACAAGTCAAGAAGAGAATATAGAAAAAGTATTTGATTATATGTTTGAATAAACAGTTGCTTATGAACTGCCATACGATTTGTATGGTAGTTTTTTTTATTTGCGATTCAATAATATATGGCCTAAATCGGTCTGTCATGGAAATGTAATATATCTTTATTTGACAATTTTAATACTATTATTTATTCCAGAAATGAGCTATGAGATGTTCTAAAGATTTATATCAGGTGATTGTTCATTGACTGAAATTTTATCTGTTCAATATGAAATATATATATGTATACAGCTAAATTATTTAGATGTATACTAAGTCAACAGTCAGTGCTTATTTAATCTACTGACTTTAATTGCAATAAAGAGGAGGCTCAAAAATCATGGAAACTCAACAAGAGGGAACAAAAACAGAAGTAACAAAAACAGAAGTAACACGACCAGACACAACACAGCGTAATATGAAAGCAAGAAAAATTACTTATTATATACTCGGAGTTTTAGAAACACTTTTTGCATTTAGACTTGTTTTTAAAATACTAGGCGCCAATCCAGAAAGTGCATTTGTTAACGTCATCTATTCAATAACTAACATTTTCTTGGCACCATTCAAAGGCATATTCAGAAATGCAGTAACAAACGGTATTGAAACTGAAGCTATATTAGAACCAGAATTATTGATTGCCATAGCTTCATATGCAGTGCTTGCATGGGGTGTTATAAAACTGATCGAATTAGTCGGTAATCATAAGGATGCAAACAACTCATAGAAGGAGTCGTGAATTACATGAAGTTAATAAAAAAAATGAGTCAAATGTTATTAGTTTTTACATTACTGGTGGTTATGATGCCCCTATCAATAATTGTAGGAGCAGATGGGCCAGTTGATTTGGGAACTGCTGAGGACTTTGCCATTTTGGCCGGTCAGACAGTAACAAATACGGGAACAACAGTAATCAATGGGAATGTTGGGATTTCACCAGGTTCAGCATTTACACAAGGTCCCGCAGTCATTAATGGCATGATTTATATTGATGATGCAATTGCCATTCAGGCGAAACTTGACTTAATTACAGCAATCAACGATGCGGCAGGAAGGACGCCTACCCAAACCATTGCAACAGAACTGGGAGGTCAAACATTAACTCCTGGATACTATGTTTCAGCATCCGGAACGTTTGATTTGACAGGTACCCTTACACTGGATGCAGAAGGAGAATCGGATGCTGTTTTTGTATTCGTTACTTCCACTACGCTAATAACAGCATCATCAAGTCAAGTTGAACTCATCAACGGTGCAGACAAATCACAAGTTTTCTGGAATGTTGGAAGTTCAGCGACCCTTGGTATCACATCACATTTTGAAGGTACTATTCTAGCGATGGAGTCCATAACCTTAACAACCGGAGCAACGATTAATGGAGCTCTTCTTGCTAGCAATGGTTCTGTGACACTTGATTCAAATACGATAAACACAGTGACCCTGCCGTTGATATCCATTACAAAGACTGCAGACAAATCGGAATTAAATGAAGGGCCAGATATAGTAAACTATTTCTATGAAGTATCAAATCTTGGCTCGAGCAACTTGATTAACGTTATTGTAACCGATGATAAAATAAGTGAAGTGACTTATGAGTCAGGTGACGATAATATGGATGCAATTCTTCAACCCACAGAAGTATGGACATTCTTGGGGTCAATGATGATTGTTGAAACAACAACAAATTCAGCAATTGTTATTGCAATGGCAAATGACGTTGAAGTTGTTGCTGAAGATGAGTTTATGGTAACTGTATTGGAAGTAGAAGCAGATTCGGATTCAGAACCAAAATCAGATTCAAATTCAGATTCAGATCCAGAACCAGAACCAGAAGATGAATCAGAAGTAGAAGCAGATTCAGAACCAGAACCAACAGTTACACCAGAACCGGAACCAGCAGTTACACCAGAACCGGAACCAACAGTTACACCAGAACCGGAACCAACAGTTACACCGGAATCAGAGCCAACAGGTGATGGTGGTGGCAAGAGACTGTGTCAAAACTATTCATAAATATGTAGAAAAATTGATGAATTA
>CAZVKG010000095.1:0-11294 GCA_964627665.1 uncultured Eubacteriales bacterium | reverse complement strand
ATTGCAACAAAAAAGACTGTGCACTAACTTATGTTAGTGCAACAGCCCCTTTTTTGTTTTCAAATATGGATGGAGGGATTCGATGCCAAAGAGTATTAAAGGAAGACTAATCTCATTTTTTATTATGATTTTACTCATTTTCACAGGAAGCAATATATGGGCTTTAATTAATTTTAATAGTTTAAGTGTGTCAATTGATAATATTATGGAATCAAACTATCGTAGTATTGAAGCGGCGCAGAACATGATTGTTGCTATTGAACGACAAGATAGTGCGGAATTAGCGCATATGTTTTCGGAAAGTGATACGACTGTTTCTAATTTTATTGAAAATCAAAAAATCTTCTTACGTTGGCTAACCCGTGCTGAAGATAACATTACAGAGACAGGAGAGCAAGAAGTATTAGCAAGTATTAACCAGAATTACACAGAATATATTGATCGTTTCACCTATCTTATCTCATTAAATAAGGAAGATGACCCTAAAATTATGAATGACTATTACTATCAAGAAATTTTTCCTTTGTTTGAAGAAACAAAAGAAGGGTCTCGAGAATTATTAGCAATCAATCAAAATAGTATGTTAGCGAGAAAAGATAATGCCCATAGTATTGCAAGAAGAGCTATGATTTCAACCGTTGTTGTTTCGGTGCTGTCCATATTATTTGGGCTGATTATTATTACTATATTATCAAATAAAATAGTCGCACCAATACATAATTTAATTGGAAAAATTAAAAAAATTGCAGAAGGAAACTATAACCAAAAACTTAGCATTGAAGGTGACCATGAGATTGCACAACTTGCAAAAGAATTCAATCAAATGGCAACGAAATTGTTGTATTATGATGAAAACAATATTAACAAGCTCAAAGAGGAAAAAAACAAATCAGAAGCTATTGTTGAAAGTATAAGTGATGGTATAATTGTAACAGATAAAGAAAATAGAATTCAACTCATTAATTATAAAGCTGAGAAAATCTTTGACATCCGAGAAAATTATTGTTTGAATCAACATCTTTTGGAAGTTGTAAATAATGAAAAATTATTTGGTCTATTTAAAGAAGTGAATGAACATCCGTATGAAAAACGATATAAAAGTTATGAAGATATTGTTGTCAAAGTTGAGTCTGTGGATAAATATTATCGTGTTCATGTGCGACCAATAAAAATCAGTAATGAACTTCATTATGGAGCAGTTGCATTAATCCAGGATGTTACAAAATTTAAAGAAGTCGATCAAATGAAGTCCGATTTTATATCAACTGTTTCCCACGAATTTAGGACGCCACTAACCTCGATTACAATGGGTGTCGGGTTGTTACTTGAGGAGATTCCGGGTAAGTTAACAGAGAAACAGCAAGAGTTGATTGAAGCCATAAAGGAAGATTCTGAAAGGCTAAATACATTAGTAGGAGAGTTATTGGACCTGTCGAAATTAGAATCCGGTAAAATGCAGATGGATTTTCAAAATCATCAAATTGAAGCTGTTTTTAACTATACCATAAAAATATTCAAAATTCAGTGTGAAGAAATTGAAGCAGAAATCATCAAACATGTCCCGGAGCAATTAAGTGAAGTAAGGATTGATATCAGTAAAATGACATGGGTTATATCCAATTTAATTGGAAATGCTATTCGATATCTACCTAAACCGGGAGGAAAAATTGAATTATCAATAAAAGAAATCTATGGAAAACAGATCATTTCTGTCAAAGATAATGGTTCAGGTATGAGTGAAGCAATGCAAAAACATATTTTTGAAAAATTTAGTCAAGGAAAAGATTTAGCCGGAGGCGCCGGATTAGGATTATCTATATGCAAAGAGATTATTAAGGCGCATGGTGGTGATATTTGGGTAGACAGTGAGACTGGCAAAGGAACAACATTTTTCTTTACAGTGCCAATTGTTGAATGAGAGGAGATTAAATGCAAAAAATACTTGTTATTGATGATGAAAAAAATATTTTGAAATCAATTGTAATGTATTTAGAAGGCCATGAGTATAGTGTGCAAGCGATTAGCAATGGATTAGATGGAATTAAGTCTGCAAAAGAATATCTGCCGGATTTGATTTTGTTAGATTTAGTTTTACCGGATATAGATGGATATATGGTGTGTAAAACAATCAAAGAATCATTGGAAACAGAAAAAATACCTATTGTTATCATGAGTGCTAAAAGTCAACAAGTAGATATTGATAAAGCTTTTGATGTAGGCGCGCTAGATTATATTATGAAACCCTTTGAACCACAGAAACTATTAGAAAAAATTCAAAAGTACTTGAAGGAGGTTGTGTAATGAATAAAAAGAAAATACTTATTGTTGATGATGAAAAAAATATTCGTATGACAGTAAAAAATTGTTTAGACGAAGCAGAGTACCTTGTTGATATCGCTGTGAATGGTGAAGAAGGATTCGAGAAAATACAAAAATCCCATTACGATTTAGTCCTACTCGATATAAAAATGCCTGGTTTATCCGGAATGGAAGTTTTAAAAAAAATAAGAGATAATAATAGCTCGGTAAGTGTCGTCATGATGACTGCCTATGGAACTGTTGAAAATGCAGTGGAAGCAATGAAGCTTGGTGCTGTAGATTTCTTAAGTAAACCCTTTACACCGGAGGAGATAAGAACAGTTGTCAAAAAAGTAACCCTTCGTAAGGAACTTGATGAAGTTAATCTAGAATCCTATTCAGATTTATTAGAATATGCGAAGAAGTGTATATTAGATAAAGAATATGATAAAGCAATTTCCTTTTTGAAGAAGGCGGTAAGTATTGATGTTACAGCTGCTGATCCCCATAATCTTCTTGGAGTTTTGTCTGAAATGAATTTGGATGTCCGAAAAGCGCAGATTCACTATAGAGCGGCCTTGGCTTTAGACCCTTCCCATAAGGCGGCAAATAGTAATCTTTCAAGAACAACCAATTATCATTATACAAAAAAAGGCATTGATCTGGGAGAAACTTCGGAAAACGAAGAGAAATAAAGGAGAGCAAAGGATAATGTTAAATAAAACAGAGAAATATGTTGTTATTGTCGGATGTGGACGCTTAGGTGGGCATTTGGCAAATATGTTAGGTGAGGGTAAAAATAATAGCATAGTTGTCATTGATAAAAACGAAGAGGCCTTTGAACGATTGAATGCTTCATTTAGTGGTTTTACGATTGAAGCGAATGCCTTGGAAATCGAAGTGCTAAAACAAGCAAAAATCGCATCTGCAGATGTTGTTGTAACAACAACAAATAACGACAATGTCAATATTATGGTAGCACAAATTGCTAAGAGCATTTTTGGAGTCAATCAAGTCATAGCCCGACTGACAGACCCTTCAAAGGAAAAGGTGTACTCTGAGTTAAACATAGAAACGATATCACCCACAGAGTTATCAGCTATAGAATTTCAACGAATAATTTTGAGAAATTAGGTGGACATCATGAAAATTTTTATTGTAGGCGGTAGCAAGGAAGTTTATTTTTTAGCAAAAGCATTCATATCTCGCGGATATGATTTAACCATTGTTAATGAAAACGAAGAATTTTGCAAGAAAATATCCAGAGCATTTAAGGTCACAGTTGTAAAAGGTGACGGATCAAAACCATATATGTTGGAAGATGCAGGTATTGCAGATGCAGATATGGTTATTGCCTTAACAGAAAATGACCCGGATAATTTGGTCATTTGTCAAATTGCAGAAAAAATATATGGAATCAAAAAAACATTTGCTGTTGTGAATGATCCGGATAATATTGAAATATTTAAGCAGCTAGGTGTAGATACGGTTATTAGTACAACCTATATTATTTCTTCGCTAATTGAGCATCGAGCGATAGTAGATGATATTCAAAATTTGATGCCAATCGCAGAAGATAAGATTGCGCTTATGGAAGTTGACGTGGCTGCCGGACATCCGGTTACAGGAAAAGAAATTCATGAAATTGATTTTCCGATTGATGCCATAGTGAGCTGTATTGTAAGAGATCAAGATGTAATTATTGCAAAAGGAAATACAAAAATCATGGATAAAGATCGTTTAGTCATTATGAGTAAGCCGAAAGTGCAAGCAGAAGTTCTTAAGTGCATTCGAGGAAGGGTGGATTAAATGAATTTTATCAAACAGATGAAAGCAAAATATCTTTTGCTGGCACATTATTTGGGTATTGTATTAATGCTAAATGGAGCTATTTTATTGCTCCCGCTTGTTACACTCTTGTTTTATCGAGAAGAATCGGCTGAAGCTGAATTTTTCATTTTTCCTGCAGTTGTCGTTGGCATCATTGGACTTTTGATATGGAGTATAACAAGAAGACATGAACAACAAGCAAAAGTGTCGATAAAAGAAGGTGGAATCATTGTTGTTTTTTCATGGATGATTATATGCCTTGTATCTGCTATGCCCTTTGTATTATCCGGTCAATTAAATTTCACACAGGCCGTTTTTGAATCAGTGAGTGGATGGACAACAACGGGATTATCTGTTGTTGATGTGACCAAAACCTCACATACTTTTTTGATTTGGCGAAGTACTATGCAGTTTTTTGGCGGAGCAGGTATAGCAGTGATTGTACTGGCTTCAATTATCGGCCCATCTGGTTTAGGTTTATATAGCGCAGAGGGAAGAACGGATTTGCTGTTGCCGAATATCACAAAATCAGCCAAATTAATAATGACGATTTATATTGGGTATATTATGTCAGGCACGATTCTATATATCATTGCAGGGATGCCGGCGTTCGATGCGCTTAACCATGCAATAGCAGCCTTATCAACCGGAGGTTTTTCAACGGTTCCAAATAGTATCGGTGAGTATAATAACTTGGCCATTGAGTTCATTACCCTAATATTAATGTTATTGGGAACGGTGAATTTTGCAGCCCATTATTTGATTATCAAAGGTGAGTTCAAAAAGTTTGTTCAATTAGGAGAAATAAAGCTCATGTTTTTTGTTTTGAGCATAATGATTCCATTGGTTACGTTCTTTTCAATGAATGAACTTTATCAGCATTTAGGAAAAAGCTTGCGAGTCGCAGTTTTTGAATTAACGTCAGCTTTATCAACGACGGGATTTTCCACGGTGAGCTATACAAACTGGAATGATTTTGGAATTCTGGCCATGATTATTTTAATGCTTATTGGTGGTGGAACAGGCTCGACGGCAGGTGGTATTAAACAATATAGGATTTATGTACTTTATAAAAGTCTAATGAGAAATCTAAAAGGATTTATCTTACCGTCAAAACGTTATGAAGAGATCTCAGTGAATAAGCCGGAAGGAAAAGTCTTTCTTAAGAGCCAAGAAATTATCAATGTAAGTAATTTTATCTTTATCTATTTTATTATCTATTTTATTGGTGTCAGCATTATGTTGATTCATGGTTATCCACTGAGAGAATCGCTGTTTGAGTATGCATCAAGTATTGGTACAGTAGGACTTTCTGTTGGTATAACATCGGCAAGTACACCTGTATTTGTTTTATGGGCTCAAATAGTTGGGATGCTCTTTGGTCGATTAGAAATCTTAATTATTTTCTACGCTATTATCAAAATATTTAAAGACATAAAAATGATTCGCAATAAGACGCGAACCATTTAAAAAAATTATTGAAGATATTTTGCAATGTCTTTGGGTGAAGCAACCCGTCCAAAAAATTTGACTTCTTCGTCAACAACCAGTGCCGGTGTACTCATAACACCGTACTCCATTATTTTTTCGAAATCTTCAACTTTTTCAACAGTTGCTTCCAAATTAAGCTCTTTAAGAGCTTTTTTTGTGTTTGCTTCTAGTTTTTTACAGTTGGGACAACCGGAACCTAAAATTTTAATAATCATAATAATCTCCTTTTGTAAGTGTGCTTTGTTCTTATATCAGTAGTGACCCAAATGCATTAAAGGAAAAACCGATAATAAGTATACCAATCGTTACAATCGTTACAAAGATGATGAGTAGCTTTGGTTTGACAACCTTTTTAAGCATAATCATTGAAGGTAAAGATAATGCAGTGACAGCCATCATAAAAGCAAGAGCGGTACCAATACCAACGCCTTTTGCGACAAGGGCTTCAGCAATAGGTAAGGTCCCGAAAATATCAGCATACATAGGTACACCAACAATGGTAGCTAAAGGGACCGAATACCACTTATCTTGACCTAGAAGTGCGGTAATAACATCTTCCGGAATCCAGTTATGAATGAGGGCACCAATACCAACACCGATAAGGATATATAACCAAACTTTTTTGATAATGTCAAGAACTTGGTCTTTGGCAAACATAAGCCGTTCTTTTTTGGTGAGAGTCACTTGCTGTGCTTCCATTGACTTGTTTTTAAAAACAAAGGATTCAACGTATTTTTCTAACTTGAGCTTGCTGATTAGACTACCGCCGATAACTGCAAGAACAAGTCCTACAATAACATAGGCGAAGGCTGTGCGCCAATTAAAAATACTTGCTAGAAGCAATACAGAGGCAAGGTCAACTAATGGTGAGGAAATCAAAAAAGAAAAAGTGACACCAATGGGAAGTCCTGCGCTAGTAAAGCCGATAAAGAGTGGAATCGAAGAACAGGAGCAAAAAGGTGTAATTGTTCCAAGGAGTGCCGCAAGAATATTTGCAGTTAAGCCTTTAAACCGTCCTAAAATTTTTCGTGTTCGCTCCGGAGGAAAAAAGCTTTGAACATAAGATATTGAAAAAATTAAGAAGGATAGCAAAATAAAAATCTTTATGACATCATAGATGAAAAAGTGTATGCTACCACCAAGTTGCGAATTCATATCAAGTCCAAATACATTTTCCACAAGCTTTTGGATCCCTTCGTATAGCCAATCCATTTTAAGCAATTGGTTGTTTAACCATTTAAAAATATTCATGTTAAGTTCCTTTCTGTATCACCCACTTATGATATTTCCCGTAGTGCTTCGAGTGAACATTGATCAATATACTTTTCTTTGTTTTGTAAACGTTGGTGGTCATTTTCAAGAAGAGGGTAGTCTCCTTGCTGATTTAAGATAAACTCAATCGTGTGATTTAATAGCGGATTCGTTTTCTTCAGTGTATAAAAAACAAATTTTTCTTTTCGCTCATCGGTAACTAAATCCATGTCTCTTAATTTTGAAAGAACTTTCGATATTTTGGGCTGAGGTTTTTCTAGAATCCCACAAAGCTCGCAAACACATAATTCTTCTTGATAGATTAAGCTAATAACACGTAATCGGGTCTCATCAGATAATAGTTTAAAAATAGCAGTTAAGTCCATAAGTCGCTCCTTTTTAATTCATATGCACATATAAGAATATGTATATAGTATCAATATAATAATATAATGTCAAGGTGTTTTGGATAAAAAATAAACCTATGTTATAATAAAGACATTATTTTAGATGGAGGGATATAGGATGAACGCAAATACGATAGGTTTTAGCTTATTATTATTAGGTGGGTTTTTAGTCGCCGGAAAATGGATTCGTATAAAAACACCCGTACTACAGAATCTTTTTTTGCCAAGTTCACTTGTTGCCGGATTATTAGCATTAATTATTGGACCGGAGGTATTGGGTCGATTATTAGAGGTTGACATCTTTCCATCTTTTGTGATGGATACGTGGACCGCGCTTCCGGGGTTAATGATCAATGTAGTCTTTGCAGCATTATTTATTGGTAAGGTCATGCCTTCTATTGGGGAAGTCTGGAAATCGTCAGGTCCCCAAGTCCTTTTGGGTTATATTATTTCTTTTGGACAATATACCGTAGGTTTAGCCTTAACATTTTTTGTGTTAACCCCTTTTTTCGATGTCAATCCACTAGCCGGAACACTCATCGAAATCGGATTTGTAGGTGGTCACGGGACAGCGGCAGGTTTAAGTGAAACCTTTGTTGAAGTAGGTTTTCCGGAAGGAAGTGATTTGGCTATTGGACTAGCAACCGTTGGAGTATTAGCCGGGGTCTTAATTGGTATAGCCTTAATTAATTGGGCTATGCGTAAAGAAAAACTTGTTTATCCGATTAAGATGGAAGAACGTAGCCGCTTAGATAAGAAAGGTATTATTGAGCTAGATATACGTGAACCGGCAGGATATTTAAGCACACGTTCAGAATCCATTGAACCCTTGTCTCTTCATTTTGGATATATTGGTTTAGCGATTATTGTAGGCTATCTTATACTTCAAGCTTTAGTTTGGATTGAACAAGTGACTTGGGGTAATGCCACAGGTATCTATCTCTTGCGGTACGTTCCATTATTTCCATTAGCTATGCTTGGTGGAATTATTGTTGAAAAAATACTTGAAAAAACAGATAAGTATAAAACAGTGGATCGACTGCTAATTAACCGTATTCAAGGATTTGCTTTGGATGTACTAATTGTTAGTGCTCTTGCAACATTATCGCTATCAGCAATTGGAAATAATTTGATCCCGTTTTTATTGCTATCAGTAACGGGAATTATTTGGACCGTATTTGCATTTATCTTTATTGCGCCACGCATATTACCGGACTTTTGGTTTGAACGAGGCATTGGTGACTTTGGCCAATCAATGGGGGTGACGGCGACAGGGTTGTTACTTATGCGCGTAACAGATCCCGATCAAAAGACCCCAGCATTAGAAAGCTTTGGATATAAACAGTTGCTTTTTGAACTGTTTGTAGGCGGAGGATTATTTACAGCAGCCTCTCTACCCCTTGTATTTCAATTTGGAACAATTCCGGTGCTTATTTTTACAAGTATAGTTACAATAGGGTGTGGGATTCTAGGACGTGGAATGAAAAATTGATAAAAAAGTAACAAACCTTCTCGAAAAGACTTTACTTGTTGATATATTGTGATATAATTAACAATGTAAAAAAACAAAAATAGGATATCACAGTATACTAGGAGGTTATCATGATAGAAATATGTATAGGAAGTGCATGTCATTTAAAAGGGTCTTATGATGTCATACAAGATATGAAACGACTAATTGCTGAACACCAGCTTGAAGATACAATTGAACTTAAATCCTCGTTTTGCCTTGGGGCATGTGGAACTGGCGTCAGTATTCGTGTTAATGGTGAGCGCATTTACTCCATTCAGTCAAATGAGACGAAAGACTTTTTTAATAAGTATATCGCAGGTGGTCTGATATGATGAAGTTCATTGAATTTGACAAGGACAAATGCGATAATTGTTATAAGTGCTTACGCATTTGTCCGACAAAAGCAATAAGTTTCAATAAAGCTGAACGTAAAATCATGGATGCTTTGTGTATTAAATGTGGGCTTTGTCAAGCTTCATGTCCTCAAGAAGCCTTAAAAATAACTAGCCAATTAAGCCGGGTTAAATCGATGATTGAATCCGATGCAAGGGTTATTGTCTCTATTGCGCCATCATTTGTTGGTGCCTTTGGTTTAGTTGAACCGGGAAAGATGGTGTCTGCTTTAAAAAAACTAGGGTTTAACCACGTTGAAGAAACGGCTTTTGGTGCAGAAATTATTGCTGGATATTATGATGAGTGTATTGAAAAGAATACACAGAAAAATTATATAACAAGTTGTTGTCCATCAGCGAATTATTTAATTGAAGAGTACTATCCCATGTTAATTCCATATGTTATACCGGTTGTATCACCGATGATTGCCCATGGACGAAGTATCAAACAAAGATATGGGAAAGAAGTAAAGACGGTGTTTATTGGTCCGTGTTTGGCAAAAATGGCTGAGGCAGAAGAATTGCCGGGCTCCATTGATGCCGTTGTAACATTTGAAGAATTAGAACTTCTTTTTAAATCAGAGAAGATTTCCTTGAGTACTTGTGAAATAGATACATTCGATGCGGTTGGAAGTCAGCGAGGACGAGCATTTCCGCTTGGAGGAAGTTTAAGAAATCCAAAATATGAACGACGTGAAGATCAAGCGCTGCGTTTTATTCATGTGGATGGGATTGATAATTGCAAAGAAGTACTTGATGAATTACGATTAGGAAATATAGAGCATTGTTGTATAGAGATGAATATCTGTGATGGGAGTTGTATTAATGGGCCGGATATGCCGAAAAATTACTTGGGGCGTTTTCAAAAAGAGATTTATATGCGGGAATATGCAAAACAGAAAACGGATGCTTGGGTTACGGCAAATACTATAAAAGGCTCCAGTAAAATGGATGAAGAAGATCTGGAAATTTTTAGAACATTTACCGATCTTCAAAAGAATCAACAAGAACCCAATACACTTATTGTACGAGAAATAATGCGAAAAATGGGAAAATATTCGACTAAAGATGAGTTGAATTGTGGGGCATGTGGTTATAAAGCTTGCTATGATAAAGCAAAAGCCGTTTATTTTGGCTATTCAGATATTGAAACTTGCTTGCCTTATTTACGTGAAAAAGCGGAGAGTCTTCAGAATGTTATGATAGAAAATAGTCCAAATGGTGTCTTAGTAATTGATAATGATTTAACAATAAAAGAGGTGAATCCAAGCTTTAATCAGTTGTTTAATGAAGAACAACTCCCGGTTAAAGACATGCCAATCCAATTATTTTTAAATGATCAGGTATTTATTGATGATATTAAAGAAAATTTATATATTAAGAACAAAAAAATATATTTTAATGAGTCTAATCGTTATTTTATTATCAATATGGTTTGTTTAGAAGAGACCAATCAAAGGATTATTTTTTTGACAGATATTACTGGAGATGAAAAGCGACGTAAGGAGTTTAATGCAGCCAAAGAAAAAACATTGTCAAAAACCCAAGAAGTTATTGATAAGCAAATGCGCGTCGCCCAAGAAATAGCCAGCTTACTTGGAGAAACAACAGCTGAAACAAAAATGAGCCTAAAAAGTCTGAATCAATTGTTCATGCATGATGGAGGTGAATTTTGATGCCTTCCAGACAAATATTTGTAGAAGTTGGACATAATAGTCTTAATAAAAAAGATGAAGAATTATGTGGTGACAAAGTCGAAGTGTTTCAATCTGACGAACGTACGATTATTGTTCTTGCAGATGGACTCGGAAGTGGTGTAAAAGCGAATATATTAGCAACGTTGACGTCAAAAATCGCAATCACTATGCTTAAAAAAGGTGCAGACATTGAGGAAGTCATCGATACGATTGCACATACATTACCTGTCTGCAAAGTTCGCAAAATAGCCTATTCGACATTTTCAATTATCGAAATAGATAAAAATCTAAAATGTAAGATTTTTGAGTCAGAAAATCCTCCTTTTTTTTTCTTGCGACAAGGTCACTTATTGATGCCTGAAAAGCATGAAGTGAATATTATGGATAAGACAATTATATTAACTGAGATGCAATT
>CAZVKG010000094.1:0-11493 GCA_964627665.1 uncultured Eubacteriales bacterium | reverse complement strand
AAGGAAGGCATATATTTTCTGACTTTTCTTATTGAGTATTCTTTGGATAGAATGGCTGAGCCGGAAGTTGAATCTTTGTTTTTACGTATTGAAACATGCCTAAAACCGGAAGGTATCATATTATTAAGTCATCAAGCGAAAGGTTGGTATGAACAAAAACCGCTTAGAACAAATGTCTTCCTAGATAACAGTGTTTATAAAAATATCGAAGTTCATGAAAAAATACTTCTTTCGTTTTTGACCAAATTATTAAAAGAAGGGTCTTGCAATGCTTTATTCAATATATATGAGCAACTATCTCTTGATGAGCAAAACCAAGTAAGACATTTGCTGTGTCATATTATCTGTCGGCGCATTCTTATTGACGAAATGGAACCAAGTGAAGAAGATATAACCATTATTCAAAGTTGCTATGAGCATGATAAATATCATAATACCGGACTTTTATTGACCTTGTTAAAGGTCGTTTCAAACCATAAGTATATTCAAGAAATCAATTATCGTGATATAATAGTTCCATGGTCCTATAAAAACAGTGGAAAAACATTAGAGACTAGTATACAATATTATGGAGAACTCAATGATGAATTGAGGATTTATTATCGCTACGAAGAAGATGAAGAGTATCATGTGGAAGTGATGGAACATTTAGCCTTTGGTATGTTCGTCCTTCCCATATATGTGTTTTATGGAGAGTTTATGGAGTATTATATTGTAAAAACGATGTCAAACGGTGAAAAGTTGATTGTCGTTTCGGATATTATTTATAAACAGACAGCAAGTGCACATATCGATTTCATTACATTTGCCATGGAAGTTGGTGATAGCCAAGGTGTAAACGCGCTTATAGATGAGTATGCAAAGCATCTTGATGATACGAGGTGTCTATTCCGTATATAGAAACAAGGAGGTTATAAATGTGGGCGTACTAAGTTTAGAACTTAATAAAGGCTTATACATGGGAATTGATTTTGGAACAACAAATTCTGTTGTTAGCATATATCAATATGACCAAAATGAAGTACATACATTGAAAATCGATGGATATACAGTGTTTCCTTCAGCAGTACAATTTGAAACGGATTCGATGACAGGAGAACTGAATCGTATTTTTGGATTAGAGGCAAAAGAATCTGCAGTGATATATCCGGAGAGTACGATTACATCAATTAAGCGAAGACTCGAATCCGACGAACCTATCCAAATAACAAGTAATGATGAGAGCTTTAGTTTTTTACCGGAAGCCATAGTGGCTGAAATACTAGCGCACTTAAAGAATCAAGCAGATGAATATATTCGAGATGTATTAAATATATTCGGTGCTTTTTCAGGCTGTGTTATTACTGTCCCGGCCAATTCAACCGATAAACAAAAGAGAAAAATGAAAAAAGCGGCGGTGATGGCCGGTTTTGATGAAGAAAAAGTATATTTACGCTTAGAACCTGCCGCAGCTGCAATCCAATATGCCATGACCTCAAAAGAAAGCAAAAAAGTATTGGTGTACGATTTTGGAGGGGGAACATTTGATGCATGTGTGTTAAATATCGAACACATGGATGATTTAAGTGAACCCAATATTTCGATTGTGAGTACATATGGAGATAACTATTTAGGTGGCAATGATTTAGATCAATTAATGGTTGACTTGATTTATGAGAATTTTTTAGAACAAACCCATCATAGTATTGACTTGTATGACTTTGATGCACAAGACGGTCTTAGCGTTCAAGAAAAAAAGATGGCAATTATTCGTATAAAGCAAGTCGCTAACCAAGTCAAAGAAAAATTATCGATGACCCATAATGCGAAAGTTGTATTGGCTCCATTTATTCAGACGCCTGTTCCGGTGAATATTCAGTTTGAGCTAAGTAGAGACGAATTTTATTTGCATAAACGACACCATCAGTTGGATGATCCGGACTATATTTTTGAGCGGATGAAAAATGAATCTGTGGATAGTTTGGTCGATAGAACAATGGATAGTGTGAAAAAATGCTTAACCAACGGGCATATTGAAGCCACAGACGTTGACGATATTTTTTTAGTCGGTGGTTCATCGGCGATTCCTATTGTTGAACAAAAGATTAAAGAATATTTTCAACAAGAGCCTTATCGGTCTAAGATAAGCCCGGCCTTAAGTATTTCACAAGGAGCGGCGCATTATTGTCATCAAATCATGTTACCATCGACTCGCGGACCTAAAGTTTACGAAAAAACAATCCATTCCTTAGGTATTGAGATTGCCGGACGACGCTATTTAGAGATAATCAAACGAGATATGGATATACCGGAAGATGGCTTAGTTGTAGAATCGCCATATATATTTGAAACAAGTCACGACGAGTTAACCAGTATGGCTATTGTCGTATATGAAGACTTAGAACCCAATGAATATCAACGTAAGTTTGTTTATGAAGATAGTATGCGGCGACTTTCAGGAACGACACTAAGGAACATCCCATCAAGGCCAAAAGGGGAGGAAAAGATTCGAATTCAATTTAGACTAAATCAAGACAACATGTTAACTGTTGAAGCTCAGTCATTAGATACAGAAGGTATATCCACATCGCTGACTGTTGATGAACTGTATGAAAAGTGAGGAAAGTATGTATAGATTTATTGAAGAAAAACAAATCGAAAAAATTGTATTAGAATATATACTGAACAATAATCATATGGAAGATCGGTGCATCGATGTCCTCAAAGTAGCTTTTGATCAAATGGTTTCCAGAATATTACTTCAGATTAAACTGTATATTGAAAATATTAATCAACTCAAAAAAACCGAAAACTTATATCATGTCATTCAAGAAGTTAAAAAGCGGTATGAAACATATCTCGATCAAAGCCTTGAACATATTGGGAACCCAGAGATTCTTGAAATAATAAAAATGATATTTGATGTGTTAGAAATGCAAAAAGATGATTTCTCAGTTGAACGTGAAAATCCATTGGAATATGAACGTACGCTAATCGAATCCCTTGCCCTACTTAAAGCACAAGATGCATTAAACCACTTAAAAGATGAATCGATTCGAGAATTCACCTTACCAATCAGCATATATAATGAATATAAAGATATATTAAAAGACTTTATTTTAAATGCATACTATACTATGCAAGATGACTTAAAAATAATTGTAGAAAAGCATGCAAGGGAAATCAATATTTATGAAAGCAGATCAGAATTAATTAACTATATTAAAGTAATTAATGAACAAAAAACAATCCTTGAAAGCTTTATTCATATTGATTTAAATATTGATAGTGACCGATTTAATGAAAAGGCCAATCAATTAACCAGTGAATTTGTCTATCCCTTAAGAGATACATATCAATATATTTGTTCTACAATTGATGATGTTGAGCATGCAATCAAAAAGTGTGAAAAAGTGGAGTATAACTTTGTGGTTAAAAATATTGAATCAATCATAGAGAACAATATTATGAATAATTCAAAATTAATCGCCCTAATGGAGGTTGTCGAAGCTAATAAAAAAAATACGCTTGATCTTTTCTTAATGCATGTAAATGATGAATTGGTTAAAGTAAGTACAAAAGCAGTCAATAATCTAAAGCGGGTAAGTCATCCTTTTGAATTAATTAATTATAGTCTGATTGATCATATGAGCACAATTTTAATGGACGTTCAAGCTTTAAATATTAATCAAGTCGAAGAAGAACATCATCGAAATATTATACAAGGTGTGATTGACACCCTAATGCTTAAGTATGATGTGATAAAAGAAAAGAATGAAGATTATCAACTCGAGAGAAAAGCTAACCAATTGGACGTGACCAATATAATTTTTGATTTTAGAGAAGAATTTGAAAAAAATTGTAATACATATTTTGAAGAGGCAATACAGGGAACAAGTTCTGGATTCGAACATGTTCAAGACCGTTTTGATAAAGTTATTCATCAAGCCATAGATCAGGCTTATGAACGTGAATTAACACATTTAAATAAGGACATTCTTTTTGAAATTAAAAGTCTTGAAGATATAATTCACCAATCGATTGCGATTCTAATGGAAAATGAACAAGAACTTGTGCAATCCTTTGGAAAAAAAGTGCGTCGTTTGTTTGAGTTGATGATAGAAGATCTGAAAAAATATCAGGTCGATCGTATTTTTCCGGAACCGGGAGAAAAGTTTAATGGAAGAATGCATGAAATTATTCTAGTTGAAGAATCAAGGGACTATATTAAAGGCGAGATTATTCGTACTCAGAATAGTGGTTTTGCTATAAAGGGCCGCATTATAACACGCGCAAGTATTGTTGCAGCAAAATAGGAGTAAATATGAAGGCTACATTATGGATTGAGCTTGGACAAAATAGAAGTGCGTTTGCTATTGAAAATGAGAAAGCGAAAAGCCTGCAGTATGTTGATTTGACCGGTGGATACGGAATGGTTCAAGTACCTTTTAAAATCGCTTATCTTGACCATGAAGAAGATGTATTATGTGGAGAAGAAGCCCTTGCTTTCGGACCTGCAGTATGGGCAGGTGAATCAGTCCAAACGACTTATGATTTCTTACATAAATGCATAACAAAGATTGCCCAGCAATATCATGATCTTAAGATTACATCTATTGCATTAATTAATGCGGCAGAGTTTACATGGTATCATTGTGACGGGGTCCAAGCCCAATTGACAAAGACTCAATATACAGAGGTTCAATGGATATCAATGAAAGAGGCATTTGTCGGTTATGGTTATCAAAAACAACTGCACGATGCTACATTTGTATATTTTAATGGTTCATGGAGTGCCTGCTTCGATTTTCGGGAGAAAGATATTCTTAAGGAAACCGTTCGAGAGGTCAATAAAAATTCAATTGCCTTAGATGCAATTGATAAATTTTACTTAAGCAGGCTCAAAGAAGAACATGAAAGAATCTATAGTTTAGAGATTGATATACAGTCACTTATGCGGACTTATGAAGATCAAAAGCTCCTCTTATATCGCCAAATTCAACAGCGCCAAGATGTTCACCTATATACGTCAATCCAATATCCGCCTAAAAAGATTACCATAAAATATGCGGACTTTGACATGTTTTTTAAACAATGGCTGTCAGAAAGCTTACACATGCTTAAGATTCAAAACGACACCATCTGGATTGGTGGGGGCTATAATCAAGAATGTTTTTGGAAGCAATTATTGGCTGAATATAAGGGCGACTACGATGAGCATATGTTAATTAAAGGTGCTATAGCTTTCGTAGAGTATAGAAAAACACATAAAAAAGATTTATGTACCACGACAAAAACCCATTGGGGCTATGCTATTCTCGATCATAATAATCATCGGGTTCCATTTATTTTACCAGGGGAAAAATACCAAAATCCATATATTATCGATATAGTGCTTACTAATTATCAGCGCAGTGTGCCTTTTCTACAGTTAGATGAAAAATTGAATGAAAAACATTTATTTAATCTATACATTCATCCTGAAAATGCAACAACACATATAGAGATTACTTTGGAAATCAGTATTGAAGGTCAGATCGAAGAGGTGAAATATGAATATCGAACATTATAAAAAAATGATTAGAGAACAAGGTTTAGATGAGAATACATATATTTTAGGTGTTGATTTAGGAACCACCCATTCTGTGATTAGCTATTGGCACCAACAAAAAAATGCACCGGAAGCAGTTGATATGAGTAACGGATTTGGTAAGATACCTCTCCCGTCTGTGGTTCAATATCGAAAAGATGAGCTTGATGAAGAATGGATTATAGGATCAGAAGCATTAAATACTTATGTAATTTTCCCGGAATCCACAGCAATCTCTTTTAAAAGTTTAATGGGAAGCAATCAAGTCGTTTCTCTCAATCGGCAGTCGTTTACACCGGAAGAACTTTCAGCAAAAGTCCTTCGAACCTTATTAGACCAGATAAAAAGTATGAATCCCAAAAGTAATCTTGCAGGAATCGTCGTTTCTGTACCATATGATTTCGATGACGCAGCAAAAAAAGCAACGATTAATGCATGTCATATAGCAGGGCTCCAAGATGAACTCATCTGTTTAATAGAAGAACCCAAAGCAGCAGCACTTACTTATAATTATCATCATCCCTTTAATTCCGGTGAAAAAATCATGGTGTTTGACTTTGGAGGAGGGACTTTAGATATTACCTTGTTTGGTGTAGAGCAGGTGACAGACACTGAACAAACGCTTAGCGTATTAAGTGAGGGTGGCCAAGCAAAACATGGTGGCGATGTTCTTGACGAAATTTTATATACGCATTTTTTAGAAATCATTGAGCAAAAGGGGATAAATCCTGATCAATTGTCCAAAGAAAATCACGCAGAGATTAAGATGCGTGCAAGAGAAACCAAAGAGCGCCTTTCAGGAACACAAAAAATCCGCATTCCATTTCCTTTCTGTACACCGCCCTTTGTGGCAAACATGACACGGGATGAACTTGAGACTATAGGACTTAAGTTTATTGAGAAGACAAAAACACTTGTCCTAAAAACATTACAAGAGGCATATAAAGGCGCTATAAAAGCTGAAGAGATTGATCGAGTTCTTTTGGAAGGTGGATCATCTCAGATGCCATGGATTAAAGCCATGATGATACAAATATTTCAAGACCAAAATAAAATATATTTGTCAGACCGACCTGCATTAGATATTTCTTTGGGAGCAACGATTTATGCGGCAATGAAGATGGGCGTTCATAATCAAACAGAGCTTGTTACCGGTAGGCAACGAATGAACTTCGAAGTTTGTGTTCCCCATGATATTGGATTTGAGATTGAGCTTGGTGAAACGAAAAAGTTTTATACAATGATTAGCCGAGGAACACCGTATCGATTAGCAAGACGTTCCCAAGTATTTACAATTGAAGGAGATAGTGAAGACGATATGACGCGCTTATCGGTGCGTATACTTGAACGCATCCATAAAGAGCAAGGATTAGATGGGTGTAGTATCATTGGTGACATTGAGGTTTCGGGCTTGCCCAAGCGACCAAGTGGTCAAACACAATTAAAAGTGGCTCTATCAATAGACGAAGAATCGGGAACGGTTCAAGGTGAAGTTGAAGACTTGGGTTATGGTACTCTATATTCACCGTCAGGTTTTAAACAGGAATTTATACCGAAACGACATCAAAAGACGCTAGTCATAGACGAAAGGTAGGTAAAAATGGCTTTTTTAGGAATTGATTTAGGAACAACAAATACCGTAGGAATGCTGTACGATGACCGAACGGATTTAATGGACGTTGTCAAAGTTGATGGTATGGAAGATGTTTTGCCATCTGTCGTTTGTTATATCGACGATGAAGTCTTAGTCGGGACCGAGGCAAAAAATAGCGCCGTCATTTATGCGGAGGAAACCGTGTTTTCAATCAAACGAAAGATGGGTCAAGAAGAGTCCATTGTTATTGGTGAGCGCGACCTATTGCCGGAGGATATCAGTAGTGAAATTTTGAAAAAAATAAAAAAAGCTGCCGAAGAACAAGTGGGAGAACCTATTTCAGAAGTTGTTATTACCCATCCGGCGTATTTTAATGACCGTCAAATCTATGCGACCAAAAAAGCCGGAACACTTGCCGGATTTGAAACTGTTCATCTCTTAAGTGAACCCTTAGCTGCAGCTATTGAATATGGCTATAAGCAAAGTTATGTTCAGAAGATATTAATCTATGATTTAGGTGGCGGAACGTTTGATGCATGTGTTTTATCCGTGTCACAAGACATATATGGAAACAATTCATTCCAAGAATTGGCAGATGTAGGCGATATGCAACTTGGAGGCGATGATTTTGATCAGGTGTTAGTTGAAGCGATGATCAATAATTTTGAAAAAAAATACGCAATTTCATTCAGTCAGTTCCAAGAACTTGAACAAAAACAGATGATGCAAAAAATTCGTGTTGAAGCGGAACGGGCCAAACGGGGGTTATCTGAAGCCAATAAAATAAGTGTAAATATTCATCCCATTACCATAGTTGATGGTGTACCCTATCAACTATCCTTTGAAATCACGAGAGACCAGTTTGAAGAGCTTATTCGCGACTATATAGATCGTAGTATGGAGGTTGTTGAATCGGCATTAGAACGTGCGGGTGAGACAAAAGAATCTATTGATAAAGTCATCTTAGTTGGTGGTTCAACATTGGTGCCAATGGTAAAAAGAATTATTGCCGGCCAAATCAAAGAACCTTATCGAGCAAGTGATCCTGCAAAAAGCGTTGCTATGGGTGCAGCAATATATAACTACCTGATGCACTTGCCAAACAGCAGTGTGGAAATCGGTCAAATCATGCGACAACACATCGGAACGAGAGCCATTGTCAATGAAGCGACAGGTCAAAAAGAACTCATTCCTATACTTAAGATGGGTACGGAGATTCCGGCAACAGCAACGGATGATGGATTTAAAGTGACGAAAGGAGCAAGCGCCGTCCAGATTGATTGTTTTCAATGGGAAGACGGATATGAACAAGGATGTAAATATATTGGTTCTGTATTTTTAGAACATATTACAGATGATAGTGAACTAGCCATAACATATAAGATAAACAGTGATAATCTTTTTGAAGTTGAAGTTCTCGATAAAATGACAGGACAAGAGGTGAATCAGGCCTTTGATCGAACAAAAACATCAACAGTTATTGAAAGGAAAAGCTCAACAACGACGGCAGATATAACGGGGATGGATATTGTCTTTCTCATAGACACAACAAGTAGTATGGATGTCTATATAGACGGAGTCAAGGAAAAAGCCATTGAATTTTCTAATCAATTACATAATAAAGGAATTGATTATCAATTAGGCTTAATCGGCTATGGTGATTTAGGGGAACGTGAAAAACCAAAAAAATACAAGTGGACCAAGGATATTGACCGTTTTCGTAAAAATGTCAAGAAATTGCCAAGAAATTATGGGGGAGATATACCTGAATCAACACTAGAAGCTATAGAGACAGGGGTTGAATATTTAGAAAAACGTCCCATGAAAAATGAGTATAAGGTTTTTATTGTCATCACGGATGCGCCACCACATATTCCCACCCATGATGGACATTCCTTAGAAGACGTTGTTAGTAAGGTAGAAGATGCAGGCCTTGTATGTTATGTTGTCGCAAAAAAAGATCATGACAGTCTTTTAGCATATACACCTATTGTAGGAGAAAGAGGACATTATTATTCAATGGATGAACCCTTTTATGATATTCTAGATGAGATAGCATATAAACTTGCAGAACTTGTACGTATTCCGGATGAAAGATAAGAGATATATGAAAGGGTTTTAATATGGGCGTATATTTACTTAAAAAAGTTGGATTACATCAAGAAAAAAATCTCATATATCCGGAAAATATTCCGATAAATACATTAGAAGGATTTCGTCATTTAGGCGACTATTTGTATGATTGCCAAAGATTAGATCATGGATTGAATGCATATTGGAGAAGTTATATGCAAGGGAATTGGGATGCACTCATAAATATCGGGATCTTGTTGTTGAAGTACGGATATGAAGAGGAAGGCCGACGTTGTATTCGTCATGGATACAAACATAGTCAAACGCCAGAGGCATTATATGTGTATATAAAATGCATTCTCATTTTTGATTGGACACAAGAGGATTTTAATATAGCTCAACATATTATCGATATTGGAGAAAATCCAGATGAGGATGCATTTGATTTTCTTGTATGGTATTATAGTTTTGCAGATGAGATAGACCATAGCATTACCGCATTTTTGCAATTAGAAAATGAAGCAAATCAGTTGAAATGGCTTGGTCATTATATGAAATATATTCTAGGATTGGGTAAAGAAGTGTCAGGCCAAGCCATGATTAAACATCTCAAGAAAAGATATCCAAAAGTCTATACAAAAGAACTCATTAAAACGCATTTAGATATAAAGTCCTATAGCTTTGTTGTTGAGTACACAGAAAAAAATAGTAACTATGCCTTGTACCAATCGATTGCATATTTTCATTTAAATCAAATTATATCATCGGTTAAAGCGGCCAATACTATTGAATTCAATCAACTTGATCACGATGAGCGTATAATGGCCTATCGTCATATGGCAAAGCTTGCAGAAATAGGTGCTGATTTTGAACGAGAAACCCTTTATTTAGAATCTTTATTACTTGAGTGGAAACAGCATGAACGCTATATCCGGCGTGAGATGCGAGCGCATGAGATACGATTTGTAAATTTAGATCAATCGTAAACATGCTAAAACAAAGATTGGAATGTGAGCATATGTTTAAAAAAATAATACAAAAAATAGGAAAGTTAAAAGCGCGGTTTAAGCCATATGAAGAAGAGTTATTACTTGGAATGGATATTGAAACACTTTTAAAAGATCCCTATAAAAACGATAAGATTAAAGTACTACTTGTGGAAAATGATGCTAAACTACAGGACTTATCCCAAGAATATCATACACAAATGAATAATTTTATTATCGTTGAACGCGTAAGGATGAGTGATATAGTCACCAAAGATACGATACAAAGCTTGTGTAAACAACTATCAGAACTTAAGGTATCGGTCAAGGAAGCTGAAGAAAAAAATGTGCAAGCAAAAAGTCGAGAAAATCCCCATATACGTTCAGTTTCAAAAGACATCGCAAAAGCAATTAAAGTATTAAAAGAACATGAAACCAACCAAAATATGGTTAAAAAAGATTTAGATATTTTAGAGGGAGAAAAACAAAGTTTACTCTTTCATTTTACGAATTTACGACGAGCGCTTTCTTTTTTGAAGTACTTTATGTTGCTTCTAGTTTTTATCACCTTGATTGTAGGAATTGTCCTATCAACACTACTGATTGTCTATAATAGGAATGTCTTTCTCCCGTCCTTGATTAGCATTGTCACCATCTCCTTTTTGTTTTTATGGGGCTTTGTCTTCCGGCGGTATTGTGTTCATGAGATTGAAAAAAATCAACGATTACAAGAACGGGCGGTTAAACTAATTAATAAAACAAAATTAAAGTTTATTCGAAATCAACAGTTGTTGGATTTTGAATATGAAAAGTATCAAGTCAATAGTTCGGAAGTTCTTGAACTTCGCTATGAACATTACCTTGATGCCCAACAACAACAAAGAAATTACGATCATATCAATCGAACAATGAGAAATTTAAGCATGGATATTGAAGATACGATGAATAAAATACAAATTGAAAATGCAAGCTTTGTTATAAAAAATGCAGAGTACTTTGCGACGGATAAAGGGATTGATCGATTATATGAAAAACATCATGAAAATAGAGAGCGCATACAAAAAGAACTTAAAAAACTTGAACATGAAAAAGAGGTTCTTGAGAATTTATTGACAAAATAGGTAAAATCTATTATGATAATAGACAAAATCACATATGAGATGCATTGATGAAGAAGAGTACGTTAGTATATTTGGCTAAGAGAATGGAATTCACTGGCTGTAAGATTCCTGCAAAGATTTAACGGAAGGTAGCTTCGGAGCAGATAAGTT
>CAZVKG010000093.1:0-12234 GCA_964627665.1 uncultured Eubacteriales bacterium | reverse complement strand
GCTGTTGATTCGATTTTATCGGAACATTTAAATTATTTCTTAGAAGAAAATCCGTTGGTTGCTAAAGTGATTTTAAATAAAGCGGTGAATGCAGCAAGAGCTCGTTCAGCGGCTAGAAAAGCACGGGATTTAACACGAAGAAAAACAGCACTTGAAAGTACTTCTTTACCTGGTAAATTGGCAGATTGTTCAGAAAAAGATCCGTCCCTATCTGAAATTTATATTGTTGAGGGTAATTCAGCGGGTGGTTCTGCAAAATCCGCAAGAGATCGACGAACGCAAGCAATTTTACCACTTCGAGGGAAAATATTAAATGTTGAAAAAGCACGGTTAGATCGTATTCTTGGTAATAAAGAAATTCAAGCTATGATTACTGCATTTGGAGCAGGAATTACTGAAGATTTTGACTTGGAAAAATTACGTTATCATAAGATTGTTATTATGACGGATGCCGATGTAGACGGTGCACATATACGAACACTATTACTTACATTTTTCTATCGTTATATGCCTCAACTAGTTGAAAACGGGAATGTATTTATTGCACAGCCCCCACTCTATAAAGTGACTAAAAATAAGCGGTCAGAATACGTGTATAATGAAAAAGCACTTGAAAAATTACTGGATGAAATCGGACGAGACGGTATTGCATTACAACGATACAAAGGTCTTGGAGAGATGGATGCTGAGCAGTTATGGGATACCACAATGGATCCTGATAAACGAATTCTTCTACGTGTGGAAATAGATGATGCTGCAGGTGCAGATGAAATTTTTACAACATTAATGGGTGATCGTGTCGAACCACGACGTGAATTCATTGAAACTCATGCAAAATATGTGAAGAATTTGGATATATAATGATTTGGAGGTAGCAAGGAATGGATGAAAATCAACAAAGAGATCAGATTATTTCCGTTGAGTTACAAGATGAAATGAAAAAGTCATACATTGATTATGCCATGAGCGTAATTGCTGCAAGAGCATTGCCGGATGTCCGTGATGGATTGAAACCTGTACAACGACGAATTTTATACTCAATGATTGAGTTGAACTTATCTCCGGATAAACCTTTCCGTAAATCGGCGCGTATCGTCGGAGATACAATGGGTAAATATCACCCCCATGGTGACTCCTCAATATATGATGCTATGGTTCGTATGGCACAAGAATTTTCATTACGAGAAATGCTTGTTGAAGGACATGGTAACTTTGGATCTGTCGATGGTGATAGTGCGGCTGCTATGCGTTACACCGAAGCTAGATTAAGTAAAATTGCAATGGAAATGTTAGCAGATATCAATAAAGATACTATTGACTATCGACCCAACTTTGATGAATCATTAAAAGAGCCGGTTGTTCTTCCAGCAAGATATCCTAACCTTTTAGTCAATGGTACATCAGGGATTGCAGTTGGTATGGCAACGAATATTCCGCCACATAACTTAGAAGAAGTTATTGATGGTGTGGTTAAAATCATTGATAATCAAGTGTTAGAAAATCGTGAAACGGAAATTGATGAGCTTATTGACATTGTTAAAGGTCCTGATTTTCCAACCTACGGTAGTATATTAGGAACCACAGGTTTTACAGAAGCGTATCGAACAGGTAAAGGAATGGTAAAAGTTCGTGCAACGGTTGATATTGAACCGATGAGCGCAACACGACAACGTATTATTGTGACTGAATTACCCTTCCAAGTCAATAAAGCAAGGCTTATTGAAAAGATTGCAGATTTAGTTAAAGAAAAACGAATTGAAGGTATTAGTGATTTACGAGATGAATCCGACCGACGTGGAATGCGTATTGTTGTCGAACTAAAAAAAGATGCCAATGCCAATGTTATACTAAATAAATTATACAAGCATACCCAATTACAAGATTCATTTGGTATGAATATGCTTTCATTAGTGAACAATGAGCCTAAAATATTAAACTTAAAGCAAATGCTCGTATACTATTTGGATCATCAAAAAGATGTGGTAACACGTCGTACAAAGTATGATTTAAAACGTGCTGAAGATCGTGCACATATTTTAGAAGGACTCATTAAAGCCTTAGATCATATTGATGAAGTTATTAAAATTATTCGTGGATCAAATAGTACAGCGGATGCAAAAATTAACTTGATGGAACGTTTTGGTTTTTCAGAAGCCCAAGCCCAAGCAATTGTAGATATGCGCTTACGTGCATTAACCGGCTTGGAACGTGAAAAATTAGAAAATGAATATCAAGAATTACTTGAATTAATCAAAGAATTAAAAGCAATTCTTGCTGATATGAAACGGTTATTACAAGTTATCAAAGAAGAATTACTGGTTATTCGAGCAAAATATGGAACACCAAGACGAACAAAGATTACATTTGATGATGGTGAAATTGATATTGAAGATTTAATTAAAGAAGAGATGACGACAATTACCATGACACATCTTGGATATATTAAACGTATGCCAATCGATACTTATCAAAGCCAAAATCGAGGTGGAAAAGGCAAAATCGGTGCGACCATTCGTGAAGAAGATTTCATTGAACGTATATTTATTACGTCAACGCATCACTATATTCTTTTCTTCACAGATCGAGGTAAAGTATATCGATTAAAAGCTTATGAAGTACCTGAATCCAGCCGTACAGCTAGAGGAACAGCAATTGTTAATCTGCTTCAGATTGAATCCGGTGAGAATATTACAGCAGTGATACCACTGAAAGATTATTCAGAAGATAAGTATCTTCTTATGGCGACCAAAGGTGGAATGATTAAAAAATCATCCATAATGGAATATTCAAATATACGCGTGAGTGGATTACAAGCCATTAACTTACGTGATGATGATATTTTGATTGAAGTCAAATTAACGGATAATAAACAAGAAGTTATTCTTGGAACAAGACTGGGTCAATGTATTCGATTCTTAGAATCAGATGTTCGTGTGATTGGCAGAACGTCCATTGGTGTAAAGGGTATTAATTTAAATGATGATGATGAAGTTATCGGAATGCAATTAATATCTCAAGGAAAAGATTTACTCGTTGTATCCGAAAAAGGTTTAGGAAAAAGAACACCGATGGAAGAGTTTAGTGCTCAAAATCGTGGTGGAAAAGGTGTTAAATTCTATAAAATTAATGCTCGAACCGGAAATGTAGTTGGAATGAAAGCAGTTAATGATGACAATGAACTCATATTAATTACTACCGAGGGTATTGTTATCTGTATTCGTGTTCATGATATCAGTACATTTGGACGTGTAACTTCCGGAGTGAAGCTCATGGACTTAGATAAAGATATCTTTATTGCAAGTATTGCCAGAATAAAAGAAATAAAAACAAAAACAGAAGAATAAGAAGAAAAAAATCCGCCTATATTGGCGGATTTTTCTGTAATATGTTTGTAATAGGAAACATGTAAATTATTTGTTATAATGGAACTGAGAATTTAATGTTATATACTAGGAAAGAAATGGTTATGATTAAATATACTAAAAAAAGTCAACCAATTACATATGTACTTATTCTTGTTCTATTTATTTTTAGTCATCTAAGTATGGTCAATACGGTCAATGGACGTGAAATTGATACATTTGGTTTTACGGATGATGAAATTATTCGAACAATTAATAATATTAATAAGGTAAGAGCTATTTATGACTTACCTTATTTGTCATATAATGAATCATTGAATAAAACTGCTGAGACCCATAATAGGTATATGGAATTTAATAAAAGTTTTTCATCTATAGAAGAAAGTGGTAAAACATACTTTCGAGGTCGATATCCTTGGGATCGAACAACCTTTAATAATTATCGTAAACCTTATGTTTTTGAATTATTAAATAATAATATTTCAAACTATACAAGTGGTTTAAATCAGTTGATTCAAAACCCTTATGCAAGATATGGTATTTTAGATCCTTTATATGAGGATTTAGGAATGAATATATATAAAGGGTATGTAACTTATCTTTTAGGTGGAAAATCAAGAAGCAATCAATATGAAGTGGTCTATCCTTATAATCAACAAACAGATGTAGGGACTATTTTTACGAATAAGTATATACTCAACCCTTATGCAGATGTAAAAACAAATGCTTTTGTAGGAATTCCAATTACATATACATATTATGAAGAGTCAGGAATTATTGAACGATTTAATAATCTAAAAGTGAGTGTGACAAATGTTTCCACTGAAAAAGAAATCGATACACTAATTATTACTTCGGATCAAGATCGAAATATTAATAATACAATTATGATTTTACCATTAAAATCCTATAGTTATGGGACCACCTACCAAATTAAGATAACAGGTACCATGACTTTTGATCGAATGATTGAAATTAACGGCGTTCAAACAAATCGAAAAGCCATTAATTATACATCAACATTTACAACAGCTTCAAGTTCATTTACCATCAATCAACAAGCTTATATTACACGAAGTCAATTCGTTGAAGAATTAATGAAAACAAGTTCAATTCCCAAAAAAGAGTCATTAGAAATTATTTTTTCGGATGTAAATATAAATTCACCTAATTACAAATATATTTATACCGCTTATATTAATGATATTATACTAGGTTATGAGAATAATATGTATCGACCAAATGCAAACATAAGTCGTGAACAAGTTTATACAATAATTATTCGTACCTATGAAAAAGAGTATGGGACAATCAATCTTTCATCTTCTGAGCGATCTATTCGTTTTACAGACAAAGATAAAATAAGTAATTATGCATTAGAGTCGATTTACAAAGCAAAGAAAATTGGATTAATTACGGATAATGCCTATCAGTTTAATCCATCATCATATATAACAACATTAGAATTTAATAATATTATGGAACAATATAAGAAAATTATAAAATAGCTTTTATTATGGAGGTAACCGAATGCAAAACCCCATCAATCATTCAGAGATTCGCGTTATTGAATTATCTTATATAACTGAAAAAATAAAAGAAATGATTTTGTCTGCAAATTATTATCTTAGTAATGATATTCGCGATAAAATTCAGGAATCAATCCAAACAGAAGAATCGGAAACAGGTATTCATATTCTGAATCAGCTCATAGAAAATGCGGATATAGCAGCAAATAAAAAAATGCCCATTTGTCAAGATACTGGAATTGCAGTTTTTTTTGTAGAAATAGGCGAAAATATACATTTTAATAATGATTTAGAGATGAAAAATGATGAGCAAAGTGGAATTGAACAGGCGATTAATGAAGGAGTACGACGCGGGTATACAGAAGGATATTTACGAAAATCAATGGTAAAAGATCCTTTTGATCGTGTAAATACGGGGGATAATACACCGGCAGTGATTCATTATAATATTGTTCCCGGTCATCAATTAAAAATTTGGTTTTCACCTAAAGGGATAGGCAGTGAAAACATGAGTCGAATATATATGTTAAAACCTTCTGAAGGTATGGAAGGGGTTAAACGTGTAGCGCTTGAAGCGATAGAATTAGCCGGACCAAATCCATGTCCGCCAATTATTGTAGGTATTGGTGTCGGTGGATCATTTGAAAAGGCGGCAATTTTGGCAAAAAAATCCTTACTTAGACCCATTAATCAACATTCAGAGCATCCTCAAATTGCTGATTTAGAAGAAGAAATTCTAAAAGCGGCCAATAATTTAGGTATAGGTCCTCAAGGTTTTGGAGGAAGAACAACCGCATTAAGTGTTAACATTCTTACCTATCCAACGCATATTGCCGGATTACCGGTAGCTATTAATATGAGTTGTCATGCAACAAGGCATTCGGAAATTGTTATATAATGAAGGAGAATATTCATGATTCAGATGCATACACCACTAACTAAAGACAAAGTTGAACAATTATCGTGTGGGGACCAAGTTTTGCTTACAGGAACAGTATATACGTCAAGGGATGCAGGACATAAACGAATGATAGAACAACTAAAAAATAATCAACCCTTACCTTTTTCAATAGAAAATAGTATTTTATATTATGTTGGACCGGCACCGGCTCGTGAAGGTGAAGTTATAGGTTCTGCAGGTCCAACAACAAGTTATCGCATGGATGAATTCACACCAACATTATTAGATATTGGATTAACAGGAATGATCGGTAAAGGTGATCGTAATCAAGATGTTATAAACTCAATGGTAAAAAATAAAGCAGTATATTTTGGTGCAGTCGGTGGTGCAGCAGCTTTGCTAGCGAATTGTATAAAAAAATCAAAAATTATTGCTTATGAGGATTTAGGTCCGGAAGCATTACGTGAATTGTATGTTGAAGATTTTCCGGTAACTGTTGTGATTGATTCAAAAGGAAATAATCTCTATAAAAAAGCAAGAGAAAAGTATATGTTATGACATAATGACATATAGATTAAAAACAATCTTGTAATTCAAAAATATATATACTATAATAAATTTAGATTGGAGCTTTCGTGACGCAAGAAGTTATTAAACATAAGAAATTAAAATTCTTTCAATGGTGCATTATTTTCATTATACTATATATAGCAGTTGTTTCTATTATTGAAATGATTGAGCTAGTAAGCAAGTATGAAGTAAATCGTATTATTGATTTTTTTATTGTGCTGTACTTGTTCATTTTCATTTTTTTGTATTGGCAAATGCATTCTTATCAATATGAGATTACTGAAGGATACCTCATTATAAGGGAAATATTAGGAAAAAAGGAAAAATATATTCTTATGATTCCGTTTGATCATATTATAAGTGTATCAGAGCAACGAAAGAATAAAGAGTATAGGTATCAAAAGAAAAAAACATGTTTAAAACATTGGATGCCTAAGTATTTTGTATATTTCATTGAATATGATGATTATATGGATATTAGTTTAATAAAATTGCAGTGTAGTCATGAATTTATTCAATCACTTAATAAGCATAGGTAGTTTATAATAAACTATATATGTTATAATATATTAAGTAACAATAATTTTGACAATAAATTTGTCATGAGTAAAGGGAGGAAAAGAATTATGAAAAAAATGTTAACAATTTTATTAGCACTTATGTTAATCGTAGGTTTAACAGCATGTGGTGGAAATGATGATGCATCAACAGATACAGACATGGAGGACACAGTCGAGGATGCTGTTGATGAAGTCGAAGATACGGTTGATGATGTAACCGATGAAGTCGAAGATACGGTTGATGAAATGACAGAAAGTGATTTTTCAGTAGCCTTAGTAACAGATACCGGTGGTATTGATGATAAATCGTTTAACCAAGGTACATGGGAAGGTATTCAAAAATTTGCTGAAGAAACTGGTGCAGATATCACATATGCGCAATCTAATTCAGATGCAGATTATGTTCCAAACCTTTCAACTTTTTCAGAAGAAGATTATGATTTAATTGTTGCTCCTGGATTTTTATTTGTTGATTCAATATCAGAAGTATCAAATAACTTTCCTGATCAAAAATTCTTAATTATTGATGAAGTTGTTGCAGATAGAACCAATGTTGCAAGTGCAGTATTCGCAGAAGAGCAAGGTTCTTTCTTAGTTGGTGTTGCAGCAGCCCAAGCGACACTTGATGCAGGTATGAATTCTGTTGGTTTCATTGGTGGTATGGACTTTGCATTAATTCAAAAATTTGAAGCAGGTTTTATCGCGGGTGTTAAAGAAGTTGCTCCGGATATGGAAGTTGTTGTGGAGTATGTTGGTGACTTTGTTTCAACAGAGGTTGCAGCATCTTATGCAAGCCGTATGTATGATAATGGTAGTTATGTCATTTATCATGCAGCAGGTGGAGCAGGTAATGGTTTATTAAAAGAAGCCAAAGACCGTCGTGCAAGTGGTGAAGATGTATGGGCAATTGGTGTTGATAAAGACCAATATGAAGATGGTATATATGGAACCGGCGATGAATCAGCTGTTTTAACATCAATGGTAAAACGTGTTGATGTTGCTTCTTATAATGTTTCTAAGATGACCATGGATGGTGAATTTCCAGGTGGAGAAACACTTGTATTTACACTTGAAAATGATGGTGTAGGTATACCAGAAGAAAATCCAAATTTATCCGAAGAAATTGTAAGTTTAGTTGATGACTATGCAACACAAATAAAATCAGGCGAAATAACTGTACCGACTGTACCGGAAGATTAATTCGCATAATGACATAAAAACCAAGACTTATGTCTTGGTTTTTATTTTATACAAATAACTTAAGGAGTGGTGTTATGGAATATGTAGTTGAAATGCTGGATATTACAAAAGAATTTCCTGGAATAAAGGCAAATGATCGTGTAACATTACAAGTAAAACAAGGTGAAATTCATGCGTTACTAGGAGAAAACGGGGCGGGTAAATCAACATTAATGAGTGTTTTATTCGGATTATATCAACCGGACGAAGGAATCATCAAAGTTAGAGGTAAAGAAGTCAATATTGCAAATCCTAACATCGCAAATGAACATGGAATAGGTATGGTACACCAACATTTTAAATTAGTAGAAAACTTTACCGTTACTGAAAATATAATATTAGGTGAAGAACCAAAAAAATCAATGGGTCGAATTGATATAGAAAGTGCTGAACAAAGAGTAAAAGAAATTAGTGAACAATACGGTTTGCGTGTTGATCCAAAAGCAAAAATAGAAGATATATCTGTAGGAATGCAACAACGTGTAGAAATCTTAAAAATGCTGTATAGAAATGCAGAAATACTTATATTTGATGAGCCTACAGCGGTTTTAACACCACAAGAAATTCATGAATTAGTGAGTATAATGAAAGGACTAGTTAATGAAGGAAAATCGATTGTATTAATTACACATAAACTCAAAGAAATAAAAGAAGCTGCAGATCGATGTACAGTTCTACGCCGAGGTAAATACATAGGAACAATAGATGTAGCTGAAACATCTGAAGAAAAAATGGCTGAAATGATGGTTGGACGTGAAGTAAGCTTTAGTGTTGAAAAAGAAAAAGCAAATCCTAAAGATGTTGTTTTATCTATAAAAAATCTAGTGGTTAAAAATAATCGTAATTTAGCAGCGGTAAAAAACTTAAGTTTAGATGTGAAACGTGGAGAAATTTTTTGTGTAGCAGGTATTGATGGCAATGGACAGTCAGAATTAATTGAAGCCATTACCGGATTAAGAAAAATAGATTCAGGTTCAATATCAATTAATGGGACAGAAATTCAAAACAAGAGTATTCGTGAGCGGACATTATCAGGTATTGGACACATTCCTGAAGATCGTCATAAATACGGGCTAGTTTTAGATTTTAGTCTTGAAGAAAACTTAGCATTACAATCATATTTTAGTTCTGAGCTTTCTCAAAATGGGTTAATAAAATTTGAAGAACGTCGTAAAATGTCAGAACAACTCATTGAAGAATTTGATGTTCGAAGTGGAAAAGGAAGCCAAACAACAGCTCGAAGTATGTCAGGTGGTAATCAGCAAAAAGCAATTATCGCACGTGAAATATATCGTTCACCGGATTTGTTAATTGCGGCACAACCAACACGTGGATTAGATGTTGGAGCAATAGAGTATATTCATAAACGTTTAGTTGAAGAACGTGATCAAGGAAAAGCTGTCTTATTAATGTCATTAGAAATGGAAGAAGTATTAAACCTTTCGGATAAAATAGCTGTAATATATGAAGGTGAAATTGCAGGAATAGTTCATGCAGATGAAACTGATGAAAATGAAATCGGATTAATGATGTCCGGTTCAAAGAAAGGAGCTATCAGCTAATGGGAAATATCAGAAATTTTATTGCAAATGAGAAAAATCATAAAGTATTAATTCCTTTGATAGCTATTTTTATGGGATTTTTCATTGGATCATTAATTATGTTGATTACAAAGCAAAGTCCTGCTGTTATGTTTAAATCAATAATACGCGCGGTAACAGGCATTAATATGGATCGTTTAGGAACGGATAAATGGTTTAGTGCTCGTATTGCTGGAGAATACTATGTTTATGTGATGCCAATCGTACTTACTGGTTTATCTGTGGCCTTTGCATTTAGAACAGGTCTTTTTAATATCGGAGCCGAAGGCCAATTGTTAATGGGTGCATTTGCAACCACAATAATTGGTATTAACTTAGATCTTCCCAAATTGATTTTATTACCTATTATTGTTATTGCCGGTGCTTTAGCTGGAGGAATATGGGGATTTATTCCGGGATATTTAAAAGCCAGATTTAATGTTCATGAAGTTGTTGTTACAATCATGTTAAACTATACAGCTTTATTTTTAACAAACTATTTAATGAAGTTAATTCCGGGAAGCACAACCAATAAAACTGTTGATTTAAATGAAAATGCTTTATTAGGAAGTGAAATGCTTCGAAACTTAACGAGTAACTCGCGTTTAAATTTTGGATTTATTGTTGTTATTTTAGCAGTAATAGTATTTTGGTTTATAATTAATAAAACAACATTTGGCTATGAATTAAAAGCGGTTGGTTTTAATCCATTTGCTGCAAAATATTCAGGAATGAAAGTTGAAAGAAATGCAGCATTATCTATGGCTATTGCCGGTGCTTTTTCTGGGCTTGCAGGTGTAATTATTGTATCCGGTACATTTGGATATGGTCGTATGATTGCATCATTTGAGAATTATGGATTTGATGGAATTGCTGTTGCATTAATCGGAGGCAATACGGCAATAGGTTCATTGTTAAGTGGATTATTATTAGGTTCATTAAAAGCAGCTCAACCAATTATGCAAGGACAAGGTGTTCCAAATGCCATAGCTACGATTATTACAGCGACAATCATTATTTTTGTTGCAATGCAAAAAGGAATACAGGCTCTTCTAAAAAGAGTAAAGGGGGCTAAATAATATGAAAGATTTAATTTATTCTATGATTCAGGCGACCTTGATTTATGCAACACCCATTATTCTTGCAGCAATGGGAGGATTATTTTCAGAACGAAGTGGTGTTGTTAATATTGGATTAGAGGGTATCATGATGATTGGGGGATTTGCGTCGGCAACAGTCATTGTGTTCATTGAAAATTTTACAAGTTTAGCACCTTGGATTTCTTTGATAGCTGGTGTACTTGCAGGTATGCTCATTTCTCTATTACATGCTTATCTTTCAGTTAATCTAAGTAGTGATCAGGTAATATCTGGTACGGCCATCAATATTTTTGCAGGAGGGATTACCATATATCTTGCGGAAATAATTTTTCAACAACAAAGAACAGATACATTTAATCAAGGTTTCTTAAAATCTTCTATTCCTATATTAGAAAAAATACCTGTCATTGGACCGAGTTTATTTAGTAGAGTATATCCAACAGTATACTTAGCCTTTATTATTGTATTAATTTCATGGTATCTACTATATAAAACGTCTTTTGGTTTAAGACTAAGAGCAACAGGAGAACATCCGCAAGCAGTTGATAGTATGGGGATCAATGTATATAAAATGCGCTATATCGGAGTATTGACATCTGGAGCCTTAGCTGGACTCGCTGGTGGTATAATGGTATTAACGCAAAATACACAATATACAATAACAAGTATTCATGGTACCGGATTTATTGCTTTAGCCGCACTAATCTTTGGAAAGTGGAGACCAGCCGGCGTTGTTGCAGCCAGTTTATTCTTTGGATTTTCACAAGTCCTTAGTTTGTACTCAAGTTCTATAGCAGATGTATTTAGTTTAGAATTTATTGGAAAGCTTCCGAATGAATTTTTCTATGCACTACCTTATGTATTAACGATTATAGCTCTTGTTATATTTAGTGGGAAATCTGTCGGACCTAAAGCAGCAGGTGAACCCTATGACAAAGGAAAACGATAATTGCTAGATTAAAACGATAAAATAGGATCAAGGCCTTTGAATCCTTGGTCCTATTTTATTGAATACAGACTCAAATTGCTTGCTTTTAGAGTTTTTATAAAATAGTTGGCAAAAGTGGTTGACAATCGCAACTGCCTTTAGTATAATAATTCTTGCGCTGAAAATAACAGCAATTTCATATTATTATAATTATTTCAGTTTGGAGAAGTACTCAAGTGGCTGAAGAGGTGCCCCTGCTAAGGGTATAGGTCGTTAATAGCGGCGCGAGGGTTCAAATCCCTCCTTCTCCGTTAGTTTTTAAGAAATTAAAAACTTATTTAAAAAAGTTGTTGACACAGTCGGTGAGATATGATATTATAATCTTCGCTGACAAAAACAGCGAAACACAGAAAAAATACAATGAACTTTTGATAATTGAATAGTGAAGTAAACCAAGTTATACCT
>CAZVKG010000092.1:0-12401 GCA_964627665.1 uncultured Eubacteriales bacterium | reverse complement strand
CGATACTTTTTTATTAATTTTTTTATTTAGGTGGAAAAATCACAGGAAGTTCAGAGTGAATATTTAGGAAAATACCGGTATAGTAACATGCAAGTGAAAACCTTCTCCATCTGGTGACCCGCATGAAAACGTTCCATTCATTTCGCTGACCCTTTGTTCCATCCCCAGTATTCCATATCCTTTTTCAAGCTTTTTGCACCCTTTTCCATTGTCAACAATAATGATATCTGTAACTTCTTTTGAAAATCGAACCGCAATCATAATTTTAGTCGCTTTTCCATGGCGTAAAGCATTTGTCATACTTTCTTGACAAATACGATAGATTGCATCATAACACTGGGGTTTTAAATTTGTTTCATATTTATTCGTAATAAATTCAACGTCAATACTTGACATCCTAAACTCTTGAATAAGACCTTCAAGTTCTTCGATAAGTTGTTGATTACTCATATTTGACGAACGTTTTCGCGTCAATGATTTTCTTAAATTGAGTAAGCTATCTCGAGTTATTTCCATTGCAAGTGTTAATTTCTCTTTTACCTCTGTATTGTTTTTATTGTATACTTGGCGACAAGCTTCTAGCAAAGATATAACCAAAGTCATTGAATGCCCCAAGATATCATGGACTTCTTTTGACACATAATTTCGTTCTTGTTCTAGAATAAGACGTTTATTTACAGAAATATTTGCATTAAGTGTTCGATTAATCTCCTTTAAGTATTTATTTTTCTCTTCAAGTTCTACGAGTAATTGATGATGTTCCGTCATATCTATAAACTTAATAATCATGCCTCTGTTATTTTCTTGCTTTAATATAATTTTTTCCATACTAAGGATATAATACTTTTCGTTACTTAACTTGGGCGTGTTCACTTCAACCTGTTCCGTCAATGCGTCTGTATGCAAGAATCTTTCAACCTTATTCATTAGTTCCGGAAAGATCTCTTCAAAGTGCATATATTTATGTAAGTCCGTATATCCTTCTAACATTTCTTCCGTCTTTTTATTATATTCGACAACTCTATTTTTCTCATTCAGAATAATAATCGCCTCATATAAATTTTCAAAGATTCGGTATTTTGTCATCATTTGAATATCATATTGGTTTTGCCGAAATGCGATAAATGCAAAATTCAATAAAACAATGTTTATTGTAATTGGTGTCAAATCAACAAATATAGGTAATAAACTAAATACATAGATTACATTTATAGCAACTGGTATAATTAAGCTCAGGCTGATAATAAGGTAGTCACTTTTTTTAAACGCTTTATTTGCAGGGCTCACTATCATGTAGCAAATACTAACTGCAATTAAAAAATAAGAAAAACCCGTATGCACATAAAAAAAAGGACCTTTAATGCTATTATAAATTGCAATCTGTTTGAAGAACAAAAAATGCTGTTCATTTGTTAATAATATAATGTAATTCATCGTTGATAATAAAATCAATCCAATATGCAGAAATGGTTGAAGGGGTCGATTATGATAATATAAATATGCAAAATAAAGCAAAGCAACCCCAAAATAGCAGATGCCAAAATATTCAATATCAATCCATATTTTTAATCCGTTGGTTGCATTGACCAACACTTTAAAAAATTTTCCAACCATCCACAATACAATTAGAAATTGAATTCGAAAATATGCTGATACCAAGCGAATTTTTCGACTTCTTAAGAATAGTAATGTATTTGCAATAACCGTTCCCATCAATGCTAACGTATAGATTGTTAGCTGAATAAAATCCATGTATCCAAAAACGCCCATTTCACACCTTCTATATCAAATTATTTTTAACTGCAAATACGGCAACTTGCGTTCGATCTTTTAAGTCAAGCTTCGTTAATAGTTTAGAAACTTTGTTTTTTACCGTTCCTTCTGTAAAATTTAGCATTTCAGCAATCTCTCGATTACTTTTTCCGTTAACAAGTTCTTGAATAATTTTGATCTCGATCTTTGTCAGATCGTATTGATCAATCATCTCATGATTATTCTCACTTTTTTGCTTCATTTTTATAATTTCATCTTTGAAAATCTCAAGAACATTTCCATGCATGACGTATAGATTGTTAGCCATACTTTTTACAGCTAAAACTAATTCTTCTGGTCGAATATCTTTTACAATATATCCATCTGCGCCATTCCTTAATGATTTAAATAGACTTTGATCATCTTCAAAGGTTGTTAATACCATAATCTTAATAGATGGATATATTTCTTTAATGATTTCCATAGCTTCTAGACCGCCCATTCCAGGCATTCGCAAATCCATCAAAATAACATTTGGCTGGTTCTTTTTACAATTCTCTATGGCCATATGACCATCTTCTCCGCCATCGATACCCATTAGCTCCGCATCTTGCTTCAGCATAAAAAGTAATGTTTGTTTTAAAAGAATTTGATCATCAACCACCATAACTTTTATCATACAAAACCTCCCATTTTCTTATACTTAGCTACTGCTAGTCGAATCTCCTCAAGACTGCTCCTTGCCTTGTCAATTGCTGATTGAATCGTTTCCATGGCATTTTCATCATTATTTTCCAATTGCAGATCCGTCATTTCGATTAAGGCTAATAACTCAGTCATCGAATGACCTAAGGTATCATGAATCTCTGTCATAATTCGATTAATTTCTTCTTCAACCGTCAATTTTTCAACTGCCTTTAAATGTTTTTTCAACTTTATATTCGCCGCATTTAATTCATTATTCTTGGATTCCAATGCATTGTAAAGCCTATATATCTCACTCATATCAAAAAAAGTTATTAGTGTAGCCACTTTGTTTCCCTTGTAATTTAATAAAGGTTTAGCCGTATAATAGATGACTATATGCTCATCGATTTCTAATGTTCCTTTCGAAATCTGGTGATGATTGGACTTAACACTTTTATATATTTCTGTCAACGTTTGTGTCTCTATTGAATATGTTTTTAACCACTCCACAAAATTATAAATGGTTTGAAAATTTTTTATATCATACATATCAAATTTTTTTTCAAAAAACTGCGTATTGTAATCAATGATATTTCCATTATTATTGACAACCAGCATACCGTCCATCGTATTATCAATCACATAACGAATGGCACCTGGGATAATGTCTAGAAATTGATATTTCAGTATTAGCATGGTTAAAATAAACATCGAAAGCGGTAAAAAAAGGATTGAAATCATAAAATCAAATTCAATAATTCCCACGACCTGTATAATATGTAAAACTAAGGGCATAAGAATTGCAATAGAATAATAAATGCTTTGTGTTCTGTACACTGGATTTTTTTCGTCCCTTTTGAATAAAAACAACATTGCTCCTAAAAACATATATATGCCTGTAACAAAAAGAATGTAATACGTAAAAAATCCAAATTCAATCCTATGAAATTGAATTTTTTGATAGAATTGGTGGTGATACTTATTGGTAATCACACTGAAATATCCAATAATTGGAGGAATAAATGTAGCGATAAATACCTTTCGATTCATATGCTTATTTTGAGTATATCGATATGCAAAGTGAAATAGAATAACACCTAAAAAACAAATAGCTATATATTCTAACGTAATAATCATCCATCGCATCCTTAACGTTGGTGCTAATAATTCAAAAATATATAAAACATTCCAGGTTATTACTAATATTTGGCCAATAATAAAGAAAAAACTATTTTTTTCATTCTGGCTTTTTACATAAATATACACACATAATACACTTGAAATAAAAGCAGAAAGTAATAATAATCCAATAATTAATTTTAAATTAGCTACGGTATTCATAAGAATCTCCATTGTTCTTAGATTTATGCATTTATCATATCGAATAATTCTTGACAATGCAAGAAGCGATTCATCTGAATCGCTTCTTAACCCCTGAAATATTTCTGTTTTCCTTTACATAACACATTTTGCTTGAACTTATTTTAAATCTCTCATCTCTCTTGTTTATTATTCTACAACGATTTGGAATAATTATCTAGTATCTTAAGTAACTACATATGATGACTTTCGTCACTTATGTAAATATAATTGACCTTATCACCATTCAGCTATTGGTGTATTTTTTCTTTTGATAATTGTTCTAATACTTTAAGTAATTCTTCCATCGATTGATCATCATATTTCTCTTCGTCCAATCGCTTAAAGTAATAAAAATATTCCATTTCGTTCCATTCATTAAACAGTTTGGAAATAAACCGAACAAAACTTCTATAATTTTCTTCCAGTATTGGTTTTTGTCCTTGCTTTAATGGCATATAGACAAGTTCCACTTTCATTTGATCCATGCACTTATCAATATAAATCCATTCCGGCCGTAATGCAAAATTTCTTTCGTAAAGCAAGTTGTTTTTACTCTCACGTATAATCAACCGGATTTGTTCTAATATACGAAGTAATTCTTTATTGGATAGATTTTGTTCTACAAGATCAACAAGAGACGTCTTGTTTTTTTCCGGATAGTATAAATAACTTCTTTTTTCCGTCATACTAAATCGAAATGCTTTTATCCCTGCTATCGTTCGATAATAAAAAATTTTCATTTGATACATTTCAATACTCTCTGTCTCACATTCTAAAATCAAAAATTGGTCATCCCTAATTTCTAGCATACTACAACGAACCCTCCTCATCCTTTCAGCGCGTCAATATTGAACTCTTTAAATATTTTTGTCATGAATTTTTCAATTTCTGTCTTGAAAATTAGTGCTAAGCCTATTAATATAATGATTATTAGGGCTAATTCAACCATGCCCATTCCCTCTTCACTCCGGATTAATTTGTCAACAAAACATTTACTTTTTACATATGTTTTTATTAAAAATTCGTTCATTTTAATCTCCTCGTCATCGTCAACTTATTACATCATATTTACTTCCATGAATGATGGTACTATTGTTATTAATAAAATTACAATAAAAATAATCAGCATGGGAAATACTAATTTGGAACTTGCTTTTTCACTATCTTTACGTGCATTTCTTATTCGTTGATCCCACATTCCCTCTGACAGTGTTGCAAGCTGTATCGTTAAATGATGGTCGCCTTGCCGAAGATTTTGCAAAATCAAACGACAAAATCGTCTTCCTTCAATGTGTGAAAAGCATTTCTGAAAGTCATCAATTATTTCATAAAATTCACGTTCTTGTTGAATCATCATTTGCCATTTTACAAAATATGTTCTTATTTTTTTGTCCCTTTCTAAGGTTTGTACACGATTTTCAATGGATAAGTAAAAACTTTTTTGTATCGTCAGACCTGAATGAAACATTAAAATAAAATTATTTAAAAAATACATTAATTGTATGCGTTTTTCTTTTTCAAAAAGTTCTTTTTGATGTCGAACTTCATAATGGGAAAGGAATGAAAAGCTGATAATCAACAGAATAATGTAGCCTGGATATTTTCCTTTTTCTAGTGGTAAGTATGTTTTATAGAAAGTGATTTTCTCTTCTTTAGGTAGCTTAATTGTATCCCTTGACGTATCAAGTTCAAGCATTTTAATGGTTTCTCCTATCTGATATTTTTTATATTCACGTAAGTAATTCTCACTCACTCGGTCTTCTTGTATATATAGAATCAACTCTCCTTCCTTTTCAATTTTATTATATTTTATTCTATAGGGTAGATAAATGACTTGATCCATGTATTTCGGATCAATCCAGCCACTGGAATCAATTGCCACCATCTCATCTGTAAAATACTTTATTTCACACCCCTTATAAGATTCTTCTAGTGAAAGCGCTGTGTCAATCATGTCACCTTTACTTGATGATGATTGCAGCTGTTGATTGTACTGTCGATTAAATTCTGCTACAAATTCTTGTTCCACCTCCTCAATATAAGACTTCGATTCTTCCACTGATGCCTCTTTCGACCGAACACTCAAATCAATCTCTTGAACACGTTCATCCTCAATTTGATAATATAGTTTATACTTCAAATGATCTTCATGAAAATTCGGACGATTAATCACATCAATGGTTTCAATTTGATCACCTTGCATCATTTGCATAACAATTAGAATACTAAAAACAATTATTGCCAGTAAAATTTGTTTTGTATATGTCGGAAATACTTTTGAGATATAGGTATCCTTGATTTTATTCATTAACACCTCCTACTAAATTATAATATTCACAATGCGTTTTCCAATTAATGCACTCATGACATACAAGAAGACACCAATTAGCATTATGCACCTGCCTTGAAATGTTCCATACATCAGTGGACTAAAATTCTCTGATACAAGCCGTAAATAAAGCACCATCAAAGGGACAAAAGAAAGCAACATATATAATTCAAACTTTTTCTGAGTAATAATGACTTCTAGTTCTTTTTCAACATTATTTTTTTCATCAATCATACGCACTGTTTTTTCTACAACCGCTTGTACCGATCCACCTTGTCGAACCGTCACTTGTATCACCTTTGAAAACTGATGAATGGATTCAACTTCATATTTTTCTGCTAACTGCCCAAAGGCATCGTTGATATTCATATTTGTTTCAAATGCCATGACAATATTTAGTAAATCTTCCTCTAATAAAAAAACCTCCAATTCCTTTTTAAGTTCTTCATAACTTTCTTTAACTGCATTTTCAAAACTTTTACCTACACTCATTGATGATGCAATCGAATAGATAAATGTTTTAAACTCTTCTTCAATCTTTTTTTTCATAGTTGTTTGATTGCTTTTTTTTAAGTATTTCACAATAAAAATACAGCTCCCACTTAATATTGCTGAAAAAATAAATGAATTAAAGAAAATCTGACCTAGGACAAATGCCAATGCCATCAAAATAGGGATTTGAAAAATCCATCGATATACGATTAAATACTCATTTAATTTCTGAATCTAAATCATCTCCTAACTAATTATGTTCCAACTTTATTTGATTTTCGACTCTATTGTTTGTTCTTACGAGTGCATCCTTTGTAGAATCATAGATGTAAATCGAATTCAATTGAATGTGTTCATTTTGAACCGATAGAACTTCAGATATCTCCATAATACGACGACCTTTTCCTTCGATTTTTTGAATATGAACCATTAAGTCAATCGCTGATGCAATTTGCTGACGTATCGCTATTAATGGTAATTCAATTGCTGATAAGACCATTGTCTCTAAGCGTATTAACATTTCTATTGTGGAGTTTCCGTGTCCGGTGCTTAAAGAGCCATCATGTCCAGTATTCATGCATTGGAGCATATCGATGGTCTCTTCGCCTCGTACCTCTCCCACAATAATACGATCCGGGCGCATCCGAAGTGATGATTTTATTAAATCTCGAATAGAGATATGGTTAACATATTCATCATCGCCCATTCGTGTTTCAAGTCGCACAAGATTTTCAATATCATGCAACTGTAATTCAGCAGAATCCTCAATTGTTATAACACGTTCTTTTCGGCCAATGGCATCTGATAAAACATTTAAAAGTGTCGTTTTTCCGGAACTTGTGCCCCCTGATACAAAAATATTAAAACGTTTTTTTACACAAAGTTCTAAGAAATGCATGGCTTCTTCTGTTACTGTTTTATTAATAATCAAATCTTTTTTTACAAACCGTTTTACCGGAAATTTTCGAATAGTGACATATGGTCCTCCAATGGCTATAGGTGGTAATACAACGTTAACCCGCGAACCATCTTTTAATCGTACATCACAAATCGGATATCGCTCATTTACTTTTCGATCCATGAGACCGACAATTTTTTGAATTAGTTGCATGAGTGTTTCTGAATCTTCAAAACAAAGTTCACATTTTTTTATTATTCCGTTTTCTTCAATAAATATTTCCTTGTGGCCATTAATCATAATCTCTGTAATGTTTGTCGAATCAATGAGTGGCTGTATGACACCCAAACGCCTGAATTGATTGAAAATACTTTCCATCATGAGCATTTTGTTTTCGAGACTATCATAGGGTAATTGATTTTGGATTTCTTCTTCAATAATTGTCATGACCTTTGAATCATCAATTTCCTGAAATTCATTCATCTTAGTTAATATTCTATCCTTAACGTCATTCACATTAATTTCCAACCTCCTAACATTTAAGCAACTTTTCGATACATCCTTTTAAAATGGATATATCATTATTTTCTGTGATATGCCATTTAGCATTTATTTGCTCCAAAACACTTTTTTGAATTACTTCTTCCTCCGAATACAAAAAAGTACGTTCCGATTGAAGAATAATCTTGTGTAGCGCTTTCGTTATATGCACGCCATTCATGTTAAAAATAACGATGTCATAGCCACTCTTTTCTCTTAACCAAGATAGCCAACTATTCTCTTCTTCCTCTGACAAAAAATCATAGTCTTTCATATTCAAAGCACCTTCAAGAAGGTCTATATTTCGACAAGGTCTTTGAACAACTTCATTCAGAATAAACCCTAAGTTCGTCTTTCGGTTACGTATTTGCATATACACATAAGACAGATTGTTTTTTGTGTTTTTATCATCATGAAAAAAACTATCATATTGAATAACAAGTATTTTTTTATCTTTTAGGGAAAAATGAAGTGTCTTCATTTGCTTTAATACCACTTCAGAAAAAGAATATTGGCCGTATGGCTTGTAAACTGTGATAAAAGATGTCTTTATCTTCTTTGCTATTATTTCTTGATCAATGCAATTGATAAAACAATTTTTCAGCTGATGATAAATTTCTGCGACCGACTGGTACTTATGAATAACTCGATGTTCAATAGACTCCAATGAACTTTCCTGCTTTGTACAAAATGAATGAATAAGATGTTCCCATCGATTTTCCCAGATTCCCTCTGATAAAATACACCATTGCTGGTTTATTAAGTAATACCTAATCGTTTCACTCGGTTCTTCAAAGAAGTCCGGAATAAATTCTTCATTGAATACAAATATTCCTCGCTCTTTGCTCATTTTTCGGGATATCTCTAATGATTTTAGTTCTTCTAAATTATGAATAATTATGAACTCCATATGCATCGAATGTTGAGTATAAAAGGTACAAATCATCTTCTCTAATTGATGAACATAATTGGAATCTTTATCTAGGATAACTAATTGCATTTTTCGCCCCCCTTTCTCAAATGCTTTCTGTCGACACCCTTATTTTATGTATAATCAATTGATTTGTAAAGCAAAAAAAATACACATAAAAGCCGGCTTTTCATGTGCATTAGCCACTTTTATGTGTATAACTTGTTTATAACTATATGATGTATTTATTACATATCATGGGATCGTGTTGAATTCATAAACTTTGTATATTCCCCAAACCAGGCAAGCTCTACGGTCCCTGTAGGGCCATTTCTCTGCTTAGCTATAATTAGTTCTGCCAAACCTTTCATCTCTGAATTTGGGTCATAATACTCATCACGATATAAGAACATAACAACATCTGCATCCTGCTCAATAGCACCCGACTCACGTAAATCACTTAACATAGGCCGGTGATCAGCTCGTGCCTCACAAGCTCTTGATAGCTGCGATAAAGCAATAACTGGAGCCTGCATCTCTCTTGCTAATCCTTTTAATGATCGTGATATCTCTGAAATTTCTTGTTGTCTTGATTCACCATTTCCATTACCACTCATTAACTGAAGATAATCAATTAAAATAAGATCTAAGCCTTTCTCCAATTTGAGTTTACGGCACTTTGCCTTCATCTCTCCAACTGTTATTCCCGGCGTATCATCAATATATATGGGGGAATCATTAAGGATTGCCGCACCATTTAATAGATTCGACCATTCATCATCTTCAAGATGGCCAGTTCGAACTTTTTGAGCATCCACCATTGCTTCTGAACATAACATACGATTAACCAACTGTTCTTTTGACATCTCTAAGGAAAAAATTGCTGTTGATGCTTTTTCTTTGACTGCTGCATACTGAGCAACATTGAGAGCAAATGCAGTCTTTCCCATTGATGGTCTTGCAGCTACTAGAATCAAATCTGCCGGTTGAAGACCAGCTGTTTTTGTATCCAAGTCTAGAAATCCACTAGAAATTCCCGTCACACTTCCTCCACTGTCATGGGCTGAAACAATCAAGTTTAGAGTTGGAGTAATCAATTCTTTTATCGCTGAGAACTCTTCTGTCTTACGATTTTGCATGATATTAAAGATTTTTTCTTCAGCAGAATTTAAGATGTTTTCTAGTTCTTCCTTGCCTTCATAACTATCGGTGATGATATCTTGACCGGTTTTTATCAACCGCCTCAGCACTGATTTTTCCTTGACAATCGAAGCATAATTTTTTATATGCGCTGACGAAGGAACAGATAAGGCAAGTTTGGATAAATATTCAACACCGCCAATTTGATCTAGTTGATTATCTGTTTTCATAGCATTTTGAAGTGTAACAAGATCTACCGGTTGATTGCGATTATATAGGTCAATAATACTATTAAATATAAGCTTCAAATCCGGATGATAAAAATCATGCTGATCTATATGTTCTTGTGCAACCGAAATTGCTTCTGAATCCATAATCATAGAACCTATTACGGATTGTTCCGCCTCTAAACTATGTGGCGGTATTCTTTTTATTACTTCGTCCATTGAGTTCACCTCAGGTTACTTATTTATTCTTCAACAACCTTTACACTGATTTCCGTTGTCACTTTTGGATGCAATTTAATCGGAACGATATGTGTTCCTAAAGATTTTATTGGTTCTTTTAAAACCATTTTTTTCTTATCTACTGAAAGATCATGTTGCTCTTTAACAGCTTTAATAATCTCTTTTGATGATACAGAACCAAAGACACGACCACCTTCTCCTGTTTTTATAGGAATTGTAACCACCATGTCTTTGATTTTAGCACCTAACTCTTTAGCTTCTTCGAGCTCTTCCTGTCGACGCTTTTTATCCGCTTTTTTCTTAAGCTCTAATTGATTAATGGCATCATTTGTTGCCTCTACAGCTTGATTTTTTCTAAATAATACATTTCTCGCAAAGCCATCTTTGACCTCAATAAGCTCACCTTTTTTTCCAACTTTTCTTACATCTTCTAATAATATTACTTTCATTCTTCTTCACCTTCCTCTAAAAATTCATCGATTGCTTTTTGAAGCATTTTTGTCGCTTCTTCAAGTGATTTATCTTCTAATTGGGCCCCAGCAACACTTAGATGTCCACCTCCACCCAGCTTTTCCATAATTAACTGCACATTGATTGCATCAAAAGAACGTGCACTAATATATATAACATGGTTTAGCTGTGTCAGAACAAAAGAAGCTTTGATTCCTGAAATATTTAAGAGTTCATCAGCCGCTTGTGCCGCTGCAAGTGTTGGATTTGTACCATTTGCAGGACTTTGAGAAATTGCAATTTTTTCTCTGTAGATGACGGCATCTTTCACCGCGCTTGCTTTTGCTTTATATGTTTCCATGTCATTTTGAAAAAACTTTCTTACGCGAATTAAATCTGCTCCGTTCCGCTTTAAAAACGCCGCTGCTTCAAATGTTTTGACACCTGTTTTTATAATAAAATTCTTAGTATCGACTGAAATTCCTGCAAAAAGAGCATCTGCTTCTAAGGGATCTAACTTCACTTTATCTGTAATATACCTTAAAATCTCTGTAATCATTTCTGATGTTGATGAAGCATAGGGTTCAATATAACTTAACACACTTGGCTCAATATACTCTGTACTCACTCGATGATGATCAAAAACCACAACATTATTTGTATACTTAAGCAATTCAGGATATTCTAAGTAACTTGGACGATTGACATCAACAATAACCACGAGTGTATTGGATCCACATAATTCAACACTTTTTGATCCGCTCACAAAAATGCTATCCGGAAAATGATCACTTTCCATTATTTGATCATGCAAGACTTTGATTGCTGTTGTTACCGTATTTAAAACAATATTAACTTTTTTATCTAATAAGCGAGCACAAGCGTATACACCCATTGCCGCACCTAAAGAATCCAAATCACCCAATTGATGCCCCATGACAAGAACATTATCTGCTTCAGTAATGAGCTCGCGAAAAGCGTATGATTTAATTCTCGCTTTTACACGTGTATTTGTTTCTACCCCTCGTGTTCTGCCACCATAAAAAGAAAACTTATCGTTATTTTTGATAACAGCCTGATCTCCGCCACGGCCTAATGCTAAGTCTATGGCTGTTCTAGCATATTCTTGGGCTATTGTGTAGCTATAATCATGAATACCTACACCAATACTGATTGTCACCGGTAACTCATTGCCAATACTTATCTCACGAATATCATCTAAAATCTTATATTTCTCATCTGCAAATTTTTTAATATACTTTTTTTGAAAAATAAAGATATATTTATCTTTTTCAATTTTACTCAAAATACCGGATACGTCTTTAGCCATTGCATTAAGATTTCGATCAATCATTGCAACGAGTAGTGGTCGTC
>CAZVKG010000091.1:0-12507 GCA_964627665.1 uncultured Eubacteriales bacterium | reverse complement strand
GGCGTGCAGGTTCAACTCCTGTCACCCGCATTAACAGAGTCTCAAGCTTTTGATTACAAGGGTTTGGGGCTTTTTTCATGTCTGGAATTACTTCTTTCCTTCAAGAGTTAAAAGTTCTTGTTTTATATCGAGGCCTCCGGCATAGCCGGTTAAGCTACCGTTTGATCCGATAACGCGATGACAAGGTACGATAATCATAAGGGGATTTTTATTGTTAGCCATTCCCACAGCGCGACAGGCCTTTGGATTGTCAATATATTCAGCGATTTGCTTATAGGAGCGTGTCTGTCCATAAGGAATCTGACAAAGGGCATTCCATACTTTCTTCTGAAATTCAGTGCCTTGAAATAGAAGTGGTAAATCAAAGTGTTCGCGCCTTCCCTCAAAGTATTCACTTAATTGAAGATAGACCTCGTCAGTAAAATCAGTGGTATCATTTTTTTCATCGACCTTAAGAGCGAGGGAGATGGACGATACTTGATTGTCGCTATAGCCGATTTTTATAATTCTGGAATCGAAGTTTTTAAATGTATAAAATGCGTATTTTTCCATGGTTAACATTCCTTTCAATATGGATATTATGATAGTCATAATATACCATAAATCAATGAGTGATTGAAGTGGAGATGAGGATTTGTATCTAAAAATGTATCATTAAGACAAGTTAAGGTATATTTAATGCAATTATAATGGAAAAAATCCGGAATAGATTGTAATATAGTACAAGAGAGAAGTAAATGCTATTGTTACGAATAGGGAAGAGTAAGGTGACGAATATGCTTCAAATGAAACAATTAGGAAAAACATATGGCTCAGGCCAAATAGCAGTAAAGGCTCTTCGAGGTATCGACTTGACAGTCGAAGAAGGTGAGTTTATATCAATTATGGGACCGTCGGGTTCAGGAAAGTCAACATTGATGAATATCATCGGCTGCTTAGACAGAGCGTCTTATGGGTCTTACCAACTCGATCAAGTGGACGTTTCAAAGCTAGATGAGAATGAGTTGGCAACGATTCGGAACAAAAAGATTGGTTTTGTTTTTCAATCCTTCAACTTGTTGCCGCGTATTTCGGCACTTAAAAATGTTGAATTGCCGATGATCTATGCAGGAGTCCATCACAAAGAGCGAAAAGAACGCGCAATAGAAGCTATGAGACGCGTTGGTCTAGCGGATCGGATGGATCATAAACCAAATGAAATGTCCGGAGGACAAAAACAACGTGTGGCCATAGCGAGAGCCTTAGTCAACAATCCGGCAATTTTATTAGCGGATGAACCGACAGGTAACTTAGACTCGGTGTCATCTGAAGAAATCATGGCAATTTTTCAACAGTTAAACGATGAAGGGGTAACGGTATTAATCGTAACACATGAGCCGGATATAGCAGATCATACACATCGAATCGTAACATTTGAAGATGGTTTGTTAATAAAAGATCAAAGGGTTTTATCCCCTTTAAATGCTCAACAAATATTAGAAGAAAAGCAAAGTGTACTTAATGCATCATTAAAAGGAGGAAAATAGGATGAGTGAATTTAATGAAAGAGATAATGTGAATGAAAAAACAGAAGTGGAACTGAACGAAGAATATGTGAACATGAATGGGTTTCAAAAAGCGATAGGAATTATTACATCGCCCAAAAAAACACTCTTAGCAATTAGCGTTAAACCCAGTTTTTTAATACCGATTCTACTGATTTTAATTATACCGGCAGCCCATTTTTTATTTGCATGGTCCGGTTATGAGCAGATGATTATTGAAAGTCTGGAAAGTACTATGGCGACGTCAGGCCTTGAAATAACGGATGAATTCTTAAGCATGCAGATGAATATAAGTAAATGGACAATGGTTATAGTTGCAACTGTAGTGGCGGTAGGCGGAGTAGCTATAAGTGCTTTATACTATTTTGTTGCGGCAAAGATTGCAAAATCAGACGTGGGCTATAGTCGATTGTTTTCGACGCGATTACATGTAGCGATTATCGGCTTATTATCCTATATTATCTTAACAATTCTTGTTATATTAGGAAGCCCGGCGCAATCATACACGAGCCTAGTTATGGTGTTGCCTCAGTCGATGCAAACGACCTTTATCGGTGGCTTGATTACACCAATTGAATTTTTTGGTATTTGGGGACTGATTGTTATGTATTATGGTATGCGTATTGTGGCTAAAGTGAGCAAAAAAGCAGCGTTAATATCTGTCATAGTAGCATTGTTAATAAGTATGCTCTTTACAGGCGCTAGCTTAGGTATATCGTCAATGATGACGGGTATGATGGGATAGGTGATTGGATGAAAAAAGTATTTATTGCGATAGGAATTATGATCGCATTAGCAGCAATAATCGGGATGAATATGTGGCGCCAAAGTATGGATGATAGCGAAGGCGGAATAAGCTTTGGTGGTGCTAAAGCCCAAGAGGTTACGGTCGAGACCGTTGAAGTAGAAGAAATAACATCAAGTGTCACAGTAACAGGCGTAGCAAAAGAATCCTTAAAGCAAGAAATTAGTGCGAATGAAGCCCTAGAAATTACCAATGTCTATAAAGATAAAGGTGATACAGTAGAAAATGGCGATATTCTTTTTGATGTGGATGTAACACAGCTTGAAGACCAACTAGCTAAGTTGAAATTGGATCAAGAACGGGAATATTTGCAACTTAGCCGATTAAGCTCGGATAGAAATGTAACCGGTGCCGAAAGCGCTAAGATTAGCAGTGAATTATCACGACTTAATTATGAGACAGCAGTTAATGAAGTGAAAAAACAAGAAGAAGAACTTGCAAAGCATCAAGAACTTTTTAGCGCAGGAATTATTTCAGAAGTTGAGTTTGACTCAATAAAAACGAACTTGGAAAATACAAAAAAACAAATGGAAAATGCCAAGCTAAGTTTGGAACAAAGCCAAGCCAGTGTTCAGGAAATACAATCGACCCAAGCAAACTCGAATCAGTCAAAAGAATTTGATATTAAGGCCCAACGATTGGCCTTGGAGAGTACGGCGATAGATATAAAAAATCTTGAAGAAAACATTGAGAAATATCGAACGCTTGGAAAAGTGACCATTGACGGGATTGTAGCTGAGATGGAGATCAAAGAAGGGGACTATCTAAGTGTTCAAGCACCCATTGCGACAATTATCTCGGAAGACGAGATTAAAGTTGAAGCCTATATTCGAGAATATGATATACGTGATATTGAAATCGGCCAAGAAGTCATCTTAACAGGAGATGCTATTGATGATTCGATTCAAGTGAAAGGTGTCGTAGATTATATTTCGCCGATTGCTTCAAAGGCTGTGATTAATGGTCGAGAATCAACATCAATATTAGTTGAAATGCGTGTTCAAGAAGGAATAGATCATGTGAAACCAGGCTATACTCTCGAATGTGAGATTACAACACTTAAGAATGAGGAAGCGATTGTTATATCTTATGAAATGTTTGGACGAGAAAAAGATGGACAAAAAACAGTTTTCGTGGTTAATGATGAGAACATTTTAGAAGAGCGAGTCGTTGAAGTTGGTATTACATCAGATTTTGACGCAGAAATTATTGCCGGAATCTCAGAAAATGAACGTGTGGTTGTAAATCCATCACTTATGTTAAAAGATGGGATGAAAGTAACCGTAAATGAACAAACGGTGAAAGAAGGGAACTAGATGCATTTTACAGAGAATTTTAAACAAGCGTATTTAAGCTTATCAACGAACAAGTTAAGATCAATTTTAACCATGCTTGGTATTATTATGGGGGTTTTTTCTGTCGTAGCAATACTTGCAATTAGTAATGCGGCTAAAGTATTTATGTTAGACGAGTTTAATAAAATGGGAGCAAATTCCATTATTATACAGAACATGCAGGGCGGCGGTGATGAGATTGAACAACGTGACCGATTGACATTAGATGATCTTGAAATGATTAAGGCGGGGGTTCCTGAAGTTGAGTTCGGTTCTGCAGCACAAGTCTTCTATTCAGACATTCGTGTAGAAGATGGATATCGAACGGCATATGTCACCGGCGCCACTCACGAATACCCGAATTTTCAAACCATTGATTTTGTGCATGGACGATTTATATCGGCTGAAGATATTGCCGGGCAACGTCGTGTCATTGTGGTTCCGGACACTTATGCAAAAGAATATTTTAACCGAACAGACATCATTGGTGAAGAAGTTACGGTCACAAATTATTATGGAGACCTGCTGAAATTTCGGGTCATCGGTGTTATGAATACGGAAGATGGACTTTTTGCTTCCATGACGGCAGGCCTTGAAATGCCAATCGAAGTCATTGTACCTGTAAGTTTGACCCAATCATTTTTTGATAATGATACGGTCGATCAGATTCAAGTATCTGTTTATCAGGGAACTAATCTGAAGGAAGCCGGAGAAAAAATCGTTCGACTACTTGAGTTTGTCAATCAAAATGAAGATAAATACATGGCAACGAGCATCGAAGATATTCAAAAATCTGTTGGTAGTGTCCTCGATGTCATCTCAATGATCTTCGTTGTTATTGCAGTGATTACCCTTATTGTTGGTGGTATTGGTATTATAAATATCCTATTAGTTTCTGTTACAGAACGAATTCGAGAGATCGGACTTCGAAAGGCAATAGGAGCAAAAAAGAGAGACATTATACTTCAGTTTTTAACAGAATCAATTATGATGACCGGATTTAGCGGACTTATCGGAATCATATTGGGACTCGCGACAGGTGGTATCATTTCAGCACTTATAAAAATTCCACCAGTCGTTGATTTAAAAACAGTCGTCTTCACTTTTTTTGGATCGATTTTATTAGGTATTGTTTTCGGAGTTTATCCGGCGAAAAAAGCTGCAGATTTAGATCCGATTGAATCTTTAAGATATGAATAAGATGAATAATTGAAAAGGAATAGCCATTGGCTATTCCTTTTTCTGACTGAGTGTACTGTTTTGATAGTTTACATCATGAGTGACATCCTCGCCAAACCAGTCAGGCGGGATAAATGCATTAGCGTCATCAAGGGTTTCAAATTCCACTTCGGCGACTTGCAAACCTTGGTAATGGCTATGAAAAAGATCAAGTTCAATTGTATAATTTCTATAAGGTATATAGTAGCGAGTTTTGTCTATGACGGTTCCTTCTACTTTCGCCGAAAGCTTTTGAAACTGGTCATTAGTTATATTCAACTCGTATTCTTCACGTTCAAGAAGACCTTTTCCTTTTATTGTTAAGATAAAGTTATCCCCGAGTTGTCGTATACGAATGACGGGAGAGGTTGCGATGTAACCTTGTTTGATTTCTTTGTGTGGGTAACTGCCTAAATTATTAGGAAGCCTTTTAATTAGAAATTTTTTTTCGATTTCCATAAGAGTTAACTCCTTGTCTTTTAAAAAATAAAATGGTAAAATGGATTTAATAATATTATAGCGTACAATAATATTGAATCATAGTTATTTAGGAGGCTGTTATGGGAAAAGCTGCTCTGTTTTTAGCAACAGGCTTTGAAGAAATAGAAGCGTTAAGCATCGTTGACGTATTAAGGAGAGGGGGAATTGATCTCGATACGATTTCTGTATCCGGTATGCAAGATGTTGAAGGTGCACATGGAGTGATTGTCAAGAGCGATGCCTTGTTCTTTTCAATTGATTATACGGAATACGAACTGTTTATTCTGCCGGGTGGGCCCGGAACGGAAAACCTTAGCAAACATGAAGGCTTATGTGAGCTCTTGGTTAATGTTCATCAAGAAGGAAAAAAGGTTGCAGCAATATGTGCTGCCCCAAGTGTTCTAGGACAAAATGGTATACTTGAAGGCAAGATGGCAACCTGTTACCCAGGAAATGAAGAATCGCTTAAAGGGGCACATGTCTTGGACCAAGAAATTGTTCGTGATGGGAACATTATTACAGGCAAAGGTCCTGGAGTTAGTCTAAAGTTTGCATTTGAATTGCTTAAGGATTATTTAGAGCCAAGTGCAATCGAAAAGTTAGCACATCGTATGATTATTAATTAAGAGTTTTGGTATACTTGAAAGCTATCTAACATAATATAAAAAATTGATTTTGACATCTTAGTCGTGACGGATTTTGCTAAGATGTCATTATTTTTTTCGATGAAAAAGGCATAATTTACTTTTAACACTGCGTTTTGACAGCGTGATAAAATAACGCAATGGTAAATGGCTAATCTACAAAAAAACAAATGTATTTTGTGGAAAAGACTTTACAGTCCAATAATTTTATTATATAATTACCAAGTAATTTAGGCTTATCATAGATGGAGACAAAACATAAAGTGTATTTATTATATAAGACCCGTTCCGATAGGAGTGGGTTTATGTCTAATTATGAAAGCTATTCGAAAGGAGTTTTATACATGTCAGGTTATTACGCAAGAAGGATTGTTTCCGCGTTGATTACCATTTTACTTATCTCATCATTAACTTTTATAATGATGCATGCTGTACCGGGAGGTCCTTTTACACGTGAACGTCCCGTTCCGGATGAAATCCTTAGAACGTTGAACGAAAAATATAACTTGGATGCATCTTACTTTGAACAATACGTTGATTACATGAAGGGACTTGTAACATTTGATTTGGGTCCTTCTTATTCTAAAGTAGGAACATCAGTAAACGATTTGCTCATTTCCGGATTCCCAATTTCAGCAAAGATTGGACTTATGGCGAGTGTGTTGATTGTTGTTTTGGGTATTCCTGTCGGAATTATATCAGCCTTAAAACAGAATAAACCTATTGATTATTTAGTTATGTTTTTGGCAACAGTCGGGGTAACTGTGCCCAGCTTTGTTATGGCAACATTAATTATTTATTTTTTTGCAGGTAAATTAAATTGGATTCCAAGCTTTGGTGTTAGCGATTGGCGAGGATATATAGGACCTGTCCTTGCGTTATCCGGGTATTCGTTATCCTTTGTTGCACGCTTAACACGTTCAAGTATGCTGGAAGTTTTACAACAAGATTATATTCGTACTGCTCGAGCAAATGGAATAAGAGAGTTTAAAGTTATCGCAAAACATGCAGTGAAAAATGCAATGATCCCGGTAGTAACATATATCGGGCCAATGGTTGCAGCAATACTCACAGGATCATTTGTTATTGAGAAAATTTTTGCTTTACCGGGTCTTGGAAGACACTTTATTGAGAGTATAACAAATCGTGATTACACAACAATTATGGGTATGACCATTGTATATGCGGTTTTCTATATTATCATGATATTCTTAGTAGATATAGCGTATGGATTTATTGATCCAAGAATTAAACTCGGAAAGGGGAAAGCATAAAATGGCAGATAATCGTTTTGTTTTTCTAGACAGCAACCTAGAAGACGCAGAAAAAGTGCGCCCAAGTCTAACCTATTGGCAAGATGCTTGGCGTCGACTTAAAAAGAATAAACTATCAATGATTGGTGTTGTGACAATTATTTTTGTGTTGTTATTTGCGCTTTTGGGACCTTTCTTTACACCGTTTTCGTATTCGGATCAGGACAATCAATATAAAAACTTGCCACCAGTCCTTGATATATTTAACGTGGATGAAGATGCGAATTTTTATCTGTCTAGTGATTATAATATGTTCAGACTATCTGATAACGGTCGTTTAGAAGAACGCTTAAAGAATACAGATAAAGATCCGATTAACAAAATATATACATATATTATGAACGTGGATGGTGTAGATCGAGAAGTTGTTTTAGATTTTTCCTATAATTTATTGCCAACAAAGCAAGGTTATGATTATGATTATACGATTACCTATGAAGGTGTTGAGTATACTCAATCTACAGGTAATATGTGGAACAAAACATATCCTTTTGGTACAGATGATCTAGGGCGTGATTTATTAACACGTATTATGTTTGGAACACGAATTTCTTTACTAGTAGCCTTTATCGCAACGTTAGTTAATTTATTTATTGGTGTTGTTTACGGTAGTATTGCAGGCTTTGAAGGTGGTCGTATTGATGATATTATGATGCGTATTGTTGATATTATTAATTCGGTTCCGTTGGTATTATATGTAATCCTATTGATGGTATTATTTAATGAAGGTGGATTGTGGAATATTGTTATTGCCTTAAGTACAGTATACTGGGTATCTATGGCACGATTAGTTCGTGGACAGATGCTTTCGCTAAAAGAACAAGAATTTGTTTTAGCAGCACGAGTTATTGGTGTGCCTAAGCATAAGATAATATTTAGACATTTGATACCCAATGCGATGGGCCCGATCATTGTATCAATGACAATGATGATTCCAAGTGCAGTGTTTACAGAAGCGTTTTTAAGTTTCATCGGTTTAGGGGTATCTGCTCCGATGGCATCCTTAGGGGTATTAGCAAACAATGCCTTATCAGGATTGTTAACGTATCCATATCTTTTGTTCTTCCCTGCGATGACAATTGCTATTATTATTCTTGCCTTTAACTTCTTAGGGGATGGATTAAGAGATGCGCTAGACCCAAGGCTAAGGAAAGGATAGATTAAACTATGACTAAAATACTAGAAGTTAAAAATTTAAATACATCATTTTTTACCCATCTTGGTGAAGTCCAAGCTGTTCGTGGTAACAGTTTTACATTAAATAAAGGTGAAATCCTTGGTATCGTTGGTGAATCCGGTAGTGGAAAAAGCGTGACGGCCATGTCAATTATGGGACTAATTGATCATCCAGGAGAAATCAAAAGCGGTGAAATCATTTTTAACGGTGAAAATATCGCGAAAAAAACAAACAAAGAGATGTCGAATATTCGTGGAAAAGAGATTTCAATGATTTTCCAAGATCCCATGACATCGTTAAACCCGGTTTATACTATCGAAAATCTTATGGTTGAAGTTATTCAACGACATAAGCGCGTGTCAAAAAAAGAGGCGAGAAGACTTGCAATTGAAAAACTTGAACTTGTAGGAATTCCCGAACCGGCAGGACGCATTAAATCTTTTCCCCATGAATTTTCAGGCGGAATGCGTCAGCGTGCAATGATTGCAACTGCCCTTTCCTGTGATCCAAAGCTGCTTATAGCGGATGAACCAACGACGGCATTAGATGTTACGATTCAGGCACAGATTTTGGATATTCTTAAAAAGTTAGCAAAAGAATTAGATACGTCAATTATGATTATCACCCATGACTTAGGTGTAATTGCAGAAACCTGTACGAAAATAATCGTTATGTATGGTGGGTTGATTATGGAAAAAGGTCCAATTGACGAAATATTTTATAACCCCCAACATCCGTATACAATTGGTTTGCTAAATTCAGTACCTCGAATGGACGTTGAAGAAAAAGGACGGTTAATTCCGATTCCAGGTTCGCCACCAGACTTAATGAACCCTCCAAATGGTTGTCCCTTCTCTACAAGGTGTCCACGTGTTATGCAGATTTGTAAAGAAGAACCGGTACCTACATTCAAAGTAAATGATAATCATACATCAGCTTGCTGGTTATTGCATAAGGATGCGCCGGAAGTTGGAGGATTTGCAAAAGGAAGTGAAATAATTGACTGAGAATAAGACGTTATTAGAAATCAAAAATCTAAAAAAATATTTTACTATAAAAAACAGTATATTTGAAGATCGACGTAAAGTGTTAAAAGCAGTTGACGGCATTTCCTTTAGTATCAAAAAAGGTGAGACCTTTGGACTTGTTGGAGAATCCGGGTGTGGTAAGTCAACAACCGGTCGTTCAATCGTTCGATTATACGAACCCACCGGTGGTGAAATCATTTATGATGGCAAGAATATTGCGAATATAAGTGATAAGGAAATGTTAAAATATAGAAAACGGATTCAAATGATTTTTCAAGATCCATATGCATCATTAAATACGCGAATGACGGTTTCAGATATTATTGGCGAAGGCTTAGATATTCATACGAATATTACCGGCGCTGCACGACAAGAGCGTATTTATGAATTGTTAAGAACGGTTGGGTTAAAGAAAGAGCATTCAAATCGATATCCCCATGAATTTTCAGGTGGTCAGCGTCAACGTATCGGTATTGCCCGCGCGTTAGCTATTGAGCCGGATTTGATTATTTGTGATGAGCCAATTTCAGCCCTAGACGTATCGATACAAGCTCAAGTCGTTAATATGCTTGAAGACTTACAAGAAGAATTGGGATTAACGTATTTATTTATTGCTCATGACCTTTCTATGGTTAAGCATATCTCTGATAGAATTGGGGTTATGTATTTAGGTAATATGATGGAGATAGCTGAGAGTAATGAACTATATAAAAACCCATGGCATCCTTACACAAAAGCATTATTGTCTTCAATACCTATTCCTGATCCAAGAGCCAACAAAGAACAGCGGATTATTCTTGAAGGTGATGTAAAGAGTCCAATTAATCCAAAAGAGGGTTGCAGATTCAATTCGCGATGTAGATATTGTAAGGAAAAATGTAACGAAGTAACACCTGAATTGCGAGAAATTGCACCGGATCATTTTGTTGCATGTCATTTCGCAGAAGAAATCAACGGATTATAAGCAATATTTATTGTTATGCTTCTATTACAAATATAAAGGTATAAACTTGTGCATAACAATTCATATATAGTGACATAAGTCACACGAAACTAAATGAAATAAAAGGAGGAAAACAAATGAAAAAATTATTAGCAATCTTATTAGTTCTGACCTTATCTGTATCATTATTTGCAGCATGTAGCAATAATGATAAAAATACAGGTACAACAGACACAAATGTAACAGATAGTGACTCGACAGATAATGGGGCAACAGATAGTGGCTCCACAGACAGCGGTGCAGCTTCAGGAAGCATTCTTCGTTGGAATGTTGGAGCTGACCCAAAAACTCTTGATCCGGGCTTAAATGGTGCCAGTGATGGTGGAGACGTTATTAACCAAACGTTTGAAGGTCTTGTAAGAGAAAAAAGTGGTGTTATTTATCCTGGAATCGCTGAAACTTGGGAAGTATCAGAAGATGGATTAACAGTAACATTTAACTTAAGAGAATCAAAATGGTCAGATGGTTCTGACTTAACAGCTCACGATTTTGTATATTCATGGAAGCGAGGAATGGATCCTGCTACCGCATCTGAGTATTCTTGGATTTGGGAGTATACAAACATCAAAGGTGCTTATGAAGCTGTATATGATGGTGGATCATTAGATGATGTTGGTGTACGTGCTGAAGATGATCAAACACTTGTTGTAGAATTAAACTCTCCAACAGACTATATCGTAAGTTTACTTTCTTTCTACCACTTTATGCCGGTTAAACAAGAGTCCGTAGAAGCTAAGGCAGACGGTGCTTGGGCGAAAGATGCTGAAGTTGTGATTTCTAATGGACCGTTTGTATTGACATCATATACAATTGGTGAAGGATTAACACTTGTAAAAAATGACAACTATTGGGATGCCGGAAATGTATCCTTAGACGGAATGGAAGTTGTATTTATTGATGAACATTCAACTGCATACCAAGCATACCAAGGTGGCGAGTTATTAGCAATTCCTGAAGTTCCTACTGCAGAAGTTTCACGACTTATCGCAGAAGATCCTAACTTCTATGTATTTGCTTTACTTGGAACATATTACTATAACTTTAACCTTGATCTTGACCTTTGGGCAGATCAACGCGTTCGTCGTGCATTAACACTTGCAATTGACCGTGATATGATTACTGAAACATTGGGTTCTGGTGAAATTCCTGCTGCAGGGTTTGTTCCGGAAGGTTTCTTAGACCATGAAGGTAACGATTTTGCATTAAAAGCAGGTAACTATGGCATTCCAACAGATGGTAGTGGTGTAGAAGAAGCAAAAGCATTACTTGCAGACGCTGGATATCCAAATGGTGAAGGATTCCCGGAATTTACAATTATGTACAACACAGGTGAAGGTCATCAAAAAGTGGCTGAACTTGTTCAAGAAATGTATAAAACTAACCTTGGTCTTAATGTAAAGTTAGAAAACCAAGAATGGGCTGTATTCCAAGATACACGTAAAGTCGGCGACTACGAAATGTCTCGGGGTGGATGGTTAACAGACTTTATGGATCCAATGGGTCTTTTAAGTATCTTTACACAAGGAAATGCATACAATGATCCAAACTACGCTAATGATGAGTTTGATGAGTTGATTGCAAATGCTAACTTAACACGTGGAGAAGAGCATTTTAATTATTTATATGATGCACAAGATATCTTAATGACTGAATTACCAATTGTACCTGTATATTACTATACAGATAAGTGGTTGATTTCAGAAAAAGTACAAGGATGGGATCGTTCTGTACTTGGTACTATCGACTTTACACATGCAACAGTTGTTGAGTAAGTATATAGTAGTGTAATTATCAAACATGACAACAAAGGGATATGCTCCAACAGGAGTCATATCCCTTTGTTTTACAAAAGTATTAATAAGATATTAAAATATAATATACGCTAGCTTTCTGTAGAGTGGTGTGTTATAATCTCGAGTTTTGAAGCAAAAATGGCGTAGCCCTTATAAACACTAGGTTAC
>CAZVKG010000090.1:0-12522 GCA_964627665.1 uncultured Eubacteriales bacterium | reverse complement strand
CTTTTAATCGAACCATATTGGAATGTAAATCAACCATACTCGCCATATACATCCTTGTTTTGAGTACTTTTAATCGAACCATATTGGAATGTAAATTTTTTTACCTCCTCTAGTTCTGTGTTCAGTATTTTAACTTTTAATCGAACCATATTGGAATGTAAATTGGCGACTGTCCGTATAGGGTGAGGTGATAAGATGGCTTTTAATCGAACCATATTGGAATGTAAATAAAAAAGTCACTCTGAATGCATCGACCTCTGACTGACTTTTAATCGAACCATATTGGAATGTAAATATATATGGAAGCCATAGACGAACCATTCAGCCTTGCCTTTTAATCGAACCATATTGGAATGTAAATAAACGGCAACTTAAAAGTTAACATGCTCATTGGATCCTTTTAATCGAACCATATTGGAATGTAAATCCCCAAATTACCACCGGGTATCGGGTTCGTGTTATACTTTTATCGAACCATATTGGAATGTAAATTTTCTTCACCTTCTTTCCATATTAACTTAGTTGTTTCTTTTAATTGAACCATACTGGAATGTAAATCACTTCCACTTGCTTTTCAGTTTCATCTTCGGTCACCTTTTAATTGAACCATACTGGAATGTAAATTACCTTTAAAAGAGTTTCAATATCTGCATCAGTGTATCTTTTAATTGAACCATACTGGAATGTAAATTTTCGAAAATGAACTTCTATATGATGCCTAGCTTCACTTTTAATCGAACCATATTGGAATGTAAATAAAGGAACTTATCTATTATATCAAGATGGACACTATCTTTTAATCGAACCATATTGGAATTGTAAATCTATTTTGAAATAGAGTTAAGATATACTTGTTAATGAGGAAAAATATTTATGTATAATGAAGTTGAAAGAGGAAAGGATTATTTTACAGATAATACTGAGAATATGATGAGGAAAACTATGTTATTATAGAAAAAGCGACCATAGCTTAACACTATGACCGCTTTTGTACATTTATCTTAATTAATCACTTCAAAATTCCATTGTTGATTATCATATCCGTGATAATCGTATTGGTCAATATTGTTACCATTAGTCATATCACCATTTTTGACGCCTAATGCCTTGTTGCTATTTTTATTGATAATACTAAAGTAGCCATTGTTCAAGTCAGTAATTTTCCATAATTGATTATTTGCACCATTTGGTTGCCATAATGCCATGTTCGTACCATTATTAGTTGATGCACCAGGAACATCAAGCATTTTTGATGCATTGACATTAGCGATATAATATTCACCTATATCATTAACTAAAAATTTCCAGTCTTGACTAACACTGCTACTATCTGTATCCATAATAATAATAGCAGAACTATTATCAGGTGATGAGTTGAATACGTCCATAACCTTTGTGTTATCACTTTTATTTACAATTTTATAAGATGAGTTTCTATCAAAATCCGGTATACTATTTGTTGTAACATTGCTAATCACATATGTAGTGATAGATTCAGATTCAGTGTTAACTTGTAAAATATTGTTTTGAATGCTAATATCATTCAATTGTACTAAATTTTCGGTAAGTGAAGTTCTATATGCATTTGCACTATTACCGACAGTCATAAATTTAGATAAATCAATAGAATAACTGTTTTGAGATTCTGAATCATTAATAACGACTATTGTCAGTTCATCTGTATTTTTATTTAAGGCAACAAGCATATCAGAATCATTCACGCCAATGATGGTGGAATCGGGGCGAATAAATTTAGAATAATTAGCCATTCCATAATATTGTTTTGTAATTTCATAATCTTCGACACCTTCAAAATTTGCATGAATAAGGCCCCAATTATTTACATTAAATTCTTCCTCAACCACTTGCCAGTATACCCAAGTCTCTGCTTGTAATTCTCGGATATCGTCACGAATTTTACGAGCTAATTCCAAAGAACTCTCGATGGCGTCATGGTCGTGATTACCTACACCAACTCCGTATTCTGATTGCGATAGTCTTTTGTCATTGCATAAGGCTATAGTATTAAGATATAAACGTTCTGTTCCATAGTATGAATGGCTATTGATTTTGCCAATAGCAGATTTTGCATCATTATCATATGAATTCCAGGATGATAATGTTGAGTTGAATTCAAATCCTTCTGGTCCGGCGAGAGTAACATTTGATAACCCTTTATCGTTGAAAGTTTGTTCTAAAACTTTCAAAAAATCATTTTGTTCTTGTGGTGTATAGTGACAACCTTCTTGTCTATTATATATTTCCCACCATGGTCCGTTAGGCTCGTTGAATGGAGAAATCGAGTCAAAGGTAACACCATATGTGTTTTCAAATAATAGATATACTTCCGCTAAATAATCAGCAAAGTCATCATAGTATTCAGGTTTTAAGTTGCTCGTTCCATCAATATTTCCGGAAGAACAACCACTATAGGTCATCCAATAAGGTGGAGTTTTTGCGAAGCCTTCAACAATGTCAACGCCACGTAAGATTGCTTCGTCTAATATATAGCGTTGTGTTGCATCAGCGGTATAATCCCACACTCCGGGTGCAGGCTGATAACCTTCAAGATTAGCGCCATTTCGCATATGATCATGGGTCGGATCATCGCCGCCTCCAATATTGTATCTTGCTACATTAAAGCCTAATCCAGCAGTATCATCAAAGATAAGGTCCAATATTTCGTCTTGTTTTGTAGAATTTTGCCATCCGCCGATGGCGTTCCCCCACCAAGATAGAGAAGTGCCCCAACCTTTAAAGGTTTGAAATTCATACTCAGGACTAATTATTACCGTACTTTGTGCAAATGCGCTATAATTCATCGAAGAAGAAAATAGTGCAATCACCATTAAATAGCAGAAAAGAATTTTCATATTACGCATAATTTTAACCTCCTTTTTTAAAAAAAACTATGCATTTTGACAAGAAATCATTTGACACTGAAAAAATCGTGTGCTAAACTGAACATAGTTAAAACCTTGAAAACGTTTTCAAATAACTAATCACACTATACTATATAATGGAGGTTATGTCAATGTTAGAAATTAAAAAAACTAAGTTAATGATTGTCGTAATAGCAATGATGTTAGTGTTGTCAGCGTGCAACACCTCATCAGATCAAACAGAAGTTCCGGGTAGTAATGTAGAGAATAATAATGATAATGTCGGGGATTCGGATAATGAAAAAGTGGAATTAAGGTTTTTGCTATGGGGAAATGAACAAGAAATTGAAAGTAAAACTAAATGGACTGATGAATTCAATGCTGAAAACGAATCAATCCATGTTAACCTAGAAGCAATTCCGGAGGGGTTTCATGAAAAATTAACAGTGCAGATTTCATCAAACACCTTAGCGGATTTGGTGCAAATAGCAGGTGATTTTGGTGGTGCATATTTCAAAGATGATTTATTTGCTCCGTTGGATTCATACATTGAAGAAGATGGATTACAAAATGCTTGGGTTGATAGTTTAATGAGTGGATTGTCGTATGATGGCAGTGTTTATGCTGCACCAACGACATTCTATTCAGGCTTTATTATCTACAATAAAACGATGTTCGAGGAAAACAATGTTCCTCTTCCAACAAATGATTGGACGGAAGAAGAGTTTTTATCAGCGGCTAAAGCGTTAACAAAAGGTGAAGGTGCTGACAAAGTTTGGGGAGCAGATTTTTCATCATGGTGGTCATACTCACTGGCCAGAAACCTATACGAAGGCTATAAAGCTTGGGATTGGGATACGGGTACAATGACGGCAGATACCCAAGGATATAGAGATGGTGTACAATTTATCACAGATTTGTATCAAGTGCATGGCGTTTCGCCAACACCAACGATGGCTGGTGATATTGGTGGAACATTTCAAAGCGGTAAATATGCAATGACAATAGGGGCTTCTTGGGACATGGCAAGTTTCAACACTGCAATCGGTGATGATTTCGAATGGGACATCGTAACATTTCCTACAAATCCAACGTATGGACAATGGAGGTCTCCGCTCTGGACAACAGCAATTGGTATGTCGGCAGATACACCGTACAAAGATGAGGCTTGGGAATACATAAAATATATGTCGGCTTCAGAAAAAGTACAAGGTGAAATGGAAATCATTGGTTTACCTGCTTTAAAAGAGGTGAGCGAAGACAGTGAATTCATAGATACGATACCTGATGGTTGGCAACCGTTTGACAAATCTGTATTTTTTGATGCACTTGATTATGCAGTAGATGGTGTAGTTCTGAATGAAATACAAGATGAAATATTAAAATATGAATTAGAATTACTCTTTGCTGGAGAACAAGACATTGATACTGCATTAGAGAATATGCAGACTAAAGGTCAATTAAAGCTAGATCGAATGAAAGAATAATCTGAAGTCACCTAATACTCTGTAATGACTCAATCAGTACAGCACACAATAAAGTTGTTACAGAGTATTAAAATTTTATACTATAACTATTTAAAGGGTGGATAAATATGCATTATACAAGAAGAAACCAAGCAAAATATTTTTATCTGTTTATTTCTCCGTGGTTATTGGGCTTTTTTCTATTAACTTTAATGCCCTTAGTATATTCATTATTTCTATCGTTAACACGATATAATGGAATCTCAGCACCAAAATTTATTGGTCTGCAAAACTATACGGACATATTTCTATATGATGACTTATTTAAGCAAAGTCTAATCAATGCTTTTCACTATGCAATAATAGCGGTACCAACAAGTTTGATGCTTGCTTTAATAATAGCATTATTACTTTCAAAAGAATCAAAAGCAAGTAATTTTTTTCAAATTGTTTTCTATTTTCCTTCAGTAGCGGCAGGGGTTGCAGTTTTTACAGTGGCGCGATTTTTGCTAAGAGGTGAAGGAGGTTTAATCAATTATATTTTATCAATGTTAGGAATACAAGGACCATATTGGTTGACAGACCCAAGCTGGGCAATGAATGCGCTAGTAATGGTTAATTTGATATTTTGTGGTTCACAAATGTTGATATTTTTAGCCGGGATTAAACAAATACCTACGTCATATTATGAAGCAGCAAAAATTGATGGAGCAGGTAAAACTCAATGTTTCTTTAGAATTACATTTCCATTAATTATTAATGTTTTTGCATTCAATTTGGTTATGGGAATAATAACCGCTTTTCAAGTTTTCGTACAACCATTAATCATGACAGGCGGGGGACCGCTCAAGAAGACCTATATGTACGGAATGTACATATATGATAGTGGCTTTAATTTTGGTCGATTCGGATATGCCGCAGCACTTGCCTGGATTATGTATATTATTATATTATTTATTAGTATGGTTATATTAAAATCATTGCAAAAACGTATGAATTATGAAGAATAAGGAAGGAGGAGTAGTTACTTATGTTAAAAAAGATTCGATTTGTGGTTTGGATTTTAGTTTGCTCCGTTTTAGGAATAATATTTATAATGCCGTTTTTCTGGATGTTATCTACATCTTTAATGAGTACAGAACAAATAGTGCAATATCCACCAGAATTAATTCCGTCACCTGTTACGCTTAGATCTTTTGAATATGTTATTAAATCGGGTGATTTTTTTACATATTTTAAAAATAGCAGTATAATAGCAGTAGCAAATATTTTTGGTACATTAATAAGCACGACGTTGGTCGCTTATGGATTTGCAAAATATGATGCTCCTCTTAAAAGTTTTTGGTTTGCACTACTAATGTCGACAATGATGGTGCCATATTTTGTAACAATAATACCTTTGTATAGTATTTATGTGAATTTAAAGCTGATCAATACTTTTGCACCGTTGATATTACCTAATATGCTTTCAGCAAGTGCTTTTAGTGTGTTTTTATTACATCAGTTCTTTAAAACGTTTCCAAAGGAAATAGAGGATGCTGCAAGAATAGACGGATGCAGTGAATTACATATTTTATTTAAAATAGTTGTGCCTAATTCAAGAGCAATTTTATTTGTAGTTGCCATTTTTATGTTTGTATGGACATGGAACGATTACTTTGGACCTGTTATATTTTTAAATGATCAATCTAAATATACATTGGCTGTTGGCTTGGTGTTTCTAAATTCATCAATTAGTGGTTACAAAGATGCACTTGATCAAGGTCCGGTTATGGCTATGGCATTGCTTTCTGTATTACCTATTATTTTAGTATATTCATGTTTTCAAAAATATTTTATTAAAGGTATTGTAAGTAGTGGATTGAAAGGATAAGATGATTTAATGAATGAAAAGATAACCATAGTTGATATTGCAAAACAGGCAAATGTTTCACCGGCTACAGTGTCTAGAATAATCAATAATACGGCAAAAGTTAGTAGTGAAAAGAGAGAAAAGATTTTAGCATTGATTGAAGAATATAATTTTAAACCAAATCGTATTGCAAAATCTTTGCAGTCAAGTAAATCAAATATAGTGGGCTTTATTGTTCCTCACATTAACAGCCCCTATTATGCACAAATATTTTATGAAACAGAGCTTATTGCTCAAAAGGCAGGTTACACCCTAATGTTGTGTAATTCAGAATCAGATAAACGCTTAGAAAGTGATATTCTTAATGCCTTTATGTCGACGAATGTTAGAGCTATTGTTTTTATGGGTGGGCGTCTTGATGATATAGAGTGTGATAAAAAATATATTTCCGAACTAGAAAATATAAATAAGAAGGTTCCTGTCATTTCATGTGTTGATGTACCTGGTTTAGAATGTATACAAATTTATCATGAGCAACAAAAAAGTAGTAACGAACTCTTAGAACACTTATCGAGTTTAGGTCACAAAGATGTTGCGTTATTGGGTGGATATTCAAATATTAGAACGACGATTAAAAGGCGTAAAGAAATAAAGGATAATGCGGATAAGTATGGGATAAACATACGTAGTGAGATTATTGATAGCGATTACTCGGTAGAGGGTGGTAATATAGCTATGAAAAAAATGTTAAAATGTGATAAGTTGCCACAAGCAATTATATGTATCAATGATTTAGTTGCAATCGGAGCCTTAAGTGAGGCAAACAAAAACAAGATCAATGTTCCAAAGGATATAGCAATTGTAGGATATGATAATCTTGACATATCACCATTTATTTACCCGGGGGTCACAACAATAACAAGTAATTATAAAGATTATTCTAAGGCCATTGTTAGTGCAATACAAAATGTGGATAATATTAATTCAAATGATAGGATAACCATACAAACAGATTTAATTATTAGAGGCACGACACAATGATAACTATGATTTGAGAGGAAGTATTTATATATGAAAAATAAACCTAAAATCGTTAAAAAAGATAGCGGTTTTTCTTTTTTAGTAAATGAACAGTCTTTTATTATGCTAGCGGGCGAGGTACATAATTCAGCATGTACTTCCTATAAATATATGGACAATGTGTGGAGCAAGGCAAAAGAACTAAATTGTAATACAATTTTAGCTCCAGTATATTGGGAGTTAATTGAGCCACAGGAAAATATTTTTGATTTTAGTATAGTTGAGCAATTAATATTAGGAGCAAGAAAACATAAGCTCAAATTAGTTTTATTATGGTTTGGAAGTTGGAAAAATGGACGTTCAACATATGCTCCGAATTGGATCAAGACCAATTTGACCAGGTTTCCAAGAACAGAAGATGAACAGGGAGTAAAAACAAAAATACTCAGCATGTTTCATACTGAAATTTTACCAGTAGAGATTAATGCTTTTATAAATTTTATGAAATATATAAAGAACTTTGATTCTAATGATCAAACGGTTATAGGAGTACAAGTTGAAAATGAAGTTGGCGTGTTAGATTCAACACGAGATTTTTCATTGAGTGCAACTGAAGAATATAATAAAGATGTTCCTCATAAATTAATGGAATATATAAAAAATGCAGATAATGGTTTGAGTAAAGTAACGAAGAATTATGAAAGCATGTCGGATAAATCGTGGGGAAATGTATTTGAAAAATATGCAGATGAAACATTTATGTGTTGGCACTATGCGTTACATATAGACAAATTGGCGAAAGCCGGTAAAGAGAATTATGCATTACCAATGTTTACAAATGCCTGGCTAAAAGAGTTTGATGATGAAAAGCCGGGATTTTATCCGTGTGGTGGGCCATTGCCGGAGATGCTTGATGTGTGGAAGTGTGCAGCACCTAATTTAGAAATATTGTCACCGGATATATATACATTTAATTTTGAAAAAGTCGCAAACGCATATGCAAGAAGCGATAATCCACTTTTTATACCGGAAACACGTAGAGATAAGTGGGCAGTTGCTAATTTATATGTAGCTATAGGGACATATAATACTTTGTGTTATGCGCCGTTTGGAATGGAAAGTATTGGTGAAGATAAATCGTTTATTACGCAGATCATACACACTAATACGAATGACAAGAATGTATCTAGCGAGATGGTAAAGGAATATTTATCACAAAGTTATAATTTGTTTGCCAATATGATGCCGATTATTACAAAATACTATGGAACAGATAAAATGATTGGATTTGTACAAAATGCTGGTTATATGACGAAAAATATTACACTGGGAAAATATCAGATCATTATCGAATTTTATCATCAAGTTAATGATGATAACGAATTTATCCCAGGTGCGGGAATGATCATTCAAGAAAGTGAAAATGAATTAATTTTTATAGGATATGGATATAGAGCTTGTCTTGAAACATTGAATATAAACAAGCAATTAGATTATTTATCATTGGAAAAAGGGGTGTATGATAAAAACGCTAATTGGATTAAATACATGCATCTCAATGGTGATGAACAACATATTCAAATGGAAGAAAAGCCGACAATATTAAAGGCCTTGTATTATGAATTCTAAATGAAAAGAGGAGATTAGCATGAAAGCAGATATTAGATTTTTAGACGATCCACAAATCTTTAAAGTAAACCAACTTCCTGCTCATAGTGACCATTGTTTTTATAAAAATCATGAAGAAAGAAAGGCAAAGGCTTCCTCTTTTTCTCAATCTTTAAATGGGACATGGAATTTTAAATATTCCAATAATGCAAAAAGCAGACCTAAAAAATTTTATACAGAAGGATATGTCACTAAGAGTTTTGATGAGATTTATGTTCCTGGACATATAGAATTAGCCGGGTATGATAAGTTACATTATATTAATACAATGTATCCGTGGGAAGGGCATATCTTTCGAAGAGCTTCTTATAGCTTAGACAGAGGTTTAGAAGAAGGTTCTTTTAGCGAAGCAGAATATAATCCTGTAGGTTCTTACATAAAGCATTTTGACTTAGAAGAAGGTCTACAAAATAAAAGGGTTTATATATGTTTTGAAGGTGTAGAACAAGCCATGTATGTTTGGCTTAATGGATATTTTATTGGGTACGCTGAGGATAGTTTTACTCCAACAGAATTTGATTTGACACCTTATATAAAAAAGGCGAGTAACGTTCTAGCTGTTGAAGTACATAAGAGAAGTACAGCTGCTTTTATAGAAGATCAAGACTTCTTTCGATTTTTTGGCATTTTTCGCAATGTAACACTTTATGGAAAGCCAAAGATTCATATAGAAGACATATGGATAAAGCCAGTACTAGAAGAGGATAATGCATCAGGAAGTATAGGGATTGATCTATTGACATCCTTTGAAGAAGAATCTGGATATATAAAGGTCACTTTACGGGATAAAGAGATGGAAAAGGAAATTGTATTGTGGGAAAAGGTGGAGATAAAAGAAAGCATTTCACTTAGACCTATTTCGCTTGAAAAAGTAATTCCTTGGGATAATCACAACCCTTATCTTTATCAAGTCTTAATCGAAGTATATGATAAGACGGCTAATCTTGTAGAAGTGATTTCCAATGATGTTGGATTTAGAAGAGTTGAAATAAAAGAAAAGATAATGCTTTTAAATGGAAAAAGGCTTATTATAAATGGGGTGAACCGTCATGAGTGGAGTGCGAATAGGGGAAGAAGCGTCACGGTGAAGGAGATGAAAAAAGATATTGAAATCATTCGAAAAAATAATATAAATGCAGTTAGAACAAGTCATTATCCTAACCAAATTCTATGGTACGACTTATGTGATCAGAATGGAATATATCTTATGGCCGAAGCCAACTTAGAATCCCATGGGTCTTGGCAAAAAATGGGACAGGTAGAACCTTCTTGGAATATCCCCGGTAGTATAAGTCAATGGAAGGAAGTTGTGGTAGATAGGGCTAGAACCAACTTTGAAGTGTTTAAAAATCATACGTCCATACTTTTCTGGTCCTTAGGAAATGAATCTTATGCAGAAGAGAACATAATAGCAATGAATCAATTCTATAAAGAAAAAGATAATAGCCGTCTTGTTCATTATGAAGGTGTTTTCCATAATAGAAGTTACGAAGATAGTATATCAGATATGGAAAGCAGGATGTATACAAATCCTATGGAAATTAGGAAGTATCTTGAAACCTCACCTAAAAAACCGTTTATCTTATGTGAGTATATGCATGATATGGGCAATTCACTAGGGGGAATAAAATCCTATATAGATTTGATAGAGGATTATGAAATGTATCAAGGAGGATTTATCTGGGATTATATTGATCAGGCGTTATGGGTAAAGGATGAAGTAACAGGAGAAATGGTTCTTCGGTATGGAGGGGATTTTGACGATAAACCATCGGATTATGAATTTTCTGCTAACGGAATTATATTTGCAGATCGAAGTGAAAAGCCTGCCATGCAAGAAGTGAAATATTACTATGGAAAATATAGCTAGGAAAAGGAGCGGTAAAGATATGTTAAATATAATATATGGGGACTGTACGCTTGGCATAGGAGGTTCTGATTTTCACTATATTTTTTCATACCAAGCAGGAGGGTTAGAGTCTCTTGTAATAGATGGTGCAGAATGGCTTTATCGAGTTCCAAAGCCAACCTTTTGGAGAGCTACGACAGATAATGACAGAGGAAGTCAGTTTCATCTTAGATCGGGTATGTGGTTTGGAGCAGATCAATTTATCAGCTGTGAAAAGATAGAAGTTGTGGTTGACGGAAAAGAAATAACTAAATTAAGAGCCCCTTATAATAACAATTATACGGGTAGAGAACAAGCAAAACATGTTAAGATATCCTTTACCTATGCTACCATAACAATTCCTAAAACAGAGATTTTAGTGTGCTATGAAGTAAATCAGGTGGGAGAGATAAAGGTAGAGGTAACGTATTTTGGCAAGGTGAATTTACCACAGCTTCCGGTCTTTGGTATGCGTTTTATTATTCCGGTAAAAGCAACGCACTATCGTTATGAAGGATTATCCGGAGAGACCTATCCGGATAGAATGGCTGGAGGAATTCCTGGGATCTATGAAATTGAAGGATTACCAATTACTAAATATCTTGTACCACAAGATTGTAATGTTCACATGAATACAAAATGGCTTGAAGTATATAGAAATACAACAAAGGATAATTCCTGGAAATGTACAGATAGCATGGGAATTCGATTTTCTTACATAGATAAAAAATTTGCTTTTTCTTGTATTCCTTATACATCGGGAGAACTTGAAATGGCTACACATCAAGAAGAACTTCCGCTTCCAAGAAGAACAGTTGTGTCTATTTTAGGCGCAGTAAGGGGAGTGGGTGGAATTGATAGTTGGGGTTCAGATGTAGAGTCAACGTATCATATTAGCGGAGAAAAGGACATCTACTATTCCTTTACGATAGAAAGAGTGAATCAAGATAATAAGTAAATCATGAAATAATACCTATACCATGTCTTGACACAAATTTTAGCGTCGGGTATACTATTAAAAAGGCAAAGGAGTCTATTATAGATTTCCTCTGCCTTTTTTTATCAAAAATTGTGCACAGGAAAGGACGAGGAATATGAACTATTGGATTAAATACTTATTGAATCCCGGGTTAAAAGAAGAAACAGAACGCGTTTTTGAAGGAATTGCAAGTGGGCGTGTGAGAGAGTTAGATAATTGGTTTGAAGACAAATGGTTACAATTAGAACTTGTTAAGGATAGTATTCATAATCAGTTTGAACGTTTAGAATCCTTAGATCATCAAAAATTAAACACAATTCTTACGGAAAAACAGAAGCAATTCAAAGAATTCTCTGAATTTTTTATTATCAATGAAATCGGTGATATCAATATATCGTCAGCAAGTCGACAAAGAGGTAAAAATGTTAAGATGACAACCTATTTTCAAAAAGCAATGTCAGGGGACTGTTATATGTATGGACCCTATACAGATCCGGATACCCTTGAAATCGGAAACTGTCATTCAAAGTTTTTTGATGAGGTAACCTTGATGTTTGCCATGCCTATGTATAATGCAACGACGAAAAGAAAAAGTGTTCTATGTGGACGCATACCGAATGATGTCATGAGTGACGTGATCCAAGAAGAGGACACCCATGTATTCAAAGAATCCGGGGATAATTATTTGTTCATGGTAAAATCCGCTAGAGACATTCCGGTTGGAACGGCAATCTCAAGAAGTCGATTTGAAGACAATACATTTTCTC
>CAZVKG010000089.1:0-12557 GCA_964627665.1 uncultured Eubacteriales bacterium | reverse complement strand
AAACATGGAGTTCAAAGCACTGATTTTTCGGGCTTTGTAATTCCGAGAGACTATATTAATAGCAAAGGAGGGATACGATTGGCTACATCATCATTTAACAAAGATTTCACGTTGAATACCAAGAAGGCTGTGGAGTCATTCGAAAGAATTATTTCCACTCCGAAGAAAAGCGTTAAAATAAATAGAAACTTGATATCGCCTGATAAAGAGAGGCGAGGTGAACAGAAATTAAAACAAATGTTATCTCGCTAAAGCTCAGGAACTTATTTCTATTTTTGTTTGTGGAAAAGACGCAGACATTGAGAATTTTCTGAAAAGTAAAGCAATTCAATTTGAGAAACTAGACAAAAGTAGAACTTTTTTTACCTATGATGAGGATGAGAACGAGTTCAAAGTCCTCGCCTACTTCACGCTCGCCATACAGGTTTTAAAGATTTCAGAGGATATGATTTCTGGAAGGAAGGCAAAGCACCTTGATGGATTCAGTTCAAAGATTAAAGGTGGTAAGATTACTGAGTTTCCTTCCATACTGATTGGGCAACTGGGGAAAAATGAAATGTATCCAAGAGTTATCTCTGGATCAGAAATATTGGAGTATTGTTTGGCCACAATATTTGAAAAACAAGTCAGATTAGGTGGAAGAATAATCATGTTAGAATGTAAAGATTTTCCTTATCTGATTAAGATTCTCGAAGAAGCTGAAATCATTGAACCTAAAGAAGAAGTTTAGCTTTAAAAGAAGATAACTACATATATAGATTAAGAAGTCGATCACATTGTGGTGGGCTTTATATTTTTTTGCAAATTAGCTGACCCACTAATAAGCTCTCTGACTTCGGAACAACTCCGAACTTAGACTGAATATTGGTGGGTTTGTTGATTGTCAAGTAAAATTGGTTCTTCCGTAAATATTCGTCGGTCATCATCCCGAGTTTATTGGGGATAACATCATCTTTGCTGACAAGAGATTTAATTTACATCGGCAATACATCGTTCGCTTTATCATCTTTAATTTGCTATTTGTCGCTTTGAATACAAATCCATTACTCAAATCATATTCCACTGCATTTTCGATAGCATTAATATCTTTGTTTAACCCATTTGCAAATGAAGCTAGTTCCTTTACTTCACAATTGGAATAGCGTTCGATAAGCAAGTACAGCATTGGCACATTTTTGTTTTTGAACATGTCTCTGAATTCTTCAATACACTGTTTGATTCTATATAATATTGGACATTGCTCAAAGATATACTTTTTATGATTGATGATTTTTGTTAGCGGTTCCAGGGTTTGTCAAAATGACTAAAAGAGTATGTCATGACGTCAATAATGTAATCGATTACAAAAATAGGTTGACAAAATAAATATATACTCATATAATAGTATTATAAGATTAATGTAATCGATTACAAAAAGGAGGCGATGTTTTGGTTACAGTAAAAGATGTAGCTAAGCTTGCAGGGGTATCAGTGGCCACGGTATCTCGTGTTATTAATGACAGTGATAGTGTAAGAGGCTTAACTAAAGATAAAGTTACAAGGGCAATGAAAGAGTTGGATTATTATCCTAATAATTTAGCCAAAAATTTTTCTACACAGAGTACTAAACGCATTGCATTAGTAGTAGATGTTATGAATGCTGATGCCTTTGCAAATCCATATTTTTTTCAAGTACAGTTTGGAATTGAAAAATATTTGGCGGAAAAAGGATATAGCTTATCAATTTACAATAAATCTAGTGCGTTTGATAAGAATAAAATGTTGGAAAAATTATTGTTTGAGCGTCAAGTTGATGGTTTAATATTTCATTCTATATTACTTGACGAAGAAGCTTTGTTATTATTAGAGAAAAGTACATTGCCTTATATATCTTTAGGTGAAATTCAAGGAGATATTAATTGGGTAGACGTTGATAACTTTCAAGCAGGTTATTTAGCTTTGAAAGCTTTACTTGATGATCATCACAAAAATGTTTGTGTATTATATAATAGTGAGACGAATTTGTTTGAAAAGAACAGAATCCGAGGCATAAAAAAAATATGTGATGAACAATCAAAATTCATGGAAACACGATTTCTCCAATATAGCGAAAGAGAACTTGCTGATTTAATCGTCCTAGTTAATAGCATTATTGATGAAGGCAATTCAATTGATGGATTTATTGCATTGGATAATAAAATGGCAATAGCGCTTGAAAGAGTTATACAAAAAAAAGGATATAGAATTCCTGAAGATATAGGTCTTGTGACTTTTGATAAATATCCGGTCGTTGATTTTTCAATACCCAAAATGACAACAGTTGATATTGATGTAATGACATTGGGGAAAAACATAGGTATGGTGCTTCTTGAAAATATTGAATCAAAAAGTAAAGCTATAACAAAGTTGAAGTTATCAGTGGAGTTATCTCGAAGAGAAACAACTAGAAACAGATAAATTAGAAAATGATTTGAGGAAAATGATGATGATTAGACATGAACAAAATAAAGAATATCGGATTGCAATTGACAAGAATAAGCTGTTAATTCGGGTCGAAGTAATGGAAAAGCTGAAAGAAAATCCACTAAAAATTAAAATGTTGTATTGGAATAGGCAGTTAGAGAATCTTGATTGTTGCCACGAACAAGAAATGGAACTTATATCTAGATATAATGGTGTAAGTGTTTATGAAGGAATCGTGACGATTGACTATGTAGTAAGTTATTTGAAATATATTTTTCGGATTGAGAGAAATAATGAAATTCAAATATTTGACTATTATGGATTAAGAAAAGAAGGAAATTCAAAATACGCATTTGAATATATATACACAAATTCAAATGATGTATTGATACAATCTAAATGGTTAAAAGAAAGTATGTTTTACCAAATTTTTCCAGAAAGATTCTGTAATGGAGACACAACAAATGATCCGGAAGAAATCGTAACTTGGGAAAGTAAACCAACAAGGACAAACTTTATGGGCGGTGACATTAAGGGGATTGCAGATAATATTGAGTATTTAGTCGATTTAGGTATTAATGCTATATATTTGAATCCTATTTTTCAAGGAAAGTCAAATCACAAATATGATACAGTGGACTATTTCAAAATTGATGAAAACTTTGGAACAGAAGATGATTTCCGTAGTTTTATTGATAAATGCCATCAAAATGGAATAAAGGTAATTTTGGATGGGGTATTTAACCACTGTGGGAGTGATTTTCCCCAATTTGTTGAAGCAAAAAACAATTGTTTGTCAAAGTATAGAGATTGGTTTGTGTTTGATGCATTTAAAAATGAATCTCAAATAGACGTAGATTATGAATGTGTAGGGTATTACAAATATATGCCAAAGCTAAACTATTCATCAGATGAAGTGAGAAAATATTTTCTTGAGGTTGGCAAGTTTTGGATTGAAGACTATGATATTGATGGATGGCGATTAGATGTTGCAGATGAAATAGATGCTTCTTTTTGGTATGAATTTAGAAGAGAAATCCTCGCAATAAAAAATGATGCAATTTTAATAGCAGAAACATGGAGTGAAAAAAAGGATATGTTATATCATAACCAAATGGATTCTTTGATGAACTATATTTTTAGAGATGCAGTTGTTGATTTTATAGCAGACCAACGTATTAGTGGTTATGAATTTGAAGAAAGACTTTCTAAAATTATTGGAATTTATCCATCGGTTATCAGCAATCAATTGTACAATTTAATAGGTAGTCATGATACAGAAAGATTTTTAACGTTAGTTAATGGAAGTATTGATAAACATAAGATGGCTATTGGCTTGATGTATATGTTTAAAGGAATACCAGCATTGTATTATGGAGATGAAGTTTTATTAACAGGAGAAAATGATCCAGGTTGTCGAGGAACCATGGATTGGAACCCAAAGAATACGATTATTGATTATATTAAAAGACTTGCAAATATCCGAAAACATAATAAAGAGGTTAGATATGGAACATATAGAGCAAATTTATGTACGTATCATTGTGTGGGATTTGTAAGAAGTTTTGAAAATGAGAATATTTACACTATTATTAATAATTCAGTGCAAGATGAGATGATAGAATTACCGGTTTTTGAAGAGGAAGGTATTATGTCAGAGTTATTATATGGAAAGGAGGAGTATGTAATTAAGCCGATAGTAAATAAAAAAGAATACTATAATTCTGATGTAAATGATTATATGGGAACTGTTCAGTTTCCAATCAAAAAATATGAGCTATTAATATTGAAAATGGAGGTAAAATAATGCGAATGAAAACAACAGTAATGTTTATTGGTGTATTAATGAGTGTAATACTTATTTTTAGCGGATGTAGTAAAGAAGAAATAGATAATGAGGTGGGGGAGAGGCAAGAAGAGGATAATGAAGAAACAGGAAACGTTACTACAGATGCGACAGACAAAATAACAGAAATAGTATTTTGGCATCATTATAATGAACAATCAAATGAGAATAAAGTGTTGACAGAAATAATTATACCTGAATTCGAAAAACAAAATAAAAATATTAAGGTGGAAACGGTATCTCATGATTGGGCGGATCTTCATAAAAAAATGATTGTTGCTACGACAGCAAATGAACTTCCAGATGTTGCAAGACTTGATAGTGCATGGATTCCGGAATTTGAACAAATGGGAATATTACTTTCGTTGAACAATGAATTTTCGGATTTTGAAGAAGTTAAAGAGGAAATACTAGAAGGTCCGATGAATACAGCTAAAGTTAAGGGAAATTATTATGGGTTAGGACTAAACACAAATACAAAAGTTCTTTTTTATAATAATGAGTTATTAGAGAGTAATAACTTACCAGTTCCGAAAACAATGGAAGAATTTTTTGAGGTGGCTATAAAGATATCAGCTAACAGTGGCGAACAAGCAATATGGGGATATGGAGAACCCGGATTATCAGGATGGAATGTTTGCCCATTAATATGGAGTAATGGTGGTGAAATTTTAAATGAGGACTATACAGAAGTTGAAGGTTATTTGAACTCTGAAAAAAATATTGCATTATTAGATAGGTTGGTTGAATTATATAATATTGAAGCAATGTCAGGATTTAATAGTGGAGATATGCCTATGACTGATGGATTTGCACAAGGAAGATATGCAATGTTGTTTGATGGACCATGGAAATATGCAGAGTTGCGAGGAGGACATCCAGACTTCAAATCATATAGGACTACAACAATGCCAGAAGGTGATGGTGGATCAATTCAGGTTCTCGGTGGAGAAGATATCTCAATTACACAAACGGCAAATAAGGAAGCATCTTGGGAGTTTGTAAAGTTTATGACAAGTGAGTTTGCACAAGTTGAGATGGGAAAAGTTGGACAAATTCCTGTAAATATTCAGGCTATGTCAAATGAAGAAATAAAAAATATTGAAGATTTTAGCATTTTTATTGAAGCATTAAAAACGGCAAAAGCAAGACCTACAATTGCGGAATGGCCACAAATAGATACAATGATTACAGATGCGTTTACAAGTGCTTTATTAGGAGCAAAAACACCTGAAGATGCTTTAAATGAAGCAACAATGGAAATAGAAAAAATCATAAAAAAATGAAGCAAGACAAATAAATTGTACTTACTCCATTAACAAGCATTTATATTGTAACAGAAAAAAACAAAAAAGTATAGCAACATGTAACATTATGTTACATGTTGCTACTTAGAAGGTGTGGCAGATGAGAATAAATGTATCGAAAAAAATAAATAGAGACAGAATTGAGATTGTACTTCTTTTTTTGCCGGGACTCATATTTTTCTTTTTATTTACTGTATTTCCAATTATTAAATTATTTATTATGAGTTTTTTCGAGTATAATATAGGTTTGAATATTGAAAATCGGTTTATTGGATTAGAAAATTATTTAAATGTTTTTTCGGATCAATCAAGTAGAATTGCAATTAGCAATACATTGTATTATGCGCTGATAACGGTTCCAGGACAGATTATACTAGGTTTAATAGTAGCCGTTTTAATAAACTCTTTATCAAAAGGAAAATTAGTATATAGAATTGTTTATTATTTACCGGTAATTACTTCTTGGGTAATTGTATCTGTATTATTTAGGTATATTTTTCAGAATGAAGGATACTTAAATTATATTTTGGTAGAGGTATTAAAGTTTTCAGATAAATCCATTCGATGGCTAGATACTAGGGAAACAAGTATGATTGTTTATTCTATTATAGGAATTTGGAAAGGAGTTGGATGGAGTATGACTGTTTTTCTTGCGGCATTAACAGCTATACCCAAAGAACTTTATGAAGCTTCAGAAGTTGATGGAAGTGGAAAGATAAAACAATTTTTATATATCACAATTCCCGGAATACGTGGTAGCATTTTATTTAGTGTTGTCATGCTTACAATTGGTGCGTTTAATACCTTTACACCGGTTAAATTAATTACGGATGGAAAACCCTTGCATCAGACAGAATTTGTTTTAACATGGATGTATAAAAATGCATTTGAGTTTCGTAATATGGGATATGCAGCTGCACTATCATTTTTAGTTGCAGTAGTAATATCAGTAATTACAATTATACAATTTAAATTTTTTGATGATTCGGGGGTGGAAAAATAATGAGAAAACAAAGATATAAAGAAAAATTCATTATAATATTTTTTTTGAGTGTAGGAGCAATTTTAATGTTAATGCCAATGTTATATCTCATTAGTTATTCGCTAAGACCAAATAGTGATATTTACCAATACCCACCGAAATTGTTTGTTGCACTAAATAATTTGACCTTAGAAAATTATAACTATATCTTATCAGAAAGTGTTCAGTTAGTCATTTATTTTAGAAATAGTATTTTTGTGAGTGTTGTATCTATGATTTTTGTAGCGCTTATGGCTAGTTCATTGGCATATGTTCTGTCGAGATTTAACTTTCCAGGAAAAAAAGTATTCTTTTCATTACTAATTACAACAATGATTATACCTGGGTTAGGACTAATAATTCCACAATATCAGATTGCCGTCAATTTAAACCTAGTGAATAAGCTTTCAGGTCTTATCCCTGTATACATTGCATGGGTATTACCCTTTTCAACATTTATGATGAAGAGCTATGTTGATGGATTACCCAAAGAGCTTGATCAGGCAGCAAAAATTGATGGGGCATCAACGCTGAAAGTTTATTTCTTGATTATATTGCCTTTGATGAAACCATCTATTGCGGCAGTAAGTATTTTTAATTTCTTATCAAGTTGGGAAGAATATGGATGGGCACAAACAATAATCAGTAAAGAAGAGTTAAGAACGATACCTATATATATAGCAGGCTTTTTTGGAAGGAATAATTTTACTCAATTTGGTTATGTATTTGCAATATCATGTTTATCTTTAGTTCCTATTATTATAATATTTATCGCTTTTCAGAAGTACTTTATTACAGGGCTTACTGCTGGAGGAGTTAAAGGATAGACAAGAGCTTTAAAATCATTTGGGTATATAATTTTTGAGGATGGGATTAAACCCAAAAGAGTCCAAAATATCTTAGACATGCATCCTTGCAAATGAACATGGACTTATATACCCATGTATTATTAGAAAATTCTCAGGAAGAGATGGTCAAATTAGAAAAAGTAAAAAAGAGAACAACTGACGAGTTTAATCAGTTGTTCTCTTTTTTAAATATTAAATTGTCCATTCTCCGTTTGCAATACCAATTAGATAAAAAGTTCCGTTATACTCTTCAAAGATTAGATAAAGACTTCTCCAATCCATTCCCATGTATGGAGGAGTACCTTCCACATAAAGTTCTACAAATACTGCATTTGGATAGAAAGAGGGAATATTGTTTATAAGATTTCCTCTAGCGATTACATTATTATAGACAATATCATCAGGACTAGTAAAATCTCTATCGTTCACATATCTGTCAAAGTAGTCTTGCGGAGTTAGGTCAATGTTAAAACCTGTTCCGTCTTCAATACCCCAGAAGTATGTGTTGTTATCGGAGAGTAAATTGGGTATTTGAGTAGCTGTAAACACTTGATGGCTATTCTCTATGTAGTAATAGGGAGAAAATCTGATGCCATCAACGGGGTGAGCGTAGCTCGCAAGAGTGGTCATATCTTCATCCTTAAGAATTTGAGCTATGTCAAGAGCCTCGGATGAGAGCATGGCACTTTGTGTAAACTGAGGATTTATGGCCTTGCTCATAACCGCTGCAAATTCAGCTCTGGTCATAGAGTTGTTTGGCTTGAACGTATTGTCTGGATAACCGGAGATGATATAGTTATCCATTAGAGCCATAATATTTGAAAAGGACCAGTGATTTTGACTTAAATCGCTAAATGAACTATTTGAAGTGACTTGGGTTAAGTTGTATGCAGAAGCAATTACAGCAGAGACTTCTGCTCTTGTCATAGGATTATCTGGTTTGAAAGTACCATCTGGATAGCCATTCATTATCCCTTGAGATACGACAGCGCCAATATGTCCATTTGCCCAGTGTGAAGAGGCTACATCAGGAAAGTTTGCAGCTTGGGGGGTAAGATTAAGTTCATTTAAAAGCATTGAACTAACTTGTGCCCTTGTTAGCGTATCATTTGGCTTAAAGGTACCATCTGGAAAACCACTGATTAAACCTTGGGATGACAAATACTCAATGTAAGTTTCAGCCCAATGGTTTTCTATATCAGAAAAATGTGAACTTGCAAATGAAATTGACGTTGTAAACAAAAATGTAAAGATAATAACGAAAGATATTTTTTTATATTTTCTCATACATCTACCTCCATGAATTTCTTGCTTAAAAAAGCACGATTTTACGAAAAAGTTAGGTCTTTACTTTTATAGTATAACATCATTTGCCACCATTCTTCAAATTTTTTATTGCAGAAATATTTTGCTTTAAAGTCATACTATGCGTTATAATAAATGATATGTAAAATGTCGAGGGGGCCTAGCATGAGTTTAAAGATAAAGAATATAACGCTCAACAACAAATTAATCATATACACGGTTGGACTCTTAATTATTACCGGATTGATTATTGGTATAGCAGGTTTTCGATTTACAAAAGATGCTCTCGATAGAAAAGGTGAGATTATCTTAGAAAATGGAGTGAAATCTGCCATGCTCTATATCAATGAGCAGTACTCCCTTTACGAAAAGGGGGATATTCCAATAGACGTGGTTCAAGAAAGTATTAAAGAATCTCTTTTAGGAAAGATGAAGGCAGATGGAACAAGAATAATAAACAATCCTATTGATTTAGGAGAATATGGATATTTTATTATTTACGATTCCAAAGGCAATGAAGTCATGCATCCCTTTTTGGAAGGGGAAAATGTTTGGGACGTTATTGATCAGAACAGACGGTTAAACGAACCTTTTTATTTGGTTCAAGATAAAATTCAAAAAGCAAAAAAAGGTGGTGGATTTACCCATTACACTTGGGATGTCCCCTTTGAAAACAGAAGTGCCCGAAAAGTTGTCTATTCAGAGTATTTTGAACCTTGGGATTGGATAGTCACGGCAGGTACTTATATGGAAGATTTTAATGCAGAAGCCATGCGTATCATTCAACTGACTTTATTTGTATTGTTGATTGTTATGTTAGTTGGTTTTATTCTTACGAAAAATTATATTTCTAGTGTTGCTATACCTCTTATGGGGATTGAAAAAGCCATGAAGTCTCTTTCGGATGGCAAGTATGAATATTTAGAACCAATAAGAAGAAAAGATGAAGTCGGCAGATTGGTAAAAGGCTATAATCAAATGCTAGGTGCAATAGAAGCAAAGGATAAAAAACTAGAGTATTTTGCATATTTTGACGAACTTTCAGGACTTTCGAATCGTCATGAAACACGACAACGGATTAATAATAAAATTCATAATGGGGTTTGTGCCTATTTGATTTTAATGGATATTAAGGATTTTAAAACCATTAATTCTGTCTACGGAAGTAATTATGGTGATGAGATCATTAAGATCTTAGGTGAAACGGTGACAACCTTAGCATCAGACCGTCTGAGATTTTCAAGACTTTCAGGCAATGAATTTGCAATATGGATAGAAACGTGTTCAGAAACTGAAGTTAAGACACGATTAAATCAAATCATAAACGAAATAAAAAATCAACTCAATATATCAGGTTACCCTCATCATTTGTCATTTCATATGGGAGGGTGTAAAACCCATGAAAGCATTGATGATTATGATCGTCTATATAAAAAGGCTGCAGTTGCCCTTCAATTTGCAAAAGAACATGATAACTTTGAGTATGTTAGTTATGAAGATTCTATGTTAACAACCATAGAACGGGCATCCATACTTTTAAAACATGCTGAAATCGACCTTAAGGCAGGTCGCTTTAGTCTGTATTATCAAGGACAAGTCGATATTACAAGCAAAAAAGTTTTAGGCGTTGAGGCTTTAGCACGGTGGTTCTCAGAGGATCTTGGATTTATAAGTCCAGGAGAATTTATTCCGGTCCTTAATAAAACTCAACTCATGATTGACTTTAGTGAGTTTGTCATTCATAAGGCCTTAGAAGATTATCCGAAACTTGAAAAAAAATATGGACAAGGCATTACTTTAGCCATTAATATTTGTCCTACACTCTTTTACCAGGAAAGTTTTGTAGAATTCATTGTATCGGCGTTAAAAACCTATAGTGTCCATCCTGAAAAGTTGATTTTGGAGATTACAGAAGATTTATTTATTACGGATGTAGAATTGGTTAATTCTAAAATACAACAATTAAGAACTTTAGGAATAAAAATATCCCTAGATGATTTTGGAACAGGTTTTTCGTCTTTAAACTATTTGAGAAGTTTTCCCCTGGATGAAGTGAAAATCGATCGTATGTTTATTAAAGAAATTCATAAAAGTGAAAGAGATTTGTCTATGCTTAAGTCTATTGTGGATTTAGCCCACACTCTAGATTATCTTGTTGTGGCAGAGGGGATTGAGTACCTAGAACAAGTACAATGTTTACAAGAAGTCAACTGTAGAGTTGCTCAAGGTTTTTATTACTATAAACCTGAGCCTATAGAAGCTTAAAAGGAAGGTGAGTGTTATGGTAACAATCGATGAAGCCATTGAACATTATCGAAAAGCATCCCAAGGATATACGGTCAGTGGACAACGCAGAAAAGCTTCGAAACGAAGACCTTTACTTGCATTAACAGGGATGATTGAACCCAAAAACATGCTTTCAACGGTTGAACTTGGTATTAGAGAAGTTCGATTAGAGCGTGTTGTTGGAACGTATTATGCCACACGTGGTCATGCTTTTTCAGAAGATTTTATTCCAAGGTATAATGAACGGTCGGAAATCTTTCAAAAGTGGATTAATCTCTGTAAATCCCAACTCGAAGAGGGAATCAATGAACCGATTATTGTATATGAATACTTAAATAAGTATTACGTGCAAGAAGGAAATAAGCGGGTCAGTGTACTAAAGTATTTTGATGCGGTAAGTGTTGCGGCAAATGTCATTCGAATCATTCCACCATATAATGAAGAAGATCCTGAGATTGAGGTCTATTATAGCTTTTTAGACTTTTTTGCCAAGACGGATTATGAAGATATCTGGTTCTCATATGTCGGAGGCTTTGATGAGCTTATCGAACACATGGATCACTATATCGAAGGAGAACCCACATTGGAAGCCTATAAGGACTATCTTAAAAGCTATTATAGCCTTTTTCGAAGAATCTATAAATCTGCATTAGAAGAGAAATATTCGCCATCAGATGAAGTGACAACAGGCGATATCTTTTTAACCTATGTACAATTGTTTGGCGAAGAAGCGATTGATTCAGAAAGCTTAGATCAACGATTAGCGGAAGTTATGAGCCAGTTTGTGGCGGATGAAATGGTTGAGGTGGAAGAGGAGTTACAAAGTTCCTTTACAACAGCAAATCTCTTAAAGTTTAAAAAAACGCGGATTGCCTTTGTTTTTTCCCATGGCGATGATGCAACCGGATGGAACAAGGACCACTTAAGAGCTTATCATTCCATGGTAGAGTCCTTTGGAAAGCAGTTAGTTATTGATAAGTATGAGCGACTGGTGGAAGCAGAGGCACCCTTAGCAACTCTAAGGAATATCGCCGGAAACTATGATGTCCTTTTCTTGGTGGAAAATAATCTGGCAGAAGAGGCAAAAACCTGTGCTGTGGACTATCCAAAGACGATTTTCCTTGTTTGCGGCGGAACGGATTCAACATATTTGTTACCAAGTTATTATGGCAAAACCTACCAGGCGAATTTTTTACTAGGGCTATATGCGGCAATGTCTTGTGAGACAGACTCGGTGGGCTATGTATCGAGAAAAATAAACCACAAGATTTATCGTTCGATTCGTGCTTTTGAAGCAGGATTTAAAAGTATCCGGCCGACGGGGCATTGTCAGTTTGTCAAAGAAAAAGAAGCTCTTCAAAAAGATATATGTCTATGGGCATCTTATCGAACCCAAGCGACTGATCATTTAACGGAGGGTACCGTGAATACGTATCTGGTGAAGCGTGATCAAAAAGAGTATGTGGCTTATACCTATTGGCAATGGAAAGCCTTCTATGAAA
>CAZVKG010000088.1:0-12559 GCA_964627665.1 uncultured Eubacteriales bacterium | reverse complement strand
TTTTGGGACAGAATCATTTGCGTCTACATAAGACATTATCATATACGATTCAGAAAAAGCCCTAAAAATCAATATTTTGGGCTTGACAATATAGGAAGGGAGAGATTATAATGAAAAATAATAAATCAAAAGAACGACAAACGACGACAAAGCATATTCTTGATATTGCCTTTGAATTAGGAAAAATAATAAACAGTTCAAATACAGATATTGAAAATTATCAATTGGTTTTAGATACACTTGGAAAGAGGCTTAATTGGGATTATGGAGAGTTATGGTTTGTGGAATATTCCAATAATCAGATTGTAAAATCAGATATCACATTTCTTGACGATAAAAATTCAGATTTCAAAAAATTAGCTAACGATCATTCTCATGTGGCCTGGAATCTAGATGAATGTATACCGGAAACTGTATACAATGAAAAGAAAGCTATTTGGATCTCCGATTTTATAACTAAATATCCTGTTTATATGAAGGAGTTAATAGCGGGATTGAATATCAATTGTGGCGTTGCCATTCCTATTTTTTCAGGCGTCCATATTACTGCAGTTCTATTTTTTATGAGTGAAAACATGAAGTCATTTAATGAAAATCAAATGGATTTATTTGAGTTACTCGCTGATCGATTAGGTATGCTCTTGCTGAAAATAAATCTTGAACGGGAAATGATTCAAATGAAGCAAGAATTAAGAAATAGCATCGATCTCAATTTTTCAACCCTAAATAAAATTCTACAATATCGGGACCCTTATACCGTTAACCACCAGAAAAAAGTTGCTGATATTGCTGTTAAAATCGGATTGGAATGCGGTCTTTCATCTGAAGCAATTGAGGATTTAATTCTGGCTGCTGAACTACACGATATCGGAAAAATAGTCATTCCTTTAGAAGTCTTGAATAAACCCGGAATCATATCAAACGAAGAATTTGCTCTCATTAAAACACATGTTGATATTTCTTATGACATCATATCGACGCTACCCTGCCATGATACTGTTAAACGAATCATTCACGAACATCATGAACGAGAAGATGGTTCCGGATATCCAAAAAAATTAAAATCAAGTGAGATTTCTCCTTTATCTAAAATAATCATCGTTTCGGATGTTATTTCGGCAATGATCGAACACAGACCCTATCGCAAAGGAATTGCCATCCCTATTATTATCGAGGAGTTAAAAAAAGGTCGAGAATCACGCTATGATCCAACATATACAGATATAGCAATTAAACATCTTGAAGAAAATCATTACAGTAGCGCATCTATGTAATATGTTACAAATAAGAACAATCAATCGATTGTTCTTATAGTCTTTAAGGACCTCATGTATTCTCCAAAATATGTTGAACCAAGAATCAACACTACTCCAACCATCTGTTGTATTGTCATTGTCTTATGCAGAATAAGCATACTTAAAATAATTCCAAATGCAGGCTCCAAATAACTATAAGACACGATTTCCATAGAGCTTAATTTGCTATACACTGAAAAATATAAATTATATGCTATTCCGGTATGAATCGTACCTAATACAAGCACAAAAACACAACTCTTTATATCTAGCCTAATTAAATTATTCAACCCACCTTCCATGAGAACAAAAGGGATTAATACAAACGTCGCTGCTGCCATCTGTACTAACGTCGACAAATTATGATCCATCTTCGAATTAAATTTTCGATTCATAATGACAATAGTGGCATATAATATACCTGATACTCCACTAAATAGTATTCCTGACAGGTGTTGATGATCTAATGTTATAAGGCCAATGACGAATATTAAACCTGTAAATGAAATACCTATTATAGTCACTTGTAGCTTACTTAGTCTCTCTTTCAAAATCAAGGGACTTAATATCATTACATATACAGGGCACATATTATATATTACAATAGCTAATGAAACATTCGTGTTTTTATAACCGAAAAATAATGCCGCCCATGCTAAGCCAATCATTGCTCCTGATAAAATATAGATGAATATATCTTTAAAAACAATATTATTGTAGCTTTTTTTCAAAAATATGATTATCGTAAGGATTGGTAAGGATACAATTGCTCTTAAAAAAGCAAGAACTACAGGTGATAACTCTATATTCCTTGTGAATATCCCAATACTCCCCCATAAAAGCATAACCAATGTTAATTTAAATTTTTCCATAAATAAGCCTCCTCCTTTAATCTATAAACACTATAGAATAAAAGCGAAAAGCTGTATTGCACAAAATTGACATGAACGAATATTATCGTTTTTCTCCAATAATCTTTTTATACTCCATAGGACTTATTCCATTCATTTTTTTGAATTCTCTTATAAAATGTGATTGGTCAAAGAATCCCATTTCTTCACAAATCTCAAATACGTCTACACCATTATCTAAGTATTTTTTTGCTTCCGCTACTTTTAACTGTAATTTATATGCACGTGGAGTTGTATTAAAGAAGGTCTTGAATTTACGGATTAATGTGAATTTATTAATACCGAACATTTCCTCAAGATTATGTAACGAAAGTTCTTCTTTATAATGATAATCGATGTACTCCTTAATATCCAATAGTTTAGATTCATCCATCGATTGATATTCAAATAAGGTCTTTTTCTTTGATGTATTTTCTAATTGAATTAATAATTCAATCAATTGCTCTTCGATTCTCATACTATTCATCCCATCTGACATACTTGTGATAAAATCTTGAAACCCGCTTACCGCCTCACCTTGTATTTTTGTCACTTTCGTAAATTCCATTTTACTTTCATAGTACTTAGGATCAATATAGACCATAATAAACTGCCACTGATCAATATCATCAGGTGAACATCTATGACTTAATAATGGTGGGATTATTATTAAATCATTTTTTTCAAATCTATAACTTTCGTTTCCAAACTCAACAACCGTTGCCCCCATCTCAATAAGTCCTATAGATAATTCTTTGTGCACGTGTTTTTTATAACTTTGTTCTTTACGTATGCATTGCTTAATCTCAATGCCTTCCATTATAGATTTGTTAATCTTTAAATATTTTATCTTATTTGAGTTCATAATTCTTCCTTTTACTTCGTCGAATATCAATAAAATTCTTAACGTCTTTCAATATCGCCTCATTGGTCACATTAATCATGAGCCATTTTTGGCCCATGCCAGCTTTAGTTTCGCTATATAGCTGCTGCACATACTCTGTACAACAAGGAAGTATCCATTCCACTTCAATCTTTTCACGCTCACCAATTACAATAAGAGCAATAAAATATCCTTCCATCGGATACAATGTACATAGACTCCGTCCCGCTTTTTTGTATTTAACATTCCATCCATACTGCATAGAACATCTGCTATAATCCATGACCGGCTTACTCTGATATTCATCTTGAATAAAGCGACACAAGTCTTCAAACAAAGGATTGTTTACATAGGTTTTTATCATATCTAATGTTGGCTTCTGCGTTCCATTGACCTTATCCCATTTTTCCTTTATCTCATCTATCTTTTTCTGTGAACTTAATGGTAACCATAATTCCATATAACTTGAGTCTGCAGACGTTCCATAATACATTTCAACAGTAAAATCACCACATGTCAAATTTTGTTTTTTCATCCAATTAGTCATAAACATAATTGCTTTATAAATCGCAACATTAATTAGTTCTTCAAAATTTTCTGCTTCTAAACAACAAATAACATATTCACCTTTGGGAAGAATGAAAAAATCATACTTCTCTAGCTGAACACATTCTTTCGTTTCCGCAGAGACCATGTAAATAAAACGACCTTCCCTTGCATCACCTTTATATATAATAGCAGATTCTATGTTGTTCGATAATAAATTCAACAGGCTTGCTTTCTGACTGTGGAATTCATTCCACAGCTTTCCTATTGTTGATATTCCTGTCCATCTACCTATCGTTAATTCAGTTTCAGGCACTTCGCCTTTGATACCTATAAATGTGCGCGGTTCATCAAGCTTTCTTCGGGTCATCTCCACCACAATGCCTTCAGTAATGAGTGGTACATCTTCCTCAGCTTCTGCATATTTCATGCGTAGGTCGGGCTTGATAAAATGATTAAGGACTATATCATTGGAACGATATTCTTCCGGTGTAACACCATATGCTTCTTTGAACGCCCGCGTAAAATTTGCATGATTTGAAAATCCATATTCTAATGCTATATCAATAATTCGTTTATTATTATTTTTAAGTTCTTCTGAAGCCTTTGCTAACCTTCGAAATCTCACATATTCGCTTACAGATTGTTTTACTAAACGCTTAAAGAGTCGCTGAAAATAATAGGATGAAAGATTTCCTTCCTTAGCAAGTTCGTTTATTTCCATATTTTCTGATAAATGTTTTTCAATATAGTTCAAAGTATTTTGTATTGATTTCCACGCGTACATATATTAACACCTCCTAAAAATAGAATATCACAAAGGTATTGTTACTACTTATCACACAATGCCCTTTTACATTAATTACTCTAAATTCTCCTGTACCCACTCAGCCCATTGAATTAATATTTTCATATCATTAAGGCCAACATTTCCTTTATAGAGGTGTTCTTTTTCGTTTTTAGTTTTGATGTCGTTATATAACTTATTCGCATCTGCCCGAGCTATTTTTTCAACACAATCATAATTTACCATTAATAACATATATGCAAAGGTGTGATTGACCCAACGAATTCTTGATATATCTACATATTTTGCAATGATATCCATTGTATCTGATTGTATATTAAGGGTATATGCAATGCTGTGACGTTTTTCAGGATCAACGATTTGGTCATACATTCTATATGTATCTTTATAGCCTGCAGCTTCTAGTTTACTCACAACTTCTTCATCCAAACAAGGTAAATCACTGAAACGATTTGCCTTTGGTTGCAAGCTATTTATTTCACGATTAAGCACGGTTAAATAATTGATGTCGATACCACTGTTTTTTGAAAATTCTTCTAGTTTTTTCTTTGATTTTAAGGCATTTGATAGTTGTTCTAGGTTTTCTATTCCATGATTTTGAAGAATAGAAAACTGTCGATCAATATCATCTCTTAAAACTTGACGACTCTTTATTAATTCCATCGTCATTAACAGTTCCTTATACTCATTGATGCTTATTGTTCTTAAATCTTTATAGTACGACATCGCTTATCTTCCTTTCACATACTGTATTCCTACCATGAAACTTACGGGATTTGCATTTATCGATTATATCCGAATGGATTACCTGTATGTTCTTTCCATACTTTGTCACATTTTTCAAGTACTTCTTGACTTAGTTCCGGTCCTTCCATTGCTTTTATATTTTGTTCAAGTTGAGAAAGCTTAGAGACTCCACTAATAATACTTGTGACCTTTGGATTCGCAGTACACCATTTGAATGCTAACTCTAAAATAGTAATTCCTGCTTCTTCTGCGATCTCCATTAACTTTTCTGTTGAGAGAATATTCGCTTCACTCCAATAACGATTTTTATATATTTTATTATCGGATAATCGTGAATTTTTTACCGGTCCGTTTTTATGTTTTCCTGTGAGAAGTCCTGCTGCTATTGGATTATATACCGATAGACCCATAGAATGCTTATCAAGAAAGGGCACTAATTCCGTCTCTAGTGATCGCGTTATGGCATTGTACACATTTTGAGTCATCACCGGTTTTGCAAAACCTTCACGTTCACATATAGCCATCATATCGGCTAATTGCCATGCAGCATGATTACTTACAGCAACGTAGCGTACTTTTCCTTGTTCCACTAGTTCCGCCATTGCCTCTAAAGATTCTTCCATGGGTGTGTTATAATCCGGCGCATGAAAATAATACATGTCAACATAATCTGTGTCCAGCCGTTTTAAACTTTTATCAATTTCTGAAAAAATAGCTTCTTTTGTAAGGCATACTCCATTTAATTTTGTTCCACTTTCATATCCCACTTTTGATGCTAAGATAATCTGATCACGTTTATTCTTAATACCTTTGGCAACGATGGTTTCACTAGCACCATCTGTATAAATATTCGCAGTATCAAAAAGTGTTATCCCTTTTTCAAATCCATACTCCATGATTTTCAAACTTTCTTTTTCTTCGGTTTGCCCACCAAAAGTCATCGTTCCTAAACTCATCTTAGGTACCAATAAATCCGTATTTACCAATTTTGTGTATTCCATATTTGCCTCCTTTAAATGATTTAATCGTTTCACTTATATTGTACCATATCTTGAAATATTCTACGCTTTATTTTATTTACACCTTTTTTTCAGACTATTCTATCATTAAAGCTAAGGTGTTTGACAATTACCTTGCTTAGTGATATACTTGAAACGAATATGCAAGATAACCGTTGTGACATATGAAGGGAGAGTTTTTATGATACGATGGACTATTATTTTCTTGGTTATTGCAATTATTGCCGCATTTTTTGGATTTATAGGAATTGCAGGAGCTGCGATTGAAATTGCAAAATTTATTTTCTACATTTTCTTAGTATTATTCGTAATTTCTTTAATCCTAGGTTTTGTTAAAGGAAGACGCGTATAACAGGTATAACATAGGAGTAGCTTATATAAGCTACTCCTTTTAACATTTCATCATAGATTAATAATATGTGACCAATTCTTCCACTGTTTTCCTTGGCGGAGCTGCTTTTCCCTCTTCTAATGGATAACCTATTGCTATTAGTGCTGTTATTCGTTCATTTTCAGGAATCTGAATATATTGACGCAGTTTCTCTTCATCAAATATTCCTAAAATGACACTCCCAAGTCCTTTTGAATGTGCCGCTAAGCAAAATGTTTGCGTAGCAATTCCGGCATCAAACGTCTCCCATCGATCACCCTTTGATGTGGAAAAATCTCCATTATTTTCATACCCACTTACCTTTTTAATAACTGTAACTACAACAAGTGCTTTACATCGCATAATTGTCTTTGCATTAAATTCAAAATCTAACACACAATGATCGGCAATATCTGCTTTGATCTGTGGTGTTTTTATAACATGATAACGTACAACTTGGGTGTTTTTCCATGATGGAGCATATCTTGCCAAAGATACAACCTCATTAATTACTTCTTCGGAAACATCTTTTTCAGAGTATTTTCGAACACTTCTTCTTTCCTTAATACACGTTTCTACTTTCATTATTTCCTCCATTCTTATTAATCGCAACTACAGACGTTTAAACATACAAAAAATCTTTATTGAATTCATTTGTTTAACAGCTTGCAATTTATAGCCTAGCTTTTTATAATAGGACACATTTTCCGGATTTTCCGTGTCAAGAGAAATCCCAATTGCTGAAGAATCCGCCTCAACTTTTGCATGAATTTTCTCAATTATATATTTACCATAGCCTTGTTTTTGATACTTTGGGGCTACCCCAATAAGTATTAGGTAGTAGTGATTTCCATCAGGTCTTGCACTGGCAATTGCTTTCATATAACTATTTAACTTGCTAAAAGTAGAAAATCCAACACATCGAAGCAATCGTATGCTTGCTTTCCAAAAAACTAAACTCTTAACCATTGAAAATCCAGTCAAGCTTTTCGGTGTCTCGACAATAGCTATAGCAACAGGATTTCCATCTTGTTCTTCTATAATAACCCACTCGTGAAGCGCCTCAGCTTTCTCAAATAGAAAAGTAAAAAAAGCTTCCATTTCAAGTGTTTGTCCATTAAACAAAATCTGAAACAAGGGATCATTCTTAAACGCTTCGAGCAACCATTTATCTACTTTCATAATGATTCACCCCAAAACTAAAAATGACTTTTATCATAAAAAAGATCAATAAAATTTGGGCCACTACAGGTATCTCTTGAATTAACAATAATCCAATAAGACCGGAAAACAACAGAAACCCACCTAAGACACGCTGACTTTCATGACCATAATAATTATTAACCAAAAGAGTCGAAAAAATTGTATATCCCCAGACCCCTATACATATCCATATAATATCATGAAATATATATGCTAACAATAAAGGCTGAATATGAATTGCAATAAATACCAATCTTCTTTTAACGCTGGCTGAATAATATTGATTCGTACCAAAACTTAAATTTGCTATTAATCCACCTGTAATATCTAAATACAATAATATCAATAAACTCATTTTTATTATACCAAGTTCCACCCACATATTCAACGTCGACACAAGAACAATCGCTGTTGCAAACACTGCAAAACACAAGGTTGCAATAATCTCAAACCACCGTTGTGTATCTCCGAAAAGTTCTCGAAAAAATGATGGGATTTTTACCGTCTTCATATGAAATACCTCCTTAGTAAATTAATCTGCAGTTGCCAACTATGCATATATGTATCCGCTGGTTCTCCCATTAACAAATGAAGTCCCATACCATCTAATGTTGTTATTAATAGATAACTTAACTTTTCTGCCTCTTTCTCTCTTTCTTCTCTACTCATTTCACTTATAAAATTTGATGCCTTAACCATCCAACTATCTAAAAATATATGTTTCAAATCATCTTTCGTTGATTCCAAAAATTCCGACAACATATTTTTTAACACTTCATTATATATACTCTCATGATAGAAGGCAAAAAACACTTTATATACTCTTCTTTGTTCTTCAATCATGTAGCAAAGCGCTTTTCCAAGATCCAATAAGTAAGCCTCAAGTGTTACTTTTTTCTCTGCTTTTTCAAAAGGCTGAATCATATTCTCCATAATTGCCTTCAAAACCGCAAACGGTATTTCTTGAGTCGATGAAAAATGATGAAACACACTACTTTTACTGATTTTAGATCGTTCAGATAATTTTGATGCAGTCAATCCGCTTACACCTTGTTCTGAGATAATATCAGTAGCAGCTTCAATAATCTGTCTATATGTAGCTTCACCCCTAATATATCGCTTATCTACTGAATTCATAAAATCGTCTCCTTTATTTTTGTAAATAATATATATTATATCACTGTCCGACCGTTCGGTCAATTTTATTTTTTAGACAACCTCACATCAACTTCATTCCATCCTTTCTATAACCTGATTATAGTTTGGCATTCCTTCTTGAGCGCCCAGAGATTCTGTAGATATTCCTGCTGCAATATTGGCAAATTGAATGGACTTTTCGATTGACCATCCTTGACTTAAACAGAAGGCAAGACTTCCATTAAAGGTATCGCCTGCTCCTGTTGTATCCTTGACATGACATATACTAGCAGGTATTTTCTGCTTTTTGTTTTTATCGTAATATGTCACACCTTCGCTCCCCATCGTAATGATAAGTTTTTTTTGCAATTCATTCTGTTCAGTGCATTCTGATACTTTCTTTTGCAAAAGTAATTCTGCTTCTGATTTATTGGGAGTTATCCATGTCGCCTTACTTATTATTTTTTTATCAACATCCATAAATGGAGCCGGGTTATAAATTATCTTTTTTTCATCTCCATATGTGCGAAAAAGATATTCGTTTGTTGCAAGCGGAATCTCATTTTGCAACATAATTATATCTGCTTCTTCAAGAATTGTTTCACAGGTCTTAATGTATTCTATTGTTACATATTCATTTGCACCTGTTACAATAACAATAGCATTGTCATGATTGGCTATATCTACAAACGCACGGCCAGTCACAGCTTCTGATATTTGCATTATACCCTCTGTATTTACATTGTTCTTCTCCATGTTGGAAATAATTCTTTTTCCTTCATCATCTATCCCTACACAACCAACCATAGTTACATTTGCTCCAAGTTTTGCTGCTGCAACAGCTTGATTTGCCCCCTTACCACCAAATGTTTCAAAATATTCATTTGCTTTAAGTGTTTCTCCAGGCATCGGAATTCGATCCAAAACACATACTTTATCAATATTTAGACTTCCTACAACAGCTATCTTCATCGTCTTCATCTACCTTTCAACGTGGAATATTTCTTTTTTCATGGCTATACCGATACCATCTTAATTAAAAAGGTTCAAAATATTGTATTGGCTAAATACAGAGACAAATACTAAAGATACCATAGCCATAATCTTAATCAAAATGTCAAGAGAAGGTCCAACGGTGTCCTTAAGTGGGTCACCAACTGTATCACCAATCACTGTTGACGAATGCAAATCAGAACCTTTACCATGGCCCGGAACACCACCTGATTCAACAAGTTTTTTTGCATTGTCCCACGCCCCACCGCTATTCGCTGAAAAGAGGGCAAGCATAATGGCGGACAACAATGTTCCAATAATCATTCCACCAACAAATTCTGCACCAAATATAAAACCGCTGACTAAAGGAACCAAAACAGATATCATTGCTGGTAACACCATCTCTCTAAGCGCTCCGGCTGAAGAAATCTCAATACATAATTTATAATCAGGCTTTGAATCTCCTGTCAAGATACCCGGAATTTCTTTAAATTGTCTGCGAACCTCTTTCACCATTAGTCCAGCCGCCTTAGCAACGGACTCAATCAATAATCCCGAGAAGTAATATGGTAATGCAGCACCAACTAGTGCACCTGCAAGCGTTAATGTGTTAATCATATTAATACTAAGCGTAAATCCATATATATCCCCAGCATTTGCCTGCGAATATAAATATGAAGCAATCAAAGAAAGAGCTGCAAGCGAAGCTGACCCAATAGCAAAGCCTTTACCAATTGCCGCTGTTGTATTTCCCACTGAATCGAGCTTATCTGTTATTTCTCTGACTTCAGGATCAAGTTTACTCATTTCACTGATTCCACCGGCATTGTCGGCTATGGGGCCGTAGGTATCGACAGATACAGTTGCTGCAACAAAGGATAACATCCCAATCGCTGCCATTGCCACGCCGTATAGCCCTGCAAAATAGTTCGCTGACATAGTTGCGACTGCGAGCACTATAACCGGGTAAAATGTAGACTTCATACCTGCTGAGAGACCTTGGGTAATCGTTAAAGCAGTTCCTTCAAGGGATTTTTTTGCAATTGTTTTGGTTGGTTTAAAATCATAACTTGTATAATACTCCGCTAAGAAACCAATTAAAATACCACTGCCAATACCAAACAATGCCGCTATCCAGGGAGACATAATTCCTACTTTAAATCCAAGCGCTGTCACATTCATATCCGCAAAATAAAAATAGGTGAAAGCACCCGTGCCTATAATCGTTAGTCCTGCAGATGTCCATAATGCATAGTTAAGTTCTCTATGTGGATTCTCCGATACCTTGCGGACAATAAGTGATAGAACACCAAAAACACTACTTATAAGGCCGATTGCTGCAAAAACAAGAGGAAAAGTTATTAAGTTTCTGACTAAATCATAAGTAATATGATCGCTGTTTCCGCTTGTTGTATAGTACATATAAGACACCAATACAACAGCTGAAATAAGTGCGCCAACAAAACTTTCAAGCAAATCCGCACCAAGGCCTGCCACGTCACCTACACTATCGCCAACATTATCCGCAATCGTCGCGGGATTACGTGGATCATCTTCAGGTATTCCCGCTTCTGTCTTACCGACAAGATCAGCCCCCATATCTGCAGCCTTGGTATAAATACCACCACCAACGCGATCAAACATGGCTATAATTGAACACCCAAGTGCATACCCTGATACAGTCATTGTAAAAGGAATAAAGTTAACATCCATCCAATTTTCTTGTATAATCAGATTTGCTTGATCCATCTGTCCGAGCAAATCACCAAAAACAACATAAACAATAGCGAGTCCAAGTAATGCAAACCCACCAACACTAAGGCCCATTACTGACCCACCTTGAAAAGCAACTTTTAATGTCTGACCAAGGCTTTTTGATGTACGTGCTTTATTTGATACACGAACGTTAGAAATTGTCGCAATTTTCATTCCGATGAATCCGGCAAGTGCACTCATTGAGGCCCCCATGATAAATGCAATACCAACATACCAATCAACAACCACACCGAGTATGATTGCTATAATAAATGCAAATTTTGATATCACTTTATATTCGTGATGAATAAATGCATCTGCGCCTTCTTGGATTGCGGTTGCAATCTCTTTCATGAGTTCTGTTCCCTCGTCCAATTTTTTTACTTGGTTAAAATTAAACGCTGCCAATAATAATGCCAATAAAACTGCAATAAATACCAATACAATCATAAATTTTTAACCTCCATATTATGTTTTTTTAACAACTCTCTCCAAATTACCTACTTTAAAATCGTACCACAAATTTCAAGTTTTTCACATCTTTTTTTAAGAATAAAGTAGAACTCTCCTATAGCATTTAAAAAGTATCAGATCTTTTTAATCTGATACTTTTTAATAGTTATCGAGTCGGTACTATTTCTAACCAATATCCATCTGGATCCTTGATAAAATAAATCCCCATCTTTTTGTTTTCATAGCATATGCATCCCATCTCTTCATGTAATGCGTGTGCTTGTTCATAGTCATCTACTCTAAAAGCTAGGTGGAATTCACAATCGCCCAAATCATATGGTCGATCCCAATCTTTTAGCCATGTCAATTCTAATTCAAAATCTGAATGTTCATTTCCTAAATAAGCCCGAATTATTCATCCAGATATTATTAACGGCACCAAGTGCCCCATAGTTACAGT
>CAZVKG010000087.1:0-13015 GCA_964627665.1 uncultured Eubacteriales bacterium | reverse complement strand
ATTTTTTTGATTCTAAAATGTCTTTGATAGAAAAGTAGGACTTTCCTATCAAAATGAAAAAAGCAGATACGCTGACGTATCTGCTTTATTAATAATCGATTTAGAAATTATCACAAAGGATTTCAAAATACTCTCGCGCATGCTGACATGCGGGACAAAGCTCAGGCGCTTTTTTTCCGACATGAATATATCCGCAATTTCCACACTTCCAGGCAATGGATTCTTCACGTTCAAACACTTTATTATTTGCAATGTTATCTGCCAACTTACGATATCTTTCTTCATGGTGTTTTTCAACTTCAGCAATTTTTCTATATGTCGTTGCTATCGCTGTAAATCCTTCTTCTTCAGCATCATCAGCAAATGTTGGATAAAGGTCTTCCCATTCTTCTTGTTCTCCATCCGCTGCTGCTTTTAGATTTTCTAGTGTTGAACCTAATGCAATTGGATATGACGCTCCATTAATCTCATTCATTTCACCATTAAGGTCTTCAATTAAAAACTTATAGAAGCGTTCTGCATGCTCTTTTTCATTATCTGCTGTTTCTTGAAAAATATTAGAAATTTGAATATATCCCTCTTTTTTAGCTTTACTAGCATAATACGTATAGCGCATTCTCGCTTGCGATTCGCCTGCAAAAGATTTCATTAAATTATCAGCGGTTTTTGTTCCTTTTAAAGATTTGCTCATAAATACCTCCATTTGTTATTTTTTTATTAACAATTATTATTAATTGAAATTGTTTACAATTATGATTTTATCATTTTCAATTACTTGTGTCAACATCCAAGGAGCAATAAAGTTATTATTATGATATAATACTTCTATATATTTTATAAAAGGAGTTTTATTATGGACAAAAGAAATTCAAGTATTCATTATGTAGCAATAAGCGGAATGATTGGTAATATTTTTCTGCTAATTATTAAATTAATCGTCGGATTTATAAGTCACAGTCAGGCTATGATTGCAGACGGGCTAAATAGTGCTGGAGATGTTTTTGCTTCTCTTATGACATATATCGGCAATAAAATCTCTTCAAAGCCCTATGATGAAGAACACCCTTATGGCCACGGAAAAGCTGAATATATTTTTAGTATGCTCATCAGTATTTCTTTATTTGTCGTTGCCTTTAATATAATTAAGAGTTCCATTGATTCTCTCACAAATCATCGCACCTTTTTATTTACTCCATGGCTCATTGTCGTCGCCTTAACAACCATTGCTATAAAACTCGGCTTATACTTTTATGCCAATCGGATCGGTCATAAACACAATTCACTCTTAGCCTTTGCTAATGCTGAAGACCATCGAAACGATATCTTTATAACTCTTTTCACATTGCTGAGTATTGTTACCGCATATTTCGAATTGTATTTTATTGACAGTATTGTTGGTGTTGCTATTGGTATTTGGATTGTATACACCGGATTGTCCATCTTTAGCAGTGCCTATTATGTACTCATGGATACAATGATTGATCAAGATATCAAAGATGAGCTCTTTGAAATAATCGGTGGAATTGAAGGCGTTGACCACGTCGATACCATTACATCTAAACCCATTGGTTTAAACTTCTTACTTATAGTAAAAATATCCGTCGATGGAAATTTAAGTATTATAAAAGGTCACCAAATTGGTGACCAAGTTAAGAAAACACTTTTAAATTATAACTATGTCGATGAAGTTATCGTACATCTTAATGCGACACAAATCCATCCACAAAAAGAATACATCAAATAGATTCAAAGCAATTAATCAATCCGATATGAATTGACGATTTCACCATAAAAAATCATATGATAATCACCTTCAGGATAGTATCGATTTTTAATAGTATCATCAATAAACTCCGGAATGAGTTGGTGTTTTGCAACAACTCGACATTCATAATGCAATCCACACTCTTGAATAATTGGAATCTCCACATTCTCTCCGTCTACTGCGTGTATATCACATTCAACAAATTTATCGACATCTCTTCCTGAATGTGTTCCGCAATAAGTTATTTGTTTTTTTAGCTTTTGATTCAGTGGGATACTGACCGTAAACTCTTTATCAACATCAATACCTTCATAGGTAAAGCGACTCGGACGTACACCAATTACTAATACCGGCCGTCCCCACATAACACCGGATGTTGCCCATCCAATGGTCATTGTGTTGATTTTACCCTGTGTCTTTACGGTTAAAAAAGCTCCCTTTGGTATTTGTTCAAGGGCATTCTTTAAATACCGTGTGTATGACACTTTTTTTCGTTCAATCTTCTCTTCCGCCATCGTATAACCCTCCAATACGTAGTATCTATTTTTTATTTTTTTAAAAAATTCAGCACAACATCTGCCATTGCACCTTTTTCACATACTGTTGAATGTAAAATCGGTCTTTTTTCAATATCTTTAACGGCTTCCGGAATATTCACCTTTGAAACTTTTTTTAATTCATGCAATAATTCGAAATCATCAATATTCTCATAGCTATTATCTAATGCCACAAGTGTACTTTTTGTAAATTTATATGGACTTGCTGTTGACACAATCACTGTTTTTGTTATGTCTTTTGTCTCGTCAATGTATTGATCAAAAGCAACTTTTGCCACTGCTGTATGTGGATCTAACATGTAGTTAACATCTTCAAACTCATCTTTAATTGCTTCTTGCGTCATTGCTTCTGTCGCAAATGCCGGATAAAAAGCATCTAACTTTGCTTTCATATCCTCAGTAATGGTATATTGACCTTCTGTTTGTAAACTTTCCATCAATTCATTAACCACCGCTGCATCTTCATCGGCAATTGTATAAATGAGTCGTTCCAAATTACTTGAAATCAAAATATCCATTGATGGAGAAATCGTTAATACAAAGTCTCTGCGTCGATCATATGTTCCTGTCTCAAAAAAATCATATAAGACTTTGTTATCATTTGAGGCACATATTAGCTTTTTCATGGGGAGGCCCATTTCTTTTGCATAATAGGCGGCTAAAATATTACCGAAATTGCCTGTAGGTACGACAACATTTATTAGCTCTCCGGCTTGTATTTCTTCTTCCTTCACTAATCGACTATACGCATATACATAATATACAACTTGTGGCAGCAATCGGCCAATATTGATTGAATTTGCACTCGAGAGTTGCACACCAACTTCGTTTAGCTTTTGATTAAATTCTTGATCATTAAAAATTGCTTTTACTCCATTTTGCGCATCATCAAAGTTTCCATCAATACCTACAACAAGGGTATTTTCTCCTTCACTTGTCGTCATTTGACGTTCTTGAATCTTTGACACACCGTTTTTGGGATAAAACACAATGATTTTTGTCCCTTCAACATCACCAAAACCAGCAAGCGCTGCCTTTCCGGTGTCACCAGAGGTTGCTGTCAATATTGCAATTTCATTTGTAATTCCTTGTTTTTTAGCCGCCGTCGTCATTAAATACGGTAAAATCGAAAGTGCCATATCTTTAAAAGCAATGGTGGAACCATGAAATAATTCCAAATAATAATAGTCATTCTTCTTAACAATTGGGGCAATATCAGGGTTGTCAAATTTATGATCATATGCACTATAAACACAGTGCTTGATTTCTTCTTCTGTAAAATCTGTAAGAAACTCTCCTAAAACATAGCAGGCAATCTCTTGATAAGACAGATCTTTTAATTCTTCAAATGTTTTATTCAACGTTGGAATTTGATTGGGAACAAACAATCCACCGTCATTAGCTAAGCCTTTTACAATTGCGTAAGATGACTCAACATTTTTTTCATTTCCGCGCGTACTATTATAACCTATTTTTTTCATCCTATACCACCTTATGTAATTTTAATTAGAAAGTTTGGGGAAATTATAACATATTCTTCTATCAAATACAATTGTTTTTGAAGGAAAGACAAAAAGTATTGCTTCCGCAATACTCTATATCTAAGCCAATTTATTTATCCTTGAAATACTCAACAACTCCATACTTTGTCACAAATTGAAGTTTCGTATTAAACCAGCGCATATTTTTAGCACTCGTTATATACGGATTTACAAAGGATAGTGCTCCTGCACTGTTGTCAATCCCTGCTAAAGCAATCTCTACTGCTTTTTTTGTGTCTTTACTTACACTAACTTCATAATAGCGTCCATCTAAGATTGGAGAAAATTGATATATTTTCCCATTGTTTTGAAAAACAACTTTTTCAATGGTATCTGGATATGACGAATCATACATACGGTTAATTATTGCATTAGCAATAATCGTTCGATTAAATAAATCCTCTGAGCCAACCTCTGCCTCAACAATACGTAATAACACACTATAATCGGTCTCTGATAGTTCAATCGGTTCTCGATATTCAATAATCGGTTCATAGCCAACCAACGTCATACCTTCGAGTAATTCATCCACTAAATCTTTGAGTACATTTTCATCACTTACGATTGCCGATGTTGATAAAATCTCTTTTTTATCTTCATCGTTCATAATTGACAATACTTTTTGATTGCTTGGTGCATCGATGTCTTGTATTGTCTGAAATGCATCTAGATTCATTATTGGATGACTAAGAAGGGTACGATCTAGCAGCAGAACGATTTCATCTTCATTTTCAGTGTTCATCTCAATTTCATCTAGTTCTTTTTCTTTTGAAATGTTTTCTTGTTCTTCTTGGTTCTTAGCACTATATACATTCACTAAATAACCATTTGAACCCAATATGAAAACACTTACAATACAAGCCGTAACGATAACGCAACCAAAAGTATATACTTTTTTAGATATAGTATGATTCTTGTGAAATAAAAATTCAAATAACTTTTTAAAAAAATTCATAATATCTCCTTTTGAATACTTTTTACGACTTGGTCATTATACTTAGTTTCAATTTTTAAGTCAATGAATCCACCTTCACTTTAGATATTTTTTTATAATTTTCAGAATATTCTGTTATCTATATTAGCGTTTTACCTATTTTTTCTTGAAAATACCTTAGTTTTTTGGTTGATTTTCCGATTGTATATGTATATATATAATTTTACCTAAGGAAAGATTAAGTACTATTTCCCTTGTCTTATTTGTCTTTTTCCTGTTTTTCATGCTATACTAGCTATAATATAAGAAAAGGACGATGCGTATGCCTACAGGAATTTATATAACAACAAAAAAAAACGGTCAACAATACTATCGCGTGTCAATAACGTACAAAAACAAACATATTAGTTTAGGCAGCACTGAATCTTATGTCACCGCAGAAAAATGTTATGCATTAGCCAGTCTCATTGTACGTAACAATCGATATCGTCTTCATGATTACAATAAAACGAATCAGTCCTTAAGTTATGAAAAATGGGTTATACTCCATAATTTCAGAGATAATGGTCTTTATTTTAAAACGCCAATTTATCTATATAAGCATTATTTCACCTATCATTTGTCGCAACAAACAATTCTAACCTTTGATGTTGATGACCTATTTTTTTATGGTACTCATAAAATTTTTAAACGTGGAAATTATTTTTTTGTAAACGATTTTGGTATGCAAATGAATATATTAACACGTTTTGGTATTCGCAATCATGCCTCAGTAGGCAAAGATTATCATTTTATCGACAAGGACCCTTACAATTTTCGCTACGATAATATAGATATCATTAATCCTTATCATGGCGTCGAAAAAAAAATATACAAAAACAAAATGCGCTATAAAGCGAAAATCCATGTCAACGGATATATTGTTCTAGGCTATTTTCAATCTATTCACAAGGCTGCAATTGCATATAATAAAGCCGTCGATTTTATTCGTCGCTATGTCCAACCTGACAAGAATTACACAAAAAACTACATTGATTCAATAAGTCAGGAAGAAATCGACTATTTATATACGACAATTGTATTACCAAAAAATTTAATAAATCTCGCCAAAATAAATGAGCTGCTAAATTAATAGCAGCTCATTTATTTAAATTATGTGTTATTTATGACTAACCACAATTTTTTTGTTAATATAGTCAACGCTGACTTTACTTTCTTCTTGAATCATATCTTTGATAAATAATTCAGCCAACTCATCTTCAATATGTTTGCCAATAGCTCTGCGTAAAGGTCTAGCGCCATATTTCTCATCAAATCCAACTTCAACCAAATACTCTTTAGCGGCATCCGTAACGGTAAGCTCAATTTCCTTTTCTTTCGCTGTATTGATTACATCTTTTAACATCACTTCGACAATGTCTTTTAACACTTCCCTAGACAATGACTGGAATATAATTGTTTCATCAATGCGATTAAGAAATTCCGGTCTAAAGAAAGATTTCAATGCATCTAACTCATGAAGATCTTTTGCTTTGTTTGAATCATTATTAAAACCAATAGAACTACTTTTATTGCTTGTTCCTGCATTGGATGTCATAATAATCACAGTGTTTTCAAAATTAACACTTCGTCCTTGACTGTCGGTTAACCGTCCATCTTCAAGAATTTGAAGCAATAAATTATATACATCTGCGTGGGCCTTTTCAATTTCATCTAATAAGATGACAGAATAAGGACGTCGTCTTACTTTTTCGGTTAATTGGCCTGCTTGATCATAACCGACATATCCAGGAGGTGCACCAATCAGTTTAGATACCGTATGTTTTTCCATAAATTCTGACATATCAAATCGGATCATGGCAGATTCATCACCAAAAAGCTCTTCTGCCAAACTTTTTGTTAATTCCGTTTTCCCAACCCCGGTGGGTCCAACGAAAATAAAGGAGCTTGGCTTAAATCGTTTTTTAAATCCTGACCGATTACGTCGTATTGTCTTGGCCAAAATACGAATCGCATGCTCTTGACCTTTAACTCGACGCTCCAATCGATTTTCTAAATTAAGGAGTTTGTGCTTTTCTTCTTCATTAATGCTTTGAACGGGTATTCTTGTCCATGCTTCAATGACATATGCAATGTCCTCTTGAGTTATTGAGACACTGTCACACGTTACCTCAAGTTGATGAATTTTTTCAGTTAAACGTAATTCTTCAACTCGACAATCTGCCGCTTTCTCAAAATCATCTTCATTTGCCGCCTCTTCTTTTTCATTAATAACTTTAGCGAGTCTATTTTTTAAAGCCTCTAGTTCAACCAAACCTTTATTTTTCAAGTTTGCCCGTGACCCCGCTTCATCCAGAACATCAATTGCCTTATCCGGCAAATAACGATCATGTATATAACGTTTTGACATATGTACGGCACTTGCAATAATTGCATCGGATATGTGAACTTTATGATAATCCTCATAATAATCTTTAATTCCTTGAATCATTTCTATTGCTTCACTTTCTGTTGGTTCTTCGACAAGAACCGATTGAAATCGTCGTTCAAGGGCTGTATCTTTTTCAATATGCTTACGATACTCTTCAAGGGTTGTTGCACCGATAACTTGAACATCGCCTCTTGCAAGGGCAGGTTTTAAAATATTTGCAGCATTCATAGCGCCACTTTCAGCTTCGCCGGCACCTGTAATGTTATGCAGTTCATCAATAACTAGAATAACATTACCGCTTGACATTGCTTCATTAATAATGGCCTTCATGCGACCTTCAAATTGTCCACGAAACTGTGTCCCTGCAACTAAAGCCGTTAAATCCAATAAATAAATTTCAGCATCCAGAAGTTTAACCGGTACTTGCTTTTCAACGATACGAACAGCTAAACCTTCGGCAATTGCCGTTTTCCCAACACCGGGTTCACCAATAAGAACCGGATTGTTTTTCTGTCGTCGATTTAATATTTGAATAACACGGTCAATCTCACGGTGGCGTCCAATGATACGATCCACTTCACCAAGCTTAGCTTTTGCTGTTAAATTAATGCCAAATGCATCAAGGTTTTTACGCTTATTGTTGGATTTTTTTTCTTTAACTTTCGTTTGCTTTTTGCCAAAAATATTACCAAATGGTTTGTCTTGATTCACATCATCCTCTTCTGAGAATTTAGCATCATCTGCCTTTTCTGAATCTTCAGGGCGCATGTTTCCTGCAAATGCACCCAACATTTCTGACATATTCTCCCCTTGTTCTCCATCGGTCATTTGACTCATAAAATTATTAATTGAATCACTAATATCAGGATCTTCAAACATTTGCATCATTTGCTGATTTATATTATCAAATTCTTCAGAACTCATACCACTTTGTTGCATCATCTGTTCAATCGGACTGATTCCTTGTTTACTTGCACACGGCAAACATAAACCCATACGTTCCGGTTTATTTTCTGCCATTTTTGTTATAAAAACAACTGCTGTATTTTCTTTACATACAGAGCATTTCATACTATCATCTCCATTTACTTTTCATTCAAGTGTATACCTTAAATTATCACACTCGCCATGGCTTGTCTATGGAAAACCATCTAATATAATAAAGTTTTAATAATTCCTTTACGATATGCCGTAAGTAAAAGTTTTAAATCTTTGATATCATTGTAGAGTTGTTGTCCAATATCGGTGTCACCAACAAGAATACGTTCTTTTGACGCTTCCACGATCGACAAGGAAGAAATCATATCAATATTATTTTCGAAAGCATCTTTTGCTGAAGTAAAGGGTTCATGGGCTGCAAGCAACATTCCATGAGAATTAAAGATTAAGGTGTATCCGGCAATTCCGGTTACGTCTTGATAGGCTTTGGCCAAACCTCCATCAATAACAATCAAACGACCGCCCGATTTTATAGGACTCTCCCCTTCACTAACCTTTACCGGAACATGACCGTTAATGATTCTTGAATAATTCGGCAACAAGCCAAAGTCTTTGAGTATTTTTTTACATACTTCCTCATTTAATATATGTTCATAATAGGCATTTTTCTTTTCTATATGTGTTTCTTTATCTTTTATAAAGATGCGCTCAAATGTTTTCATGCCATCTTTGCCAAATAGTGACGAATGCTTCCCTGACCATAGATACCAAAAAATGTCCATTTCTTGATCGTCTTCACTTTCAAAACGATTTCCATAGGCTTCACGTAATAATAACTCATATTGATCGAGTAGCTTTCTTCCACTAAACTGCATTCCATCCATTGTCACTTTTGTATAGTCTCCATTCGGGTCTAATGGAATACATCCATGGTAGAGAAGATTTTTATTATATATTTTATAGATACCACCTTTTTCAAATAAAAATGCAACGTGCTCCTGTAACCGTGTATTATTTAAAAATGACTGCTGTAATTTAAGCATAATAAGATGTTCTTCTTCAGATAATTGGGTAGGATTGTCAATATCTATGGTCTCAAAACTATCTATTTCTAACGGATATTCTTTATCAGCAAGTTGAATCCTTTTATTTACAAAGTCAACTTTAGATAAAAGGCACCGATCTTCCATTTGATATTCCGGACGTCTCTTTGCTATCTGCTCTTCAATTTTTAGGAGCATAAAGGTCGTTGCCTTATTTATTTGCGCTGCCAAAACAACTTCATCTTCCAATAAATCTTCAGTGTTTTTTGGATAAAATTGGCCTTCAACATTGCTAAAATGATACATGGCGTATTTTGCTATCGGCAACAAATTAATTCCATAGGCCTCTTCTAAAATATCTAACTGACCGTAACGCGCACTTACCCGTATGACATTTAAAATACATATCCATGAACCTGAAGCCGCTCCCATCCATACAATATCATGATTGCCCCACTGAATATCTAAAGAATGATAACGCATGAGCTTATCCATAATTACATCCGGTCTTGGACCCCTATCATATATATCTCCTAGAATATGCAAATGGTCAACCGCTAAACGTTGAATCACTTCACTAATAGCAATAATAAATGCTTTAGCTCTGCCTATCTCAATGATACTTTTTATAACTTGAGAATAATAATGTTCTTTATCAGGGTCGTTATCCCGATGATGTAATAACTCCTCAATGATATATTCAAATTCTTTCGGTAATGCTTTCCGTACTTTTGAACGGGTATACTTTGAAGACACCTCTTTTAGAACAAGAACTAAGCGATGAAGCGTCACTTCATACCAGTCATAACGTTCAACTTCTGACATACTTGTTAATTCACTATTCTTATTAAGCACTTCATTTGGATAGTAGATTAATATTGCTAATTTCTTTTTGCTGTTGTTGGTAATGGTTGATCCGAAAACATCTTCAACTTTTTTACGTATAATTCCTGATCCGCTTTTTAAGATATGTAGAAAAGCTTCATCTTCTCCATGAATATCCGACAAAAAATGTTCCGTTCCTTTGGGCAAGTTTAATATTGCTTCTAAATTAATAATTTCGGTTGAAGCCTCATAGACTGTTGGAAACTGCTTACTTAATAATTTAAGATATTTTAAATCTGCCATAATTTTTTTCTCTTTCATAACAATCCTCCTAGCATCATACGTAAAAGACTTGCTCATAATTGAGCAAGTCTTTATTATTATTCATATAATGGATATCTACCGGTTAATTCTTTAACCATCTCAATGGCTTTATCTTTAGAATTATCAAAATCTGTTAAAGCAATATGTATAATTTCTGCAATGGTATCCATATCAGCTTCTTTCATTCCTCGTGTTGTTACTGCAGGTGTTCCTAAGCGAATTCCACTTGTTACAAAAGGACTTTCAGGATCAAAGGGAATTGTGTTTTTGTTGCAGGTCACTTGAACTTCATCGAGTAACTTCTCTGCCACTTTTCCTGTCAGCTTCAAGCTACGTAAGTCCAATAACATCAAGTGGTTATCTGTTCCGTTGGATACAATGTTAATTCCGCGTTTCATTAGTGCTTCGGACAAAGCCTTGGCATTCTTAACAATCTGTTGCTGATAGTCTTTAAACTCTTGACTTAATACTTCTTTAAAGTTTACAGCTTTTGCTGCAATAATATGCATCAAGGGTCCCCCTTGAATTCCCGGGAAGACGGCTTTGTCAATAGCTTTTGCATACTTCTCTTTACACAAAATCATACCACCTCGTGGTCCTCGTAATGTTTTGTGAGTTGTTGTCGTTACAAAATCGGCATGTTCAACAGGATTTGGATGCAAACCTGCCGCAACAAGCCCTGCAATATGCGCCATATCAACCATTAAATAAGCATCTATTTTATCTGCAATGTCTTTAAATCGTTTAAAATCAAGGGTACGCGCATAGGCACTTGCACCAGCAATAATCATCTTCGGCTTTTCTTCAAGAGCAATTCGCTCAAGTTCGTCATAATCAATAAAGCCTTCTTCATTCACACCATAAGGAATAATCTCGAAATACTTTCCTGATATATTCACTGGACTACCATGCGTCAAATGGCCACCATGGGATAAATTCATCCCCATAACTTTATCGCCCGGCTCTAACACGGCAAAAAACACGGCTAAATTGGCTTGTGCCCCTGAATGCGGCTGCACATTCGCATGATCAGCACCAAAAATCTCCTTTGCCCGATCTCTTGCTAAGTTCTCAACAACATCAACACATTCACATCCCCCATAATAACGACGGCCCGGATATCCTTCAGCATATTTATTCGTTAAAGGCGTACCCATAGTTGCAATTACAGCTTCTGATACAAAATTTTCGGAAGCAATAAGTTCAATATTATTTTTTTGTCGATTAATCTCAGACTGAATTGAATCAGCCACTTCCGGGTCAAATTCGTGTATTGTTTCAAATGAATACATTTTCTACCTCCATATTTATGATTAACTTTTAATGCCATTATTATAGCACATACTTAAGCACAAAGAAAGACTTTACTTCGTTAATTTGCAAGAGCGTCTAGTCGTGAATCATCTGTTTTTTATTTGTAAAAACATGTAAAATATTGTATAATAAATAGCAAATGACGATAAAAACTTAGAAGTATATTATGGATAATTATATTGCACGACAGCCCATTTTTGACAAGCACTCGCATACGATTGCTTATGAATTATTGTATCGACATACAAATGCAAATTATTTTGACGGAACGATTGATGATTCCGCTGCAACTTCTATTGTTCTTGTTAACAGCTACCTAAACTTTGGTTTGAAACTCATTTCTGAACACAAATTATGTTTTATTAATTTTAACGCGGATCTTATATTGCAAGATATTCCTTTACTCTTGTCCCCTGAACAAACCGTCATTGAACTTCTCGAAACGGTTCAACCCACCTCAGAAATACTCGAAAAATTAATTCAATTAAAATCAAAAGGATATTTATTAGCCTTAGATGACTATACCTTTGATTACCCATATAAGGAAATTTTTGACCTTTGCGATATTATTAAAGTCGATTTTCTATTAAATCCAAAGGACAAATTATCAACCATTCGGACCCATCTTAAAGAGAACCACAAGCTTATTTTAGCCGAAAAAGTTGAAACAGAGCTTGATTTTGAATACGCTGCTAAACTAGGCTTTGACTATTTCCAAGGGTATTATTTTAGTCACCCTATTATGTTAAAAAAGAAAAAAATGAATCCGCTCTACCAAAACTATCTACTTATCCTTGCCGAAATGCAAAAGGAAGAGCCAAACTATAATACTGTAAGCCGTATAATTGAAACAGACATATCCTTGACTTACCGATTACTAAAGCTTGTAAACTCATCCTATTCTCTTGTTAGCGATGTAAAATCCGTAAAACATGCTTTAGCATTATTAGGTATGAACCATTTCAACAAATGGTTCACTTTAGCGACAATCAATCAATTAAGCCAAGACAAACCTGATGAACTCGTAAAAATAAGTATATTTCGTATGAAATTCATGGAAAACTTAGGCGAATCTTCAAGATTTCACAGTCATCTAAGTTCCTTACGCATGATTGGTATTCTCTCTGTCCTTGATGCCATTTTAGAACAACCCATGGAGGAGTTACTTGTTGATCTCTCTCTTGCTGAAAACATAAAGAATACGCTTTTATTAAAAGAAACTCTATTTTCTGATTTGTTTAATTTAATGCTCGCCTATGAAAAAGCTGAATTTGAAAGCGCTCAAGAGGTTCTTTCCACAGTTAGTTGATTTGATAAAAATATTCATTTAGAAGCAATTTTG
>CAZVKG010000086.1:0-13052 GCA_964627665.1 uncultured Eubacteriales bacterium | reverse complement strand
TAATTTTTTTAAATTCTTAACTATTATTGACATATTATCTCCATTCTGTTAAAATTAATTTAAACTTGGGTTAGGTGTATTTTGTATTGTGATGCACATTAAATATGGCATACATGGCAGTTTTATTTTAAATTACCCCTAATAATGCTCCTGCGACAATGATTTCATCACCTGGTATTGGGGATAATATTGTTAAGCCCAATAATAAACCTGCGCCTACTATATATATCCAGCTAGAACCTGATAGTTTATAGTTTGCGTCTTGAGACCCCTTATGGACTCTCACATTTCCATTGTCCTCGTAAACATGGTCATGTGATCCATCAGGGTATTCTCTAGTCCAACCTTCACCACCGTGCATGTTTCTGTCCGGAACCCAATATCTACCTTGCTTATCTTTATATCCATACTTACCAGTATCAGGATTTTTAACTTTGCGATCTGTAGGCACCTTTTTATCCTTTTCAAAACCATAGTCACTTGGTGGCTGTTTTTTTGTGTCTAATGCTGCATATGAAGCATCTGAAAATGTAATTAATGCAAGCATTAATACAAATACAAATACTCCTGATTTACTAAATGTTTTTTGCATATACTCTCTCCTTTTCGAGCCATATATGCCATAATTAATACACACTACAATAAGTAATCCATCCATCTATTAAATATTTAGTTCTAATTTCCGGATTTTTTGATAATGATTATTTATTCCACTCCCATTTTGTTTCTCCATGATAAATCTCTAGTTCATAATTTAATTTTCTCAAGAAATCTTCTGCAAAGTCTTCACCATACCCTTGTGAACGAATTATATCTTCAACACTTGATACATTTTTTTTTGCCTCAAATTCATTCATTAACTCAAGATAAAGTTCCAATCTTTTATTTGCCTGAACAGCCGAACAATGTGGATCCTCCGAACTTTCTTCAACAACACGTTCAATAAGATCTATTGTGTCTTGCAAGAAATACTCCATCATAACAATCACTTTTTCTTTAATCATATTCCACCTCCTATTTTGTCAATATTGATTAATTTTATCATAAATAAAAATATAACACAGTAATGCATTATACTGTACTACCTTAGAACCATTTATTGAATCTACCGAATGAAATGATTCTTCTGTAAATGTCCATCAATTATTGGTTTTCTTTGTCTAATACCAATATCACTGTTTTTTGTTGATGCTGTTGTATTTAATTGGATGACAAGTATTAATATCATAAATTACACTATGATTTTTTTCAAAGTATATCCTTTTTCCCCTATATTCCACTATATTAATGGTATATTTCATTAATTTCCTACTTCCAATTACTTTACAAACATAACTGCGAGACTAAATACCAGCACACTTTTGTTCTTACCAGTAATAAATTTAAAGATATGCTTGTGATATATTTCTTTAATCTGTTGTTGAAGATTATGCTTCTTCTCTTTATCGGCGACTTTTCGATTTTTTTTGGTAATTGTTGTAACCATTGGAATACTCACTGATAAACCCGTAAACTTTTTACGCTATATCCTTCTTTTAGATAAAGACGAATACTCTTATCACATAGGACTTTTTTTATATTTATTATTTGCCATAATACACCTCTTTTTCTTGTTTGAATTATACTATCAAAGTATGTTGAAACTTTATTTTATCAGAACATACTCATATATTAATATGAATTGATTATAACAATTAAAATTAATAATTCAACCCAATTTGATTATTCGGTATTTCTTATGGACTATTTGGTAGCAAAACCAAATAAGCATAGAACTTAACCAAATAATTCAATTCTATTGACAAGGCAAAACGCTATGCTATTATAGGGTCTAAAGTTTAGGTTACATTAGAGGTGAATATATATGTTACATTCTGTCAAAAAATGTTTTCGAAATATAACTATTGATTTAGATTATAAAGAAAAAGACGCTATTGAATACGTTAGTAGAGTTATCTTAACTGATTTGACAAAAACATTAATCTTCTTTTGTATTTTTAGCATATTAGGAATTCGTCAACATATAATCATCATGTTACTATATACTATCCCTCTAAGGATTAATGTTGGTGGATTTCATCTTAAAAACTATGTAACTTGTTTATCATTTTCTGCAATATACTTTGCTTCAATTTATAATATAAATACTTTTATATCATTTAATGTATATGGATTAGTATTTATTGCAACTATTTGTACAGGACTTATTTTTATGCTTGCTCCAGTAATTCCTTTAGAAAGATTTGATGTCACTTCAATAAATAAAATAGCTCTAAAAATAAGAGGGGTTGTAATTTCACTTATCTATTTGCTTATTTTTATTATATATCCAAGTATTTATACAAGATATGGAATATGGGTTGTTATTGTTCAAACGATACTAATTGTAATCACGGAGGTGAATTGTTATGTTAAGAAAATTAAGCGAAAAATCTATTAAAATCATATGCCGTTTATTTATATTTATCGCTCCACGAATTGTATCAAAATCAGCATGTTTAAGTTATTGGGGAGAGCCTAAAATACCTGAATCACTCAAGTGATTCAGGTATTTCAACACGGAAAATCACTTCTTGATCCTCTGTATCAAACCGAACAATTATATCACCCTTGTTATTATTAATAATATCGCTCAATTTTCGAAGACCATAACCATGTTTCCCTTTTATATCACCACGTCTTTCTTTTTTTAACTTTTTTATAAGTTCATCATTTGACATGGTACTTGCTTTATTTCGCGTTTGAATAATATTCATTCCATCTTCATAATTCATTAATAGTTCGCATTCCTTCGCGTCCACTTCAAGTGTTGCTTCAATTGAATTATCAATAAGAATTCCGAAAATCTCAATCAGATCATAGTCTTGAATCTCTGACTTGAAAAGATAATTATGAATTTGAAAATTTATATTCACATTAATTTTTTGTGCATATGTATATTTGCTATATAGAAATGCCATTAAAACTTTGTTATCCAAACGAATAAGATTGGTCCAAATATCATTTGTTCTTATATTTTTTAAATATTGCTTAAATTCATCGGTCGTATGATTCACAGAATTTAGAGCATTTAATGCTTGAATATGATTGTGATAATCATGCTGCTTAATACGAACTTCCTCAATAATATTTTCAATAACCGGAAAATACATATCATACATTTTCATTTTTTCTGATAATATCTGATTTGAAACTCCATGGGTAATCATTAAGGTATTAATCAACAATATAATAACCACAAGAATAAGTACGCCTAGCATGCTATTTAAAAATCCATTTAAATTTGTATACCATAATATGACTAATACATAATGAACGATAAAAATATTTGTAACCACTATTCCCATCCATTTATTTTTTCCGATAAGACTAGTGTAGAATCTACTGATCGGCAAAAGTTTCAGAATAATCATAACAGTAATTGTAGTCAGCATTTGTACGATTAATCCATTGGAAAAAGTGTATTCTAGTGCGCCTCTAAAAACTTGAAAAATTATCATAATTAATAGTTGAATAGTATACAGTATTGTCAAACTATACGTATACGTTATTGTCACCGTTTTTAAATCACTTCTCATTATTATTTGAATAATAAGAAAAGCTATCATAATATTAACCGTAAAAGAAATTGCTTGGTTACTGATATAATAACCAGATACACTTGCCAATACCGCTCCGGCTATTACTCCAAATATTCCTTTAATGAAATCATTTTTTTGCAGCGAAGTTTTTAATGACATAATTATATAAAGCAACATAAACATGTCAAAAAAAGATAAGATTAGGGACTCAATATATGTCATTAAATTTACCCCTCACTTCTTTTAAAAAACTTCGACCTATAGGAACTTCGTTTTTTATACTCTTTAGTTTTATTTTTTTTGAATTAAATTCAATTTTTTCCACAAAATTCAAATTAATAACAATCGATTGATGTACTTGCATAAAACGTTCATCATCTAATAAAGGTTTAAATTTTTTCATTGGCATATGTATATATTCAATTGTTTCCTCTTTTGTTATGATTATAATTTTACGATTTAAATACTCCGCATATATAATATCCTTCATATCGATTACACGCGTAAAATTACTAAACTTAAGTTCTAACTTTTTCTCTTCAACTATATTTTTTTCGGATATGTAGTCCACCAATATTCGTTGAAAGACATCTTTAATATCTTCTTCTGAATATGGTTTCAAAATGTAGTCATAACAATGGATTTGACGAAATGCTTCCATCTCTCTTGTAGGCATAGCCGTGATAAATATAATTGGTGTGAATTGGTATTTCTTTATTCGTCTTAGTTGTTTAGCCAACTCGATCCCTGAATAATCTTCTACTTGTATATCTAACAAAAATGCACTGATATCATTCGACATTGAATGATCATAGGCTTCGCTTGAACGGCTTGTTTCAAAAAAATCCAGTTTCGGGTTGATTTTTGATGCTATTTCAAGTATCTGCTTTCTACAAAAAATATTATCCTCTAATAATAAAATTTTACTCATCCTATACTCCCTGTTCCAATAAAAAACAAATTAAAATACAACTTAAAAGTTACAAAAATTACTCGAATTCTCTCATAAGGTCCATATAGACCTTCTTGTCACCACTGTCCTTATAATTGGGTATATTCCCTAATCGCCACACGGATACATCATAGATGCCAAACATTTTTGCCAGTTGTATCTTCTCTTCAACACTTCTGGAATCTTCGTACCATATGACATTATTCAAGCCGGTCTGGCTATTATAATAAGTGGCGTATGGGTTTCTGGAGGTTGCTCCATAAGCAATGTTGGTTCCCCCATCAATTAATCGATTATATAGAGTAGCATAAGTTGGTGAATAAGCGCTTTGATTGACTACATTACCTTCACTATTTGTCTGCCATTGAGCTACATCAAAGGAGATTTGAAGGCTTAACTTATTTAAGGCTTCTTCATCTTTTTGTGCTTGTGTCAGATGTTTAAGGGCATTATAGACCTCTTCCAAGGGTGCTAAGGGCGTCGTTGTAATCCCCATAGCCATCTCCGCTTCAGTTAATCTTTTGGCTCCAAAGTCATGGGCCATCATAATGGTATGGTCTGCAATCGTATTAATCGTGGCATAATCGTAGCCATCATAATAGACTTGTGGCTGAACCATGACCGTTAAGGTCTTGGCCTGCGCGCTAAGTTCTTGGTCAAGGGCACGTAAGAAACTGGTAAAACCGCTTCTATTCTCGCTTCCTCTTAATCCTTCAAAGTCAATGACAATACCGTCAAATGCCGGATGGGTATCTAGCAGGTTCATAATAGATGTAATGATTTGGGTCTGAGTCTCTTTACTGGCAAGTAAATTGGTTAAAAGATTTTCACTATCATCAGCATAGATGCTTAATCTTACTTCTGCATTTTCTTGATATGCCTTTTGAAGGGGTTCTTCATATCCAAGGGGAAACTTATTCTCAATTACAATTCTCTGATCTTGGGTCAAGGTAAGATCAGCCCAACTGAAGCTCACCACATCAAAGCCATGCATCAAATCTATTTGTCCATAGCTATTATCCCGGTAAAAAACATTGGTCTCATCTAGGTCATTATTTGTCTTCTCATACATACGAACCAAGATAGCCGCCGCTTCTTCCCTCTTTGCCCATGCATTCGGAGCAAATCGTCCATCACCGACACCATTAATGATGCCAAAATCTTTAAGCATGGTAATGTAGCCAACGTTTTTAGATACATCAGTAAATGAGCTCGTCTGATTATTCATACGTTCCGCTAGCCATCCATAGCCTAGCGTTCGAACAATCATGATGGCCATTTCTTCTCGTGTAATAGCTTCATTGGGTCTAAAGGCTTGATTGGTCTTTGTTATTACACCGTGTTCTAGGGCTGTTTCAATGTACCCATAATACCAGTCTGAGGAATTGACATCTATATAGGTCTCTTGACTAGGCAAAATCTCTTGCCAACCCTGTAACTTATATAAAAAAGCAACAAATTGGGCCCGACTTAGGGTATCTCCTAGACCATACTGGTTGCCTCCGATACCATCGGTCACCTTAAGTTGTCGTAGGGTCTTAATATTTTCTTCGGCCCAATGGCCAATCGGAACATCAGAAAAAGCCTCCACATCAATAGCAGAAGCTTTCGTATTTAATTGGACTACAAGTAGGAATACTATAAATAGCGATATGACTTTTTTCAATGTTAACCCTCTTTCCCTTCATTCTTCTTATATTAATCAACATCATAGTTGACGATTTCGACACCACAGTGATCGGCTTTGGTATTTAGCAAAACAATACCGGTATTGTTTTTGATAATTAGCTGAAGTTTACCAGTCAGTGCTTCTCTTATGGTATAGGACATGCGACCATTGTTTGGGGCAACCAATTCTTCTCCGGGCGTAAGGGTTCCCTTGATCTTCAACGTTAACGTATTACGCTTCATAAGAATGTAGAATTGATCTTTATTACATTTAACCACTTTGACTTTTGCATTGTTATAGGTTGCAAAACGATACTCTTGACCATCAACAATCACGTTGCAAAAGAATCCTTGAATCGTTCTGCCAATCAAAGGAACCGTTGCGATTGAACAACAAAAGCTAATGTTATCCTTATCAAAGTGATTGGATTGAATCCATATATATTTTTCAGGAAATGACCTTCCCCAATCTTTTTCGATATATCCTTTTCCATAATTGAAATCTATATGCTCGCCATCAATGGTAATCTCCCCATTAAGCGAATGATTCATACTAACGACTTCATGATTACACTCTAAGTTAGGAATATAATTAAAATAGCCCATAATATTGGGATTCAAGAAAGTTCGCTCCAAATCTGTTAATGCTCCGAAATTTATTGCACCATCAATAAGACTTGTCTCATCTTCAAGATGAATACTTATTTCATTTTTTGAAAAGTAGCTATCCCCAATTCTAATTTCAAAAGGCCGATTATTATAAGAAAATTCATCCAAAGTATATTTAAAGTAAAAAGTTTTATGCTGATTGTCTTTATCTTTATAGATGCATTGAATAAAAGCATGAGGGTCCTCATTATTGAAGCTGACGCCGGGTATAAAGCTTATAGTGTTCTTTTTATCTTGACTCACCTGTTTATAGTACCAACCTTCAAAGTAATGTTGACTTTTCCATTGATTGACGCCTTGAAAATTTGTTTTATTATAGTTTAATTTCATCGTCTCACCACCCATTTCTTTACATGTATTTACTTTTATCACTTATTTTTATTATATCTCAACTTCATCTTTTTGTATACTTTCTCGGTATCCTAAGAGCTCTAAAACAGCGATTCAACAAATAAGAATAAACTATTTTTTCTGATCAAATCATTTAATTGGTTATTGACATATGCCAATAACTAATAATGATGTTTTGAAAGGAATCAAGGCAAACTAGGTTTAGGTGGAGGTCGTGGAAGAGGTTGTGGCGCTGCTATCGGCCGTGGACGTGGATTTGCTTATGTCAATCCTCAAACACCTGTTGACGAACAAACATATTTTAAAGAACAAAAAGCTCTACTTGAACAAGAACTTCAAAATATAAACAGTCGATTAACCGATCAGGAAGCATAGTTTTTTAAAAAAGGCCTTGATATTTTATGTCCTTATCAATGGCAGAAAATATCAAGGTCTTTACATTTAAAAACATTAACATCTATACTCTATACTCTCTCCTCTTCAATTTAACAATGGGCATAACTATTCTGACCTCTTCATCCATATCCTCATTTTTCCAATATACAACCATATGCACTTTTGCATTATGAAGCACATATCCTTTATCTATATATTTTTTTAATTTATCTTTGAATCCTTTTGAGAATGCCAACACCTGTTTACCTAACTGATTATTACAGCCCCGTAAATCCACGTATAATTCATCACCGCTTTGTAAGTCAGCCACACGCTGCTGAAATTCTTCTTTTGCAAACAAGCCAAGAAAAATATCTTTATAGCCTAACTGAAAACTCATACTTGATTTTGTCTGATAACTATTGGTTACCTCTGAAACCCTAATCCCATCAATACCAGTATATTTATTGTTAAGATAAGATCCACTATTTTCAGCGACAGCTGATAAATTCATTGTCTGCATCTGTTGAAATTTTGTATGTAAGCCTATATCACGATAGTGTATAATCAATGTTTGTTTTGCTCTAGTCATAGCAACATATAAAAGGCGCTTTTTCTCATCACTTGTGTCTTTAAATCTATCGAGCATAATAATAACCGTATCAAACTCCCTTCCTTTTGCCTTATGCATGGTTGAGACTTGTATGGCGTCATTTTCTGAATATATAAAATCTTCAAGTTTTGATTCTCTGAGGAATATTTTAAAATCCGAAACATATTTGTGCTCGCCTGCCAATACTTCAAAGTCTGAAAACAAACGTTTGCATAGGCCAATATGCTCACTTCGGGCATACTTTTTTAGCACATTATATTTTGCATTGCCCCACCTTTGATAGTCAATGGTGTGATCTGATTCCGACACGTTTAGGCATGTAAGAAAATATCTTATTTCATCTAAATTTATCAACTTAATTTCTTCTGAGCTTTGTATCAATTTGGCCTGTATATGACGATCAAGTAACCTTCCTGTAATCTGTAAGGCTTCATCATTGGTTGTTGTCAGTATACACACGGAGCCTTTAGCACCTTCTGAAACTAATTTATCAACAAGGCCTTCTAACATATTATCGTGATGATATCTTATAAGCTCGATTTGACCATTTGTTGGAGATTTTGCCATAATAGGCGTCTGCTTCATCCGATTCCCGATATACTTTGTGTAGGCATTAGAAAACTCAACAAGATTTGAGCAACTTCGATAATTGTCGATTAGCTCATAGAGTTTTGCCCCTTTTGCTTGTGCTATTTTCTTCAAATACTCTGACTTAGCCCCACGAAATTCATAAATATTTTGATCATCATCCCCCACTGCGATAATTCGCATATTGGGATTTTGCATGGTCATAGCTCTTACAAGTTTGAATTCATGTTCATCCATATCTTGGGCTTCATCAATGACCAAAACTGTCTTTGTAATCCTGGATTGCTCCACTTCGCCCTTCATAATCAAAGTAGCTGTTTCATTGACTATACTATTTGACTTTTCTATATCACCAACACGTCCGAGTAGATCAAAACAAAAGGAATGGAAGGTCTTAATGTCAACATAATTTGCTGAATTTCCAATGAGTTGTTTTAAACGTCGTTTAAACTCAACCGCTGCTGCTCTTGAGAATGTAACCATAAGCAACTGCTCATGTTTCACATCCTCCATTAAGAGTAATGATGCCAATTTGTGGACTAATATTCTTGTTTTTCCACTCCCTGGACCTGCTGCAACGACAATGTACTTGGTCTCTTGGTCATTCACGATTTCAAGCTGAGCCGTAGACAACTCACCGAAAAGTTGTCTGAATTTGGCCGGACTAATATTACGGCGGATTTCATTGCCTTTTGTTCCTTTAAAATATTTGGCTAGGAAGGTCTGATAATTGAGTGTAAAATAGTCATCCACAAAGCGGAGAGCTGCTTCATAGTTTTCCAGCATTTTGGTGGCATATTCTCCGACAATATGGATTTGATGGGCTTTTTGCTCGTAATAGGTCTGCAGTTTTTTGTAGTCATCAATTTTATATTGAATCCGGTTATCTTCTTCTAATCTTTCGATACTTAAGGCATTATAAATCACCAAAAATCCACCTTCGATTTTAAGCGCTTCAATTCTAGATAGATAATAAAGTGCATCTTCGATTTCTTTCATCGTCGCTTTTGCCTCGAACATGCGATATTCCTGCATATATTCTTCTTTAAGCTCTAACACTGAAAACTCAACGACACCTTCAGCTTCCGGATGTTCATCATTTTTATCGTAAAGATATTTCAATATAAAATCAGCAATGGCAACTCGTTTTTCTAAGTCTTTAGTTAAAGTGTCTTTATCTTTCATAAAATAAATTCTGAAATGATTCTTAGAATGTTTTAAACCTTCTTTTTTGATGGCATGGATAATGGATAGATAGTTTAATATGTTGATAATTTTATCCGGTGTCACTTTTTTAAGCTCTCTAGCTTCTGCTTTTTCATTGATTTCTTTAATGTTAATGGTTCCGTCTTCTTCAATAACGTCGTAAAGAAAGGCTTCTAACTCCCGATGCCATCTAAATTGATTGAGGGCTTTTTGCTTGGACATATCATCCTGTAAAAATGCTGCCAAATCTTTTTTATCCGCTAGGATTTTTTCTTCTTTAAGAAGTCCTACTATATGAATGACATCTGCTTTCTTAATGCCCAATTGATCACTAATATAGTCAATACGCATTTCACCCATTTCATTATTAGGATTTTTTCTGCTTCTGGCCGCAATCAACTTTGATACAATCCGTACCGCAAGTTCTTCTTCCTTGTCATCAAAGCGATTGGATCCTCGAATTCTTTCTGCTGCTTCTTTCACACTTTCTGATAAAATGCTGTCTGCATAAACTCTCGGACTGTTTTGTCCTCTTTTTACATAGCCGGCTTGTTCAAGGGCAGCAATAGCTGTTTTTACACGTGTTTCAATATCATAAACGCTATCATCCCAGCCTGCTTTTCTTGCAATCTCAAGTGCAGATTTTGATACTCTTTTTCTGAATCTGGTGATTTCCTTAACTGCACGCCAAACATTGCCTATTTCATTAATATTGAGTTTGGTCTGATTCAAAAGTGTAAAGTGACTGTTTAAATCCTCATCATTATACAGAATAAAACATTCTGCCTGAATATTCTGATCTCTACCTGCTCGGCCTGCCTCTTGAACATAATTCTCCAATGAATTGGAAATCTGATAGTGAATAACAAGACCTACGTCTGATTTATCGACACCCATTCCAAATGCTGATGTGGCTACCATAATATCCACATCTCCAGCCGTAAACTGATCTTGATTATGTGACTTCACTTTTTTATCCATTTTTCCATGATAAGCTTTTGCACGATATCCATCATTAGAAAGTCGTTCTGCTAAATCTTCTGTCTGTTTTGTTGATGATGTATATATAATGGTTGGACACTCATGTGTACTTACAAGGCTTCTTAATCGATCATATTTTTCATCTTTACCGCATTTAATTACTTTATAGCTTAGATTTTTCCGTGCTGCACTCGCTGTGAATAAGTCAAGGTCAAGGTCGAGATTAATTTTGAAGTATTCCCGAATATCATCGACAACATTCTGTTTTGCAGTTGCTGTAAAACACGAAACAGGAATCATTGTTTCCAATTGCTTTTTCTCGTAGATGTTTCGTATAAACTCTGCAATATAAAGATAATCAACTCTAAAATCTTGTCCCCAAGCTGAGAAGCAATGCGCTTCATCTATGACAAAACGTTCGATTTTTCTACCGAGCAATAGTCTCTCTATCGATTTTGACCGAAGTGATTCCGGAGAGAGATATAAGATTTTGGCTGAGCCGTCTTCAACACGTTCTATAGTTTTTGCACGTTCTATCGGATCGAGTAAACCATTAATGGTAACTGATTCTGTAATACCTTTTTCCTCAAGATTATCTACCTGATCTTTCATTAAGGATTGTAATGGTGATATGATAATGGTTAAACCTTTTGTTGCTTTGCCGGCCATTAGTGCAGGGATTTGAAAAGTAAGTGATTTTCCTCCGCCTGTCGGAAAAATGGCTAGCAATGATTTTCCATGTAAAGCAGCCTCTACAGCACGTTCTTGTAATGGCACTCCATCAAATTCACGGTAAGCATCATATCCAAAATAATCTTGTAATCCTGCGACAGGATCTAATGCTTTTTGACAATATGGACACCCTGTAATACACGGTGTATTTCGCAAACGGCTTAATATATTTTCAACTTCCGGGTATGAAAACAAGACCCATCTTGGCGTGATGGATGACTGATCATCTGCATAAATAATAGCTAATGCATAGGCAAGTTCAACTGGATTTTCTCTTATGAGCCTTTGTAAATCAACGTTGTTACAGATAAAATGATTAAAATGGTTGAAAATAATATCCTCGAGATGTTCAGTTGATAAACCGGTTTTCCCAATATATTGAAAAAACGCTTTAAATTCATAGCGTTTTTTTAATAATTCTCGATAAATTTCTTGCATCCAAACTTCAAGATTATTATAGGCACTAAGACAATCAAAAAACAGATCTTTAGCCTGAACGGAATCGTTAAGTGGATTATTTAACTGTTCTGTATGTAATTTGTCATCTTTTACGAGATGGTGATAGGGTTTTCTAGGGAAAAGAAGAGGTGATAGCAATAAGGTATCAATCATTGGAAAATCTTCAATCATTGGCGCCCTTCTTTTTAAATAGTTTAAATCATGTTGCAAAACATTGTGTCCACACAGAAAAGAAGCTCCTGATATAAACTTAAGAAACTCTTGAAGATTACCTGTATGTAATTGTCTTCCTGAATTACTTGTTGCACCAAAGTCTCTAATCTTTTCAGACTCTATAGAAACTTCCGTGTCAAAGAAAATTATATCTCCCATATGCTTTCCCCTTAATATATTATTATAAGTATAATACTAAAATAATCAGGTGGCAAGTATCTAGGTTTAATCTGTCAATAAGGAACAAAGCGACTATGTCGCGTTCCCCTTGGGATTGTTTGCGGAGGGAAAGGTCCTTGACGCTTTCTGCTACGTTTCAAGGCAGAAAGCTAAAGTAGGACTTTCCTAGAGCAAGGAACAAAAAAGCTCACCACATTGTGATGAGCACATTGATTATCGATTGGAATAATATTTTTGATTTGGACTCTTGGGTTTGTCCGGAATTGTTAATTTTAATAATCCGCTTTTAATTAATGGATTAAGCACCTTCTGGCTAAAATAACTTCTGCTCTTTATATTCAAAAATTTTTGAATTTCCAATCTTGTTTTAGGTTCTTTGCAAAATTCTAATATATTCTCTGTAGCACCTTGAATTTCAGCATGTTCACTAGCATGTTCACTAGCATGTTCACTAGCATGTTCACTAGCATGTTCACCCAACTTA
>CAZVKG010000085.1:0-13968 GCA_964627665.1 uncultured Eubacteriales bacterium | reverse complement strand
GTATAGGTGATGCTCTTCGAGCGTATCTATGTTGCTTTTAGCATGGAATAATCAGCCATTCTCTTTTTCATCGTATATCCCCCGTTTCTTCTGAGAATGACTAAAGTATACTATACTCATGTAAAAAGCCCTTTAAATGCTTGTAAATCTATTAATTTTAGCCCAAGTATATATATGAATGAGAATAATAGTTATAGAAAAAAAGTTTGGCTAGCCCTAGTCATCTTTTTATTGAGTTTCAGATAACCTTTTGATTCTTTGAATCCTTAGCTCATTATAATCCCAATGATTTATTTCATCATTATTATAATTCGTATTTTCTGTAAAATTATTTTGTAATTCAATAAGAGCATCTATAATTTTTTCAGGTAATATCGATTTTTTTTCTTCAATCTTTGAACATAATTTTATAAACCGATCTTCAACTTTATAAAAGTCAGACTCTTGTTTTTCTCTTGTTTTTTTCTGTAATATTTCAATTTCCTTCTCTATATCAGGTTCGCTAATTTTTTCATCTATCATATATACTTCAGTTATGGAATTAGAAATTTTTTCACTTTTTTCCATTAAGTATTTTGAGATTTTCAATTTATTGAGTAATAATTTTTCCCCTTTTACAACAAATCTCTTTTTATCACTATCTTTATATAGCTCGGCTGTTTTTTCTATACTTTCAATAACAGATTCTCTAATGTTTATATGATTTCCCTTTTCAACATCTAACTCATCTAAAACTTGAATTAAAGGCTCAAATTCATTTGAAAAGGACCATTTTTCTCGCAATTCTTTTGTTAGCTTAATTCCACATGAGCGACAAAAAAAATCAAATTCATTTCCTGATCCAAAAATATAGTGTTTTCCAATAAGATATAACAATTCTGATATTTTCTTAATTTCATCAATATTATATCTATCGTTAACTTTATCATATATATTACATAAATTCTTAAATACCTCAATTGTAATATTTCTAGTGTGAGCTGTTCTTTGAGCGATTAATTCAATAAAATTGATAAGATAAAATGCTATTTTGTCATTTTCAAAATTACTTAAATCGTTAATAAAAAAGTCGAACTTACCGCTATATTTATTCCAATTTGCTATGAAATATTCGAAAACATCTACGAGTAAATCTTCTGTATACTTACTATTTTCAATACATTCTCTAATCTGTTGTTCTTTAGGTTTATCTTTATTTGTAGTTTTAACATACATTTTATATATCAATTTATCTACAATATATGACTCATCGTCTTTTAAACCTAAAATATCCTCGATACCTAATATTTTTAAAACAAACTCCTTTTCGTTTTTATCTTCGTTTTCGTAATACTCAAGAAAGTTATAATACATCAAAACTTTTTCATATTTATTCTCTAAAAATACTTTCATAAAAGTAATCCTTGAAGCATATTCAAGCCAATTTTTTTTATTATACTCACTATTTTTCCCATTAATATCTAAAAACCAATTGTCATTGAGTATCATAATACATGCTTCAAATTCTCTGAAATATCTCTTAACATATCGAGTATTTGTAATTTTTCTATTTAAATCTTTAGCAATTTTTTTTAATTTATTCAACTCATCTTCATACTTTTTTCTTGCCACTTCCTGATCTTTTTCCAACTTGCTTAATAACTCTCTAATTTTCTTAATTCTAGATTTTATATCATTAACAAACACTTCATTATAAAATCTACTTGAGAGAATATGGTCTTTTAATTGTTCATTTGTTTTATCATTTAACTTCCCTCTAAATTCAATATTTAAAAATATATTATTTTCAAGGAAATAATTCATAATACTTATATTATCAACTTTTGCCAAATCATATCTTTGGTGAAAATATTTTTCAAAAAACATTCTTTCTCTTTGATCTAACTTTATTTTTGTTAGATTTATTAAGTAGAACAATACACACCCATCCATTGAAAAAATTTCATTGAAAAATTTCACCACTTCTTGAATTGTTACTAAATCACATCTATCTAAATCATCTACTATTATCAAAAGTTTAGTGAATTTCTCATGTTCATTAAGCTTTAGTATGTCTTTTTAAAGATTGATTCTTAAGTCATTAACATTTAAGTGTCTTTCATCACCCATATAATCAAATATACTATTTAGCCATTCAAATCCTCTGTCTTCTAAAATCGAAAGTAATACTTTGATATATCTATCAATTCCACTTCCTTTTCCTGCATATATAGCTTTATCTTCAAAAATTTTCTCCAACTGCTCTTTCACTTGCTTCAACATACTAATTAAGTCTGAATCAATATTGGGGTCTATATATATATAACTTATATCCCTGTTATCGAGCCTTTGTTTTAATACATTTAGTAAACTCGTCTTCCCTTCACCCCATTCGCCATTTAGATATAGAGATGTGTATTCTCTGTCATAATCTTCAAAATGATACATTAGTATGTCTAATTGATTTTTTCTTTGTTCGAACAATTCATTCTCATTTAATATGGCTTTATCTGATGCTAAATATTTTTTTTGATTTCCTATTTCTATGTTTTTTTCAAGATTTAAAGTTTCAAGTAAATCTATAATCACATAATTATTATATGAAATTACTAAAAAACACGCAAAAACAAATACACTTACAGACCCATTTGCCGTCAATATCAAGAAAAATAACAAATTTACTTTTTCAAATAATTTTAAGTTATATATAATATAATCTTTGTACTCTTTAAAATAAAAAATACTAAATGAAATAGAAAGTCCCCAAATCAAATACCCAAAAAAGCAAATATTAATAAAAGCTGAAAATCTAAAATTCACCCTTATATTTAATTCATATATTATTATTCCAATAAAAAGAAAAAATATTATCTTTGGTAACCATATTTTTATATATTTTATTTGAATAATCCTACATTGAAAAATATATTTTGTAATAAACGGAATTAATGCTACCCAGAAAAAAACAATTTGAATAAACAAAGTTTTATGTATAGTTATGTATTCAATTATATTTATGTTTAGTATTATTTTAACAATATCCACATTTTCACCTCATCAATTACTATTATTTCTAACATTTGATAATCTATCCTATTGCACGCATAAAAAGTTGGCGTACGCCACGAACCGCTCCGGCAATAGATGTATGATCTTAGCTATAAATGGGTGTATCATATTCAACTCCTAAGTAGTCTGATAGCACTGCAATAATCATATTGTGATCATCTTCCGAGGCTAAGCCTGAAACAGTTATGGAACCTATGACACCTGTGTTTTTAATAATAATGGGAAAAGAACCTCCATGGCATGCGTATTCAGAACTTGGAATGAGCTTAGCTTCTTCAAGTGTTCGATTCGTTTTTTCTAGGGATTCATGCATATAGTGGGAACTATGAAAAAATCTTGCCACTGCATTACTTTTTCTTGTGACCCATACATCGTTATCCGGCGTCGTCCCTTCAAAGGCGTAGTGAAATAGCTGCTGTCCACTTCGCTTAATATCAATGGTAACCGGCGCCTGAATGCTTCTTGCTTTCTCCACTAGCATGGTCCCAATGGTCCACGCCATTTCATTACTAAAGTTGTCAAACTGTAACTCTTGCTCTTGCTTTTCTAGCTGTTTTAATATTTGATCATAATCTTTCATAGGATTTCCTTTCGTTTAAGCTATCATTTGGGCTGTCATTAACCATAAATATATTGTAATCCTTAAGAATTGATTGTGCAACTGCAAGATTCTCGTTAAAAGAGGTGCCAATCCTTTATGATTGACACCCCTTATCTCTTGATTTATCTTCAAGCTATCCTCTGTGTATATAATGGGTATGAAGCAATTCATGGCTTTTGTGACCGTTGGGCTCCATTAAAAATTTCTCATAGATCGCTTGAATCGCTGTGTTTTGATGGGATTTTCTTAAAACCTTGCCTTCATCTTCCCTGTAGATTGCATTCATGCGCTTCCTGCGCACTTCATCTGTGGTCATTCTTGGCTGGCCGCCTCCACTGATGCAACCGCCGGGACAGGCCATTATCTCAATAAAGAGATAAGGTGATTTACCTTCTTTGATTTGGTCCATTAATATTTTGGCATTGGCTAGGCCACTAGCTACGGCAACTTTGACTTCTTTACCTTCTAGCCCTTGATATTCCGGAAGCACATCCTCAAAAATCAAGCTTCCTTCTTTAATAGAAGCTAAACCCATGACGGATTCTACATGAAGATTATCAAAAGGCGCGTCTCTTCCGGTAACGACTTCATAAACTGTTCGAAGGGCTGCTTCCATGACGCCACCTGTGGTGCCGAAGATGTCTGCTGCGCCGGATGACAGTCCAAAGGGTGTGTCAAAGCTTTCGTCTTGTAGCATGGAAAACTCAATTCCCGCATCTTTAATCATTTTTGCCAATTCTCTCGTGGTTAATACCACGTCCACATCGCCAAGCATTTCATCACGGCTGGCTTCAAACTTTTTGGCCGTACATGGCATGATTGAAATCACAGCCATGTCTTTTTTATCAACGCCAATCGTCTCTGCATAGTAATTTTTAGCGAGAGCACCCAGCATCATATGTGGCGATTTACAAGTCGATAAATGGTCAAGCTGGTCCGGAAAGTGATCTTCAATATACTTAATCCATCCGGGACTACAGCTGGTAATCATGGGCAATGACACGTCTTCGCCTGCAAGGAATTTTTTCATCCTGCCTAAAAACTCCGTTCCCTCTTCCAAAATGGTTAAGTCCGCCGCAAAGTTTGTATCAAAAATGTCGTCAAATCCAAGCATTCGAAGGGCAGCTGCCATTTTTCCTGTAACTAAGGTCCCCGCTTCATAACCAAACTCTTCGCCTAAGGCCGCTCTTACCGCCGGTGCCGTCTGAACGACAACCCGCTTGTTGGGGTCATTAATCATTTCCCAAACATCCTGAATATAACTTTTTTCTTTTAAGGCACCTGTTGGACATACGGTGGTACATTGACCACAAAAGGTACAATTGATGTCCATAAGTTCAAATTCTTCTGAGGGACCAACAAAAGAGTTAAAGCCCCTGTTTTGTGAATTCAATATACCCACACCTTGTATTTCGTTACAGACGGTAACGCACCGTCTGCATAGGATGCACTTGGACAAATCCCTTTCAATGGCCGGATTGGACATATCGTACACTGCAGGCTTTGATTTCTCCCCTTCATAGGGATTCTCTTCTGTAATGTGCAATAATTCACCCAACTCTTGAAACTCGCAGCTTCCGTTCCTTGTACAAATCAAGCAGTTCTGATTATGGTCCGACATCATAAGCTCATAGACGACCTTCCTTGCTTTACGTACTTTTTCCGTATTCGTTTTGACGACCATACCTTCTTTCACTTTCGCCATACAAGACGCCTGAAGTGTGGGCGCTCCTTCGACTTCCACAACACATACTCGACAGGAACCAACAGAATGCACGCCTTGTAAGTAACAAAAACTAGGAATATTGATACCGTTTTCTTTTGCCGCTTCAATAATGGTAAGATGATCTTCACATTCAATGGCTTTATTATTAATCCTTAATGATACCATACGCTCCTCCTATCTTCTGTCACATCGCAGGCATCGCATTGCTTCTGCCATGGCATTTAATTTATGGTAACCTTTAGATACTTCTTTGAAATTTCCACGACGTTCCTCTGGGCTTAACATCCTTCTGTCAAAGCGCATGTGTTCGTCTGGAGAATCTTCGTCTCTAGCTGGTGGTATGTCAATCTCCTCACCTTTGTTCAGGTCTCCGCTTCCTCCTAAAAACCTGTCAATGAAAACAGCTGCTTTTTTCCCATCGGCAATGGCCCATATAGCTGTATCCGGACCTCTAACCACATCGCCACCTGCGAAGACTCCGGGCATTTTGGTCATGCCTGTCGTTGCTTCAACAACAAAGGTTCCCCAATGGGTCATCTCAATTAAGTCTTTGTCGATAAATGGTAAGTCACTATGTTGACTAACGGCAGGAATAATCATATCAATCTTCATGGTAACCTCTGTTCCTATTTCTTGAACAGGGCGTCGTCGACCGGATGAATCAAAGAGTCCTTGACTCAGATTAACTAGGCGAATGCCACTGACATTCCCTCGGCCTTCGATGGCTACCGGTGCCACCAACTCATGTAAATGAACGCCTTCCTCGACGGCTTCTTCGACCTCCCGCTTATCTGCAGGCATATCTTTTATTTCTCTTCGATATAATACATGGACTTCTTTTGCGCCAAGACGAAGTGCACTTCTGGCTGCATCCATAGCTGTGGAACCACCACCAATGACAGCAACACGTTCACCGACTGAAACTTCTTTACCCATATTAATGTCGCGCAGAAAATCAAGTCCGGGATATACTCCGCCAAGATTTTCGCCTGTAATCCCCATGGAATTACTGTATTGGGTCCCTGTTGCAATATAAATGGCATCCTGTTCCTGATGAAGCTGGTCAAAACTAATATCTTTTCCTATTTCAGTTCCTAGAATAATTTTTACTCCGGACTGTTTTAGTAAATCAATCTCTTTCTGAAGAACATCTTTTGGCAGTCGGTATTCAGGAATACCATAACGTAATATGCCTCCTGCCTGTTCTTGACTGTCATAGACGGTTACTTCATGACCGGTTTGAGCCAGATAATAACCACAGGTTAAGCCTGACGGTCCGGCACCGATAATGGCTACCTTTTTCCCAGTCGGCGGGAATTGAATCATTCTAAAGGGTTCATTCATATCAAAAACTTTGTCAGAAATATAACGCTTCACATCCGCAATAGCCAATGATTCATCCAACATGGACCGTTGGCATTTACTTTCACACGGATGGGTGCATACTCTGCCACACACTGCCGGAAGTGGATTTTCCCGACGTATTAGATTATAGGCATCTCGCACCCGTCCTTCACTGACAAGAGCAAGATATCCCGGAACATTTACACCAGCCGGACATGCATTTTGACACGGAGATAAGAACAAATCTGTACAGACCCCAGCCGAACATTTTTTATCCCGAATGTGCATTTCATATTCTTCTCGAAAATATTTAATGGTCGATAAGACAGGATTGGGAGCTGTTTGTCCCAAACCACAAAGGGCTGATTCTTTAATACTTTCTCCAAGTTCAATCAGACGTTCAATATCTTCTTCCTCACCTTGTCCACGAGTGATGCGTTCAAGGATTTCAAGCATTCTTTTTGTCCCTAAACGGCAGGGAACACATTTACCGCAAGATTCATCTTGGACAAATTCCATAAAGAATTTTGCCACATCCACCATGCAGTTATCTTCATCCATAATAATCAAACCACCGGAACCCATGATTGCGCCTTTTTCTTTTAATGAATCGTAGTCGACTGGCGTATTAAGGGCTTCATTGGTCAAGCATCCGCCAGACGGTCCACCTGTTTGAGCGGCTTTGAATTTTTTGTTATTCTTAATGCCACCACCAATATCAAAAATAATATCGCCTAAGGTAACACCCATAGGAATCTCCACTATTCCTGCATTACGGACGGCTCCGGCAACCGCAAATATCTTGGTTCCCTTGCTCTTTTCTGTGCCAAATCGTTTAAACCAATGGCTACCGTTTAAGATAATCATGGGGATATTGGCCAAGGTTTCTACATTGTTAATAACCGTCGGTTGTCCATAGAGTCCTGAATCCGTTGGAAAGGGTGGCTTCTGGTCAGGTTCGCCCCGCTTACCTTCAACGGAATTCATAAGAGCGGTTTCTTCACCGCAGACAAAGGCACCAGCCCCAATGCGAATCTCCACATCAAAGGAAAAGTCTGAATTAAAGATATGGTCGCCAAGAAGGCCTTCTTCTCTGGCCTGGATAATGGCATCGGACAGTCGGGTAATTGCCAGTGGATATTCCGCCCGAATATAGATAACGCCTATACTGGCATCGATAGCATAACCGCCAATTGCCATGCCTTCAAGAATTGAATGAGGGTCTCCTTCAAGCAGGCACCGATCCATAAAAGCTCCCGGGTCCCCTTCATCTGCATTGCAAATAATATATTTTTGTTTTCCAGGGGCTTTTGCTCCAAAGGACCATTTTAATCCTGTTGAAAAACCACCACCACCTCGACCGCGTAAACCTGAATCCGTGATTTCTTGAACCACATCTTCCGGTTTTTTCTCCCGAATGACATAATACAGACTATGGTAGCCATCGTTTCCAATGTAGGCATCTAAACTGTTATAGTCCATTAAACCACAGTTTCTAAGGACTAATTTTTCTTGTTTACTAAAAAAAGGAATATCGCGCATATGCTCAAAATATTCATGTTTGACTTGGTCAAAATAGCATTTTTCCGTAACAATACGGTTATGGATAAAGTGTTCTTCAACAATACGATCAATATCTGAAGGAACCAGCTTACAATAGTAGACATCATCTGGCAGAACATAAATAGACGGTCCCATATCACAGGCACCAATGCAACCGGTTTGATTAATCTTGATCTGATCGCTTATGCCATGTTTCTCAAGAGACTTTTTCATCTCATGGTATATGGATTCACACTTTGCTGAAATGCAACCGGCTCCATAACAGATATTAATAATTTTATCCATTTGCTTGAGCATTTGATTTCGTTTAAATTTGACTAGATTCAATGCTTCGAATGTTTTAATCATCCAATCCCCCCTTACTCTAGGTCATCTAAGATATCTAGTAACTTATCTGCTTTTACCTGCATAAATACCCGGTCATTAATGGCCATGGCCGGTGCTAGACCGCAGGCACCGATGCACCTGGTTATTTCAAGGGAATAACGTCCGTCTTCACTGGTCTCTCCCACATCGATACCAAGGACTTCCTTCATACGTGCAATAATCTTTTTGCCTCCACGGACATAACAAGCTGTTCCCAAGCATATTTTAATGACATACTTACCTTTTTTCTCTTTGCTAAATAAAGTATAAAAACTAACCACACCGGATACTTTGGATAAAGGAATGTCCATTCGATCTGCAATATGCTTTTGCAATTCAATGGGTAAATATCCGTAAGCCGCCTGAGCCATATGCAGAATCTGAATCAGGTTTTTTTCATCCTTTTCATAGTCATCAATCACTTCATCGACAAAAGCTAACAATTCTTCTTCTGTTTTATTTTCCCAGTTACACATCGTCTTCGTGTCCATAATGTCTCCTTTCAGGTCACGCCTTCACCCTTATCATTTTTTTAAGTTCTTCCACTTGATGCTTTAATTGTATAATGGCTTTCTCATGGCCTCTGATCTCATCTAGTAATTCCAACTTCTTTGTTTCCAATTCTTTTGTATCCGGGTTACTGAGCAGTTGTATCTCATTTTCAATTTCTGCTAGTTCATCTTCCATATTTTCCCAGACTTTCCTAAGATTTTGATCATACTCCCCTCCTTGAATATACTTTTCAACACAGTTCATTTCATACTCAATGTGACTTTTGCGCCTTAAATACGTCATTAATTTTTCCATCCTACCCATCCTTTCATTGACTTTTCATTCATCACCATCTGATTAGCTTGCACCTATTACAACTTAGCATTTACTCAAGCACGCAAAAAAGACTTAAGCTATAGCAATAAGTCTGAATCCGTCAATAATACGTCAATATCTAGTGGGGTTATGCGGGAAGAATTGTTAAATATTAGTCAAAGAGGTCTAATAAATTATACTTAAATTATAGACCTCTTTGATGATTGATGCAACTTTTTTTGGAACTCCGGTCGAGACTAAAAAACAAACTCCACTCACCGTGTTTTTTAACTTCTTTTTCAATTTTGTATATTACAATTATGCAAAATTATAATTAAACAATCTATAACTTACTTAAGGGAGCACATCCAAAACTAGTAACTAAATTAGTAATATCAATCCATTCCTCTAAAAAAATTCCTTCAAGTAATTGAAATGCTTTATTTTTTTTATCTATTTTCCTTTTCAGCTTATCAAAAGAAGATTGATTAATATTATGTTTTAAAGCCTTACTATTCAACTCCTCCAATTTATCTTCTAATTTATTTCCAAGTATTTCTTTTTCAACATTATCAACTAATTCTCCAATACCACATAAAATTAGTTCTTCATCCAACTTATTATCTAAATCGGAACACAGAAATTTTTTAAATTTTACTTCTTCGTTTAATTTATCTAAGCAAATTTTCGATTCCTTAATTAACTCTAAAAATTCTTTCTTTTTGACACCATCTTTGATATCCAGATAATAATATATTTTTTTGAATTCACCCGATAAGCATATCATTTCCAAATCCTCTAACTCTTCAGATTTATTTATGCTATTACTGGTTATTTTGTAAATGGAAGGTGGTATTAAATTTTCTTTTTCTCTTACCTCTAAATGTTTTGCTTCGAATATTGCTTCTTTAGATAATTTAAGATTTTTTATTATATCTTCTATCTTTAGATAGGTTTCTCCAAACTTTGACTTTTCAGACTTCTTGTCACTATCAGCAATAACCAAACAAATGGTTTTCTCACTAGTTCCTCCACAAAAAACCTCAGCCGTATCTCTACCGCCTCCTGGTAATCTAGATAATTCAACCTTTACACTTCTATTAAAATAGTTTATATTCATATATTTTGCTAAACTTGTATAAAAATCATAGTCTTTATAACTTTCTGTTACAAATTTTACTCTTTGATTAATACATAGCTCATACATTTTTTCAAGAGAAACATATATTCTAGTCAAACCATTTTTACTACAATACTTTATGCCTCCTGTTACAGAATTAGATACTATAATGCAATAGGGTAAACTCTTCATCCACAAGTAGTTCATCCTTTTATTAGATGCTTTCTTATAAGATTCTTGCTGACTGACTGAAAGTTTCGAATTCTTTGCCAAGTTATTTAATAAAGGTACAGAACCACTAATAACATGAAATCCTTGTTGATATGAGCTTGCCAATCTTTCTAAAACAATAATTTCTTTGTCACTTAGCTTTTCTTCAATTACACAATTAAGCAAATCATCTGCAAATTCAATAAACATTAATTCACCTCCGGTGCAAAAAACCCAAAAGGCCAATTTATAATTGAATTATCACTAATATATGATTTTTCAATAATCGCATCACCTAAATTATCTTTATCAAAAATTAGTATTTGTAAATCTTCAGGATCAAATTTTTTTAGTTCCGTCATATTATAAACTCTATTGACAATAGTTTCACTATGGGTTTCAATTATGAAGTTAATATATTCATCATGTTTTTTAGCAATATTAACAAGATTACATATTGCATCAATCAAATTTGCTTGTAACGCAGGATGTAAATGTAACTCTGGTTGCTCAATAATAATAAGCCTATCAAGTTTATTATCTATAACATCATCTTTTTCCTTTTTGTGTTCTTCTTGTAAAATCAACCATACTTGAAGTATTATTGGCAATAATTGAGAATAACCAAATCCACAGTCTGCCATATTTGATTGAATGTTTGTCATTTTATCAGTAATGTATATTGAGTTATGGGATGTACTTAATGACTTATCTATCTTAAAACCAAAATGTTGAAGAAGCCAAGAATTTAATTTTTCACGTTCTTTATCATTTAGCGAATCAATAAAGGCATGTACATTTTCTCCTCTAGAGTCAATTTTGGAAGTTAAAAGCGATTGCTTTCTATAATATCTCTCTGCAGTTGCTCTTAAGGGTGCAATATAATCAATGCGATTAGTCAACTCCAAGAAACTATGATTGGCAATTAAAATGTAATTATTGAACTCATTAATTAACAAGAGATCAATAATTCTATCCTTTTTTTCACTATATTGACAGTCAAAAAGCCTTTTCTCTATTTGTTTTGGAATATTAATGTTTATTTCACCCGATTTCATTGAAATTAAAAAATTAAAAAACCCAAATTTTAAAATTTTATAAACTGCATCTTCAACATTTTCTTTTTTTGTTCCTTTTCGTGCTAAATTTTGTAATATTTTTTTCATTTCAATATATACAAATCCACTCACGAAACCTTCTCCATACATATTATCAAAATAGAAATGTGAGGTATTATAAGAAATATTAGATAATGAATTTATTTTTTGCTTTTCTTTTTCTTTTAAAAACAAATTAATTGGGATAATAGTATTTCCAGAATTATTTTTAATAATTATATTTTCAGTATATTTTACTTGTCTTTCATTAATTTTAATATTCACACTATCATTCACACCATTGAGTTCAATCAGATTTCCATCAAATGAAAATTTTACTTCCTTAATTTCGTCCTTAATTAAACCTATAGAATAGCTAAAATCAATAAATTCATTATATCTATCTCTATTGAAACTTTGTCTCAAAAATCTTTGTAGGTAAAATTTATTGTTAAGAGCATTTACTACTATAGTATTTCCTAGAAGCGACTCTTTTACATTTGTTGAAAAACTAATTTTTATTGGCTCTTGACGATACGCACATCTAGCTTCTTCAAAACTTCCAAAATCAACATAATTTCCATACCATAGAACAGGACTAACACTTTTTGTTTCAACACTTTGTTTCATCAATGGAAAAAACCTTAAAAAGCTACTTTTTCCCGAACTATTTTTACCTACAACGATATTTAATCTATTGATTTCAATATTTTCTGACATATTTAGATTTCTCAAATTTCTAATTTTAACTCTCATTTTTTTACGGTCCTCAAACCTACTCCCTTCATTTCTTCTTTGTTATAAAATTATTGACAACTCTAACAAAATATTATCACAATAATATATTATAAGCAATAATACAATAAGTTTTGATATGCTTTCCATATATAATCTCTTCTAAAATATACCTTCTATGTAAGCCATGCCTATTGCAGCAAATATACAGGTATCCATGTCCCCGTTTTGCCAAGCGACACTCTACACTCTGCTCGGGGTATACGATTAATCGTGACAAGCGCGACAAAAGAAATATAATGTGTTTTGCTCATAAGCTGGTTCTTATGTACATAATATTCTCCATCAATAGCTTCAAAAAAGATCTCATGCTCTGCATAGTTTTCTTCAACTGTTGCTACCGGTCAGTTGAACACCACAACAACTATAAGAACCTATTCCGATACTTTGAATTACATTACCAAATATGGGGCCGATGTAAAAATTCAGCTTCTTTATATTTGCTGACGGATTATCATTTTCTATGACCTCTACCATCAAAAGTTCTTCCACAAATATGCCCAACACCTCAGCTAATCCGGTAATAAGACTAACGTCCAGGAGCCCTCTATCCGTCTCCCATATTTGATACGGTTTTATAACTGATTTGGAGTAAGTGGGCTAATTGCTTTTGCGTATATTTTTTCTTTTCCCTTAATTCCTTTTTTGTCTTGCCTGGTACATAACTCATGTCTGCTCCTCAACTTTCTCATAGCTTCTTTTATTTTATGCTATCTTGGCAGATATGCCAACCTACGCAACGTAGAGTGGCTATCACAGCTTAGAGTGCGAGACGGGTGTGGGTGGTAAAATAAAGTAGGCCATTTACCGCCACAAGAATTAGTCCGATTTTCGCCACAAAGTATACCGATTTTCGCCAGAAACTAGTCCACCTTAATCTGTTGTTATGATAAACTTTCTGATGTAACAAATAGTCAGAAAGGACAAAATACTACAGATGAAGGAGCTAAAAATGTATAGCGAAATCAAAGATCTACAACGCAAAGGATTTTCAATCCGTCAAACAGCAAGTATTCTTAAAATCAGTCGCGACACCGCTAAAAAGTATCGAGACATGACCCTTGAAGAATACATGGAAACCGCAGAATCTATTAGGAAGTTGAGCCACCTAGACGAATATAAACCGATTATTCTCGAATGGCTCAGAGACTTCCCAAGTATGACATCTGCCCAAGTTTATGATTGGTTACTGGAGCATTACAACCCTGACATTTCTGAACGCAGTGTAAGCCGTTATTGAGTACACCGATTAGTTTGAGCATGTTAACCGCCCAATATAAGCACTTTAACC
>CAZVKG010000084.1:0-14723 GCA_964627665.1 uncultured Eubacteriales bacterium | reverse complement strand
TCCTATGAAAACAATGGTGTTATAGAGGTTTTGCAAGTGGGAAAGTTGAGTTAATTAAAAAAAACATGCCATGGATAAAAATTATTATTTTGAGTGGATTTGATGAATTTGAGTTTGCAAAAGAAGCCATTAATATTGGAGTAACAGAATATTTGCTAAAACCTATTGACCGTCAAGAATTACTTAAAGCAATTAAACGTGTTTCGGATATGATCTATGAGGAGAAGGCAAAAGAAGACTATTATAATAAAATCCATGAAGAAACAGCATTGAACCAAGCGCTGTTTAAAAAAGAATTTTTTAATAAAATGCTATCCGGTCAACTAGGGGCTGCAGAAATACTCGAAGAAGGAAAAAAATTAAACATTGATCTAAGTGGACAGTATTACCAAATACTTCTTTTACATACCGATGGATATGGGCTGATTGAACAAATTCTTCATCAGGAAAATGAATGGGTCATATGTATAGATCGAGATTTGGAAGGATATGGGTTTATTATAAAAGCTCTCGATGTTCATCAATTAAAAAAACATAAAGATGAATTTATAAAAAATAGTGTCCAAAGCATGGAGGCACAGAATGTCCGCTATTTTATCGGCATTGGAGATGAGGTCAATCGATTAAGTCAATTACCCATGGCCTTTGAAAGTGCAAAGCGTGTGTTTGCATATCGCTACCTTTTAAATGAGAATAAAGTGATGGAGAGTTCTCAATGTGAGGAAAATAATACATACGCTGAGACAATTATTGATATTGACCAATTAAAGCCGGAAGAATTTAATAATCAGAGTATTGAAAAGTTTTTAAAAATAGGTTCAGCAGATGAAGTTGATGCATACTTGAATCGGTATTTTGAATGCATTGGTAGTAAAAATTTAAGCTCATTGATGTTTCGACAATATATTGCCATGAATATATACATTTTAGTTGTAACCTTTCTTGATGAATTAGGGTATGATCGTAAAAAAATCGAAAGTGTATGTGAAGAAATAAGTGGTGCCCAGATTAAGATGAAACAATTAGATACAATGAAAGAATATGTAAAAGGATTAATCAAAAATGCTGTTCAACTAAGAGACGCGATTACCACGCAAAAATATACACAAATAATTGAAAAGGCAAAAGAATATATTCAGGAAAAATACAATGATGAATTTATCTCTTTAAACTCAGCAGCCAATCATGTCAATATGAGTCCGAGCCATTTTAGCGTCATCTTTAGCAAAGAAACTGAAAAAACGTTCACAGAATATTTGACGGAAGTCCGTATGGATAAGGCGAAGGAATTATTACGTTGTACATCGATGAAAACATCGGATATTTGTTTTGAAGTCGGTTATAAAAACCCACAATACTTTAGTTATATTTTCAAAAAAATAAATCACTATACACCAAGAGATTATAAGCAATTGGGGAGGGAAGACTAGCATGTCTTTATTCGTGAATAAACTTAACGGATCTTTACAGGATAAGCTTCGAATATTCCTTTATGTCATTCTCATTCCCTTAGCCATTCTTATGATGGTTTTGTTTATTTCCATGATTCGTTTTAGTAATCGTTATGATACGATTGTGACCAATATTACCCGTGCAAATGACTATAATCTGTCCTTTAAAGAATCTATCGATTATACAATGTATCGAATTGTTATAGGTTCAGCAGATTTTGAAAGTTTTGATGAGGAAGAGGGAATTAGGGATCCTTATGTTTTAATTGATAATGCAGAACGAACCTTCATTAATTTGCGTGCAATCGCAAGTACCGATAAAAGTGAAAAGCGTATAAATAATGTCATAAAACATTTAAATACCTTGGAAGAGCGTATTGATGAGATCAAAGAAAATGTTGAAAAACCTTTAGAGATCGGAACCTATGAAGAAAATATTTTCAAGTTAGAAACTAACATTTATATTTTAACAGAACTGATTCAAGAACAAATCCAAGAGTATATTTATTATGAATCAAGTAGTATGGAAACGGTGCGTCAAAAGATAAATACTGAGATTAATACTACATTAAAAGTGAGTATGATTGCTTTTGTTATTATTTTGGCGATTACCTGGTATGTTTCTCGTTTGATTGCGGAAAGTATATCAAAACCTTTGCATGAACTTAGCGAAACGACAAAACTTGTTGCGGAAGGGGATTTTAAGACAAGAGCATCGCTTAGCACAGGGGATGAAGTAACAACACTGACCTATAATTTTAATAAAATGATTGAGCAAATTGAAGGATTAATTAACGATGTCAAGGAGGAGCAAAAAAATCTTCGAGAAACAGAATTAAAACTTCTTCAAGCGCAGATTAACCCTCATTTTTTGTATAATACACTAGATAATATTATATGGTTGATTGAAGCCAATAAAAAAGAAAATGCCATGAAGATGGTCTCTTTACTCTCAGAGTTTTTTCGAACATCACTAAATAAAGGAAAAGATATTATTACAATTGAGCAAGAAGAGGCCCATGTGCGTAGTTACTTACGGATTCAACAATATCGTTATCAAGACATTTTAGAATATACCATATCTATTGATTCAGCGATTAAACATGTAAATATTCTGAAGTTAACGCTTCAACCCCTTATAGAGAATGCAATCTATCATGGAATAAAGAACAAACGAGGAAAAGGTATGATTCACGTAAGCGGAAAACGCGACGGTAACCTTGTTGTGCTGGTTATAGAAGATAACGGAAGGGGAATAGAAGACGAACGTCTTGCATATTTAAGAAATCTACTGGTACATTCTCCTAAAATGTCGGAAATTGATGGGTTTGGAATTTTAAATGTCAACGAACGTATTAAATTAAAATATGGGAGGAAATACGGAATTCGTATAGAAAGTCGATATGGCGAAGGAACAAAAGTCACAGTAAGCTTTCCCATAAAAGGAATCGAATAAAAACTTAAGTAATTCAAATGAAATCGACATTTATCTATTGGCTTTTATTTGATAGCGAAAAAATGGACTTAAAACATAAATAAAACGAATGGTTGGCTGTATTTTTAGACATAGAAAATGATTAAACTATAGATGCAACAAAAAATAATACAAAGGGATTTTTAAGGAGGATTTTATGAAAAAAGTATTGGGATTAGTAATCATCTTATCTATGATGACAGTTATGTTTGCAGGGTGTGGAGAAAATGATGCAGCTGCAGATACCGGATCGAATGCAGCAACGGAAACATCAGACACAGATAGTAGTGACGCTGCACAAGAAGATGCAACTGAGACGAATGATGCAGAATCAAGTGATGCAGGGTCAGATTCACTTGTGGTCGGTTTTTCACAAGTCGGTGCAGAATCAGATTGGAGAACAGCAAACACAGAATCAATGAAAGGAACATTCACAGAAGCCAATGGATATGAGCTTATTTTTAGTGATGCACAACAAAAGCAAGAAAATCAGATTAAAGCCGTGCGTAACTTCATCCAACAAGAAGTTGATTATATTGTGATTGCACCTGTAACAGAAACAGGATGGGATACTGTATTGAATGAAGCATATGAAGCAGGAATTCCTGTTATTATTGTGGACCGTATGATTGATGTATCCGATGATAATTTGTTTGAATGTTGGGTTGGTTCAAACTTTAAGCAAGAAGGCTATGATGCAGTGTCTTGGTTAGCAGGATATCTTGAAGAAAACGGTCGAACAGATGAAGAAATTAATATCGTAACCTTACAAGGAACCATTGGTTCATCGGCTCAAATCGGACGTACTGAAGGTGTCGAAGAAAAAATGGCAGAGTATCCTAATTGGACTATGTTAGAAAGACAGTCCGGAGAATTTACACAATCAAAAGGGCAAGAAGTTATGGAATCCTTCCTAAAGTCGTATGATGATATTGATGTGGTTATTGCTGAAAATGATAATATGGCATTTGGCGCAATCGATGCAATCAAAGCAGCCGGACGTACTTGTGGACCGGATGGCGAGATTGCAATTATCTCCTTTGATGCTGTTCAAGCGGCATTTGCATCTATGATTGACGGCGATATGAATGTGTCTGTAGAATGTAATCCACTTCATGGACCACGTGTTGATGAAATTATTCAAAAACTTGAAGCGGGAAGTTCAGTTGATAAACTTCAGTATGTTGAAGAAGGTGTATTTCCTGCAGAAACAGCAGCTGAAATCATGCCGACACGTGCATATTAAGAAATCCGTAGTATGACAAAAGGCATAAGTATGGAATCTTCATCATCCAGGCTTATGCTTTTTTTGTTCAACAAGATCATGGAAAGGATGACATTTTATGGAGCAAGAAGGCAACGTTTTACTACAGATGCGTCATATTGATAAACATTTTCCTGGAGTTGTTGCTTTATTAGATGTAGACTTTACGTTGCGACAAGGAGAAATCCATGCACTTATGGGTGAAAATGGTGCAGGAAAGTCAACATTAATTAAAGTATTAACCGGTGTGGAAGAATTTGAAAAAGGGATAATAACTCTTGAAGGAACAAGAGGTACTTTTATTAACCGTTCACCTCAGGAAGCTCAAGAAAGAGGTATCAGTACGGTCTATCAAGAAGTCAACTTGTGTGAAAACTTATCGGTAGCCGAAAATATTTTCATAGGACGGGAACCGAAGAAGAACGGGATGATTGATTGGAAGCAAATCAATCGAAAATCAGAAGAATTGTTAAATCGTTTAGATATTCATATTGATGTTACAAAAGCTCTTGAAAACTATTCACTCGCTTTACAGCAAATGGTTGCTATTGCAAGAGCGGTGGATATTTCAGCTAAGGTATTGATACTTGACGAGCCAACATCAAGCTTAGATGAATCAGAAGTGGAAAAATTATTTGACCTTATGCGAAAGCTTAAGGATGACGGGATGGGAATTATTTTTGTCACCCACTTTTTGGAACAAGTGTATGAAGTTTGTGATCGCATTACCGTTCTTAGAAATGGGGAATTGGTTGGCGAATTTGAAATTGATAAATTACCAAGAGTACAACTCGTTGCTAAAATGATGGGAAAAGATTTTGATGACTTAGCAAAAATTAAACACTATAAAGAAAAAAATGATGAAAAAGAGGAGCAACGTATTGTAGAAGCAAATCAAATCGAGCATATTGGAACGATTAAATCCTTTTCTTTGAATATTCATGCCCATGAAGTTGTTGGTTTAGCCGGATTATTAGGGTCAGGGCGTTCAGAACTTGCACGTGCACTTTATGGCGCAGACAAGCCGGATTCAGGCATGATGAAGGTTAATGGACAAGTGATTAAGGTGCATGCGCCTATCGATGCAATGAAAGCAGGGATGGGATATTTGCCGGAGAACAGAAAAGAAGAAGGCATTTTTGCCGATTTATCTGTACGAGAAAATATCATGATTGCGCTTCAAGTAAAAAAAGGAATGTTCAAACTTTATACAAAAAAGGAACAAGAGGAATTTACGGACCGCTACATAGATGCATTGAAAATCAAAACCGCTGATCGAGAAACGCCGGTGAAGCAGCTAAGTGGTGGAAACCAACAAAAAGTGATTTTAGGACGCTGGCTATTAACAAATCCGGATTTTCTTATTCTTGATGAACCGACTCGCGGTATCGATGTCGGAACAAAAACGGAGATACAAAAACTTGTCTTAAAACTAGCAAGTGATGGTAAAGCAATTATGTTTATTTCTTCTGAGATAGAGGAAATGTTAAGAACGTGTGTAAAAATGATTGTTTTAAGAGATCGGGAAATGGTAGGGACGCTTAACGAAAATGAGTTAAGTCAAGAAAATATTATGGAAATGATAGCAGGAGGTGAGGAACGTGAGTAAGACGCTTCGAACACGCGTAAAAAAAATAACGGAAATGAAATTGTTTCTTCCCATATTAGCCTTGCTACTTGTATTAATTATTAATGTGATAAAAACACCGAATTTCTTTAATATAACCATTACAAATGGTGTTTTTTATGGTTATATTATTGATATTATCAATCGTTCTTCAGAACTTGTTATTCTAGCTGTTGGAATGACCTTAGTTGTCGCTGCATCCGGAGGTGCAGATATTTCAGTTGGAGCGGTTAGTGCTGTGTCAGGAGCAGTAATTATATTTATCTTAGGTGGTGGCCAGACAAGTACTGATTTTTATCATGCGCCCTATATTTTAGGAATTACAGCGGCTGTTTTTGTAGGTGGATTATGTGGAGTGTGGAATGGTTTTTTAGTGGCAAAGATGAAAATACAACCTATGGTTGCCACGCTGATTTTGTTTACAGCAGGGAGAGGTATAGCCCAGTTAATTACAGGCGGTCAAATCTTATATTTACGTGTAGATCACTATAAGGGGCTAGGAGGATTTATTCCCGGCGTGCCGTTACCGACTCCGGTATTTGTTGCTATTTTGGTTGTTGGGTTGACGTATTTATTGCTGAAAAAAACGCCCATCGGATTATATATAGAATCCGTAGGAATAAATGCAAAAGCCTCAAGATTGGTTGGTCTTAATCCGGTTTTTATTCAATTCCTAAGTTATGTCTATAGTGGATTATGTGCAGGTATTGCAGGACTAATTATAACATCCAGGGTATATTCAATTGATGCCAATAATGCAGGGTTAAATATGGAATTAGATGCTATTTTAGCAGTTGCCTTAGGAGGTAATAAGTTATCCGGTGGAAAATTTTCGCTTATTGGAAGTGTTATTGGCGCGATTACCATTCAAACGTTAACGACAACCTTATATGCAATGAAAGTATCTGCCGATCAACTTCCGGTTTACAAAGCGATTGTTGTTGTTATTATTGTTGCATTACAATCCTCAGAGCTTAAACGTATGATGCGAAACCTACGCGCTAAATTAATGACAAATACTACTGAGAAGGAGGCGGCATAATGAAACATATGAAAATCAAAATGAATAACCATACCTTCTTATTAATAATAACGGTGCTTTTATTTATAGCCATGTATTTGAGTGGTATCATACTCTTTGGTGATAAGAATTTTGGACGTATTCAAGTATTTTTCAACTTATTTATTAGTAATGCAGGTCTTATAGTCGTTGCAACAGGCATGACCATGGTTCTTATTACGGCAGGAATTGATATTTCTGTAGGATCTGTTGTTGCAATGACATGCATGCTTCTTGCATGGATGATGGAACATAAAAGCGTCAGTGCAATTAGTGCACTTATCATTGTACTCATTGTTGGTACTGCGTTTGGATTTGTTCAAGGCTGGCTTATTTCATATCTTAATTTGCAGCCCTTTATTATAACTTTGGCAGGAATGTTTTTTGCTCGAGGAATGACAGCGGTCATTAGCACAGAGATGATTAGTATTAAAAATGAGATGTTTTTAAGCTGGGCCAATGCAAAATTTTACTTACCCTTTGGAGGATATGAGAATAAACGGGGGGATATTATTTTTCCATACATTTATCCAAGTGTTGTTCTTGCAATATTGGTTTTAGTAGCTGCTTTTATTCTTCTAAAGTATACAAAGTTTGGACGCTCAATTTATGCGATTGGAGGAAACGAGCAGTCAGCTCTATTGATGGGATTGAACGTTCGGCGTACAAAATTACTCACTTACGTCATTAACGGTTTTTTAGCTGCCTTTGGAGGATTTTTATTTGCATTAAATACATGTGCCGGATTCGTCGAACAAGCCAAGGGATTCGAGATGGAAGCTATAGCATCCGCTGTCATCGGAGGAACACTTTTAACGGGCGGTGTTGGTAATGTTATAGGTAGTCTGTTTGGTGTACTAATCAAAGGTACGATTGAATCGCTAATAAACTTTCAAGGGACATTGTCATCTTGGTGGACCAAAATAACGATTGGTGCATTATTGTCCTTTTTTATTATTTTACAAAGCATATTAGCCGCAAGAAAACAACGCAGAAGAGCGGTATAGTCTCTTGACGCTTTCCTAAGTTTATAGTAAGATGACTGAGAAATGTTATCAACAAAGTAGACAATGGAAGGTGACGACATGATTGGTATTTTTTCTCGCTTAAGTAATAAACAACAAGCAATACTTTATATGGTGTTTTCTGCCTTGGCTTTTTCCCTAATGGGTGTTTTTGTTAAATTGACAGGGGACATTCCAGTGGTACAAAAAACCCTCATACGTGCAGTGGTCATTGCAAATATTAGTTTTGTTTTGATTAAATTTCATCATATTCCAATTTTTCCAATTCATCAAATCAAGTTACTGACACTACGTTCATTGACAGGAACAATAGCCATTGTAATGAATTATTATGCCCTTGATCATTTGATTTTATCCGATGCAACAGTGCTATTTCGCTTGAATACAATTTTTGTGGTGATATTTAGCTGGATTTTCTTGCAAGAGCATATTTCAAAAAAACAATTTTTAATGATTATTATTGCTTTTATAGGTGTTATTTTTGTTGTTAAACCTGAATTGTCATTTGAATTCGTTCCATATTTAGTTGCGATTTTAGGGGCGGCGGGGGCTGCATTATCCTATACAATGTTAAGAAAATTAGGTGAAGGAACACATCCATCGGTTGTTGTGTTCTTCTTTGCTATGTTTACATTTGTTTCCCTTCTTCCCATTGTTATTGTCAGTTATGAACCTATGACAGATGCGCAATTGATGTATGCTATTTTAGCAGGAATCTCAGCTGTCGGAGGGCAATATGGTGTAACTTTGGCATATAAACATGCTCAGGCCAAAGATGTCTCCATATATAATTATTTTGGTGTCGTCTTTTCAGCTATATTTGGGTTGATTATATTTGGTTCCCAGCCGGATGTCTTTAGTGTGATTGGATACATTATTATCTTTATGTCCGCGTTGCGAATGAAAAAAATAAATTAACAAAAATAAGACATTCATTAAGGAGAAATTATGACTTATATAGTCTTTGTGATTTTTAATGTGTTAGTACCTATATTTATACCTGTGCTGGCAGGTTTCTATTTTCATAAGCGATTTACCTTAAATGTAGATACCTTAACTAAAATTCAATTTTATATTATGATACCGGCTTTTCTATTTATGAATATGTATACAATTCAACTAGATGCAGGATTGTTTTTGAAAATTATAATTGTACTCGTTCTGACATTTGTCTTCTTGTTCCTAATCGGATTATCTGTAGCAAAAATCGCCGGTTATGACGCGAAGAAAAAAAGCGTATTTATTAATGCTTCATGCTTTTATAATAGCGGCAATTTTTGTATACCCCTTATTGCCTTATTGTTTAATAATCCCTTTGCCTCAGCAATCCAGATTATTATTATGTTTATGCAGAATATTTTGTTAAATATTTTTGGGATTTTTAATACGAGTATAGGTCATAAGAGTGGAAGAGAAGCCATTTTAGATATTTTTAAATTGCCGATGATGTATGCCATTTTTCTTGGATTTGGGTTTCAATTATTTAATATTCCCGTCTACCAACCAATACAAGACGGATTAAGTATAACCGGTGAAGGATTGGTGCCGATTGCCTTAATTACGCTTGGTGCACAACTAGCAGATACTCAATTGCGATTTCGATCCATGCGCGTTTATCTTGCCGGTGGCATCCGATTGATTGTTGCGCCAATGATTACCGGTGTTTTGTTATGGCTACTTCAAATTGAAGGTATTGCAGCTCAGGTTATATTCATCTGTAGCGGAGCGCCAACGGCAATCAACACTGTCTTATTAGCCATTGAATTTAAAAATGAACCGGAATATGCATCCCAAACGGTTTTCTTTTCAACGGCCTTTAGTGCATTAACGGTTCCCATCGTCATCTATTTTGCACAATTATTTTTTTAAGATCTTTTCGGCCTTTTTATTGAAAGCGCCATTCCAAGTGCGGCAAAAGTGATTATAGCCATAACAGTAAATACAGCAACATAACTGCCGGTAAGGTCATAGGATAATCCAAAAGGAATTGTACCAAAAGCTGAGCCAAGAACGCCAAAGACAGTAGCGGCACCTCGAATACTCCCAAGGTATTTCCTCCCAAAGTATTTGACCCAAATAATGTTTAAGGTTAGATTTTGAATATTTGTTGCTAAGCCGTAAATAAGCATAAAAATAACAGCCATTGCTATGCTGCTGACAATAAGCATAAATAACATGTCAAGAGCTACAACAGTTAGAGTTATAGCAACAATATATTTTGAACGAAAACGATCAATAATTAATCCGGAGATTAAAGGCATAAAAAATCCGGGAAGTGATATGAGGCCGATTGCAAAAGCAGCGGCTTCTTCTTTGATTCCTTGTAAATCCATAATCGAGAAGAAGTGGAACATTATTCCTGTTGTAATCATGGGAATAATCATACTGATAATGCCGATAAACCAAAATTCTTTTGTGCGTAGGGTCTCTTTTAGGGTAAAAGATTCCCGATCGACTTTTTCCATTTCGTCGAGCAAATCTTGATGGGAACTTACCGGGGCGTTATCCGGAAGAAGATGAACGTCTTCTGGATTATTAATCGTAAAAAAATAGGATAGGGGTATAAAAATAAGGATAATTGCAATACTCCAAAATCGCCAAGTCATTTCCCAACCATATGTTTGAATAAAATAAATATTCATTGGTGGGACGACTACATTAGCTAGAATGATACCAAGTGTTGCTATACTAACGGCGAAAGCCCTCTTTTTATCGAACCATTGAGGTATTAATGCATTTGGAATAAGCATCATAGAGCCTTGACCTAAATATCTAAGTAAAAAAAAGCCGATAAACAGCATGGCTACATTGGCTATGAAACTGTTAAATAAGCAAGCAGCTGCTAAGGCAAACCCAAGAATAAAGGACATTTTTCGTTGACCTAAAAAATCGATATGTCGACCGACGAAAAAAAGTAAGGAACCCGACAATACAGTAGCAAGTGAATAAATAAATGAAATATATGTACGTGAATACCCAAAGTCTTCTATATAATAGTTAATAAATGTGGAAATAGAAAAACTTTGTCCCGGTGCCGAAAAAAACATACTCACACCCGATATAAAAACGATGACCCAACCATAGTAAAAATAGGGCTTGGTTTTTTTTGCGACTTTATGTGATAACATAATTGCCTCCTTAATATGAACATCTCTAATACTTTACCGCTTTTTGCCTGAAAAATCAACTGTTTTGATAAAGTAAAGGAAATAGCCATATGTGAATTTGAAACATTGTATACTTGCAGATAAAAACCGATAAAATCCAATAAATCCAAATAATCTAAAGAAAATACATTAAAAATGAAATTATCTATTGATTATCTTGCAAAAATTGTGTATTATTATACAAAAGGTTGTTAGTTTTAGGAGGATTGGCGAATAAGATGGAATATTTTAAAGGTAAATCACATGAAGAATTAGTAATGTATCAGAATGAGCTGAAACAAAAACTAGAGAAGTTTAAAGGAATGGGCTTAAATTTGAACATGGCTAGGGGCAAGCCGTGTAAAGAACAGTTAGATTTATCAAATGCAATGATTGATGAAAGCATTGATTTTAGTATTAATATTGATTATCGAAATTATGGATTGTTAGACGGAATACCTGAAGCAAAAAAATTGTTTGCTGAAAGTATGAATGTCTTAGAGGAAGAACTAATCATCGGCGGAAATTCAAGCTTAAATTTAATGTATGATACACTAGTGAGAGCCATGTTATTTGGAACGGTCGATAGCATAAAACCATGGTCGCAATATGAAAAAATCAAGTTCATATGTCCGTCTCCTGGATATGACCGACACTTTGGTATCTGTGAAGATCTTGGAATTGAGATGATTATGGTTCCGATGACAGAAAATGGCCCGGATATGGACCGAGTCGAAGAGCTTGTACAAAGCGATGAAACGATTAAAGGAATTTGGTGTATTCCCAAATACTCCAATCCAACAGGAATCACATATTCAGATGAAGTCGTTGGTCGACTGGCTTCTATGAAATGTGCAGCTAATGATTTTCGAATTATGTGGGATAATGCCTATAATATTCATCATCTAAATAATAACGGTGACGAATTAAAAGATTTATTGATTGAGTGCAAAAAAACAAACAATGCGAATCGTGTTTACATGTATAGTTCCACGTCGAAAGTAACTTTTCCGGGGTCAGGAATTGCAGTAATGGCTATGAGTAAGCAAAACGCAGATGATGTTCGTAAGCATATGGGATATCAAACAATTGGTTCGAATAAAATCAATCAGCTGATGCATGTTCGTTTTTTGCCGACAGCAGACGCTATTGAAGCACATATGATGAAACATGCGGAAATATTAGAACCTAAATTTGACAAAGTTCTTGAAGTATTAGAACGTGAAATAGGTGGATTAAATATTGCAAAGTGGAATAACCCAAATGGCGGATATTTCATTAATCTTGATGTGATGGAAGGCTGTGCAAAAGAAGTTGTGGCCTGCTGTTTAAGTCATGGCGTTACATTGACTCCGGCAGGAGCTACCTTCCCATATGGGAACGACCCTAAGGATACAAATATTCGTATTGCACCTACATTTCCGCCTTTAGAAGAACTTGAACTTGCCATTGAAGTATTGGCAACATGTATTCAGTACGTAGCTATTCATAAAATATTGGCATAAGAAAAAACCTGTGCTTAAACGCGCAGGTTTTTTTGAAAGAAAAATACTTTGATAATCAAAACAATTGACAAGTGCTTGTTTTTTAGTTAGAATTTAAAGGAATAATGATAAAGAGGAGACGTGAACTATGATAATAACACCAAAAGTTAGAGGCTTTGTTTGCACAACGGCGCATCCAATTGGCTGTAAAAAAAATGTTGAGGAACAAGCAAATTATGTTCTTGAAAATGGAAAAATAGATGGACCTAAAAATGTACTCATTATTGGGGCATCGACCGGTTATGGATTGGCGTCACGCATTGTTTCAGCGCAAGGATGCGGAGCAAACACCTTAGGTGTATTTTATGAAAAAGAAGCCAAAGGAAAACGGACAGCTTCGCCGGGATGGTATAATTCTGCTTTTTTTGAAGAGATGGCCATTGAAAAAGGATTATATGCCAAAAGTATCAATGGAGATGCTTTTTCCAATGAAATTAAAGATGAGGTCATTGAAACCATAAAAAAAGATCTGGGTAAGGTTGATTTAGTGATTTATTCATTGGCGGCACCAAGACGTATTGATCCTGAAACCGGTGAAAAATATATGTCTGTACTTAAACCAATCGGACAACCCTATACAAATAAATCGATTGATATTCATAATAAAACCATTAGTATGGCAACAATCGAACCTGCAAGTGACGAAGAAATTGCAAACACAAGCAAGGTTATGGGTGGAGAAGACTGGAAGCTATGGATAGAAGCCTTAATCAAGAATGATGTGCTTGAAAAAAATGCAAAAACAATTTCATATTCATATATTGGTCCTGAAGTAACACGACCTATTTATCGAGAAGGTACAATTGGTCGAGCAAAACAACACTTAGAGTCGACGGCAATCGAGTTAAATCAACTATTGAAACCTGTTGACGGAGAAGCTTGTGTTGTTATCGCCAAAGCGCTCGTTACCCAAGCAAGTGCAGCGATTCCGATTGTTCCCTTATATATGGCGGCCTTATACAAAGTTATGAAAAAGAAGGGAACACATGAAGGATGTATTGAACAAATCTATCGCTTGTTCTCAACTAAACTTTATAATGATCAAGCTGAAAATATATATGATGAAAAGAAGCGTATTCGAATCGATGAGTATGAGATGGATGATAACACGCAAAAGGATACATTTGAACTCTTTGAGCAAGTGGATTCAGACAATATGCAAGAAATGATTGACATTGAAAGCTATCAAGAAGAGTTTTATAAGTTGTTTGGTTTTTCAAGAGATGATATAGATTATGAACAAGATGTCGATACGGAGTTTAAAATTCCTAGTTTTCATGAATAAATTGTAGGTTTGTATTGAATTAGTCAATGAAATATGATATCCTTAATGAGAATAATTATCATTAAGGAGTGATTTGATGCTTAAGACATCTAAAAATTATAAAGTTTATGAAATAGTGCTATTAGATATAATCAAAGAGGCGAAAAATACATATACATATATTTTCACCAAACCGGATGGTTTGAATTGGGATGAAGGCGCCCATACTCATCTTGCTCTAAACCATTTTGATGAAGAAATGGGGTGGTGGGAAAAGAAAAATGTGCGCCACTTCTCCATTTGTTCCTTGGCGGACGAAGAGACCTTGCGAATGACCACTCGATTACCGGACTTGTGTACGGATTTTAAGCAAGAATTAAAAACGTCTAAAAAAGGCGACTTATTCTATCTTTTTAAGGTTGGAAGCCGTCTGACATTACGTCGAGAAGAACGGCCGATTATATTCTTATCTGCCGGTGTCGGTATTGCAACGATACGGCCATTGGTTAGAAAGTTTATTCATCACACAGAGGGAATTGAAAAAGTCATTAGTCTAAATGTTGATTCAAGTAAAGAGTATTTGTTTTTCAGTGAGATGAAAGAATATATGAAACAAGAAAGCCGTTTTAAACAAAGATATGTCGAATCAAGAGAAGGCTTTTATAAAGAATTGGATCAACTATTTCTAGAAGATAAAACATTAGACCAAGGTGTGTTTTATATCGTTGGTGGCGATGAATTTATTATACAAGTCCACCGTGTATTATCTGAAAAAGGGATTCAATTTCAGCAAATGGTTTTTGATAAAAAAGAGTAAGTGCTTCAAAAGAAGGCGTCATATGCAATCTTGCCTATTCATGCTATGATA
>CAZVKG010000083.1:0-14975 GCA_964627665.1 uncultured Eubacteriales bacterium | reverse complement strand
GTACTGGTGATGTTCAAACGCGTATGGGTGCTGTCCTAAACGAGAAATAATCAAATGGCTATTGGATTTAGCATAATTGCTATTATTTTATTGGGGCTTTCTTTTATGGAAGTTCTTAGTGGTAGTAATGGAAATTATGAAGTTGTTGTTACGCCGGAAGCATTAACGATGATTTTAGATGAGACACAATACATTACAGAAGAGACAACAGAGATTGTTGTCATGGACCTAAGAGACAGAGAAGACTATGAAACTTCTCACTTAAGTAATGCCGTTAATGTACCTTATGATGATGAAGGGGTTAATTTATTGCGCTATTTAGAAAGAAAAAAATATCAAAATACACCCATTTATTTGATGTGTTATAGCGGGTTAAGAAGTGGAAAAGCCTTTAATCAACTAAAGGAGAATGACTTTAAGGAACTGTATTATGTAAGTTTCGGTTTTGATGAGTATAAGGCAACGATTGATAATGAAGCTACTTTTACAGCAGGTAAATGTCCTTGTGAATTAGAAGAATATCAAGACTGAGTATCAAAAGGGGGAATCTTAGGTGTTTGAAATTCTAGATGACATTATAAGGGATATCTCTAATGGAGAGTATAGACCAGACGAAAAGTTGCCAAGTGAAAACAATTTAGCCTTTAAGTACAATGCTACAAGGCATGATGTAAGAAAAGCCTATGAGCGATTAACGGAAATGGGTTACATTTATGCAGTCCAAGGGAAAGGCAGATTTTACAAATCCAAACAGTCTAAAATCGAACTATTACTTACCGGTGATGAAAGTTTTACGACGAAAATGAAAAAAAGAGGATATAATCTTAATACAAAAAATATCCAGTTTGTTGAATTAGAACGGGTGCCAAAATTAAGAGAGAAGCTTGGTGCAACTGAAAAAGAAAGAATTTATAAAATATCTAGATTAAGAATTCTTGACAATGAACCTGCAGCTCTTCATATTTCTTATGTAACGGATAAGATTTTGAAAAATATTCGTGAAGACGGTCACCGGATTACGTCTATGTTTGACTACTATGATAGCCATGGTTTTAAAGAATTCTATTATAAAGAGTCAAATCTACAAACGTTATTGCCAACAAAATATGAAAGAGAAATATTAGAATGTCCCAGTCTCGTGCCCATACTTATTTTGGAGACCCAGTGTTTCGATCGAGAGACGCGAGAAATATTAGAAGTGACCAAAATCATTTATCGAGGAGATCGATTTGTGTGTCGGATTAGTTCAGACACTGACTTAAAGTAGTCAGTAATGAAGCTAGTCTTTTTTTTGCGTTTTTTTATCAAAGGTATCTATGTACATAGATTTAACCAAAGCTTACACAAGCTTAATTTCACTGAACTTGGCGCCAAGATATAATCGAGATATCAAGAAATAAAGGAAAGTGAGTAATTAAATGACTAGAAAAGAAAGAACCGAAATTCTTGCAATATGTGGTCTGGAAACTTTGAAAAATCTCAGTATGGTAATCACAAAGACGCATACAGTCAAAATACTAGAAGAGCCCAGTGGTGGATTGGTGATGATTAAAATGCGAGAAAGTGCCATGAAGCATTTGTTTTATTTGGGAGAAGTGTTTGTGACAGAGTGTAAGGTAATGATTGATGAGGTAATTGGTCTTGGGATTATTCAAGGATCACATCCCCAAAAAGCCTATCATTTGGCAATTATTGATGCAGCATATAACAGTGAGTTGGAGGCGGTTAATAAGTTAGATCATATGATTCAAGAGATTGGTGAACATCATAGAGAGAAAGAAAAGAAAGTCGTTGCCAATGTATTAAAAACAAAAGTGGATTTCATTACACTGGATGAGGAGGTAAAGTCCTAATGATTGACTTAGTGCATGATGTAGCAGAGGCGTACAGAGAATTAGTTCTTGCCAATAGTTATCCTGGTGATGTGGTTAATTTAGAAGAATATGTAAAACACAATCAAATTGAAACAGAACTGAGTAGGACCTTATTATTACTCGCGTTTATGTTATTAGACGCAGAAGTGACATTTTGTGTCATTGATGATGCGGATAAAGAGATTACTCATTTAATCAAGCGCATGACTTACTCAAAAGAAGAATCCATGGAAAAGGCAGATTTTATTTTTATAAGAAGAACAGCTTCAATTAAGGAAAAGCAAGAGGCCTTTAAAACAGTTAAAGTGGGGACGCTCATCGATCCTCATCTGTCTGCAACGATCATCTGTGAAGTAGAAGCATTGAATGAAGGTGACAGTTACCGGCTTTTAGGTCCCGGAATCGATGGTGTAAAGCAGGCTCAAATTCAAGGGTTTGAAGATTGGAATCTTATAAGAGCTGAAAAAAACAAAGAATTTCCCTTGGGTATTGAAATCTATTTAGTAGATGCCAAGGAGCAGCTAATGGCTTTGCCAAGAACGACAACAGTAACACAAGGAGGTAAGTAATGGCTTATGTAGCAGTAAAAGGTGGTCAAAAAGCCATTGAAGAATCAGTTAAACGACTAAAATACGAACGCCTTAAAAAAGGTAAACTTATTAAAATAAAAGAAATCGAAAGTGGTATGAGAGGATTAATCGACCAAGTGATGAGTGAAGCATCTTTGTACGATGAAGAACTTGCAGCCATTGCCATTAAGCAAGCAGAAGGTAATCCGGAAGAAGTGGTGTTTTTGCTGAGAGCATTCCGGTCTACTTTGCCGAGAAAACATTACAGCCGTATTGTAGAAAGTGAAGAAATGGCTGTTGTTAGACGAATATCGGCTAGTTTTAAAGATATACCCGGCGGTCAAATCTTAGGCGCTTCCTATGACTACACCCATCGATTAATTGATTTTGGATTAAGAGAAGAAGAAAAGGAAAAAGACTATGTGAACCATTGGTTAGAAGATTACCAACGTTCGGTAGCTAAACTCCCTATAGTAGAAGATAGTCCTACTGCGATAAGGGTGCCAAAGGTCATGGACTATTTAAGAAAAGAAGGTATTGCCATTATTCATGAGAACAATAACCAAGAACCGGAAGATATTACCAAAGAAGCGCTTAAATTTCCAACCACTCGCAGTGAACGCTTACAAATATTGACGAGAGGCCAAACCGGTGCAGTTACAGCTCTTGGCTATGCATCCTTAAGAGGGTTTGGGTCCGTTCACCCCACAGTCGGCGAATTAAGAGTCGGCGAATTACCGATTTATATTGACTCACCTTTTGATGAAACAAATTCTCCGGACAATAGTTATTATATCGGTTCTGTTCGCGTGACTGAAGTGGAATCCATCATACCTACATCCATTACGAAGCCGGATGGTATGAAAGAGCAAAGATTAGATATCGGCTATGGTATATGCTTTGGTCAAAACGAAACCAAAGCCATTGCCATGAGTATTTTGGATCGCTGTCTAGAAGAACCGTCGAATGTGCCAACTCATAATGAAGAGTTTGTTCTTTATCATATCGATTCTGTTGAAGCGACCGGATTTATCTCTCATTTAAAATTGCCCCATTATGTTACCTTCCAGGCAGAACTTGATAGCGTGAGAAAAACTCAAAAGGAGGGTCTATAATGAAAGATCAATACAATTTTGCCTTCTTTGATGAAGGCTCAAAAAGAGTTGTGCGAAGAGCGACACTAAAAGCTATTGGAATTCCCGGCTATCAAGTACCGTTTGCCAGTCGAGAAATGCCCATTGCAAGAGGTTGGGGAACCGGTGGATTACAATTATCTTTTTCTTTGGTAACAAAAAAAGACATCATTAAAGTCATCGATCAAGGAACAGATGAATCTGTTAATGCAGTGAGTATAAAGAACTTGATACGTAAAACTACCGGTATCAAAGAAACCATCGTGACTGGAGAAGCCACCTTGATTCAGTCACGACATAGAATTCCTGAACAAGCTTTGAAAAAGGGGCAGATTATTGTATTACAAGTTCCCATGCCGGAGCCGCTTAGATATGTGGAGTCCAGTGAATATAAGACGAAGCGGCTTCATGCAGATGGAGATTACAGCGGTGCTTGGCTCGTGTTATTTGATAAAATCATGAAATTTGGTGCGATGGTGACAGGGGCTTCTCATCCTGTATTTGTTCATAATCGATATGTGATGAGTCCCAGCCCAATCCCTAAATATGATAATTTGAAATTAAATCATAGTGAAGCCTTAATTCTTCTTGGAGCCGGACGGGAGAAAAAAATCTATGCAGTACCGCCTTACACGGAAGTTAAGTCCTTAGCTTTTGAAGACTATCCTTTTGAACTCGAAGATCAAACAGGTAGAGTTTGTCATCTATGTGGCGCTACAGAGGTCTATTTTGATGAAATAGAAGATACAGAGCATGACACCGTGATTTACCAGTGCAATGACACCAGCGATTGTCTAAAAAGGTTAAATAGTCAGGAGGAAGAGGTATGTTAGATTTTGAAGAAAAAATCTTAAGTGTAGAGAAGTTGACTAAACAATATGGTGAAGGTTGCGAAAAATGTAAAGAAAATCCGTCTGTATTAAATCGCAATTATTGCCCTCATTGTCAGACAATCTATGCGTGTAGAGATATATCTTTTGACTTATATAAAGGCGAAATCCTCGGCGTTGTAGGTGAAAGCGGTTCAGGAAAGTCAACCATTGTTCGCTGCTTGTATTTTGACCAAGAGATTTCAGGAGGAGATGTTAGGGTCAGTTTATTTGAATCCGGTGATGTGAATATATTTGATTCCAGCTCCCAGCAAATGCGGTATTTAAAAGACCACCTATTTGGAATGGTTTATCAAAATCCGTTTTTAGGTTTAAAAATGCATTTTTCAACCCTGTCAAATGTAGCTGAAAAGTTGATTGCAGCAGGTAATCGCCATGTAGGTCATATGACGGAGAGAGCCAATGAATTGTTGGACATAGTCGCCATTGAAACCTATAGAAGACATGACGCTCCTATCCATTTTTCAGGCGGTATGCAACAAAGGGTGCAAATTGCTAAGGCCCTATCGAACAATCCGCCTATACTCTTTTTAGATGAAGTGACCACGGGTTTGGACTTATCGGTGCAGGCTAATGTTCTGGATTTAATCAAACAGATACAGAGAGATTTGGGCATTAGCATGATTGTGGTTTCACATGATCTTGGTGTTATTCGGATGTTAGCAGACAGGACACTTGTAATGTTAGATGGCTGTATTGTGGAGTCAGGATTAACGGATCAAATTCTTGAAGACCCCCAACATTCTTATACGCAGAAACTCGTTCACTCTCTACTATAGATTAAGGAGTCATTATGAAAGTTGTAACTAATGGCAAACTCGTGTTACCCAATAAAATATTAGAAGGATACGATTTGATTATCTATGAGAATTTAATCGATAACATTATCCCTAGCGGTCAGTATACGCCACAAGATCAATCCGTCGAAGTCATTGATGCAAGAGGTGGGCATGTTGCACCGGGCTTTATAGATATACATGCAGATTATATTGAACACATAACAGCACCACGACCTACTTCTTTAATGAATTTTTCATTAGCCTTAAGAGAAGCTGAAAGGGAGTTATTAACCCATGGCGTTACGACGATGTTTCATTCTTTGAGTTTGTACAAATTAATGCAAGCAGATGACAAGCCCATAAGAAGAAAAGAAAATGTGGAAAAATTTATTGATTTAATTGCAAATACCCATGAGCAAAGGCACTTAATTCGCCATCGTTTCCATGCTAGATTTGAAGTGGATAATGTAAATAGTGTTGATGACTTAATCGCCTATATTGAAGCGGGAAAAGTGGATATGCTTTCATTTATGGACCATACACCCGGACAAGGTCAGTTTTCAGACATCGAAGCTTACAAGAAGCTATCGAGACAGTATGGAAGCCGATTATCCGATGATGAATTTGAAGAAGTCTTGTCGAAGCGGAGGAATGTCCCCAAGCTAAGCCATGATGATTGTGGACGTATTGCTGCAATTGCAAAAAAGCATCATGTGGCCATTGCTTCCCATGATGATGATTCTATCGAGAAAATAGATGCCATTAAAGTCTTTGGAACAACAATTTCAGAGTTCCCCATTACCTTAGACATTGCAAGACACGCCCACAAAGAAGGTCTTTACACCATGGCAGGGGCACCCAATGTATTGCTTGGAGGATCTCATTCAGGGAATCTAACCGCTCATGATGCTATTAATGAAGGGATTATTGATATTTTATGCAGTGACTATTATCCGGCAGCCTTGTTGCACTCGGTCTATAAAATGCATAATGACTTTGGTTGTCCTCTCCATGAAATGTTTAACTTAGTTACTTTGAATCCTGCGAGAGCAGTCAATATAGATGATCAAGTCGGTTCCATTGAAATCGGAAAAAGAGCAGACTTACTTATTATTGAAAAAATAGAAAATGATTTTCCTGTCATTACTTCATGCTTTGTTGAAGGTGCCCATGTTTTCAAGACAAGGTATAGGTAAGGATATGACTAAACGACTAACTCAAGAACCAAACATTGATGAAAGCTGTCTTGTAATAGGTTCAGAATTAGGAAGCTATTGCGAATTAGGTCCTAACAGTGTGATGCAAAACACCGTTTTCTTAGATTATTCTTATGCAGGGAGCAATTGTATCTTTCAAAATGCGCAGGTGGGCAAATTCTCCAACATTGCAGCCAGTGTAAGAGTCGGTGCAACGGATCATCCAATGGATCGACCGACCCTCCATCATTTTACCTACAGAAGTAAAATGTTTGGCTTTGCTGAAGAAGACGATGAGGCGTTTTTTATAAAAAGAGCTTCAAGAATTACCACCATTGGCCATGATACTTGGTTAGGCCATGGTGCCCTAATAAAACCCGGGGTAAAGATTGGCAACGGTGCAGTGATTGGACAAGGCTCTGTCGTGACAAAAGATGTGCCGGCTTATGCCATTTCAGTAGGAAATCCGGCAAAGATTATTCGTTATCGATTTTCACCGGAAATCATAGAAGACCTACAGGCAATTGCCTGGTGGGATTGGTCCTACGAAAAAATTAAAGAAAACTTCTATGATTTTCGAGGAGATATTGAATCGTTTGTAAAAAAACACCATGTAAAGGAGCAATTTTATGGAAGCGGTCGCTAACAAACCATTAATTCAAATAGAAAACTTTGGAAAATCTTTTAAACTACATAATCTAAATCGTCATATTCATGCCTGTCATGGAATTAGTTTGACCCTTAATGAAGGGGAGTTTGTAGGTATCACAGGAAAAAGTGGTTCAGGAAAATCGACGATTTTAAAAAGCATCTATCGCAGTTATTTGCCGGATGTTGGAGCGATTTATTACGATTCAAAGCGCTTTGGTTATATGAATCTATATGACGCGACAGAACGACAGATCATCTATTTGAGAAAATATGAAATCGGCTATGTCTCGCAGTTTTTAAATGTGATGCCAAGAACAACAGCCAGAGAAATCGTTGAAACAGCAGTTTTAGAGATGGGCCATACCCTTGAAGTTGCAAGGGAAGAAGCGGTGAGTATGCTCAGTCATTTTGAACTCGACAAAGAGCTTTGGGACAGTTATCCCGTGAATTTTTCAGGCGGTGAAAAACTTCGACTTAATGTAGCAGCAGCAATGATTAAGAAACCGAGGTTATTATTACTCGATGAACCGACCGCCTCTTTAGATCAAGCGTCAAAGCTAAAAGTAAGAGAGTTGATTGAAAAATTGAAGCAAGGCGGAACAACAATGCTTGGTATTTTCCATGACATAGAGTTTATGTCTGGTTTATGCGATAGACAATTTAACATGGAAAAAGATGGAGGAAAATTCAAATGAAAAGAGTATTAATGTTATTACTAGTAGTGGTTGTTGCAGTAGCAGGTTTAGCAGGTTGCAGCAAAGAAGAAGCAACAGAGTACGTTTTTGTATCTTTACCAAATGACGGCGGTCAAATGACAGATGGCACGAAGTATGTAATCGAAGAAATGAACAAAGCATTAGAACCGTTTAATGCCACAGTGAAGTATGTATCTGCAGATGATTATTCAGTGGTATCAGAATCTATTCTATCAGGAACAGCACACATCGGAACACCATCCGGGGCAACGTATACCAAAGCTCATTTAGAAAACCCCAATGTAATCCCTTTATTCATTCAAGCACCAAATGGTGTATCTAGTGAAGGTGGATATCCGGCATATATCGGTACCCACATTGATAACAAAGGTGATTTTGAAGGTATGAGTGAAGCAGAAGCACTTCAGTCATTAAAGGGCAAAGCGTTCTCATTTGTGTCGGCAACGTCGACCTCAGGACGTTTGGTACCGACAACGACTTTATGGAATTCCTTTGGTCCGGATGGATCTAGTGACATTACTGAGCGAAAGCAAATATTTGAATTACCTGAAGCAGAAGGCGGTATTTTCTCAGAGATTCAATTTGGTGGTAATCATCCGGGATCCGTTGAACTAATTGTTAACAAAAAAGTATATGCGGGTGCGTTCTGCTGTGAATATGCCGGAGACAATATGGAAAATATCCATGTGATAGCTCAAACAATTGTGCCAAACGGTCCTTATTGGGTTAATAAAGATTATATGGAGCAAGAACATATTGATGCTTTGATAGAACACTTTGAAGCGCTAACACCTGAAAATGCAGTGGAAGGTATGTTTAGTGAAGCCGCGGAAGATTCTGATGAAAGTTTATCAATGGAAGATCGATTTGTAGCAGTTGAACCTAGTTTTTACAATTTCTTGGAAATTATGTATCAAGGTGAAGAGTAAGAGATCCTGTCAAAACGACAGATGGAGGAGATTTCGTTATGTCAACTATTGTACTTAGAACCCAGAATCTATCAAAGACATATGAAGAAAAAACGAAAGCACTCATAGATGTATCATTTGATTTGCATGAAGGAGAGTTAGTCTCAATTATCGGCCCCAGTGGGGCCGGTAAATCAACGCTTCTACGTTGCATTAACAGAATGATTGAACCTAATGAGGGTAGCAGTATTTTATTTAATAATGAAGAGATTGTCGGTTTATCAAAAAAGAGATTATTGCAAGCTAGAAAACAGATTGGTATGATTTTTCAGCATTATAATTTGGTGTATCGCTTAACAGCACTTGAAAATGTATTACATGGAAGGATGGGTTACTATTCCACAGTTAAAGGAGCTTTAGCTCTATTTAGTAAAAAAGACGTAGGCAGAGCCATGGAATTATTGGATAAGCTAGGACTTGAAGAACGAAAGTTTTTTAGATGTTCTCATTTATCAGGGGGACAAAAACAAAGGGTGGGCATTGCTAGAGCATTAATTCAAGATCCCAAAATGATCTTGTGTGATGAGCCTATTGCTTCATTAGATCCACAGGCATCCAAAGTCATTATGGAGTATTTAAAAGACATTAGTCAATCTATGGGGATTCCATGTCTTGTGAATTTACATCAAGTGGATGTTGCAATGAATTATTCGGATAGAATCATTGGTATGAGTAATGGTGAGATAATCTTTAACGATTCACCGGATAAGCTTACCGATGCTTATATAGAGAAAATATATGGAGCGAAAATAGATGAAATTCTGGCATAATGACGCATATTTTCAAGAGAATCCCCATGAATATTTTAAAGTTAAACGTGTTAGAGATATATTGATTGCACTACTTTTTATTGTTATCTTTTACCTTGCCAACATATTTATTGATTTTGATATGATTGGCGTTGTGGTAAATGCCCCGAAGGCCTTGACCAGGTTTTTTGAATTGTATATTCCGGTTAGTTTTAAAGAATCAGCTAAGTTGATTGAAGCTATTTTTGTAACCATTCTTTTGTCCATATCAGCAGGCGTTATCGGCTCATTTTTGGCTTATCTTGCAGCCCTTACTATGTCAAAACGAACGGGGAAAAATGTTGTTTTAAAGTTTATAGTAAGAGGCTTTGCTACGTTTATGCGTAATGTGCCGGCAACCATTTGGGCAATCATCTTATTGATGGCTTTCTGGTTTGGTGAATTTTTAGCATTATTGGTAATGACCATCGGTACGTTTGGTTTTAATGCCAGATTGTTTAGTGATATGATTGATGAGACCAATCCCAATAGCATTGAAGCTTTAGAAGCTACAGGTGCGAGTTATTGGCAGATTATTACACAAGCAGTTATCCCGGAAACACTACCGACGTTTATTTCTTGGGCCCTTTATTCTATTGAGTTGAACATTCGCTCGGCGACAATTATCGGTATGTTGGCCGGAGGTGGTATTGGGCACTTGATTGGGATTTTCAAGCATTACCGTCGTTTTGATCAACTATCGGGGGCGGTTATTGTGGTGGTTGTGGTGATTATATCGTTTGATCAATTATCCATGTATATAAGAAAGAGGATATTATAATGAGTGATTCAGAATTATTAGTCAGTAAAAGGAGTAACTCTCAAGTAAGAAAGAATCTTTTTGGAAGACCTAAATTGAAAGAACCGGATCGAGCCGATATTCTCATGACGGTTATTATCTGCGTTTTTGTTGCAGTAACCATCTTTACGGTATTTTTCAGGATACAATATCGTTGGGAAGATTTTCAAGCGGAAGTTGCAATGCGCATTATAACCAATTTTTTTAGATTTGACTTAGTTGAGAATTCAATGAAGTTTGAGATGTTTACCAATTTGTTAAGTACCCTTTCTCTAGGGCTGGTAACGACTATTCTCGGTTGCGTCGGAGGGTTGGTTTTAGGTCTATTTGCTGCAAAAAACTTAACTAAAGGAGTGGCCCCTAATCTAATTCGTTCCGTTGCATCCTTGATTAGAGCAGTGCCCACGATTATATGGGTACTCATATTTGTTGCAGGGTATGGACTTACATCCACCACTGCGGTTGTGGGAATGTTCTTTCACACCATAGCTTTTTTCACCAAATCTTTCGCAGAGGTATTTGAGGAAGTGGATGAAGGCACCATTGAAGCTTTAAAAGCCACAGGCGCCAATTGGCATCAGATTGTATTTGGAGCAGTTTTACCTTCTTCTTTTACTAAAATTATCTCATGGGTTGCTATACGAAATGAAATTAATTTTGGCGTCGCAGTAGTCATTGGTCCTGCAGCAGGAGTCCCGGGTACGATAGGTTCAGCCATTAACAACGCCTCACGAGCGGGAGAGTATGCAGTTCAGGGATTTGGTGTATTATTGATTTTCCTGACAGCATTTTTAATGGAGCTGATGATTAATCATTTAAGACAAAAAAGTATTGTGGTTGAGTAAATTCGTCACAAGTAAGGAGATGATTCAATATGAAGGCAGATTTTCATGTACATACGAACAACACAGATTGCAGCGATACACCGGAGCAGGTATTTCAGTTGGCTAAAGAAAATGGAGTTGAGCTACTCGCTATAACAGAGCATGATACATTAATCGGTAGAGAAGAATACAGTGCACTTGCAAAACAGTATCAGTTAACCTATGTTCCCGGTGTTGAAGTCAGCGCATATGACTATGGTAGAAACAGGCCATGCCATATCGTAGGTCTATATGTTGAAACCGGTTGTAGAACACTAGAAACCATGATTGATCATGTATCCAAGGCACGTCAAGCCAATAGTGAGCAACAGATTAACATTCTAGCAGAACTAGGTTATAATGTTTCCATAGGAGACTTAATTGACATGCGAAAAAGAAAAGCCATCTATAAACAACATATTATGGAAGTTCTAATAAATAAAGGATATGCAGATGATTATTACGGAGACTTCTATAATAAAATGTTTAAAAATAATGGTCCTTTGCAAATGCAGATTGATTATCCAAGCCATATTGATGCCGTAAAAGCTCTCAAAAAAGCCGGTGCTATTCCGGTTCTGGCACATCCCACCTTATATGGTAATTTGGAAGCTGTAATGGAACTGTGTCAAGCGGGGTTAGAGGCCATTGAAGTGAACTACCCTGGAGTGACACATAAGGAACAGCTTTTGATCCAAGAGATAGCAAGGGACAATCAATTACGACTTTCCGGAGGCTCAGACTATCATGGTCGTTATGCAGGACATAGTACAGGAACGGTGGGGAGTCACTGGATTGATTGGACGGACTAGTATTTCTCGTCTCCTCCTCTAATGGAAGTTCTAAGATTCTAGATAACTAGAGTTTTGGGACTTTTTTTGCTGGTGTTTTACTCCATTTTCAGATAAAATAATACATATTATTTCTTTGGAAGGAGCAAGACATGATACACCCAGTTATAGCTAAGATCATACATCTATTGCCGGAGCGGTTCGTGACGTACGCCTCAAAAAAACTGGTGGATAGATATTTAAATAAATACGCCAACATTCACGTTAGCGGAGCAGAGCATCTTGAGAAAATGCGTACGCCAACTCTTTTTGTATGCAATCATTTGAGCAATGCGGATGGATTAGTTCTTAATCGAGTGCTGCGTTTGGCAGATCCGACTTTTGTAGCAGGTGTCAAACTGTCAGAGAATTCAGTGACCAATATCGGAATGAATGTGGTTAAGACAACCCACATCGTACCGGATAGTGCAGATCATGAAGGGCTTAAGAAAATTATCCGTTTGGTAAAAAGCGGTGAAAACATATTGATATTTCCGGAAGGGACGAGGAGTCGAACTGGGAGTATGATTAAGGCCAAAAAAGGAATTTTGCTTATTGCACGAATGACAGGAGCACCTATAGTTCCTATTGGAATCTACGGTTCTGAACAATTACTTCCGATTAATCACAAGGGGGATATGAGTGGTGAAGTATTTCATCACGCCTCAGTACACGTGCATATTGGAGAGCAATTCAACTTGACAAAAAAAGACAAAGATCAAGATAAAAAGACATATGAAGAAATGGCAACCAAAAATATTATGGAGCGTATTGCCCGATTATTGCCGACCGAGTACCAAGGGGTATATGCAAAATAGGAAGGAGCAAACATCATGCAGCACTTAGGAACACGACGATTAGAAACAAAACGATTGATTTTGCGACGTATAGAGCTTACTGATGCGTCGGATATGTATCGCAATTGGGCCAGTGATGATGAGGTTACTCGTTATCTTATCTGGCCATCCCATAGCTCAGAAGAAGTTTCATATAAGTATATACAAAGTCTACAAAAAGGATACGAAAGTGACCAATATTATGATTGGGGTATTGAATTAAAAGACAAAAAACAGCTGATCGGAACCATCGGTGTAGCTCGCTATGAAGAAAAGGTGGAATCGGTTCATATTGGATATGCCCTAGGAAAGCCCTGGTGGGGTTGTGGTATTATGACAGAAGCTCTGACAGAGGTCATTCGTTTTTTCATGGAAGAAGTCGGTGTAAATCGTATTGATTCAAGACATGACCCGGTAAATAGTGGTTCTGGTCGCGTTATGCTTAAAAGTGGTCTTATCTATGAAGGGACCTTAAGAGGGACAGACTGGAACAATCAAGGTATCTGTGATGCCGCCTGGTATGGTTTGCTTCGAGACGATTATTTTAAGAAAAACAGAAAAAGTTTGGATTGTGGTTGGACGCATGGACGCCATTGGTTTCGCTATCGGGCCGCGGCCATTATTATCGAAGAAGGATGTGTATTATTTGCCAAAAATGATATAGATGACTACTATTACTCCATCGGTGGAGTGTCCATTTAGGCGAAAAATCAGAAGATGCAATTAAAAGAGAAGTTCTCGAAGAAACAGGTATTGATTATGATATTGACCGGCTTGCCTTTGTTCATGAAAACTTTTTCACCGGAACAGGAAGTCTTTTAGGCTATGATTGTCATGAGATTGCATATTATTATTTGATGAAACCAAAAGGAAATATGAAGTTAAAAAGTAACAGTTATACGAATGGAATTAAAGAAGAAATGTATTGGTTGCCAATGGACCGGATTCAAGACTATCATGCTTTTCCAAATTTTTATCAAGAACATCTGAACGAGATTCTTGAAAGTAAATCAGTCATGCATTTTATAACAGATGTTCGCTAATAGGTGAGGAATATTATTGTTTTTCACTTCCTATATTATTCATATTTGCGATGATAAACAAAGCAATAATAAAAAGGGATAGAATGACAATAAAATTTGTTCCGGAGAACCATCCATTTCCCTGTTCCATATAAGATGTTGCACTAATGAACCAACGGATAGGACTTATGACGCTTGCGTTTTGTAAAAGGGAGGGCATCTTATCAAACGGGATAAAAGTGCCTCCTATCAACGATAGAATCAATGCAATACAAGTCGAAGATAAATTTGCATACATTTCTTTCTTAAATAGTGACGCGATACAAGTTCCAAAAGAGGTCGTTAGTGCAACAATCCAAATACCCATGAATAATAGGTTAGGGTAAGAGATACCGATATCAAGTTTAAATAATGTAATCATTGTTATTGAAACAAAAAACTGAAAATAAGTGATTGTAAAATTAAACAAAATATTCCCTATAATGTAAGTTCTTGATTTTTGTGGGGAATATAAAAATCTTTGAAATGTTCCCGAGTTTTTATCTTCTATAATCAGTGAAGCGGTTACTGTTGAAGTGATCATCAGGAATAACACAATAAATGCAATTGTTCTTTGGGCAAGACCTAATGTTGGCTCCTGTAAAGTACTGATGTCAATAGGGACAGGAGATTTTATATAGCTATTTATCAAAGTATCCAAATTATTCAAAGTGTCCTGATCTTTAACCGAATAAAGCTCAAAGTTATCTTTGTCCGAAAATTCTACAACAGCGCTATATTTTCCAATGATTATATCTGATTGAAGGGTGTCATGATGTGCAAATTCGACGGCAATTCCTTTTGTATCTTTTAATGCTTGTATAACACTTTCTGCCATAATGTTTTGATGGGCCTTTAAGACGCCGACATTAAACGAAGGTTGACTAATATAGTTTGCGAATATACCAAGAACAACGACAAAGATTGGAAGCAAAAGTGTCACTAAAAAATTCTTTTTTTTGTTTATTCTGAACTTCCTGTGATTTTTCCACCTAAATAAAAAAATTAATAAAAAAGTATCG
>CAZVKG010000082.1:0-15848 GCA_964627665.1 uncultured Eubacteriales bacterium | reverse complement strand
CAAAATTGCTTCTAAATGAATATTTTTATCAAATCAACTAACTTTGGAAAGAACCTATTAATCGCTTACCATATTATTAAGGAATTACGAATAGATAGAGGATTAACACAAGAAAACCTTTCAGAAGGGATTTGCTTCAAGCAACATATATATAGACTCGAAAAGAACAAACGATTACCTTCTGCATATTTGGTTAATTTATTAGCTGAGAAACTTGGCACAGAATTGATTGAATCAATTTATTATTCTGAGTGTAAATGGTAATTATTATTATTACCATTAAGGGTTGCTACTCAATGAAAATGTTATAGATTTCAATTAAACGGTATTATTAAGAAGCATTTATCTTGTTTTGCTTAATGGATTATTGTATGATATACATATTAATTTTTTTGATTCAGGGAAATGAAAAAGATATAGAAAGCTAAGAACAGCCATTATTGAGGTGGGAAATCACCAAATATGTAAGCTTATGTTGCATTCTTAGATATATTAAGAGAATTGTACTTTAGATTTGGAGGGATTGGAAGACTAGTATAACTCATTTTCCTTCGAAAACATAAGGTTATTAAAAATGAACCATACTAGTATTTTTTCGTTGTAACAAACACAGATTTACTTTAAGTTGTTATGATGTATGAGAAACTTTATAATGATTAAGACGTTATGAAAACACTTAAAATATTATATTAAGAGAGGAATTTGAAATTGATTAAATCAAAAAGTAAATATATTTTATTAAGCATAATCGTTGTTGTTCTTATGATAGTAATTGTTTTGATTTTGGAAAATCATAATTATAAAAAGGAATTAAGCAATAAAGGTTTAGTCGGTCTAGGAAAAACATTTACAGTTGAAGTTTTAGAAGATAGTAATTATGAAGTATTTAATGAAGGAGGACAGTTTGATATGTGGGATGGAGAAGAAAGAAGTGAAATGATTATTTACATGAAGGAAAATGATTTGGTTTTAAAAACCGGCATATACAATATTAATCAAGCATTTACTTTTGAAAGAGCAGTGGAAGAATTTAGTTTTGTAAAAAATGAATAAATATAAAAGAAATAACAAAGAGATGAAAGGTGTATTCTCTTTGTTATTTCGGGAGTGTAAAATCTCTATCCTGGTCATGCAGCTGGGATAGGGCTTTTTTTTCTTTTTCAATATAATGGATGATTGTTTATTATTACCAAATTATACATTCCATGCATGCATGAATAATTTTTTGTGGCTATGCCTGTTTTATTAAGCATACCACTAGGCTAGCTCATCATACTTGTTGAGGCTCATTGTCAATGGCGAACTGGACGTTTTGAATTATCTTGAGTATATATAGCTGGTTAATCGCTTACTCCATAAACACAAAAGTATAGAGTGGTTCTAATGTCCTGTTCTGCCATTCTTTTGTTTCTGGAATTATTTTATCCGTTATCTTACTAACCATCTCTGCTGAGACTTCTACACCATATAAATATTGCATTTGATCATGAATGTCTCGTGTACTCATACCCTTTGCATACAAGCCTATAATCTGATTTTCTATGCCAGAGGCATCGAGTGATATTTTGGGAACTATTTTAGGTTCAAACTCACAATTTATAGCTCTTGGGACATCGATTATTACTTCACCAAGATCAGTTTTTATTGTCTTTTGACCATAACCATTTCGAGAATTGCCTTCCTTATTTGCATCGTGATTATAACGCTCATAACCTAGGGTTTAATGCATTTCTGCTTCTAACAATTTTTGAATTACATCTTTAAACAGCCCTTTAAGTGTTTATTTAATGTCTTGGGGTGTCTAAATATTGTTTTCCTTAATTAGTGCTTTTCTTTGCTCCTTCGATAATAAACTTCCCATAAACAAAATCTCCCTTCTAGTGTTTGTAATTATTACCAGAAAGGAGATTTTCACACAGTTTATTTTACAGCCTCGTTATTTCGTTTATAAATTTAAAAAGTACCGCCACCACCACCTGAGTAGTATAGTAAGCAGTTGAACCGGAACTAGTATTATTATAATAGCAGTATCCTGCAGCACGAATTTGATATGCTAAATCTGCTGGATTATACCCTTTCCATGATTTCAATTTTATAAAGTCATCGTATTTAGTTCCACTTGGGATTTTCCAAGTGTTTTTCTTGTATGTTTTTATACCAGCATAGGATAGTGCTCCAGCTGCAAAAGTGGAACAATTATATGTCTCAATATTATATTTATCAGTTTTGTGGCTTTTTATGTAGGACTTAACTTTATCATATTGTGCCTTTTTAACAGTATATACTTTTGCTACGTCCCATGGATGGTTTTTATCGTCTACTATTTTACCAGTAACATTTTTTGAAAATAGAACGTCATTTTTGCTTATACCATTTTTGGGATAAAAGCCAGTATATTCAACAGTAGTGCCATCAGAAAGCCTTAAAAAAGTATGACCAATATCCATTGTATCAACATCAATACAATACCTCTCGTTTACAGTAGTATTATCCAACGGCCTGTCTACAAATATTGTAATAGTATAATCGCTAATACTGTCAATTTCATTTTCAATAGCTTCATCTGCAAAAGCTGTAGATACTGAAAGTGACATTACCATTACAAATACTACAAGTAGTGAAAATATTTTTTTTCTTAACATAAGAATCTCCTGTGTTTTTAATAAGAATTGTTAGTTACATATTAACATTACACAATAAAAATACACTTGTATATAAACCAATAGGTATACTATAATTAACTAAGCTCATGTAACTACCACTACGTATTGTGGCGGCTTTCTTTAGTATTTTATACCTTCACATGTTTAATATGAAAGAATAATGTAAGGAGTTTTCAAAAAAAGCATTGAAATGAAAATAAAAACCCTTTATAATCATAAATAAGAGTTAAATGAAAATAAAGGAGGATTCAATGGATAACAGAGCAGGAGAATTTATAGAAATTGGAAGTGGAATCAGTAAATATAAATGTTTTGTACCGAAAGGTCTGCCGCCAAAGGAACCAAGTATTCAATATGACGATGAACTAATATACTTGATTTCAGAAGCCAATCGATATATAGGCCGTCTTGATGAAGTTACGGACACATTGATTTCACCTGAATATTTTGTCTATATGTATGCTAGAAAAGAGGCAACGTTGTCTTCTCAAATAGAAGGAACACAGGCAACGTTTTCTGATTTAATAAAAGCAGAAGCAGGAATCAGTGACGAAATACCGGATGATGTAAAGGAAATTGAAAATTATGTCAAGGCTGTTAATTATGGATTTGAGAGAATGGAAACATTGCCCTTGTCATTAAGATTTGTTCGAGAAATTCATGAGATATTAATGCAGGGTGTGCGTGGAGAAAATAAATCACCAGGTGAATTTAGAAAATCGCAAAACTGGATCGGTGGTTATTCAATATCTACAGCGTCATATGTTCCGCCATCAGTAGAACATATGAATGAGCTTTTATATAACCTAGAACAATTTATTCATGAAGAAAACTACATGGCAATATTGATAAAAACGGCTTTAATACACAGTCAGTTTGAAATGATACATCCGTTTTTAGATGGAAATGGAAGAGTAGGCAGATTATTAGTGGCTTTTTATCTAGCTAAAGAAGATATACTTCATAAACCGACATTATATTTATCAAAGTATTTCAAGAAGAATCGTCAAACCTATTATGAATGTTTATATGACATACATGCAAAAGGCGATTACGAAACATGGATCAGGTTTTTCATGGAAGGCATTATTGATACATCAAAAGAAGCTATAGATATGGCGAGAGCAATCAGTAGCTTAAAGGAAAATGATATTAGAAAAATTAGTACGATGGGAAGAAGTTCAGAGAATGCTTTAAAAATATACGAAGGCTTATTTGATAAACCGACGACTACGATTGAAGATATTATGAATAGACTGGAGATTAGTAATGCTACCGCAGGTAGACTGGCAGAAAAGCTAATAGATTTAGGTATACTTATAAATATCAATAATAAATCAAGAAATAAGGTTTTTGTGTATAAAGAGTATATGGACATATTTAGTGATGATTAATACCTTGCAAATCATCCACTCATATGGAAGGAGAAAAATATGGTTGAAATACGAGCAATGAAACCAGAAGAAGCACAAGCGGTGAGAAAACTTGGTAGAAAAACCTTTGAATGGTTTGAAGCACTTTGGGTGCCAAAACCCAAAAAGTGTTTTGTTGCTGTTGAGGGCGATGATATACTCGGTGCAGTTATATATAAATATTTTAAGATAGTGAATAAGACCATCGGTTATGTGGACTATATTTTTGTGGATAAAAAAGGACATGGCAAAGGTATAGGCACTAAGCTAGTCGATGCATGTTTCAAGGCTATGGACCAAGAGGGTTGTGATGGATATAGCGCAATTGTTCGAGATGATAATGTAGGTTCTTGGAAAATGTTCATCAACAAAGGGCTTTCAAGATATGGTATCGATGACTTAATTAGACGATTTGGTCTTAAAGGTATGGTTGGTCTGTCATTTCAGTCGCCTCTGTTTGTAGCAACAGGCATGGAATTCTATTTAGCCTTGAAGTCTGAAGAAGCAGAGGTTAATAAAGGCTCTACAAGGCGTCAACTGATTAATCTATTTTTGTATACCATAATTTTTCTTCTACCAACACTTATTAGAGGACTTGACTACGCCTTTTATGTGATTGGTGCTATACTTACGATCCTTAGTATTCGAGTTGTCTTTGGATATATTGGAACGCGATTATCCAATGAAAAATGGTCTTTTAGAGTTAACGATGGTGGCTTTTTTATACCAACAATGGCTTCCTTATTTGGTGGTGCTTATTATATTTCCGGTAATTGGTACCCGAGCGAGTATAGAAGAGATCAAGAGTTTCGAAGTGCTCTAGGTAAAACCGCTTTGTTACAATGGATATCAGTTTTCCTGTTGGTGCTCATTGGGAGAACTTCCTTGGCTAACATTGAATTTGTTGACGCAGTGGTAACGCTTGGGCGCATACTCCTAGCAATCAGTGTGATTCCATTTTATCCAATGGCTAGCTTCGGTGGTGAAAGGATTTTCAACTGGAATAAATGGGTCTATGGACTTATTTTACTCCTTACAATACTTCAATTTATATTATGATAACCACTCTATCAGTAAAGGAATGAGTTCGATGCAAATTAATCGACTTTTTGAAATTGTATATATTTTATTGGATAAAAAAACAGTGACATCTAAGGAACTTGCGGAGCGGTTTGAAGTCTCCACAAGGACTATTTTTCGCGATGTTGAGACTTTGTCGGCTGTTGGAATCCCTGTATATATGAAAAAAGGCAGAGGCGGAGGTATTTCATTGCTTCCGAACTTTATTTTGAATAAAGCTGTCATTACCGATGCAGAAAAAGATGATATTTTATCTTCATTAAAGGCGGTTAAAGCCATTGATCTGAACAAAACCGAAACAACACTTAACAAAATAAGTAGCTTGTTGGGAGAATCGGAAACGGATTGGATTGAAGTCGACTTTTCCTCTTGGGTAAACGCACAAAATGAGACAGAAGTGTTTAATATAATCAAAGGAGCTATATTACAAAAGCATGTGATTACATTTTCCTATTCAAGTGCCAAAAAGCAAACAATCTCTCGAGAAATTGAGCCATTAAAACTGGGTTTTAAAGGTGGCGCTTGGTATGTATATGGGTATTGTCGTACCCGAAATGACACGCGTTTTTTTAAACTCCGACGAATCAGAGAGCTATCCGTAGGTGATGAAATATTTCAAAGGAAAACACCAAAACAGATTTTTTTGGGGAAGGAAGTCTTTCAGGAGGACTTTGTCATACTTAAATTGAAGCTATCTGAAAAAGTTGCTTATAGAGTTTTTGATGAGTTTGAAGATTATGAACAAGAAGAAGATGGTAGTTATATTGTAGAAATCAAGTATCCAAAAGGGGAATGGATTTTTTACTATATTATGTCCTTTGGAAGTCATTGCCAAGTATTAGAACCGGAATTCGTTCGAAGAGAAATTCAAGTAGAATTAGAAAAAATATTAGAGCAATATATTTAATATGACGCATAGGTGTCATATTAATGAGCGTATAATGACCCTATAGTTAAATATTAAAAAGAAAACAGGAGGTCATTTTAATGAATTATGAAGTTGTAGAGTTAGATGAGAAAACCATTGTTGGAGTAAGTGCGGTAACAGGGAACACAGATCCAAAAGTGAGCGAAATCATTTCCGGACTATGGGAAGACCTTTTTCAAAGGGGAACCCATGAAATCATCAAGAATAAAATCAACACACATGCCATTGGATTATATTCGGACTATACACAAGATCAGTACTGTGTTACGGCAGGAGTTGAGGTCTCAAAAGCAGATAATGAAAAACTAACCGTGAAAATAATCCCAGCAGGAAAATATGCCAAGTTTTCAATTCACGGTCATATGGTCAATGCAGTGGTTAAGGCGTGGAATGAAATTTGGGCCATGGACTTAGAACGTAGTTTTACTGGTGATTTTGAAGAGTATTTAAATGATGATTGGGAACATGCAGATGTCAATATTTACATTGCACTAAAAGAGTAAGGATGTGGCGTATGGAAATCATTACGGTAACTAAAGACAATGTTGAGGCAGAACATATTTGTTGTGCCATATCGAACAATAAGGATATTCAAGTCCTATCAAAAAAACAATGGATGCAGAAGAATTTCGACCAAGGCCTTGTCTTTAAGAAAGTCAATGTACGAGGAAAATGTTTCATCGAGTATATACCTGCTGAAAATGCATGGGTGCCGATTGAAGCAGAAGGATATATGCTTATTAATTGTTTTTGGGTCTCCGGAAAATATAAAGGACAAGGACATGCCAATGAACTTTTAGAAGCCTGCATAAAAGACAGTCGGGAAAAAGGAAAAAAAGGACTTGTTGTACTATCTTCAAAAAAGAAAGTTGCTTTTTTATCAGATCCGTCCTATTTAAAATACAAAGGATTTCAAGTAGCCGATCAGGCAGACCCATATTATGAATTATTGTATCTACCTTTTGATGAATATGCGCCCATTCCTAAATTCAAAGACCAGGTAAAAAGCCCGAAAATCAATGAAAAAGGCTTTGTACTCTATTACACACATCAATGTCCATTTACAGTCAAATATGTTTCACTCATTGAGGAAGTCGCGGCAGAAAACAAGATCCCCTTCAAAAGTATCTTAATCGAATCAAAAGAAGAGGCACAAAATGCGCCGGCACCCTTTACCACATACAGTTTATTTCAAGATGGTGAATTTTTGACCAATGAAATCTTGTCGGAAAAGAAATTCAAGAAATTCGCCGATATGTAAAATATTCGTGGATTCATTTCACTAAGAAAGCCAAGTGCTCCTAAAACAAAGAATTCAACGGATTCCAAACTCGCTATCGCTCAGACAGAGGAATCCTTGCCTTGAATTCTTTATTTTATTCACAGTGACTTTCTAAGTTTATGAAAAAACTCATATTTTACACACCGGCGATTCTGATAATGGCGATTCGAAGCTGGATCAGTTTTCATTGCTATACGGCAACGTTTGCATGAGGGCAAAGAAATGTTTAGGCTCGCCGGTACTAAAATATTCAAACCAAGATTCTAGGGTGTCTGATTGATAAACACCTAGGTACTCAATAATTTGTTTTGTCCACAACAAAGCTCCGGTGGAACTTGCAGTAATCAGGTTGTTATCCCTTACAGATGGCTTGTCTATATAAAAACCTTGCCCTTTATAGCTAGGAGAAACCATTTCAAGATATCCCGGTCCATTACTGGTATGAGGACGATTATCCAATAGGCCATAGTTGGCAAGTGCAGCAGTAGCTCCACAGATGGCACACACCATAGCACCTACAGAGATAAATTCCCTTGCTTTTTCGAGGATAGCACCATGCTTTGGGTCGCTCCATGTATTTGCGCCCGGTAATAGCAAAATACTCGTTTCACTCACAACAATATCATCAATTATGCAATTGGGTATTACTGTCATCCCACCCATTGTATTGATTGGCCTTTGAGAATAACTAACCGTTTTGAGTGATACACCTTGGTGGTCTTTTTTGAAAAAACGACCAGAATTCAACTCCGAAGTAACATAGCCCAGTTCCCAGTCGGCTAAAGTATCTAAAACATAAACATAGATTGTATACATAAATTTCCTCCATTTTCATTGGTTTTTTAATTTGCTGCCTCTATAATACGTTTCTATTATATCTTGCAATTGTTGACAGCAGTATGGCAACAATATATAATTATATCAATAAATTTTAGAAGGCGGCTATTAGATGAAAATTGACAGACTTGTGAGTATTATTATGATACTCCTTGATAAAAAGCGTATAGGCGCACAGGAGTTAGCAGATCTGTTTGAGGTTTCACCCCGTACAATCTACCGAGACATAGACTCGATTAACATGGCGGGTATTCCTATTCGGTCAACATCGGGAGTGGGAGGAGGCTTTGAGATCATGCAGAAATACAAGCTTGATCAAAAAGTTTTTTCGACTGCCGACCTTTCCGCTATTTTGATGGGACTTTCCAGTGTTTCCAACATGATACGAGGTGATGAGCTGGTAAACGCCCTTGCCAAAGTCAAGAGTTTTATCCCCGCCGACAAAGCGAAAGACATTGAATTGAAAACGAATCAAATTTATATAGAGTTAAGTCCGTGGCTTGGAAACAGGGACATACAAGCGAATTTAGAAACTATCAAAACTGCTTTACAGGAAAGTAAGCTACTTTCCTTTGACTATGCAGACCGCTACGGAAATAAAACCCAACGAAAAGCCGAGCCGTATCAACTTGTGTTAAAAAATAGTCAGTGGTATTGGCAAGGCTATTGCCATAAAAGAAATGATTTTCGCTTATTTAAACTATCCCGCACATCAAACCTACTAATACAAGAGGAAGGTTTTATACCACGAGATTATCAAAAACCGCAGTTAGATTTTACGGATATCCTGGCAACGATGCAAACAAAAATCAAAATTCGTATTCATAAATCTGTCATGGACAGGGTACTTGATTATTGCGCTTATGAACACTTTTCGCCAGACGGTGATGAGCATTACATTGTTGATTTTCCATTTATAGAGAATGAATACTATTATAATATTCTTTTCGGTTTTGGAGATAAATGTGAGTGTTTAGAACCCTTACATATCCGTACAGAAATCAAACGTAGAATACATGACATAGCAAACATATACGAACGTTAATACATGAAGTAACCAATGATGAGGAGGATGCATATGAACTGGGAGCCGTGGACAGGGTGTTACAAAGCGAGCGATGGCTGCACAAATTGCTATTTTTATGGACCACATGCCAAACGCTATGGCCAAAACACCATACAAAAAACAGACAAATTCGATTGGCCTATAAGGATAAATGCAAAAGGTGAATACAGGATCAAAGGGGATAAGATTCTTGCGACCTGCTTTGCAACGGACTTTTTTCTTCCGGAAGCGGATGAATGGCGTAAAGAAGCGTGGGCGATGATCAAGGAAAGAACCGATATCGATTTTTTGATTTTGACCAAGCGGATTGATCGTTTCCTTGTATCCCTCCCATCAGATTGGGGAAAAGGATATGACAATGTAAATATTGGGTGTAGTGTTGAAAATCAAGAATTAGCTGATTACAGGCTTCCATTATTTTTATCCTATCCGATCAAACGACGTTTTATCGCCTGCGCGCCACTTTTAGAAGCGATCGATTTAACACCCTATCTTCATGGCGTAGACCATGTTACAGTGGGTGGCGAAACAGGGCGAGAAGCTCGTGAATGTGACTATGAGTGGGTGCTTAACATCCGTGAACAGTGCATAAAAGCAAATGTAACATTTTGGTTTAAAAATACAGGCTCGCTTTTCAAACGTGACAAGGTCGTGGAAAAAATAAACCCATTTAAGCAAACCGGTGTGGCCAAAGAGCTTGGTATCAATATATTAGATGGAAAAAGGTTGTTCTGATAATAAAAAACTTACTATTTAAACATGAAAAAAAAGTAAAAATTGACTTTTTATTGCTGCTAATATCAATAGAAAAGGGAGAGTTTAAAATGAATTTCAAATCATATAGTCCAAAAATAAGTCAAGGTGTTTTTATCGCGGAAAGTGCGAATGTCATTGGACAAGTAACGATAAACGATGATTCTAGCATTTGGTTTTCAACTGTTTTGAGAGGGGATATTAATAATATCTCCATTGGTAAGGGGACAAACATACAGGATAATACTACGGTACATGTAAATAAATCACATTCAACGGATATAGGAGATTATGTTACAATTGGGCATAATGCAGTAATCCATGGATGCACTATTAAAGATCGCTGCCTCATTGGAATTGGGGCAATAATCCTTAATGGTGCTGTTATTGGTGAAGATTGCATCGTTGGTGCTAATAGTTTAGTAACTCAAGATAAGGTGTTTCCTCCAGGAAGTCTAATTCTCGGTTCACCGGCAAAGGTCATTCGTCCATTGACGACTGAAGAAAAGCAACAAATAATCTCGTCTGCAAATAATTATATTAAATCGAGTATTGAATATACGAATAAGAGCCTTTAGCCACAATCGATCTTGCAAATAAAAAAATATATTATTAAAACACCGACTGATATGTAGACAGCAAGGTTGCATTGGTTGGTGTTTTTTTATGTAAGTGTTATAATATGAACGTATAATTTATTGGAAATATAACGATAGGGGGAGCTATGTTAGATATTGCAATCTGTGAAGATGATATAATCCAACAAGAAAAATTAGAAAAATTACTATTTGAAATTGGTTTGAAAGATTCAATTAATCTTGGTAAGTTTGATTCTGGAGAAGCATTGATTAAATCATATGAATTAGGTGACAGATACGGGATTATTTTACTGGATATGCAATTAGATAAACTTGATGGTATCCAAACCGCTGAAATAATAAGAAAATCTGATGAGGACTGTTTGATTATCATTATAACTTCGATAATGGAATATGCGGTTGAAGGATATAGTATTGATGCCTATGATTTTATTTTGAAACCAGTCGACAAGAATAAATTCAATCGAGTAATAACAAATGCAGTTAAAGAAATACAAGTGAGAATGAATAAAACGTATCTTGTTCAAACGAGGAATAAGACAATGGCAATAAGATTATCCGAAATTCAGTTTATCGAAAGTAATAGAAATAGAGTCATCATTCATACAAAAAAGGAATCCTACGTAAACAATGAAAAAATCAGTAGCGTGGAAGAGAAGTTGAGGGACGATGGTTTTGTCAGAATAAGCCGATATTATGTCGTAAATATTTATCATGTTAAAGAGATTGATGTTAAAAAACTTATTCTAACGACAGGGAAAGAACTGAAATATAGCGAAAAATATCGAGATAATATCAAGAAAGAATATGTGGAGTTCATGATGGGAGATATGTAATGTTGAAGATGTATTTAACGGATATTGTTTTGCTTGTAAACAATATTGTTGGAATATTTGTTATGGTTCGATTCTTGAATCATATATTGCTTCGAAAAAATATGAAAGAAACAAATCGGAGGTGGGGCTTGGCTACTATTCTAGTCATAGCGACGCTTCTCAATATAAAGTTTGAAAATCTAGCGTCAAATCTATTGTTGGGATTAATATTAAACTACTTTATTGGAGAAATATTCTATATAGGAAAAAGACATGTCAAACTTGTCGCGGCGATCTTTTTCGTTGTGTTTTCAGTGGTTACAGAACTATTGACAGCTGTTGGTTTCGGACTAATATTTGATGCAAGTGTTCAAGGGGTTAGAGAGAACATAATGCATTTGTTTCTAGGCGGAATTGTCTCTAAAATAATGCTGATTTTATTAATGGAAATAGTCATTAAATTCAGAAGAAGAAACGCTTCAGCTGTGTCGTTAAGCTCATGGTTATTGATTATTTCAATACCTGTCATCAGTATAGCGTTAGCAATTTTAGTTGTTTATGAACCGGTCATAAACAATTCCTTTAGCAATATCGCTGTTTTTGCTTGTTTAGCAATTATATATATTGATTTAATTGCATTTTATTTATTTGACAGTATTGTTATGCAAATTGATGAAAATAATAATGTTCGGTTTAGAGAAAAACAATTATTAATTCAGCAGCACCAACATGAAAATATAATATCTACTTATAAACAAATCAAGAAATTGCGACATGATATGCTAGGTCACTTAATAACAATTGATGGATATTTAACTGAACATAGAGTTGATGAAGCAAAGAGTTACATTGGCAAGCTACATGATGAAATTGATTTTACGCGACAAGGAATATATTCCGAAAATGTTGGCGTGGATGCAATAATCAATAATAGAAGGGCTAAGGCAGATGATTTGGGTATTGAAACAAGCTTTAACGTTATGATACCGGGAAGCTTCAGAATTGATGATATGGACTTATGTGTGATTCTAGGTAATTTGTTAACCAATGCGATCGAAGCATGTCAGCGAATTGATGATCGTTCACCGAAATACATACATTTCAAAATGAGGTATAAGCGAGAGATGATTCTCATTGATATTAAAAATGCATATAATGCAAAAACGATTAATACTAAAAAAGGGAAATTCTTGTCATCAAAACCATCTAGAAGCAAAAATGAAATGGGAATGGGGTTAGAAAATATTGATGCGGTAATAAAAAAATACGGCGGTGTTTTTGAGATGGATTTAACAGAAAATGAATTTGTCGTTAAGTTGGTAATACCAGATAAAAAGATTTAGTCCTTTTTCAGGGGCCTTTCGTCCCTTTTCTATTGAAAATTAAAATAGAGATGTTATAGTGAAACAAATTGTTGGAGGTAGTAGAATGATAAGACAATTTGCAGGAACTATAACATCTTTTTTAGTGCATGACAATATTATTGCTGAAGAAGACCGAGAGATTTATCAATATGGTACAGAACAGATTTTAATCAATTCTTCAACACTAGCAGTGATTTGCATTATAGCATTTTGTACAAATTCTTGGATACAAACAGTTTTTTGGTTATGTGGAATGTTGCCAATTAGAGCTGTTGCCGGAGGTTATCATGCAAACTCACCAGTAAAATGTAATCTTTTAACGGTTTCCGTATTTATCTTAAACATGGTAACAATCAATATCTTGAAAATATATATGACAAACTATTTGCTTTACACCTCATTATGTTTGATTCTCTTTAGTATTATTCGATTTGCACCTGTAGATCACAAAAATAAGGAGTTAGAGCAGAAAGAGTTTTTAATCGCCAAAAAGAAAAGTCGTATAATCGGAAGTGTTATTTTTGTATCATGTTCAGCATTGGAAGCAAACTTTGGCGTAAGTAATATTATTTTAATTAGCACTATGATGGGTGCTTTAACGGCATCTATTTCATTAATCATAGGGAGTATAAAACGAGGGGGTGAAAGAAATGAGAGTGATGAATGTTATTCGTAAATACAGCGGAATGGCTTTTGCTTTTGTGGCACTATTAGCCGCTCAAGCAGCATCAACACAATTTAGCTATATTTATTATCAGGATTCAGTGCCTGAGAAGGTGAAAGAACTTAAAAGTGTAACAAATAAGTAACTAATCTATTTAATGAAATATCACAAAGATGGTAAAGGAGAAAGATAATGAAAAAAATAATGAGTTTAGTTTTAATTCTGTCACTAGTGTTAAGCGTCAGTATACCTGTTAATGCCAGAGAAACTGATGTCATTCAAGTTAAAGTTGAGGATTCCACAGTTCAAAGCTTAGAAAAAGCTGCGAATTCTGATGAGATTAGTATGACCATAATGATTGACGGAAAAGAATCAATTGTAAAAGGTACACTTTATCCATTTACAGAGGGATTAAAGAATGGTAAGCTAATTCTAGGTGAATTTGCGAAAATCGATGAATTCGTTATTAATGATTTTAGAGTTGCTCATAATTCAGAAAATCTAGGAATCGAGGTTATAGACAAAGTAGCATCTAATAAACCTTTAATCAGTGTTGAACTTATCACTAATAATGGTGATACTGTATCTATACAATCAAACATTAGCAATAGCGATTTCAACAGATTATTCAATAGTCTAAAGACAACAGCTAAGTTATATGAAAAAGATGAAAAGTTACGCGAGAAATATTTAGATAAACTTGTACAATTAGATACAGGATTTAATGATATTGTAACATTAGATATGGAATATGTGGGTGAAGATTCAATCGAGAGAGAGTTGGAAGGTGAAAGTGATACTGCAATGTTTTCAGTTGCGGCAATGTCATCTTCAAAAACTCAATTGAGTGACTTTTCTTATACAGAACTTAAGAATTTTATTGTAGATCTAAAGAATAGCGGGTCAAGTGGAATAAACATTTCAAATTATGGTATCGCGGAGAGTCTTTTCACTACTACTGGTTATAATTTCGGAGATAATAACTCTTCACGTCCATTTCATAGTGCTGCAAAATATACAAGCAACAATGGTGGTGGCGTATATTACACTCGTTTAACAATGTCAGATATAGAGTTCAATAATAACTTTAGTGGTAGCACTATTTTTGATGCATGGTTATCAATGACAGTTAAGTACGGTGTTATGATTGAATACGTACAAGGTACAAATACTGCTAAGTTATATCTTGATGACTATGGTCTAAAAATAAAGGATGTTGAGCTTGCTATATCAAAACTAACTGGGAACACTAATAATATTTTTATTAATAGAAAAATCACTGGCCGTGTTAGTGACAATAATTATGATATTAGTGGTTTGATTGGCTTAATACCAGAGACTGAATATTTACTTGCGTTCTGGGGAGTGTTTTCAGTTGAAGGAACTAATCAGTTCAATGAAGGTCCTTTTGATTTCGGCAATACTGTATCAGAGCAATTAACAAAATACAATAAAGTAGTTAGAGGTATCTCAATGGATAGTAACTCTAGCTATATGAGAAGTGAGTCAGATAGAATGAGAATTGAAGGAACTATCAAGTTCTCGACGACATGCTCATATAATTGGGGATATAAATACACAGTTAGTACATTCTAGCAAAAAAAGAGAGGTAGGGCAATGACGCGAAAACTATATCTAATTTTTATAATGCTAATTACAGTAACTTTAATGCTTTCTTATATAGTCTACTCTACGAACACAAGAAAAAAAGAAGTAAAGTTTGTTAATAGGGTAGAAAAGCAAATGGCTAAAACAATAAATGCTATCGATTTAGACAAATTATCAGACACGAGTGAAGAAACTATGCTTAGAATGTATATTTACTCAATTCAAAAAGAGTTAATTATCCTGGATACAATGCTTGAAGAAGGTTCTATCACGGTAAATGAAGATGTAGATTATATTGGTAGAGATTATAATTTTAGTTTTGTTAGTCAAGCTCTATCGGGTAGGATGAGTGGTGATATAATGTTTGAAGCATTCTGGGAAAATGGAATATCTGATGGGGAGTACAAATTCTTGAGTGCTTTAAAGCAATCAATTAGTTCAATGCAGAGAAACATTAAAGAAGAACCAAGAATTAGAAAGCTGCAAAGTTCAATAAATGAATTCTTTAATGAGTGGAATATGTATCGTGATGCAAATCTCAATGGTAGTTCATATTATGATTATTTGTTGAATTAGAATTTAAGAAGGGAAGTGGCATAAGGACTTGTCTTTTTGTATACAGTAAATTGCCCATACCTGTATCACGAGCTAAAAGGAGAAATCGAAGAGAATCATAAGATTACAGGAAGTCTTTGGCTTAGTTGAAAAACCCTGATATAGTGAGGGGCAAGAGACTGTGTCAAAACTATTCATAAATATGTAGAAAAATTGATGAAT
>CAZVKG010000081.1:0-16235 GCA_964627665.1 uncultured Eubacteriales bacterium | reverse complement strand
ATGAATCTCTACAGAATCTTATTTTACTAAAAACGTTTAATTATCTCAACGAAAACATTTCTCAGATTTCCCGTTTACAAAATAATCGATTTGCCCTCATCAAGAACAAAAATTTAAAGAGTATTAAAGCAAACGTTATTCTAGAAAGTGGTTATAATGTTGGTTTTTTCTTTGCCTTAACTCTAGGTGCATATCGCTTAGCACAATCCGCGATAACCTTCGGTACTTTTACCGCTTTTCTACAGCTGGTTGGCGAAATACAAGGCCCTATTCATGAAATGACGCGCTCAATTCCTCGTTTGATTTCATCTCTATCTTCACTCGAGCGTATTGAAGAAATATATGCTCTCCCTGACGAATTACATCAAGATAATTATATCACAGAAAATAGCGAAAAATTACTGGGACTTCATATTCAAAATCTTTCTTTTGCATATGACCCGTCAATTCCCGTCCTTAAAAATGTTTCTTTAGAAATAGAAAGCGGAAAACGTATAGGAATCATTGGCCCTTCAGGTAGTGGAAAAACAACCTTAATTCATTTAATTTTATCACTGATTGAACCAAATTCAGGAAATTTATTTCTTGCCTTTGATTCCGGAAAGCAAATACCGGCCTCATCACAGACTCGAGATTACTTTACCTATGTTTCACAATCAAATCCACTCTTTTCAGGTAGTCTTCGCGAAAACTTATTCTTAAATGAACATATCTCAGAGGAACAACTTCAAACCGCTTTAACGGCTGCTTGTTGTAATGAATTTATCGATCAATTAGAGCAAGGTATTGATTCTTTAATTCACGAACGAGGTGTTGGCATATCACAAGGACAAGCTCAACGTATAAATATTGCTCGTGCACTTGTTCACAATAAGCCCTTTTTGATCTTGGATGAAGCTACATCATCACTAGATCGTACTACAGAACAAGAACTCATAAAAAACATAAGGTATTATTATCCACATACGACCTTGATTGCGATTACTCATGGCACCGAATTATTAAAAATTTGTGATGAGATATATGAAATTAAAGATAAACAACTCGTTTTAACAACTGAATATGCATGCTAATGCTAAGCACTTTTTAGGTGAACCCATGCTGGGTACACCTAAAAAAAAGAGTATCTGGATTTCAGATACTCTTTTAATATATGATATATATTAGAAAATTTTTCCCCATTTACTTTTGGTACGTCCATAACCATGACCTTTTCCATTGCCAGGTCTTTCTGTTTCTCGGATGTCTAATTTTTTAACTTGTGGAGCTTCCCATTTTTTCATAATATTACCTCCTATAAACTGTTGATCTGTTGATTGTTAACTATAAACTCACCTTTACTATAAACAACTATCTCGTTTATGTACCCATTATAACACTCTGTTCAAAATTTTACAAGAAGAAAATTCATAGTTTATTCATATTTCGTTCATTTTTTCATATAATTAATGTACTTTTTTTGCTATTTAAGAAAAGAGTATCTGAAATCAGATACTCTAAAAAATACGATAACTTTTTTTATCTAAAACTCCAGCGACTCTGGGTACGTCCGCATCTATTACCCTTATTGCCTTTAAATTTGAATTCTGTTTCCCTGATGTCTAACTTTTTCATTTGTGGAGCTTTCCATTTTTTCATTGCGTTACCTCCTATAAACTGTTTTGACTGTTACTCACCTTTACTTCAACAAATATTTGTCTACGTACCTATTATATCACTGACTTCACAAAATCTCAAGAGAAAATTCACAGTTTGTTCACATTTTGTTCAAAAAGTTTTTCCCTTATAATGCTTACTTGCTCTTTTACCGTAAATTGATTATTGGGTCGTTCTAAATGATAGACATCTACATGACTTAACACATGGCTCAAAAGTATAAATTGCTGAGTTTTCAGACCTAAATGTTCAACCATATCCTCAATAAAGGCATGTATTAACAACACTTCTAATGCTTGATTTTTTTCAAGTTTTGTTAATGTCACCTGTTCAACCTCAGATTCTTCTAACCAAATAATTCCACCTAATTGCTTACTCGACTCTTCAAAGTGGTCTTGAGCATCCACATAAAATTTATCTACATCATGAAAAATTTTCTTGCTTGGATCTGGGGAAGACTCATATGCATCCATGGTGTTTTTCCACATTTTTTGCGTTGGAAAACTCGGAATCACATCTAACTGGTTCTTTATCGATATTGCTGATAAATCATCGCTTAATAGCTTATATCCGGATTGAATAAATTCACGTGCTATGGATGATTTTCCTGCTCCCGCTTCTCCTACAATAATAAAGGCATGATTATTTGCACAAATAGCACTTCCATGAATTGAAAAAACATTTCTTTGCAGTAATAATGTTGCAAAGGCTACACCAACAATATATGTAACAATCTCATTCTTCCAGTAATCCTCATTATGAGGAACTATATTCATGTAATTCCCATTTTTAATGGTAAACTTAGCCATATCATGAATATCTACTATAATATTGTTTAATCCATCAATTTCAAATTCAACCGAGTCGTCATCGACACAAGCAGGCTTCCATTCACCAACTTCAATAATGACATCCGGTTGACACGGTTGAATTTGAGCAATATTAAGATGAATATTTGACTCAACACATAAATCAAACAACCTATAATATTCTTTTGACATCATCGCTGAACCTCGGAAATCACTTTTGCTTCTTCTAATTCCTTTATAAAAACACTAACATCCTTTTCTATTTCTTCACTATCCGCATCATATGTTTTTGTGAGTTCTTCAATAACTTGCTGAACATTTTTTTCACCATCTATCTGTTCCCAGACATCTTTACCAACTTCATTAATTACAAAATACTCTCCTGAATCAACATTTAACATTGCTAACTCATCACCAAGTTGTGCCGGTTGAATACCTTCTTTTTTAATAAATACTCTTTCTTTCTCCATCTTATTCCTCCTTTAAAAATGATATAGTTTCCTTATGTGTAATAATAATACGATGATCAAAATCACGGCGAATCCACTTTGCTAGATTTTGACGTGACTTGAAAATCACTCGAATCACTCGCACTCCCCAAAAAAAAGGTAATAACCAGGGAAATGTGTTTAGCAGTGGATACCTTCGCTTCATTTGATTTAATGGTAAAAAAACAAATGCAAATCGATGCATTTTTTTCTTCACTTTTTTTTGACTACCTTTGACAAGATCTTCATAGCGTTGTTCAATAACATATTCTTCTCGCATTCCTGTATCACCAGAACGCGTAATAATACCAAAAAGGTTTTCACATATTTCTTCATCAATAGGATAGTCAATCATAAAATTACTTTGCAAATATCGCTCCGCACAAGCCAGAATATATGTGCCTGATTTTAGCATGTGAAACCCTTCTAAATACTCAATGAGTTTATCTTTTTTTATATTATTTTTTTGTGCATTCACGTAAATTGCCAAGTCATATAACCCTTTTAATCCAATGCCTGTACCATATAAATGCTTGGCCATATGACTAATCATATATGCCGTTGATACAGTCGGCTCAAGTACATGAACTCCAAGTTTATCCGAAAAAACTGCTGATTCCAAAGCAATTCGACTAAATTCCTCCGTATAAGCCGATACATTCTTTTTAAATAATGCGTAATGGACTTCAAAAAAATAACCGTCTTTTTTAGGATAATATATTCTTTCTTTATCTGTATCGTCTTCAACAGCATGGATATAGTCAAAGCCTTTAAATATTGAATCCACTTTATCTAAATCATTGAGATGAATAAGTATATCCATATCACTCATTGTTCTGTTTTCAGGCTTATCATAATAGGTTGCCAAATCGATGCCTTTTAAAACCACAACAAAAATGTCTCCTGCAATAAGCTTATTAATCATCTTCAGAGCTAGCGCTTCAGATGTTTTCCCCCAAAATATTCGATGAACAACAAAATTTTGCCATTCTATATAAATCTTCGTTGCTTTGAATGTCTGGGAAAAAAAACGATTATAATAGTCAAAGAAAACGCATTCAAGTCCATGCTCTGAAGCAAACTCAATACATTGATCCCATTGTTCATTTGATAAGTCTAATTTTGGCTCTTTGACTTTGTTTAATGCTTGTAATAAAAAAGTTACTCTAAAATCCATAATCTCACCCTTTTTATGTATTTATTGCCATCATAGTACCGTTCCAAGATCCTACATAAATAGTTCCATTCTCATCCACAACAGGTACCGAAAGAGTTTTTCCAATACTCATAGAAATCTTTTCATTTCCTTCTTTATCCATAACTAGTAATCGTCCGGTTGTATTACTATCTTTCGTAGTTAGGAGTATATTTCCTTGTGGGTCAATGCTTGGTGTAGTCCATAACCCTCGCTTAGCTGTCGTTACCAAATGATTAAAAACTACTGAACCATCAAATTTATTCAGAGCTATAAGTTGACCACCTAATGTTCCAAAAACAACATATTCTTCATGCGAGATACTTGCTGTTCCTCGTATCGCTCCTTTTATTTTCTTTTTCCATTTTAATTGACCATCATATCCAAAGCAAAGAATAATACCTTGATTTTCGCCAATTCCTCCTGTAAAAAAAACACTTTGACTTTCAATATCTACTGATGGGTTTCCCCAAAAAGAATACTTTTCTTTTAGTTTAAACGTCCAAATTAGCTGTCCATCTGAACTTAATCCATAGATTCGATGCCGATTCGCTGTAACATATATATTACCATTTTCATCAAGAGCCACTCCACTCAAAGGATATCGAGGATTCCCCAAATCAAATGTCCATATACTTCGTCCACTATATAAATCTATACAATGTAGTCCAATACCATATCCTGTAACTAAAACTTGTTCTTCATATATTAGTGGTGATGACCAGCATTTATTAAGTCGAAATTTCTTGGTATGCCAATCATATGTTGACCAATCTGTCACTGTCTTACTTATTTTTCTCATATATCGATTCGAAATATTGTCAAAATACTGGCCAAGCCAATATGTCCATAATAAATCCCCTACCCTACTAAAACAATGCACATTTCCTTCTCCTGATGTAAAAACAATATAGTCATCTTTAGTTGCAGGACTTCCATAGTTTTTAGTTCTACCTGAATTATACATCCACCGTAAGTCACCTTGATAATCAATCGAGTAAAAACATCCATCATGTGAAGCAAAATACAGATTTCCATCTCGATCAAACGCCGGAGAGGATTCAGGTCCTTTTAGTGGATATGAACGTAATTCAAAAGAAAATTTAGGTACGAATGTATAAGAGTGAATTCCATACTTTAATTGGCCTGATCGTTGCTCATCGAATAAAAAAGTTGAAGACGGTATATTTTTCATTATAATCACCTCCTACAAAGTCGTATTTCTGTTTAGTCGATTCACTAATCCCTAATAAAAAGTTCGCAATTTCTTCATATCTCATTGCAAACTCCATTCATTTCTTATCGAATTGATTTAGGTAAGAGTTTAATGATAATAATAGCTAGTGCACCTCCAATAAGAGCCGTCCATAATTGAGGTAAAGAAAATGTTACAATGATTGGCGGTTTCACTTCCGGTATAAATAATGGTAACAATGTTCGAACTGCTATGAATAAAAACAAAAACTTTGCAATAGAACTCACCACCAACCCAAGCACTTGCTGAGGTAGTTGTTCTTTTTCCTTAATAATCAGGCCAAAGACAATAATATATATTGTATTAGCAAGTGCAATCATAGGTACCAATGGGAACACTCCCATTATGCCTGCTAAGAAAGCAATGATTGGCGTTAAGCATCCGATTATAATTGCCATAGGAATGCCAACAATCATTGTTGATAACAAGAGCATCATGTTAACCAAGGGACCAACCAAGGGCTGTGCAAATTGTCTGAAACCAATTTGAAAAACGAGTGTTAGCGCTAATAACATAGCACTTCGCGTCAACTTATTTGTTTTCATATTCTACTCCTTTTTTTGCGATTATTTTTTCCACGATATCGAATGACATAATGAACGCATTTTGAATATAACTCAATACCCATTATATACCTAACTATCGGTAATAGTCTAGCTGAGATTGTCGTGCGATATACCTTTTTGGTTTTTTTTGTCAAACAAGCTTTGACAATATCATTGACTGTCGAAAAAGTACTTGGAGCATTTTTATACATTTTTTCCAAAAATACTTGGTAGTCTTGTAGCAACTCCTTGTAATCCTCAATAGAATTCTGATGATTAAGTGATTGAATCGCCACATGTTCAAACTCAGTTTTTACCGGCCCAGGTTCAATCTGGATAACATCAATTCCAAAGCTTTGAACTTCCATACGTAAAGCTTCTGTCAATCCATTTACTGCATGTTTTGAAGCGCCATACCATCCTGATCCTAATGTCGATACGTGGCTTGCAGACGAAGCAACAATGATAATACGACCGCTCCCTTGCCTTCGCATATAAGGCAAAACAACTTGATTCACTCGAGCAAGTCCAAATAGATTGACTTCAAATTGATGCTTGGCTTTTTCAATATCCACCTCTTCAATTATACCATATTCTCCATATCCTGCATTATTTATGACACAATCAATACGACCTTGTTCATGTATGATTTTATTGACAACACTTTTTATAGATGTCAAATCCGTGACATCCATATATGTTGTATGAACCTTAAATTTTTTTAATCCTTCCAATCGTTTTGTACGTCTAGCAACTGCATATACTGTGACACCTGATCTTGCTAAACGTCGAGATACACTTTCTCCTATCCCTGATGATGCTCCGACAACAAGTACTACTTTTTTATTTCCCATTAAACCCCTCTTCCCATATATCTCTTTTAATAATAAGTGTATTTATCTTTAATTCTATATCATAGATAAAAAAAAAACAATCCACTGTTGCTGTCGAATTTTCATTTCAAAAGAAATGCTTCAATTCGAAACAGCAACAATGGATTATCCATCCTGCTAAACTATTAATTTGTATATATTCCTCTTATCGATACGCCGGCAACCAGTCACCATGAGCCTCGATTAAATCGTCAACAAGATTACGAATCTCATCTATCGTAAGTTCTGATGATGTGTGTGGGTCAAGCATAGCCGCATGGTATATATGTTCACGTTTACCTGTTAGTGCAGCTTCTATCGTTAGGAGTTGTACATTTATATTGGTACGATTAAGTGCCGCTAGTTGCTCAGGTAATTTCCCCACATATGTTGGCTTAATTCCTGATGCATCAACCATACATGGCACTTCAACAACTGCATCACTTGGCAAGTTCGTTATCAAACCTGTATTTAACACATTACCACCAATTTTATAGGGTACATTGGTCTCCATCGCTTCAATAATATACGAACCATATTCATGAGTTCGCTCATGAGTAATCTGAACATCGCCTAGTAATTCTTCCCGCGTCTTATTCCAAGCATCAATTTGCTCCACACAACGACGTGGATACTCATCCAATGGAATATGATAACGTTCTATTAACTCGGGATACTTGCTCTTGATAAAATAGGGTAAATATTCCGCATTATGTTCACTTGACTCAGTTACATAATAACCGAACTGTTGCATCATCTCAAAGCGGACGGCATCTTTTTCCGGTAGTCCGTTCTTAAGAACCTGTTCTTTAATTTTCGGATATAAATCGACACCATTTTTTTTGATTTCTAAAAGCCAAGCCATATGGTTAATCCCCGCAATGAAGGTCTGAATCTCTTTGTCTTCTTCCCATTCTAAACCTTCGTAAAGATTTTTAGCACACACTTGAACACTATGACACAATCCAATCGTTTTAATCGATGTTGCTCTTAACATAGCCCCTGTTAACATCGCCATTGGATTGGTATAATTTAAGAACCAGGCATCTGGGCATACTTCTTCCATATCTTTTGCAAAATCAAGCATCACTGGTATTGTTCTTAGCGCTCTAAAGATTCCACCAATACCTAATGTATCTGAAATAGTCTGACGTAAACCATATTTTTTAGGTATTTCAAAGTCTGTAATCGTACAGGGGTCATACCCGCCAACCTGGATTGCATTAACGACATATTGCGCTCCTCGAAGTGCTTCTTTACGATTAGTATAAGCAATAATCTCAGCACGATTTGCATTGGAATTTTTATTAATATTTTTAAGAATCATCTCCGATTCTTGCAATCGTTGCTCATCAATATCATATAATGCAATTTCTGAGTCTCTTAAACTTTCTGTAACCATACAGTCTCCTAAAACGTTTTTTGCAAAAACTGTACTTCCTGCTCCCATAAATGTGATTTTTGGCATAATTGGCCTCCTCTGATATCATTTAATATATACATCTATTGTTATTTTAAACAAAAGCAGGTAAAATGAACATTGAAGAATGTGACATCTATTTGTCTTTATGTGATTTTTAGGAGGAACTTATGCCATTTGAGCAATTAGAATTATTTAATAAAGGTTCACAAATATGTTCTCCAAAACATAATTTTGGTCCTTTTATTCGAGACCATGTTCTCATCCATTTTATCAAGGAAGGTTGTGGAACCTTTCAAGTGAATGAGCAAACTTTTTTTGTGGAAAAAGATCAAGCATTTATTATTTTTCCTGATGTGATTACTTATTATGAAGCAGACAATACGAATCCTTGGCATTATTATTGGGTTGGATTCCGAAGTCCCGATGTCGTTTGGCAACTTGAAAATATCGGCATCGATGTTAATCATCCAATTTTAAATTTTAAGGAAACAGACATCTTATGGAAGCATATTGTTCAATTAACGCAATTATCGACACGTGCTCTAAGTTCATATTATAAAAGCACCGGATTACTCTATCTTATTATCGATGAACTTTTTCAGCAATTAAAAGGGACTTCAAACTTTGTTGCCCTAAACCAAAGTATTCATGGCGATTCATATGTTGATTCAGCCTGTTATTTTATTGCAAAAAACTATACCCAAGATATCCGCATTGAAGATATTACATCCTATGTGGATCTTGAGCGCAGTTATTTCTCCCGACTTTTTAAAAAACACACCGGTTATTCTCCTAAGGACTATCTCATTCGTTATCGAATGCAACAGGCCATGCACCTACTACTCACGACTGACTTAGCTATTGGTACGATTGGAAACTCCATTGGCTATGAAAATCCCTATCATTTTTCAAAGATATTCAAAAAAAACGTCGGTGTATCACCCACCGACTATCGAAAAAATGAAATATAAAATTCAACTATTTTGTGAAACTCTCCGCCATCTGAAGCACCTCTGCCGGATCTATATTTGCTATAATATCAAATACAGCCTCGTGGTTCGCCCAGTGTAGTATCACGCGTTCTTCTTTTAAAATAAGTAACCCTTCATTTCCTTGGATATCAACATGAATAATCTCTGCATCTTCAGTATCTAATTGTGTATCTCCATTGAGTGATGATTGCATCATTCGTATTTGTTCATTTCCCTTTTCGTATACTGTGACAATCATATCGCCATAACTTTCTTCTTCACTTAAAACAAACCCTTCCGGCGCATAGGTCGGATAATAGCCTTCTCGGTTCATAGACGCCCCACTGTCGTCATCCGGTACCTCTTCATAGCTAATGGACGTATAGCGCTCATTCGTCTCTAATATCAAGTTATACACTTGCACACGGACGGCTTCTACTGTAAATGTAATAACAGCTAAGCTAGCAATAAGAAAAAGCACGACCAAGGAAGCTCTTGATGTTATTCGCCGATAAAAGTCGTTTCGTCGTTTTTTATTTCCTTGCTTTTTAACCCACACGTTCAGCGATTGGGGAATCTCAATACGATTGATTTCGTCACGTTTTTCATCAAGTTCAGTAAGAATATTTTCAATATGCGCCTGGCCGATTTGTTTGTAGTATGTCGCCATCAATTCATCAAACTGATGCATATTTTTTTCATTACTCATCCATGTCACCTTCCATCACATCATGAAGCGCTCTTCTTGCGCGCATCAAACGAACACGAGTATTCCCTTCTTCAATGTCGAGCATTTTTGATATTTCTTCATTTGTATACTCATATTCATATCTTAAAGTTAATATATCAGCATATTCCGGTTTGATTTCATTTAGTTTTTTAGATACATAGTGTATTTGATCCAATCTTAATACATGAATCTCCGGGATGGCCTCGTCATCCGAAGATAGATCAAATGCGAGACTATCAAAATCAACTGTCCTATAGGTTTTACGTTGTCGATAAATATTTATTGCTATGTTTCTAACTATAATAACAATTAATGCTTTGATTTTGTTACACTTAACATCAACTTTTTTTTCTAAATAACGAGCCATTTTAAGTAGTGCTGTTTGAACAACATCTTCAGCCTCATATTCGTCTTTTAAAATATTATATGCAACGTACCATAATTCTTTCTGATATAAATAGTAAATTTCTTCTAACTGTGTGCGTAGAACTTCATCGTCGACGCTCATCAAAAAAACCAGCATATTTCCCCCCAAATTTATACAAAATAAGACCTGTTAAAGCCCCCATAGAATCAATCAATACATCACGGATTTGACCCGATCTACCTTCTATGAATAATTGATGCGTCTCGTCGCTAACTGCATATAAAACCGAAATAATGAAGGCCACTAATAAGGGTTTTTTTACACCTTGGCATTTTAACGGCTTAACTAATAAACAACCTAAAACTAAATATATGAAAAAGTGCGCATTTTTTCTTATAAAGCCATGCCACCATTCCACCTCATCTGATGCATTCGGCGCAATATGCTCAATAACCTGCAATACTTTTTCTGTAACGGAAGAACTTATTTTACTAGATTGTGTTGCCGGCTGATGGGAAAACATAAAAATAACGCCCATCCAGGCAATCGGCAAAATCCAATGCCGTAATTTACTCACATACTTCAACATCCCTTCATCCTTTCAACACTAAACTTATAAATAAAAGTTTTCTATAGCTAAAGCGACACCGTCATCTTCAACACCTTTGATAATCATGTCTGCCGCATCTTTTAATGCTTGTGTCCCGTTTTCGACTGCGAATCCTCTTTTAGCCTTTTGAATCATGGATAAATCATTCATACTATCTCCAAAACATATAGTATCTTCCCACGTCATACGATAATGATTAAACAGAACTTCAATTCCTTCAGCTTTTGACCACTGAATATCCATTAAATCCGCACCAAAATTTCCATTAAACAAAAAGAAGTGTATTCGTGAAAGAATTTTAGCCAAAGTAATAATATCTTCTTTATCTGCCACAATATGCAGTGAATGTACCTTTCGGTTCAATAACTGATATGGGTCATGATATGTTTTATTGCAAAACCCATACATTTTCATTTCAAACTCACGTATAATTTCATAATGTGTATAGTATTCACCGCCTTCGATAGAAGCTCCGACACACAAGTTATGTTCAACTCCATAATCTAAAACCTGTTTCATTAAGTCCTGATCAAAATAATGTTCATAGAGTAATTGATGATTAATTGTAACTTTTAATCCATTAGCATGTACAATAGCATGTGGATTCACCATCTCTATGAAAGGCTTACTGTTTGGAGTATCAAAATCACGTCCTGAAGCAAGAACAATAATATGGCCCGCTTTTTTTAATGCCTCTAATGCACCAATAGTTCGTTCAGATATTTCATATTTTTTATGATTAAGTAGCGTATTATCCAAATCAAAACAAAACATTTTCCGTTCCATAAACGGTCTCCTAACTTCACTTAATCTCGAGCAAATAAATCTCTCGTATAAACTTTTTCCTTTACATCCACTAAATCTTCTGAAAGTCGATTCGCCACAATGACATCAGATATTTTTTTGAATTCATCAAAATTTTTGATTACACGGGATTTATAAAATTCATCCTCTTCTAAGGCAGGCTCAAAGACAACTACTTCGATTCCTTTTGCTTTAATACGTTTCATAACACCTTGTATTGCCGACTGTCTAAAATTATCCGAATCCATTTTCATTGTTAATCGATAGATCCCAACAATTTCAGGGCATTGTTTAATAATCATATCCGCTATATGATCTTTACGGGTACGATTTGCATCAACGATTGCTGACATTATATTCTGCGGGATATCTGAATAGTTTGCTAATAATTGTTTCGTATCTTTTGGAAGGCAATAACCTCCATAACCAAATGACGGATTATTATAATGTGTACCGATTCTCGGATCTAGTCCAACACCTTCAATAATTTGCTTTGTGTTTAATCCACGAACTTCTGCATACGAATCTAATTCGTTAAAAAAAGCAACACGAAGTGCTAGATATGTGTTGGCAAATAGTTTAATGGCTTCTGCTTCTGTAGGATCTGTAAATAAGACAGGTATTTCTTCCTTAATAGCACCTTCTTGTAATAACTCTGCAAAAACTTCTGCTCGCTTCGATTTCTCACCGACTACAATTCGTGAGGGATGTAAATTATCATATAAAGCTTTTCCTTCACGCAAAAATTCCGGCGAAAAAAGTATATTCTCAGTATCAAATTTTTCTTTAATTGACTCTGTATAACCAACCGGAACTGTCGATTTAATAATCATAATAGCATCTGGATTGATAGATAACACATTCGCAATAACCGCTTCTACAGTACGCGTATTAAAATAATTCTTCTCAGGATCATAATTCGTCGGTGTTGAAACAATAACATAATCTGCGTCCTTATATGCCAAGTAATTATCTGTTGTTGCCAATAGATTTAGTTTTTTATTTTTTAGATATTCTTCTATCTCCGTATCAATAATTGGCGACTGTTTATTATTAATCATATCTACTTTTTCTTGGATAATATCTAATGCAACAACTTCATTATGCTGTGCAAGTAGTATCGCATTTGATAAGCCTACATATCCTGTTCCTGCAATTGTAATTTTCATCGTTTTTTCTCCCTCTATTCGTTAAGTTCTATTTATATTTATGTAATGGATTGTGGATTCGTTTGTAAAGCAATAAAAATATTATAACGTAATTCTAAGTACAAATCAATCTCTTGACAAAAGCCTAGAAAAAGCTTACGATAGCTCGTATATAAAGATTTATAAGCGAGGTGCACAATGACTACACTATTTTTACTCTTAATTATTTATCTGGCTTTCATTAGCCTAGGACTTCCCGATTCCCTTTTAGGTGTTGCTTGGCCATTGATTCGAGAACAATGGGAACTTCCCCTGGATTATGCAGGAATGATTTCAATTGTTACAATTGGTTCAACCATTCTTTCAAGTCTTTTTAGCGGACGTATTATCGCTCGTTTTGGAACAGGCAAAGTCACATTTATTAGTTGCCTTATGACTGGAGGTGCACTACTCGGTTTTTCAGTCGCACCTTCTTTTGTCTGGCTATTCTTTTTTGCTATACCCTTAGGTTTCGGTGCAGGTAGCGTTGACACTGCTCTTAACAACTATGTATCATTACATTTTAAATCTCATCATATGAATTGGTTACATTCTTTTTGGGGGATCGGCGCAACTATTGGTCCTTTGATTATGGGACAGTTCCTTATAAGAAGTACTTGGCAATCCGGATATCGTTTTATCGGTTCTATTCAAATGGTTCTCGCTTTTATATTGTTGATTAGCCTTCCTCTATGGAAATTGCATCATGCACATACAACAGCTACTCAAGAGCATATCGAGCCTAATCGAACTCTAACTTTTATTCAAAAAATTCGTATAAAAGGTGTTCCCTATGCACTGCTTGCCTTCCTTTTTTATGTAACAGCCGAAGCAGCCGTAGGATTATGGGGAAGTAGTTATTTGGTTCAAGTCAAAAATGTATCTGTCGGCCTTGCTGCAACATGGGTCGCAATGTATTATGGCGGCATTACAATTGGTCGCGTAATATCCGGTTTCATTTCATTTAAATTATCGAATCAACAACTTGTTTTTTATGGTATTATAGTTAGCCTGATAGGTGTACTACTTATGTTTTTACCTGTACCCCACTGGATCATTCCAATCGCATTAATTTTAATCGGTCTAGGATTTGCTCCGATTTTCCCAAGTCTTATACACGAAACACCTGAACGCTTTGGAAAAGAGTTATCCCAAGATATTATTGGCTATCAAATTGCTGCCGCCTATTTAGGTGGAGCCACCTTACCACCGCTTTTTGGTGTTATTGCTAAACATACAAGTATGGGACTTTTTCCACTATTTATTTTGCTTTGTTTGATTTTTATTTTAATAAACACAACAAAGTTAAATCATTCAAGCAAAATACTTTAGGTTACTTTTTATATTTTGACAAATACTTATCCATTTTTCTTGCATCTTCAATTTCCAAATCTTTTTCACCGGCTAAAGATTCAAGATGATGGATAAATTCATGTTTAATCGTATGCTCTATTTTTTTTCTGATTTTTTTATTCTTCAGCTTCCCATATAAGCGGATGAATGAACCATAGTAAATTGCTATGTATCTTCCCATTACTCCACCCGAGTGGTATTCTCCAAGAATAAACAAATCATTATTCTTGCTATTCTTGTTTTCTTTTTCATCAGGTAGAAGTATAACACCTCCATTTAATCTATCAAATAGCTCTTCAGGCAGTGATTCAACAATCTCTGCTATCATTGCGTCCATTTCATCAATTGTAATCATACGGTCCTCACTTTCTTTAATATTTTCCTCATTAGCATACCACCTTAAGTTAAAAAAATAAAGATGTGATTATTGAATATACATCCAAATTGTGTTATAATTATATTACGATATTCGTATTATTCACCATTCGAAAAAGGGGGTGTTTTATGACTGATTTTGATAGCAATCACTGGATGGATGAAATCACACGATTTGTTTTTATGACGAACTTATTCTACAAAACAAATATCGAAACTGAATTTCCTACATCCGGGCGCAAAAAATTAGGTACTCTTGAAACAGATGTTCTTGAATTATTTTCATACTATGCTGAACTTTCTGTAAAAGAAATAAATCAGCTTCTTAATATTCCAAACAGCACCTTAACAAGCGTACTCAATCGTTTAGAATCTCAAGATTATCTAGAGAGAAAAATATCACTTCATGACAAAAGAACGTATTTAGTTATTCCGACATTAAAAGGACATGATTTCATTAATCTTCGTCATCTTGAAAAGCGCAAACTCTACCAATACTTAATCGACTCCATAGCTACTGATACTCATCCGCAAGAAATTATGAACTTAATCAGAAAAATGAACACTGCAATTGAAAATGTTAATTACGAACGATTAAGGAGGATTCATATGGATATTATTAAAAAAGAATATAACGAGTTTGGACCTTGGGTTGCAATGATTAATGACTCTACTGAGTTGCCGCCACAGTTTGAACATGAATCAGACCTTATTTTAAACGCTGAATATGCGTTTAAAATACCACGACAGATTGAACGACGAAATGCAAAACCCGGCATGCCCTTATACGACCAAGTTGTTGCCTACTATAGCGAGCAACTTATTCTGCTTGATCGAAATGAGACTAATACTATAAAGAAAACACACATTCAACTCTCAGACATTTTAATGATTCAGTCACTACAAGAATTACTATTTGGCGAACTTATTATTACAACTCAAGAAGATTCACATTCTATTGTTTACAACCCCGTTTCTCATGAAATAATCGAAAAACTTGTAAACGATATTCGAAAAACCTATTATGATAAACCTGCGAAATTTAACATTGAAGCACTTGACGAACATGTTAAAATTGACTCAGCTATTTTTAAAACCATTTTACTTACTGAACTGGCTACAGATGATGTTAAACTCATTGAATACCAGCCATTTATTGAACTTGTCCGCCAAAAAACAACTGCATTTACTTTTTTCAGCGATTTAATCAGCAAACCCGTTCTACAAGATTCCATGTTTTTAACGAACGGAAAAGAGCTCATCATCCTTAGTCGTGTCCAAGAAGTTAAATCCGAAAAAGATGCCGATTACGGATATCGAAAAACCTTTATTCCACTAGACTATATACAAGACTTTGCCACTCAGCCTGATGAAACCATGGAAAATCTATACACACTTGACATAAAACTCCAAAATGCTTATTTCCAAACAAAAATAAGTACCGATGTGGATGTTTCAAGATTATCTGCACTTATTAATACACATTAGTACACATAAAAGGGGGTATTATTTTGAAAAATTATGTGATTACAATTGCAAGGTGAATATACCGATTGAACTGAGCACATTAACCGCTCGTTTTAAGCACTCTATCC
>CAZVKG010000080.1:0-16324 GCA_964627665.1 uncultured Eubacteriales bacterium | reverse complement strand
GGATACCACCCTTGTAGTATTGCCGAAACATGTTCTTGTGCATAATTAATAGCTAGCGCACTTCCGGATAGTAACACTAAAATAACCGGTTTTCCACTTTGGACAATTGTTTTTAAGATTTCTTCTTGAATGCCCGGCAACTCTAGATTCGCTTTATCTCCACTAGCATATTGATTGCCTTGGTCGCCTTCTTCACCCTCTAGTCCTGCATCAAGTCCTAAACAGGCAATCACCACGTCGCTCTCTGCACAGACCCCCTTAACTTCTGCTCGCCGATCATTAAGTTCTCCCAATCCGCTAATACGTTCTTTGTATAAATGACATCCTTCTGAATAAAGAATCCGTGTATCTTCTCCAACATAATCTTGGATTCCTTCTAAAATAGTAACATAGCGAGAAGCTGTACCTTCATAGTTGCCTACAAGTGCTTTTCGGTTATTTGCATTTGGCCCAATTACACCAATTGTCCTTATCTTATCTAGCGCAAGCGGCAAAGTGCTATTGAGATTTTTTAATAAGACAAGGCTTTTTTCTGCAGCTTTTATATTGAGCTGGCGCATGGATTGGCTATCCACTTCCCTATAGTTAATTGTATTATATTCTGTGGCTTCTTTACCATCAAATAATCCTAACTTCATTCGTGTTGTAAATAAACGGATCACCGCTTGATCAAGTGTGGATTCTTTAACCATTCCTTTTTTCACTGCATCTTCCAAGTAAAAAAACTGATTTCCACAGTTTAAATCACATCCGTTATTCATAGCCATAGCGACAGATTCTGTTGAATTTTTCGTCACATGATGATGCTCATGAAAATCTCGAATTGCCCAACAGTCTGAAACCACATGTCCTTCAAATCCCCATTCATCCCGTAAAATTTCTTGAAGCAATGTATGGCTTCCACAGCATGGTTGACCATTCGTCCGATTATACGCCCCCATTATAGCTTCAACTTTTCCTTCTTGGACACAAGCCTTAAATGCGGGTAAATAGGTTTCATACAAATCTTTTTTGCTTGCGATTGCATCAAAACTATGACGAATATCTTCCGGACCACTATGGACGGCAAAATGCTTGACACATGCCGCTGCTTTCATATGGTCTGTATCATGGCCTTGAATCCCTTGGACAAAGCGAACGCCTAGTCGTGAGGATAAGTATGGATCTTCACCAAACGTTTCATGCCCTCGTCCCCAGCGTGGATCTCTAAATATATTTACATTTGGCGACCAAAATGTTAGACCTTTGTATATGTCCGTATCATTAAACTCTTGTTGCATGTTGAATTTTGCCCGTCCTTCAGTAGAGATTGCATCGGCCACCTCTTCAATAAATGCCTCATCAAATGTCGCCGCTAAACCGATTGCTTGAGGAAAAACTGTTGCCACTCCTGCTCTTGCTACACCATGCAATGCTTCATTCCACCAATTATATGCTTTTATGCCTAATCGTTCAATGGCTGGCGCAGAGTGTAGGGTCTGAGAGACTTTCTCTTCAAGCGTCATCTGGGCAACTAAATCCTTTGCTCGTTTACGATATGCCATATTCTTGTCTTTATTCCATACCAATTCCATACCATTCTCCTTTATAAACAACCGGTTACTTATTATATATTGCATTTATCTGCAACGCTTTACACATCATCTCCCCCATGCTATACTCTTAACAACTTATAACTACGTTGAAACGAGGTAAAACACATGTTTAGAATTTGGGGAAAAATCATTAAAGACACCCACTTTGTTGACGATCATGTCATATCGATTAGAAACACAGAACTATCAAAAAGCCAAAAAATTCATGAGGCTATTGATGAATTTTGCAAATATTTTGATCTTGAGCGTCCCCATTGGTTTGATAAAAATACCAAAGAGTTAGCCATGTTTTCAAAAACAAGTTTCCACGACGACCAATTTATCGAGACCATTGACTTTGATTACTTTGAAATTGAAATCATTGAAGATGATGAGAAAAAATAATCCTTTTAAAATATATGTCTGCCCTGTTTATCCGAAATCCCGGATTTGCGGTAAAAATACGTATTAATCTGGTCCCTCCATTCTCTTGCGCTTTCTAGCTGTTCTTCAAGGCGAGCAAGTATTCGTAAATAGACCTGCTGTTCTATCCGACCTTGAAGCCTTTTAAATTCCCGAATCATTGTTTCAACCTCACTGACACCCTCAAAATGGGTGTCATAAATATGTTGAATCACTGTCTTACCTGTTTTTAATTCATGTGTATATTTTAAGTGATGAAAAAATAGCACCAAGGCTTCAGGACAGGATTCTAGGTCAGCGTACATAGACGCATTAGCGTCCTTGTATTGGCTTGTATATCCTGTACCTTGAGGTGTTCGGTCAACACCGATACCTAAGTGGTCTGCTCGATGGTAAGTTCCCCAGCGAGAATATTCATATCCGTCAACATTAGGGCCATAGTGATGATTGGGTTCCACCATCCATCCAATACCTAATGGACTGGTATACTTTTCATATGTTGAATGTGATTGCATCAAAATATTCAAAAGAATATGTTCAACTTCAGGGTCCAAACCAAAGGTCCTTTGAATCCACTCTCTGGCAATGGTTTCTGCACTAAGGGATGTATTAAAACTCAAACGCCCATAGCCATATAGATTGGCTCCGGCCAAATCATGTCCCGTCCAATTAGTATCATTGCCTGTGTTTGCAACCGTCGCCATACCACATAGCTTTTGTCCATAGCTTCGTCCACTGACAATGTCTGCAACTCTATCCTCATCTTGCCCGCAATAGGTCTTAAAGTCTAGTATTTCCTTAAACATTGGAATTAAATAACAAACATGGCGCTGTTGTCCGGTATATTCCTGGGCAATCTGAACCTCAAGAATTTGTTGGGTATGCTCCATTGCGCCGAATAATGGAGACACCGGTTCACGAACTTGAAAATCCATAGGACCATTTTTGATTTGCAAAACCACATTTTCTAAAAACTCTCCATCAAGTGGGGCAAAGTAGTCAAAGCCGGCTCGCGCACGGTCCGTGTTATAATCTCGCCAGTCTTGCTGACAATTATATACAAAACATCGCCATATAATGGTTCCACCATAAGGTTTAATGGCTCTAGCTAATAGATTTGCACCTTCTGCTTGATTACGTCCGTATGTAAATGGTCCCGGACGTCCTTCTGAATCCGCTTTAACTACAAATCCACCTAAGTGAGGTAAATGCGTATATATTTCGCTCATTTTTTTGTCCCACCATGCAATCACATCTGAATCGAGCGGATCAGCCGAAGCTAATCCTCCCAAATCAATAGGTGCTGCATAGTTGAGACTGAGATAAAGAGCTATCCCATAATTCGCAAAGACTTCACTCAATAATTGTAAGTACTTGTAATACCGTGAACTAATGAGTTCGGTAGCCGAATCCTTGACATTAACATTATTAATAACTGTTGCATTTATCCCTACAGAGGCGATGAGTTTTGCATACATATGTGTGCGGTCATTAATACATAATTCATGATTTTTAAAGAAAAAAGATTGTCCTGAATATCCGCGTTCAATACTGCCATCCATGTTGTCCCAATGATTCAACATTCGTAAAGGATTGTCCGGTGTCTCAATGACATCGAGTCCTTTCAAATTAATGGCGCATTGTAAACGCCGAATAAGGTCAAACACCCCATAGAGCACGCCGCGACCGTTGTTGGCTTCTATACTTATCAATCCGTCTCTTTCTTTCAAATGATACGCATCCGGCGTCTTGAGCACATCAGTTCTTCTTAATATAATAGCTTCTAAATATTCATCCACACTTTCATGCGTTTTTTCATAGATATCCACATGCGTGTCGAAAATATCCCCAATTGCTTCTTGAAGCTCTTTAGCTGCTGTGTGAATCACACGATTTTCCTGATCCTGTCCATCACTTATGCAAACATATATGCTTTTCCCAAGCATGAAGCGATTGATCAATTGACTTTTTTCATTTTTCTGGTAATTTAACCACATTTTTTCAAAACTCATCGTTATCCTCTTCTAGCTCTTCATTTAGTATGTCGTGTCCCATGCCTTTGTACGTTCATCAATAATTGCTTGCCCACCTGAATTTAAATAATCCTTCATTCCATTATCAAAAACTTGGTCAAATTTATCTGGTGATGCAACAATGGATTGTGTTAACAATGTATCTCGTTTTTCACTTAAGGCAGGACCCATTCCGGTTTCTGCTGTAATTTCACCAAAATTATGATTTTCTAAGAAAACATTGCCATCCGTACTCTTTTCATATGCTTGTTGAATCACACTTGAGTCAACACCAACATAACCCAATGCCATCGATTGAATTGTCAACGCTTTGTCGCCTAAGTCCAATCCATTAATTGTAATTGTATAATCAATGTTACTTGGAGAGTTCATAATCTTATCTCCTGTTGTTGCTATTGTGCGAATAGCTCCATTTTCAACAACTTCGTGTGTTACACCTTCTTCACCGATTTGAAGGAACATTCGATTTTCTAATTGGCTAATCCAATTCAAGTATAACAGCGATGCAACCGGTTCATCATTCGTTATAGGGAAGAATACTTTTCTATCTACAGGTGCTGTACGATATTTAGCATATATTCCTGAGTCATTTTTAAATGGACTAATTGCTACATAGCCTGCTTCATCACCAGCTAAACGCTTCAAACTATTATTAATACTATCATCACCATTACGGTATGGATAATCCCAGTTGTGCATAAACGCACCAACATATCCAGCCTTCATCAAATTGTCTTCTGTTGTATCTCCTGATCCATATAGTGGAAAATCTTTCCAGATTAAACCATCGTTATACCAAGAATTTAATAATTCAATTCCGTCTTTAATCCCAGGCATAAGTAGGTGACGATCGTCAAATCCAAGTGTATAATGCTCTTTTTCTGTCGTACTGCTTGGTATTTTTGACTGTAATAAGTGGTCCGCTCTCCAACCTACATCAAAACTAATCGAAAAAGGAATCATACGGTCTGCTTCTCCACCAAGAAGTAGGTTTGCATTATCTCTAAAAGCAATCAATGCCGCTTCAAATTCTTCCTCTGTCGTTGGCTCTTTGATGTTTAATGTTTCTAACCAATCTTTACGAATAAATGTGTTGATACGAGCCAAGTTTACTAGGCGTGCTTCGATTGCCCATATTGTCCCTTCATTTGGATCTTGATTATAATAAATATTTTGTTCCGTCAAAAGATCAAATAGATCCGGTAATAATTCTTTATTTGCTTCAATATGTGGCGCCATATCTGTTACTCCACCCATATTTGCATATGTTTGTATTGTCGGATAGTCATAAGTCACACAGATATCCGGTGCATCACCTGCAGCTAATAAATTATTAATTTGCTCAACTTCAGTCCATCGAGGAACAGGAATAAACTCAACTTCAATATTGTGATCCCGAAGCATACCTTCTTTGATAAACTCTGCATAAAAATTATCTTCCGGTGTTGATCCGCCGTCATTACCACGATCAAAAACCTCGACAGTGATTTTACGTGTTTCGACAAATTTTCCGTCTACCATTTCTTCACTGTTACCATTTGTTGATTCGTCACCCCCCGACGTTGATTCATTACTCTCTGCATTGTCCTTCGAAGATGATGAGGAATCATCTGAGCCGTTACATCCGGCAAACAACATTGTCACCATAACTAAAAGCATTAACATTGAAACGATTTTTTTCATAATAACCTCCTTGTGATTGTTTTTATGGTTTTGACTCATAAAGTCCGTTAGTAACCTATTCTTTGATTGCTCCAAGCGTTACTCCAGAAATAAAATATTTTTGTAAAAAAGGATATACAATAAGAATAGGTATAGTTGCAATCATTACCGTGGCCGCCTTCAATGTTTCAGACATTCCGGGCATCGTAAATCCTTCTTGAGAAGCGACTTCCACTTGCATAATGTTATTCAAAATATTATATAATAGCAATTGAATCGGATAGTATCGTCGATTATTCATGTACATAAGCGCATCCGAAAACCCGTTCCATCGTCCAACCGCATAAAACAATGCCAATGTTGCAAAAACCGGTTTTGATAATGGCATATAAATCTTTAAAAGAATCTGTATAAAACCTGCTCCATCAATTTGTGCTGACTCACGAAGACTTACAGGAATTCCATAGAAGAAACTCCGCATAATAATCATGTTAAATACACTTAAGGCTCCCGGAATAACTAATACCATAGGTTTATTAAGCATGTCCAAATCTTTTAGTAATAAATAGTTTGGAATCGTCCCTGCATTAAAGTACATTGTTAATATAATGAATGCATTCAAAAATTTGCGTCCTTTTAAACTATCAAATATTAACGGATAAGCACATATTGTTGTCATAAACATTGATGTCAGTGTTGCAATGACCGTTAGGATAGCTGTCCATAATAATGCCCATACATATTTACTATCACCAAGTACCGTTTTATAAGCGTCTAAGTTAAATTCGACCGGCCATAAAAGAACTTTATTCTTAATTAATGCATCTGCTGAACTTAGCGAACGCGCAAATACAGTTAAAAGAGGCAATAAACATACTAAAATAATTATTAAACATATTGCTACTATAATCCAATCCCCAATTTTTGTTTTATGTGATCTAATCATTTACATAACCTCCTCTTCTACCAAATGCCTCGTTCACCAAATCGGCGTGCAAGTGAATTCGCTCCAAATATAAAGATAACCCCAATGACAGATTGAAAAAGCCCTACCGCAGTTGTCAACGAAAATTGAAGCCCCCGAATACCGTTGGTATACACAAATGTTGCAATTACATTCGAAACATCCGATACTAACATATTTCCCAACGCGTAAGGTCGGTCAAACTCACTACCTAGTATACGACCCAAACTTAATATTAGAAGAATAATAATTGTTGATTTGATTCCCGGCAAAGTGATATGCCATATTTTTCGCAATCGGCTGGCCCCATCGACTGATGCCGCCTCATATTGTTCCGGGTTAATACCTGTAATCGCTGCTAAGTATATGATTGTATTCCATCCGACGCTTTGCCAGATACCTAAAAATACATACGTCCAAACCCAATGAAACGACGAATTCAAAAACGGTATCGATTCAAATCCAAGCTTTTGAATAAAAATATTAACAAATCCATTCGTTGGTGCAAATAATTGCAACGCCAAACCCGAAATAATAATCCACGATAAAAAGTGAGGCATATAAACAATTGTTTGTGTGATGCGCTTAAATTTTTTAAATGCTAACTCATTTAACAAAATGGCCAAAATAATCGGAGCCGGAAAACCGACAATTAAATCCAATAAATTCAGCATCAACGTGTTACGAAGAGCATAAAGAAAGTCCCGATTTGAAAAAGCCTTTAAGAAGTACTCAAATCCATTATTGTCTGCCCATTCCATCTCCCAAACGCTTTGAACAATACTAAACTCTTTAAAAGCAATCTGAATATATGCCATCGGTATATATTTAAAAATAATAAAATATGTGATCGGTAACATTAGCAAAAGATATAATGTCCAATGGCGTTTCATATAATTTTTCATCGATCGCATTTTTTTAGAAAAAGCAGCTGATTTTTTATGTTCCATTTTTTTCACCTCATTTAATTTGTTTGTTCTATGCTATACTTGTTATTAACTTGTATTGTTTTCTTTGCATAGTTGTATTGTTTTTTTCTTGTCTGTATTGTATTTTTGTTAATAAAAACATACCATACGCAAAATATATTGTCAATAACATTTATAATTAATTTTTTTTCATGTTTTTTTAGTGCAACATGTACATTTATCTGAAACCTCTAATTTCACACCTCGAATCAACTTGTACTTACAACTTTTACTCTCTTGCTTTTTTTTAGAACAAGTTGTATAATTTGTATAATGATTTCACAATACAAGTAAGGAGGATTGTCATGAAACGATTACCTAAGTATAAGGAGATTATCCATTGGACACTGGAACAACTTGTTTCAGGTTTCCTTATTCCCGGCGATAAATTCAGTTCAGAAAACACATTATGCGAACAATTCAATGTCTCTCGCCAAACCGTCCGACGCGCTCTCGATGATCTTGAACATGATGGTTATATCACAAGAATTAAAGGTAGCGGTACCTATATTTCAAAAACACCGCCCAATCGTTTACCGCATATCAAACCAAAAGAGAATTTGTCAAAATCTGTAGGTATCATTACAACATATCTTGATGCGTATATTTTCCCATCAATCATACAAGCTATCGAAAGTGAACTCTCACATCAAGGCTATACCGTGCAAGTTGCATCAACCCGTAATACTGTTGAAAGCGAGCGTCGCGCTTTACAGACTATGCTCGACAGTAACTTAGACGGACTTATTGTCTGGCCAACTAAAAGTGGGTTACCCTGTTTAAATCTTCCGTATTATGCTAGGCTTATCGATCGGGGACTTCCGATACTTTTTGTCGATTCATATTATCCCGAAATGCCAAACACTTACGTTGCTATTGATGATGTTGCTGTCGGCCGTTTGGCCACATCACATTTGATAAAAAACGGACATCAACGTATTTTGGGGATTTTCCCTCACGGAGATCGTCAGGGCGAACTTCGCTACAAAGGCTATTGCATGGCAATGACCGAAGCCGGGTTACCCCTATTTGATGAAGATGTACATTGGTATTCAAAAGAAGACGTCGAAGAAGAATTAACACGAATATCCTTCTGGAATAATCTATCCCATTGTACTGCTGCTTTTTGTTTTAACGATAGTCTGGCTCTTATGTTAATGGATCAACTTGAGCAAAAGGAGATATCAGTTCCGAATGCTTTTTCAGTAATTGGTGTAGATAATACTATCATGGGCAAACGTAGCGGGTTGACAAGTATTGTCCATCCCGCCGAAGAACTTGGGCATACTGCTGCTAAGCATCTGTTACAAATGATTGAAGGCAACGAAATTGAAAACGTTCTTTTTTCACCGAAACTCATTCACCGTGATACAGTTAAACCACTGGAGGTATAATATGGAACTATTAAACCATGGTTGGCAATTTGCTTATAATCACGCAACGGATTTTACACCTATCCAAATTCCACATGATTGGTTAATTTATGATGTAAATAATCTATATCAATCGGGTATCGGCTGGTATAGACGGGTATTAACCCCTTCGGAACTTGATTTTACACAGCGAGTTTTTATCTATTTTGACGGTGTCTATATGGATAGTACTCTGTATGTCAATGATCAAGAAATCGGTCAATGGAAGTACGGATATACTGCCTTCGAATTTGAGATTACTGATTTATTAATTCCTGATTCCGAGAATATTCTTATGCTGAAGGTCAATTATGAAGCGCCAAATTCTAGGTGGTATACGGGTGCGGGAATCTATCGTGATGTATTTCTCATTCAAAAACCATTACACCATTTTAAAACCAATGGAATTAATATTAGCACTTATCAAAAGGGTGGTCACTGGACCTACATGGTTGATTGTGAAGTTGACTCCTCACGAACAGATTATCAATTGGTTCATGAATGTATCGACAAGGACATTCCTTTCACTGCTTGGAGCCCAAACAACCCAAAACTATATACACTAAAATCGTCATTATTCATTGATGGTTTATGTATTCACACTGTCAACACCCGCTTTGGTTTTCGCGAATGTTCTTTTTCCGCAAACGACGGATTTGCACTTAATGGTGAATACATTAAGTTAAATGGTGTCTGTCTTCATCATGACCTTGGTAGCCTTGGAGCCGCTGTTCACAAAGACGCTATAATCCGGCAGTTGCTTTTATTACGCGATATGGGTGTGAATGCTATTCGCACAGCACATAATCCACCGGCCAAAGTTTTTATGGAGCTTGCAGACGAAATGGGCTTTCTTATTGTTTCTGAGCTTTTAGACATGTGGAAACAACCTAAAAACACTTACGACTATGCACGTTTCTTTGACCAGTGGATTGAAAAGGATGTCGCTTCCTGGATTCGTCGTGACCGAAACCATCCTTCCCTCATTTTTTGGAGTATTGGAAATGAAATTTATGATACCCATGCAAACGCCGATGATGGTAACAACACCATACAAAAGCTTATGAACCTTGTACGTCAATATGATCCTCATGAACATGCGCCGATTACTTTCGGCTCAAACTATATGCCTTGGGAAAACACTCAAAAATGTGCCGACCTTATTGGATATGTCGGTTATAATTATGCTGAAAACCTCTATGCAGACCATCACAAAGCACATCCGGATTGGATAATTTATGGTAGCGAAACATGTTCGACCGCTCAAAGTCGAGGCATCTATCACTTCCCCTTAAGTCAGTCCATTCTCGCTGATGATGATTTACAATGTTCTGCGCTTGGAAATAGCTCCACAAGTTGGGGAGCAAGAAGCGTTGAAGCATGTATCATCGCTGATCGAGACACTCCCTTCTCCCTTGGCCAATTTATTTGGGCAGGTCAAGATTATCTCGGCGAACCGACACCTTATCATACGAAAAATACTTATCTAGGTCATATTGACACGGCCGGTTTTCCAAAAGATAGTTATTATATTTTTCAAGCCGCTTGGACTGATTATATAATCAATCCGATGATACATTTATTTCCATATTGGGATTTTTCTCCCGGACAACAGATTGATGTGCGTGTGTGTTCAAATGCACCTTATGTTGAGCTGTTTTTAAATGGCAAAAGCCATGGTAAACGTTGCATTGAAAATCAATACATAACTAGCTGGTCCATTCCTTATGAGTCCGGAGATTTATACGCTATCGCTTATGATGCTAATCATAATGTGCTGGCCGATATTCATGAACATAGTTTTTTGGATGCTCATTCTCATAAGTACCATTACGATGTCTATGAGAATTTAACTTTTGTAACAATTACTGCTATTGATATTCATAACGTTCCCGTAAAAAACGCCAATCATAGAGTCCGTGTATCTGTAGAAAACGGAGAACTATTGACCTTAGATAATGGAGATGCAACCGATTATGATTCCTATCATCATTTTTCACGTCGTCTTTTTAGTGGCAAGCTCCTTGCAATTGTTCGCGCTACCTCCGATAAACAGCCACGTGTTCACGCAACAATGGATACACAGGATATTCCGATTCGCAAAGTAGAGCTTTTGAATAACAAAAATACGTTAATCGCTCAGCTTTACCCCAAAAACACAACCTATCAGGATCTTGAATGGCGACTGACAGATGTATCCGGCATTGATAGTCCTCTGGGCGATTTACAAGTTTCCGAAGATCGTTTGTCCGCAACGCTCATTGAAAAAGGCAATGGAGATGTCTATGTTAGATGTTCTCCTAAAAATGGTCGTTCCCATGTAGCTTTTATCTCCCAAATCAAACACACAATCCATGGAAAAGGCAAGCTTCATCTCGACCCATATTCCTTTATTTCCGGTGGTCTTTATTCATGCAGCAATGTCCCCTTAACCAATGGAAACGAACGCGGAGTAGCTACTTTACGGAATCAAGAAAGCCATGTGACTTTTGAAAATTTAGATTTTGGCCCTTATGGTTCCAACCATATCACATTACCGCTTTTTCCACTTGAAAAAGAACCATTTACTTTCGAGATATGGGAAGGAATCCCAAATGATAAGGGCCAGCACATAATGACATGTGAATATAACCTTGGCTCAATATGGAATACCTATCAAGAAGTGACTTATCAATTACCCAAACAACTGACACACCTAACCTCGGTTACGTTTGTCTTTCGGCAAAAAGTTCACATTAAAGGGTTTTCGTTTAAAAAACTTGAAAAAGCTTATGCAAAACTATATGCTGCAGAGTGCGATCGCGTCTATGGAGATTCTTACACTCTACAGTCAAAGGCTATAGAAAACATTGGAAACAACGTTTCTCTTGTTTATAAGGACATGAACTTTGGATTATCCGGAGCACAGAACATTTCCTTAAAATGGCGCTCAGACCGTTCCAAAAATTCAATCCAATTAGTTACAACAGACTCTGTCACCGGATCCATGAATAAACAAATGCTCGAATTACCCCAGGCATCTGACTATTCCACTGTTACACTCCCTCTTGAGAAATCAATGACCGGTCATCAAACAGTAACACTTATTTTTCTACCCGGATCACAGCTTGATTTAAAATGGATTCAATTTAAAGAAGACAGCGAATGAAAAATATATTTTGCATAGTCGGTGGATCCTACCGGTAAAAAAATTGATATATGCGCGAAAATAAAAGCTGATATTCGAGCCATTAAGCGCTCTCATATCAGCTTTTATTTTTTTATATCGCTAAATCTATTTCAATTAACTAGATAATGTATTTATCTTTTTTCTCTGGACGTGCGTCGAGTTCTTTTTTCTTGTCTTCATATCCAGGACGACCAAACATTGCATAGGTTGCATTTTTGCCTTCTTCAACACCCGGTTGATCGAATGCATTGATATTCATGAGCTCACCGGCAAATCCTGTTGCTACTTCGAACAAGTAAAGAATTTGACCCACCGTGAATTCATTAATCTCCGGTACTGTTAATGTCATATTTGTCTGTTCCGCTTTGAACAAGGCATATTCCGTTGCCATTTGCTCTGTATGAATCAGCTTATTATGTGTTGCACCACCTAAGAAACCAAGATTTGGTACATCGCCATAAATCTTTGGAATCGTAATCTCAGAACGGTATTTATCAACGCCCATAAATAGGACAACTTTATCATGTGGGCCTTCGGCATAGAGTTGGACTTGTGAATGCTGGTCTGTTGCTCCAAGAGCTTTTACAGGGGTCTGTCCAACATTAACCACATTACCGTCAAGGTCGTATTTTTTACCTAAGGATTCTGCCCATAATTGTGCATACCAATCAGCGATAAATTTCAGTCCGTCGGCATAGGCCATAACAATTGAGATATTCTTACCTTGTTGCATGGATATATATTGTAATAATCCATACATATGTGCAGGGTTTTTGAAGGTATTATCTATTTTACAGATTTCATCCATATAGGCTGCACCTTCTAATAAGGTCTTGATATCGATACCACACATCGCTGCAGGAAGTAAACCAACCGGTGTTAATTCTGAAAATCTTCCGCCAACACCTGCAGGGATGATATAGCTTTTTAGGCCTTCCTCATCTGCAATCGGACGCAATGTTCCTTTTGATGCATCTGTTGTTGCAACAATATGCTTTTTAACCGCATCTTTACCCAGCTCATTTTCAATTTTTTCTTTAATAATCATAAACTGAGACATTGTCTCACTCGTTCCTCCTGATTTGGAGATGACGTTAAAGAGGGATGTCTCTAAATCAATCACATCAAATAATGCGACGAGTTTTTCAGGATCCACATTATCAACGACATATAACTTTGGATAGCCTTTACGCTTCTCTTTTGATAGCTCATTCCAATGGGGATGATTAATAGCTTGTTGAACTGCAATCGGACCTAAGGCAGATCCGCCAATACCTAAGACGACAAAAGATTCAACCCAGTCCTTGTTTGACTCAACATAGTCAACGATATCTTCAACAATCTCATCTTGGTTATAGGGTAAGTCTCTCCAGTCCATACCACCGTTTGCACGTTTTTCAACCATAGCTTTTTCAGCCGCTTCAATTTTTCCTTCAAGTATGGCAAAGTCTTCTTCACTAATACCCTTTTCTCCGATTAAGTTAGCCATCATATTGTTAAAATCCAGACGTAACTTCATTGCTTCTTTATTCATTACTAATTCCTCCTATAAACTCTTTGCTCTCTTTGCTCTATTCCCTATGATTATATATAAAATTAACCTTGGTGTAAAGGATTAGACACGAATTCTCTCTTATTCCAGCTCATATAGACTACCAAATCGATAGCCTTCATCTTTCATCGATTTTAATATATCATCCAACGCTTGGGTATTGGATTCCGAAACCGCATGCAAGAGAATAATTGCTCCGTTATGATAGTTGTCCATAACGTGGTTATAAGCAACATCTTTTCCCGGTTGATTATTCACATCCCAATCCGCATAAGCCATACTCCAAAAAATATTTCGATAGCCTAATTTTCGCACAAGGTACAAGGTTCGCTCACTATATTTTCCACTTGGTGGCCTAAAAAACGGATCCAAGTCTTGTCCTGTCACCTCTTTAAAACGGTCATTGGTCGTTTTCAATTCATCATAGACTTCATCATGTGTCAATGTAGGAAATTCCGGGTGTGAATTCGAGTGATTAGCTACAATATGCCCCTCATCCACCATTCGCTGAATCAATTCCGGTTCTTTATCAATAAAATATTTGGTTACAAAAAATGCCGCTTGAACATTATTTTCCTGCAATACATCTAAAATCGTTGGCGTAAATCCATATTCATAACCTTCATCAAACGTTAGATAAACAACCTTCTCATCCACAGCCGCTTGATTAATAAAATACGTTCCGTATCGTTCTAAGTCTATGTCATAATAACCGGTTACTGGACTATGTTCGCTGTTTCGGCGAAATGACCAACTCGTACTTGTATTGTCTAACTGATTCGGATCTAGCTCCAAATCATAGGCATCTTCTGTTCCAAACTGGTTTACAAATATCGCTGTACTTTCCGGACTAAGGTTCTCTGATTCATCTTCCTCTGATTCATCTTCCTCTGATTCGTCATCGTTTTCTAAAGGCTCACTACTCGGCGTCTCGTCCACTTCCTCTTCTTCAGGCACTGGGGCCGGTGCAACCTCTACATGTACTTGCGTCTCTTGTTCGTTTTCTTGTGTAGGCGTCTTATCCTCTAAATGCGAATCTGCTGTATATAATTCACCACCGCATGCGGTTAAAAATAGGGCTAATAAACTGCTGATTATACTAAGATGCAGAATTTTCTTTAATTTCATGATAGGTCATCCTTCCTTTTTTTGTCTGTCCATTCCGATTCACCAGATTAATACTAATCGTCATAAGAATAAGACTTATGACAACAAATACTGATAAGCTTTCTTCGGGAAATATAACTGAAGAAATAATGGATCCGAAGATCGGAATTAAAAAGATATATATTGTCACTGATGATGCATTATACTTATGAATAAGTCCATACCAAACCACAAAAGCGATGGCAGATAAGAACGCTGAATAAATCAGCAAAAGTAGGGCTTGCATATTAAACACAAGATTAAACCCGCCGGCTCCAACAAGTCCAATCCCTAACAAGATAATGGATCCAAAGACCATTTGGTACATGTTTAACATGACTGACGACATGGTCTGCATGGCTTTCTTTCCATAAAGAACTGCAAATCCATAGGCTAAGGAAGCTAGTATAAGCGTCCCTTCACCCATAAGTGAAACATCTAGATTTAAACCACCACCAACAGCACCTTCAATATTCGCGAGAATTATTCCAGCAAATCCAATGATAAGACCCAAGATTTTATTGATATTAATTTTATCATCGTGCGTCAATAAGTGGGCTAATATGACAACAATCAAGGGTTTTGATGTGTCAATCAGTACCCCTTTAATTGCCCCTGTGTTCCCTACTCCGGTATAAAAAAACATATATTGTAAGCTTGTATTTAATATTCCAAAAATCAAGACTGTTTTCCATTGCGAACCTTTTAAAACTCTTATTTTTTTCTCTTTTATTAGAATATAAAAACCGATGAGTATTCCCGCCAATAAAAAACGTATTCCGGCTAAGACAAACCGATTAAAAATGTCATCTGCCGGAATATTTAATAGATTATAGCTTATTTTTAGGGTTGGTATCGCGGTCGCCCATAAAAAGCAACTGAATGCCGCTGGCAAAATTAAGGCCATTTGTTTTAGAATCTTTTCTTTATTCATAGGAACTCCTATTCAAATACAAGCGTTTTCAATTGCTCATAGGCATGGCTAATCTCAGAAAATCGTTTATTTGCATATTCAATATACTCATCGGGCATCCCTTCCGACATCACTTTATCCGGATGGTATTCTTTGGCCATCTTACGATATGCTTTCTTGATCATACCTTCATCCGCATTTTTAGGTAGACCTAAGACTTTTGTATATTTTTCCACAAGTACATCTTTTGACATGCCTTGATTATATCCATTATATGTTGACGATCCGGCACTTGAATACGTAGAACCCGCACCAGACATCCGGCCGACAATATAGCGTTTTATGCTTTCATATTCATATGGAGACAAGCCAAGATTAAAGGTTATTCGACTCACAAGCTGGTCTTCTTTTTCGGATATAGCTCCATTTTTAACTGCCACCATAACCAACAGGTAACTAATCGACATAATAAAATCCCGTTGGTGATGATAACTTCTTAAAATACGTA
>CAZVKG010000079.1:0-16388 GCA_964627665.1 uncultured Eubacteriales bacterium | reverse complement strand
TTCACCCTTGCGTAAAGGCCGTTCCCAAAATGCTTTTAACCATTTTTCTAATTCTTTGTGCTTTGCCGCTGTAGAACCTGCGGCTGTTGTCACAAGTAATGCATCCGGATGCATGGCCGGTTCATCAACTTTCGTTCCGTCTAGCATATAGGTGTGATTTATCCCTTCCTGGGGATCCAAAAAGTTTTGTAATGATTCGATAATGGTTTGGTAACCTTCCTGCTCACCAAACCACAAGGTATCAAGTCCAATATTCATGGCAACTCTATAAGCATCCGAATAGAAGTCAAAATCTTTTCCATGGATATGTTTGGGCCTACCGTCATACTCGGCATATTCTGCTGACATTCCGGTTAATGGATGACAGGATTTACGAATATATTCTCGACTCGCTTGAGCTGCTTTTGCCCAAAAATCTCTGTCCTGTTCATCTGCTCTCTCGGCAAATATTTCGTAAAAATGGGGTAAGTGATAGGATGGGTCGCTAAAATCAACCGACGGAACAAACTTAATATAATAATTGGTCAAATCCCACATAGTATGCCCACCCTCAACCAATTCATCTTGGTGAAGACAGTGTCTTAAAATCTTTCGCGCTTGATGACTATAGTCAAAGGGCGCTTGCCTATCTCCCCATCTACTGGATGCAAAAAAGAGTGCCAGCGCAAAATACTCCTCCCCATCCGGTGCGGGCCCTTCTGAAAACTTCTTGCCTTCTGGGGATACAGACCATGCAAAATACCCTTCGTTGTCCCCACCTTGTTGTTGCATAAATGTATGAGAAAACAACCAAAGTTTATCAAAAACATCTTGTTGATTAAGCTGGACCGCCATCATCATACCATAGCTCATTCCTTCAGTTCTGGCATCATTATTGCCTGTATCTCTAAGAAAGCCTTTATCTTCCCCTATTTCATGATAAAATTTTTCCTGATCATCAAAAAACATGGTTTCATATGTCGCCCATATTTTTTGATTAACTTCTTCATCTGTAAGCCCAATTCGGGCAAAAAAATTCTCATATTCGCGCTTCAATGGTTTATTCATCATCTTCTCCTTTTGTATAATATATTTATTATTTAACTCTTTATTGACATATAGACCGTTTACTTTTATCATAATCATCAGTAGATGAAAGGAATGAATTATGATTAATATAGAATATATTGAATGCGATGCGACCCACAATGCTGATTTTGTCTTCGATATTCCTCAGGGACACGAACATTGGCTCCTCTTATTTATAAAAACGTCAGCAAAATTTGAAGTCGACGGGATCATCAATGTTTATCCTGCCAACAGCGCTATCCTTTATAAACCCCGTCAGAAAATTTTATACGAGGCAAATGAGAATACCTATGTCAATAATTGGATACGCTTTTCTGCAGATGACGACTTCATTAAAACCCCTCATCTTCCTCATGGCCTCCCTTTTTCAATCACTGATCCTATAACGATTCACAAAGTATTTGAATTGATACAACTCGAGAACATCTTTGATAATGAATATAAGGACATCACTATAGAAAATCTGATGCGAATACTCTTTACCAAGCTTATAGAATCTTATAATCAAAGAATAAGTAGCCCTCTCCATAATGCCTTGAATGCATTAAAGCGAGATATCCATAGGCATCCCAATAAAAACTGGTCATTGCAAATGATTTCTGACCAGCTTAATATCAGTGTCGGATATCTGGAGCTTGTCTATAAGGAGACTTTTGGACTGAGTTGCATCGAAGACGTCATAAACAGTCGGATTCATCTTGCCAAACGGCTCTTAATCTACAACCACTACAGTGTTGCCAAAATTTCAGAAAAATGCGGCTATAATAGTGTCGAACATTTTTATCGTCAGTTCAAGCAAATAACCGGCACTACTCCAAGTCAATTTCGCAAAAAACACCTATTGTAAAGTAAATGAACCCAAGCTTGCACTCCCTTGACCGACATATGTAAAATATAATGCTCCCTGGCCATCTTCAATATTTACTTTGGATTCGTAGGTCTTCCATACATTTGAGTATCCAACATCAATTCGCCCAAGGACTTCACCATCCCATTGCTGTCTGATTTCAAAGGTCCCTTTACAATATCCGCGTACTTTTATTTTAATACTTTTGATATTCTTAAAATCAAAATATTTAAATCCAGCCGTAGCCAAGTTTTTCATATTTTGTATGTATCCGATTTCTTGGTCGCCGTCTTTGCCGTCTTGGGTAATCTTAGGAAACAGATGATCCATCCATGCCCCTGTAAAGTCAGTATAGATTGATTCCTCATTGCAAAAAAGATTACATGCCAAATATGCCGGATATTGACCCTTTCCCACAAGAGGGCCATCATTAAGACCACATGAGGTCATTTCCACTTGATTTATTCGACCATCCTCTTGTAACTCTATTTTTTCTGCACATCCTTGTCTGCTATAATTTGTACCATTCGTATGTCTGTGATAAAAGACATACCACTACTTATTCAACTCAACAATACTTCCATGATTATTTCCACCATAGTACATGGGTTTATCTTTATCCTTATAGGTATCAATTTGCATATCTGCATTACTGATAATTGTGCCCCGGTATACAAAATCTTTTCTCGGGTGCTTGCTGGTTGCATAACATAATTCATGCATCAAAACAGATGAATATACAAAAAAATATGTGTCCCCTTTTTTCCTGATGGAAGATGCTTCAAAAAACTCATGCCCTTCAAATCCACTTCCATTACTGTAAGGTTCACTAGGTACAATAAAGATGGGTGCTTCTATTACCGTTAACATATCTTTATCTAACACTGTGGCCATTGCCCCACTTCTGGATTTATCCCCCACCGGACAAAATCCTGTATACAAATATAGACCATCCTCTTCTAATATGACGGCCGGGTCGAATTGCGGTTCATCGCCTATGCCTTCACCTAGTCTAGTCCCATCCGGATAAGAGACATATCCATAAAATCGATATCTTCCTGCCGGAACATCGCATACTGCAACCGAGACATAGGGGCTCTTACTATCGACATAATAAAGATAATATCGACCATCATAGCCTTGTACTAGATCCGGCGCAAATAGACAACTGTCCCTGTCATCATTATTCTCAACATCTGTCGCCTTATAAATAACCCCTTCATATTCCCAATCCCCAAGATTATCAACGGGTGCAGACCAGCAGACATAATCATTTAGGCAATATGCATATCCATTAAACTTATCATGTGAGCCATACACATATAGACGGTCTCCAAATACATAGGGTTCACCATCAGGAACATATTCCCAAGATGGTAAGTACGGATTTAATCCCTGTAACCTCATAAGTCCCTTCTCCTTCGCATATAAATCTATCTTCTACTACAGTCCCATAAAAATTATATAAAGATTGAAGATGCAATGCAATGATGGATAGACACATATATATGATGGATTTGCCTATCCGTTAGCATAGAGTTTTAAACCATGTATGTGGAAACAAATTATTTTTGTAAAAATTGACTACTATTCCAAATGTGTTATACTACTAACGTAGCACTTCGGTGTTGCCGTGGGTAGACACGTAAACACTCTACTATCCGTGCAACCTAGTTGCAATAGTATGTGGCATCAGCTAGTGGTGGTATATACTTAGGACCCGGAATATAGCTCGTGAGTTATATTACTAGCATATTATAAGTAAAGCACCTAAGCGGGTGTTTTATTTTTTTATGAGGGGAAACCATGAAAAATACATTCCAGCTCATCGACACAACATTCGATGACTTCTTTACAAAAAAATACAAATATTATCTATCCAATGGTCAAATTGTAGAATTAATATTCCGCAAAAAACATATTCCCCACTTAATCGGGATTCATAAATTTCGTGATCATATTCCAACTATTACAAGTTATTTAAATAAATCCAATTATCAGGTTACTGCAGACAACGTTCTCAGTAGTCTTATTTGTGAATCAATTGAAGTTAGAGAACTTTCAAAGATTCTACCTTCAAATCTGTGGAATAATAGAGCCAAAGATAGTATAGAATATTTGACTACCGAAAACATTCATTCATTACTAACCAATGCAAAATCTTTTCACTTTGACAATTCACAATCAAAAAATAAAAAAGGTAAATACACAACCTTTCGTGTAATTGGTATTGATTACCTGCACCTTGTCTTTGCCAAAGATGAAAACAAACCACAAGAACCCTACTTTTTAAACTCATTCTTGTTATACAAGAAAAAGATACTCGTTTAAATAGACCGGTCTCAGTAAAAAACTTGAAATACATGAACTTCAAGATGACAAGTACATCCTTCATGATATCATTGATCATGATCAAATCGCCCAACTTATTAAGACTCTAAAAAAGGATGTCAAGGTATATAACAAGGCAAATAATATCTTTTATTGATTATGATCCTTCAAAAACTGAGTGTCTTGATAAACTCCGTGATTTTTTTCCTAATATCAAATATAATACTTATAATCTTAAATACTTTCCAATTATGAATGTGCTCTAGAAAAGAAGGACATCTCACAGGTATCTCAGTTGCTTACATCCACAAATCCAATTTAAAGGATCTATCATAATTTATAGATATCAAAGATACTTCTGAATATCAAACTTAAACTCGTTAATATTTTTCGCAGAAATTTGATGCGAATTACTTGCTGCATCTGTCCCAATTTTTTTTGCATATTCAAGAAACTCATTACTAAGAAGAATATCTTTTGCAATACTCAACGGGAGATTTGAGTTCTTGATAACAATATTGCCCGAATATGGAATTGTATTTTCATCGAGTTCATAAACTTTGATTTCACTTGTGAAAATTTTAGAAACAATCAATTTACTTTGATTCATTTTTTTTATAGCTTGCGTACGGCCATATTCAAACCAATTAGCATTCTTATCACTTTTTCTGTTTTCCAACTTATTTAAAAACTTTTTCAAATGTTCAGCAGTCCCACTTGAAGATATTTCAAATTCTTCTGGTGAATATTTATTTAATTCACCGTCTACGTCAAAATAGTAAGGAAAAATAATATACTTTTCGATTTTCATTCGTAAAGATTTTAAAGATACTGCTTTTCTAATATTTTCATTCTCGATTTCAGTACCATTTACTAATGTACTATTACCTTCTTCATTGTATTTATCTATTAGAAAAGCCTTATTATACAAAGTTGCAATGGCGCTACTTGCTTTAAAGAATTCTCCAAATTTATGCTCCCCAAAATTGATATATTTATTATCAAAAATCCAAGGATTCCCTAAATTTTTTTTTTGCAGAACTATCGTTTTTTTATCCACCACGTCTTCATAATTTATAGTTTTTTTATTTGAATTATTTCTAAACTTAATAATTGCAGAATGTGTCAACGCCTCAAACAAATATATAGATGTAAAATCTCTTATTATCTCTATACCGGTAAGCATTTTTTCCCTAATAATATCCCCAAACCTGTTTTTAAAAATACTATTTGGAATCAAATATACAAGCACTCCATTTTCTTTAAGAATATCGATACTTTTTTCAATAAAAGCATAACAATAGTCTGGTTTACCATGTTCACACGAATTAAATCTATTAACTATTAATTGTCTGTTTTTTTCAGATAAATCATTGTATTTTATATATGGTGGGTTACCAATAATGAAGTCATATTTTAAATTAATATTAGTTTTTAGAAAATCTTTCTTCCTAATACACCATCTCACATCAAAGATGCCAAATATCGATGCAATTTGATCTGCGCTTCTTTTACATTGAAGGTAGTGTTTTTTATCAATTTCAAATGCATGTAAATTCTTTTCTATTCCCTGTTTAATTTCTTCCAAGGAATATCCTTCTTTAATGGATACTTCAATATATTGTCTAAGAACTTCAAGAAATATAACTCCATCACCCGATGCATTTTCCAAAAACTTTTTATTTATAATATCCTGTTTATATTCCGCCAAATCAATCATATCCTTTACAATTTCAACAGGTGTAAACTTTTGGCATTTCTCATTCATCTTATATTCTCACTATTCTTTCAGTTTATATGCAAGCTCAACATTATTAACAAGTTTAGCTATTTCATCTTTAATTTTATAAAGAGCAAGCATTTCATCAACTGTCAATCGATCTTTATTTTTATGGTTAATTATTTTATCTATTTTGTAATCTATTTGATCTACTTGAAAATAAAATGTTCTCTTTTGCAAATATAACTTCAACCGTTTATATATGAACTTGCTCATTGGATCTTCCGTCATCCTCACTTGACCATTTGCTTTTCTATGAAATAATCTAGTATATCTTTTAGAACATGGATCTATCATTCCTTCAGTCCCAGATTCATTTTCACATATATTTTCATCTTCACATACCCAATACGAACTTTTAAACATATTACAATTCTTACATGAATACACCAAATTGCTATATTCATGTTCTAAATGGATAAATTTCTTTCTAGGTTTAAAATGATCTGGCTCAAAGTAGTTAATAGTCATATATTTATCTGAAGTATCACAATACCCACACCTTCCATTAAAATCGTTACGAAGTTGCTTAAATGTTAATCCATCAGTATATTTTTCTATTTCAAGTTGTGTTCTAACAGGTGTTTTTTCTCTAAAGCTATTCATCATCTAACCTCATCAATATTTTGTCTAAGGCATTTATATGTTCAGTTAATGTCTCACCAATTTTTATGTCTTTATAATAATTTGGTAACCTGCTTTCATATAATAAAGACTCTTCTAGGAAGTTATCCAATTTAACTAATTTAAGCTTTTCATCATCGGTTAGTATGTTTTTATTAAGTAATCTTATGATTTCATCTTCGGATTCTTTCTCTATTTTTTTAGCATTATCTATTAACTTTTTAATCTGTAATAAATACCCTTCACGTGATTGAGAAAATTCTCTCCTATCAATAAAATGAAATTCATTGATATCACTTTCCACAGCTTGTTGTTTAACCTCTGAAATCATGATAACTGGTAAATTTCTAAATTCTAATATAAGCTCATTTACTACTTTATCTCCATTAAAAGATACGCCATTAGATGTTGATTTAAGCAAATAATCAATAACAACTGCATCAATTTCATTATCTTTTAATTTTTGGATAATTTTTTCTTTTGTCCACGAAGCATCATTCACAATAATTCCTACCGTATCAAATGATGGTGCATAAAGTTCAAAGTCATTTCTAAGCACATCTAACTTTGTCCCATTATCATCTATAACCGCAATTCTATATTTATCCAATTTCTTTCACTCCTTTAGGAAAAACAATATCTAAATTAAAACCATTCTTAACATCTTTAAGCGTGACAGTACCTTTATATTCGTTGACAAGGGTTTGTAATATCCACATACCTATGCCTGTTCCATTCTTTTTAGTAGTAAATTCTTTTTCAAAAATATCATACGGATTCTTTATTCTTTCATTCAGTCCAGGTCCGGAATCACTATATTGTAGAACAAACTCTCCATTAATATTCTTTGCCTCTAATATTATTTTTCTTTCCCCATTAAAGTGTTCTTCTAGAAATGCTTCCGAAGAATTGATTATTAAATTTGTGACTATTGAAAAAACGTCAAAGTCAAAGCATTTAAAAGTAAATCTATCTGAGTTGATATTGATATCGATATCCCTTGCACTTAATATCTGACTCCAATTTTCCTTCATCTTATTAAAATATACGTACATATCTGTATCTTTTCTTTTTCTTTTATCTTTAATCGAATTACTAGTCATGATTGTAATATATGAATCCAAAACCCCAATATCTTCTTTCATTGACTTTAAACTAATAAATGGATTATGTCTTTCTTCAATGCCTTCTAATTGTTGTTCAGTTATTATTCGAAATATAAGAGGCGTTATTTGATCAATTTTAGAAACCAAGTTGTTATTCACATGATTTATCTCATGTGAAAATACTCTTGTAAACATACTTGAAGTTGAATAACTTTTCAAAATATTCAGTTCATAATTCAATGCTTTTATTTCTTCTTCTTGTTGTCTAAAGCTTTCTACAATATTCTTTGTTTCTTCATTTGTAGTATCTTGATTATTTTCTACTTTTGCAATAGCCTTTTTTAACTCTCTTTGCCTATTTTGCTTTTCGATTTCATCTTTATTAAACTGTAATATTGAAGTAGCTACGATTACCCTGTCTTTTTCAAATAAACTTATCAGATATTGCAGTACATTAGCAAACGTCTCAAATTCACCACTTTGATCAATTCCTTGTCTACTTGCATTATCTAACAACTTTGGATTATTATCTCTTGATATATTAACTCGACCAAATATCTGGTTAGGTCTTATATACCAAGTTCCACCTTTATGTGTCATAGACGCAGGATTTGCCGTGGCCTTAAGTCCTAATCCTAACCAGTCGTAAGAATATGATTCCTTTTCACCATATGGTCTTACTCTAAATCCATCTCTATATATTTTAACACCTGAATTTTCTTCCAAAAATACTTTTCGGTCTCTTGAGTTGAATGTTTTATAAAAGTACTTTTTAGTATCATCCCTGGTTGTTGTAAGTTTAAAATAGTCAAAGGCGAAAGAAAAATCACCTATTTTCTTTACTACTTCAGTTTCAATATTTGGATCAATAATATCATCAATTTTGAAACGATATTTTGAACATTCTAAGCTATGCTTTATCAATTCATTTTCTTTATATTTACTTTCCAGATTCTTTAATATCAACTCGGTTAGTTCTGAATTCATTATATGATAATTAAATTCACTTCTTTCTATTTTAGCTTCAAAAACATCTTTTTTCAATGTGAATTTCACTCTATAATCAAAATCTGAAAGCATAGGTCTTTTAATTTCTTCTGACAATTCAGGAAATTGATTTGATATAAAATAAATTCTAAAAGGATTGAAAATATTAATCGGTATTAAACTTAACAAATCTCTCTTCAATTTTATTAATCTTTCAATATTCCATTGCTCTCTTAAAGAACTTATACTAATTATTGTTCCAGATTTATAATCGTAGCTCGGCATATCAACAGTTTTTGATATATTTTCAACTTTTTGCAAAATGATATCTTTATATTTTAAATCTGAAAATTCATCAAGTGATGCATTTATATCTGTAATCACTGCCTCTTCTTTTTCAAAATCATTCCAACTAATAAGCCATTTGACCAAATCATTGTTCTCACCCTTGGTACTCATTTCACAGTTTTCACCTAACTTATCAAGTGAAAATCTTCCGATACCTTTTGAGCCAACCCTATTTCTGCCATTTTTTGTTTTAGTATTAGAAAGTTTATTATGAGTCCCTATAGTCATCCAATATTTTTTTATTATTTCACTTGTCATTCCTTCACCATTATCAATGAAAATAATTCTGTTAAATGAATTGAAGAATCTGTACAAAACCTTACTCTCAATTTCTTGATTAATCAACACAAAAAATTCACCTTGTTCTTCATACAAGCTACTTACATTTGAAATAACATCACTAGAAAAACATCTCATTTTTTTATATTTGTTTATCAAGTTTGTAAATCTATCTTTTAATATAGTTTTTGGCACTTCATAAAATGGCACATCGAAAATAACCGTAATTTCTGATGCATCTGCATCATATCCATTTTTTACGACTTCTCCAATAGCTCCATTTGAACTTGGTATACTTTCTCTTCCAATCAATAATGCCATACGTGCTGATACATTAAATGGAATATTCATGATATTATTCCTCCATGTCGATTAATTTAATATAATCTTCTACTTGACTAGCTCTCCTCTAAATGCTTTTGACAATATTGTTTGTTTTAAATAGTCAATTGAAGAAGCTATATCATAAAGTTCTTTTGCCATTTCTTCACAACTCATTAGTGATTCAATCCTCTTTACTATTTCTATTTGTTCATCATGATTTGGGATTGGTATATTCGTTTTTCGGATGTCTCGTAGGTGCAAATTAGGAACACCAATTCCTGTTAGATGTTCAGTAAATTGACAAAATGATTCAGGACTATTTACTACCCACAATAAATATCTTGGATAAACTCCTTCTATGGGTCTTAACAAGGCTAAACTAACATAAATATCAAAAACATCATCTACCTCTACAATAGCCGCCTTACCTGTAGTGCCATTCTTCGCCAACAAAATATCATTTCTTCTTGGCGCAAGTCTTTTATATAACTTTTTATGTAAATCGCTAGGAATATATTTTACATTTTTCCAATCTATCTTCCCATCTTTTATATTTTTTGCAGAGATAAATGTATAACCTTTATCCACATACTTTGGAGTTTGGTGAGTTCCATCTGTAATTTTTTCGCAAATTTCTTGCAGTTCTTTCATTTCCCAACTATCCAATCCAACCCCATTCTCCTCACGCCACTTCTTTGTCAATTCTCCAGTAAAAGCTCTATGAAGAATAGCCGCTTTCCTATCCTCAAAAGAATCAATAGTATTTTGTATTAGCCCTTTTGCACGATCAAGCTTTTCGAATTGATTTTCAATTTGATTGACTAATTTTTCTACTTTATTAAATGGTGGTATAGGTATTTTGATTTCTTTAAGTTTAGTTTGAGTCAATTTCAAACGCGTTGTACCATTAACATAACCATGATAATTAAACTGATTGAGAAAATGCAAAATATATTTATTTCCAATTATTCCCAAATATGATTTTATTATATGTGCATGGTTATTTACCCAAGATTTCCCACTTACCAAATATGCTTTATCTTTGATATGGTCAAAGAACGGTGCCCCATCCTCCCCAACTAAAACCACATCATTATCTAACAAGTAATCATCAATCCATCCTACTTGACCAGTTGCACCATAATACGGTACTTCACCAAATCGTTTGGCTCTTTCTTTAGCATTTATCGGCTTTCGATATTTATCTAAACATTCCCCAAAACCACCTATCAGCGTCACCCATTTCCATCCCGCAGGCATTTCATAAGGCCATTTTTCTTCAGGTACCAGTGCCTGTTCAATCCGTTCTTCTAATGTCAATTCCTTTTTTTTAGTCATCACGCTTCACCTTCCAAGCTCTTAAGTTCCTTGACAACTGACTTAATCAGGTCAATGGCTTCTTCAAGTTGATCTATGACCATTTCACCACTTTCAATCGGATCCATAAGATCATCATAATCAACGATGGAGTCATCTTTTATTAAACCACGATCAAGGCTAACACTAGTACCTTTTGCTTTAATCTGATCCATAGTGAACTTATTCCAACGGTCATCTTGAATTGCTTCTCTGTTCTCTGCTTGATAGGCTACAATAAATCCATCAAAATGCTCTTTTTTTAAAGGTTTTGTCTTGCCAAAGTTTTGCATATTGGTTCTAAGATCATAGAACCATACTTCTTTAGTATTGTTTTTTTCTGTTTTTCCTCGTTCAAAGAAAAGTACATTCGTTTTGACACCTTGTGCATAGAATATACCTGTTGGAAGTCGAAGAACAGTGTGTAGATTACATTTATCCATTAAGTCGGCTCTTATTTTAGAACCGTCTCCATCTGCAAAAAGTACATTATCAGGGAGTACTACTGCAGCCCTTGATTTACCATTGGTTCTAAGTGAACGGTAGATATGTTGTAAAAAATTCAACTGCTTATTCGATGACGGATATGTTAAATCATCTCTTGTTGCACGCTCTCCACCTTTTTTCGTACCAAACGGTGGATTGGTTAAGACAACGTCATAATCTTTTATAGCTTTACCTTCATTCGACAAAGTATCTGCCAATCTGATTTCTCCATCAATATCATGCAACATGGCATTCATAAGTGCTAATCTATGTGTATCATGAACAAGCTCACAGCCTGTAAAGGCTTTTTTCCGTTGAAACTCTTGTATTTTAGGTTCAAGTTCATATAAGTTATCTGTTTTTCCTTTTATATGTTTATCTGCTGCAATCATAAAACCAAAAGTTCCACACGCAGGGTCATTACATCGTTCTCCCGGTTGAGGATCAATTAGCTCTACCATAACATCAATAAGTACTCTCGGCGTAAAATATTGGCCTGCTCCGGATTTTTTCTCATTTGCATTTTTCTCCAAAAGACCTTCATAGAGATTTCCAAGTCCTTCTTCTTTGGCACTGTACCAATCTAGTGCATCAATAGACTTAATGATCTTCTCTAAATTTTTAGGTTCTTCAATATTAGATCTTGAACCTGCATAGATTTCTCTTACACGACCTTTGGATTCTTCTCCAAGATGTGTTAAAAGCTTATTATAGAACCGCTTAAGTTCAATGCCTTCGCGTTTTATCAATTGATCCCAGCGGTATTCTTCAGGTATGCCTTCTGAACCGTTTTTACCCTGTTCTGTTTCTGTTTCTTTTGCCATTTTAAGAAATAATATATAGGTTAATTCAGTGACATATTGATGGTAAGTAATTCCATCATCTCGAAGTACATTACATAAATTCCAAAGCTTTGATACGATTTCTGCATTATTCATTATTACGCTCCTTGTGTTTCATCATATAGATATTCATTTATTTCAGTTATGTATTCTTTAAGTTTGTTTTTGAAGATCTTATTTAATCGGTTAAAACCACCATCATTGCTAAAGGCTCCTGAATTCAAAACTTCTTCATCTATGATATTTTCATGCAATAATTGCTTCTCTATACGATCCATCCATTTGCCTTGTATCGCATTAAAACTATGATTTTGCTTTAGCTTTGAGATAGCATTTCTAATTCGTTCTTCATGGCTGACCAATGGTGTTCCCAACGCTTGCTGACGTATAAAGCCAATAATATCTGCGGTTATTTCTAGATTACTTAATTCCTTATAGGCAGTATTCAACTGTGTCTCTGTAAAATTATGACGATCTAGCTCTAATTTTAGCTTTCTTAAATCTTCTCTAGTTAATTCTTTAGGTTTTGTACAAATAATATTTAAGGCTGCAATCTCATTAATATGACTATTAATGAACTCTTTGAACTCACTCAGATAATCTTCTGGCTTTGTTGCATTGCCATAGCCCCTTGTATGACGAATAACTTCATCTTCATGGTCATCAATTATCACCGGTCTACCGGTTTTCATAGTCCCTTCTTTAATAACTTCAAAGACCTTTTGACTTTGCTTGATAAAGTTTTCTGCTTGTTCCGTTGACATACCTTTTAATTTATCAATATAGTCATTCGGATCCTTACACCCTGATATGTCTTCAAAATGTTCTAAGGCTTTATCCGATAACTTACTTTTCTTTCTTTGTAACTTGGCGATAATCATATCAATCTGTTTTTGTTTTTGCTTCTCTGTTTCCATTGCATCTAAACCATTCAGCAAATCTTCAAATGTCGTTGTCGCATCACTAACAACCGGTTTCATTGTATTTACCGGTTCCAAGGCTTCATAAACTCCTACCGGATCAAATATTTCAAAATGAGTTTTACCAATTTCTGGGCATAACCTTGTTGCCCTTCCAAGCATTTGCTCAAATAGAATTCTTGATTTAACCCGACGCATGAATACAATATTGGAAATCGGTCGAACATCAATACCGGTTGTTAATAAGTCAACAGTAACAACAATTGTAGGATTTTTTTCATTTTTGAATCGACGCATTTCCATTTCAATCTTATCTTTATTACCATTATGTATTGATCCTGTTATTTTTATAATAGAGTTATTGTCAACACCATAAGGCTCATATATTTCTTTAAGGATCTTAACAATCAAGTCTGCATGGGTATCGTCTACAGCAAAAATAAGCGTCTTGGCTTCTCCTTCTGGGTCAATACTCTCGCAAATCTCTTCCAAAACTGCTCTATTAAAGTTCTCTGTAATTACCTGTCGATTAAAGGATTCAACTTCAAAGTTGAGCTCATCTTCTAGTTCATCACTATTGGTGATCTCACCAGTTACCGGATCATATATAGCAACCGTATCCCCTTCTTTGTAATGAATACCTTCCGTTGATAATTTAGTTCCAATATCGTGAGGTGCATTATGATCTACCAGATAGCCATCAATAACAGCTTCACGATAACTATAATTGAAAACCGGTTTGCCGAAAATCTGTGTTGTATGTAAGGCTGGGGTAGCCGTTAATGCAATTTTCGTTGCATCAAAAAATTCTATAACCGTTCTATACTTGCTCATGAAATCTGACTGATTACGATATAAAAACTCATCTTCGTCCATCTCTTTATCTAAAATATAGCCTCTATGAGCCTCATCAATAATAATTAAATCATAATCTGTCGATGCTAAGACTTGATCTCCTTCATTGTAAAGAATTCTCTTGACTAGGCTTTGTACTGTTGCCACTTGAATCTTTACTTCCGGATCAATTTTAGCGTCTTTTAGGTCATTAATATTATATATCTCATTAAGTGTCATTAGTTCTTCTATTTTTACGTCTTTAAAAGTATCCATAGCTTGAATACCTAATAATCGTCGATCCACTAAGAATAAAATACGACGAAATCTTTTTGCAACAAGAAAACGATAGATTAAACCTAATATAGTTCTTGTCTTTCCTGTTCCTGTTGCCATTGAAAGGAGTATTTCTGTTTTTCCATTTCGCACTGCTTCTTCGGCTTTTTCAATCGCCTTTATCTGATGCTCATATAGGCTTAGTCCATCTTTATCTCGCAACAAATCATAATCTGTATTTTCCAGATTATGATTTGCAGCTTCTATATCTTTTTCCAATTCTTCCAATAGTCCTTGTGGACTTGGCCATCCTTGTAGTGCTCTAGGTATATTGCCTTGACTACGCCCATCTAAATACCAAATACCAGATTTCGTTTCTAATTGTTTTAAATAAGGCCTACCATTAGTTGCATACATAAAAGGTGCTTTATATTCAGCTGAGGAATCCATAACATAATTATAGTGCTCCGGCTTGATATTTTTCGCATAATCTTTACATTGATTATCAATAACTGATGGAATATCTTTATATTGTCGCTTCGCTTCAATGATTCCAACCATGAGTTCACTGACAAATAAAGCATAATCCACTTTTCCTGTATGTGATCTCGTCAACTCAGAATTTGTTGGCCACTCAGATATGGCTAAGTTTTTGTTCTTTGTCGGTCGTGATCCTTTATCGTATCTTATTTCTTCTGAATCTACAGACCAGCCTACCAAGCGTAATTGTTCATCGATAATTTTTCGTGTTTCTTTTTCATCAAGCTTAATATTTGCTGCATACCGATAGGATTTTTCTCTACGTTTTTCGCGTTCTTCCTCCGAACCAAACGCTTTCGCCTTTTTATAGTTTTCTTCTAATGTCTTAATGTATTCTTCTTGCTCACTATTGGCTCTTTTTAGTTCTTCTATATCCTCATGTGAATCTCTCGGTTCCGTATATTTCGGAGATTGATACATATAATCGCCATAGGTTTGCATAAACCATACTGCTAATTCAAAGGCAAGCTTATTCAACCGTTTTGCTTCTTGGATGGATTCATAGTTGTTATGGGTTGCATCATTTCTATTTTTACGCAACACAAATAATGTGTCGTCTATCTCTTTTGGCAACATATCATAGCGCTTCAATATTCTAATTCTGTTGTTTTGAGTATTGTCCCAGCCTTCAGGCAGATCAATCTGATCATAGGCCATCATATATAGAACTAAGGTCTCTGCGAAGAGTCCTAATTTGAATAGACATGTATTACTGTCAGCATATACATTACGTTCTGCCAACCTTCCAATTTTAGCCAAATCTTCCCAGCGAGATTCTAGAAAATCAAAATTACTCATGATGTTTAACCCCCTATTACTTTTTTCTTTTATCCTCCGGTTTAATAGAACCTTGTGGTATTACCCACATAATTCCAACCTTCATCGCTCCATCTATACGCCCCTGTGCGCATAATATCTGGACTCGTCTTTTGGATATACCCCATTTTTCAGAAGCTTCTTTTGCAGACATAAACTCCATATAGAGCTCCTTTCTTCACACATATATTTATTATATTCTTTAGTGCGAATAATAGCAAATATTTTTATAAAGGTTTATAAATAAATAAAGCCGGGGATACCGGCTTAATAAAAATATATTTATTCAAATTATTACACAAAAAAGCTGTACTACTTGCCAAGGCAGCTACCCTTCTTTTTTATTTTCAAACGTTCTTGGCGGGATTCGAACCCACGGCCTACCGCTTAGGAGGCGGTCGCTCTATCCTACTGAGCTACAAGAACAAATTAAAGTAAAAACAAAGAGTTGATGCGGCTATTGATCCGCATCATCTTCATTTTCATTATTATGAGAATCATCATGGTCATGGAAATCATCGTGAAGTTCAAAATCGATTTGACCATGTACCCAACAAGTCCCTTTAAATCGCATACCTTTCATGGGTTTTCCAATCAAATCTTCGGAGTTAATATAGGTATCAA
>CAZVKG010000078.1:0-16580 GCA_964627665.1 uncultured Eubacteriales bacterium | reverse complement strand
GTTTACATGAAAGGATTAGAATAAAGATACAAAGTAATTAGAGAAAAGGTAAAAAAGCTATCGCGTAGCGATTTAGTTCAACAAAGTGTTGACGACATGTCAAAAATAAGCAAGGATGTCACATTAGCAACACCCGAAACATTAGACGAAAGAAATTTTATTTATTTAAAGGAGAGTTTAAAATGAGTAATAGGAATAATCCAAGAGGCAGAAGTCAAGCAGAACAATTATGGGATATTGTTACTACAAAACCAACAATAACTTTTATGGCAAATAAGAAAGACGAAATTTATATTAGTCATAAGTTGGTTCATGAGCAAAAAATTATTGTGACGATTAAGTCTCTGATTAACGGAGAAGAGTTTGTTGATGTAAGTAATGTTAACCTACTTAAGGGTAAATTTTATTTTAATGATACCAAAGAGTTGTGTGTTATGCTATCTGATAATTCAACATCAAGGGCGTTAAATATTTTCATTAAATCGAATGTTAGTGGATATAGTTTTGGCTATGGATATTATTTAAATAATGAAATTATTTTAGCACCATTGAAATTTGAACAGGTTGTTAAAAGTGAGTTTTTTTCAGAAGAAAGTATATGTAGACTGGAAATGATGCTTAATAGTAATAGTTCTAGAATTGTATATGTTGATTAGAAAGAATTTAGTAATTTTCGGGTTGACTTCGTCTATATAGCGTAAACACGGACATTAGAAGACATATTATCATTCTGATTGGAGGATTCAATGGTAAAAAAAGATAATAGAATAACTATGAGACAGAACAAAGTAAATCCTTTTAGCCACAGGGTTGCTTTAAGTGAAATGCAAGATGCTATGAATAAAGGATTCGACTTCATTCGATTGGATATGAGAAGAGTAAAAAACGCATATCCAAATGGAATGATACCACTCTTGGCTACTATTGATTATTATAAGAGACAAGGTATGAAATTCAAAATCGATTTGCCCAATGATATACAAGTACGAAATCTGTTTTTCAATACTAATTGGGCACATTTATTATTGCCAGATAAAATTAGTGAACAGAAGACAATGCATTATAAACATTTAGCAGCTAGAAGATTTAGAACATTTCAAGAACAACAAGATTTAGTTAACGAATTCATGGATATAGTAATTGGTAATTTAGAACTTAATAAAGATATTATAACAGCTTTAGAATGGTCGATTAACGAAATTACTGATAATGTATTAAATCATTCAAACTCAGAAGATGGAGGGATTGTACAATTAAGTTCATACCCTCAAAATCATAGAATTGCATTTGCAGTTGCTGATTCTGGTAGAGGAATAAAGGATTCGTTAAATGAATCCTATCCAGATATAAATTCTGATATTCTTGCAATAGGAGAAGCCGTTAAAAGTGGTGTAACTCGTAATAATGATATAGGACAAGGGAATGGATTAGCCGGAACATTGCGAATTGCTGAGCAAACAGGTGGTAGTTTTTCTGTACTTTCAGGTAAAGGTAGATTATCATATTATGAAGGGAAATCTAATAGAAACTCATATAAGGATTTACCCTATTATGGAACCGTAGTTAGCGCTGATTTTGTTGATAATAGTGATTCTTTTAGTATCGAATCAGCTCTTGAATTTGATGGAGTTGCTGGTGGGACAGCAAATATAATAGAATTAAATTACCTTTCAGAGGACTCTAAATCATTTAAATTTACCATGAAAGATGAGTCTACTGGTTTTGGGAACAGACCAGTTGGTAGAATGATTAAACATAAAATTAATAATATTCTGCAGACAGAAGAGACGATTCCGGTGATAGTTGATTGGGAAGGAATACCAATTATTTCAAGTAGTTTTGCAGATGAATTTATGGGGAAACTTTTTTTAGAGTTAGGGCCAATGGTATTTTCAGCAAGAATTCGCAATATTGGAATGGAACCAATCATTCACGGACTATTAGATAAGGCAATAAGTCAAAGGTTAACACAGGCAAATGACGAAATTTAACATGGGTCATTGGATATATTGTGTTGAACGAAGTCGCGGGAGCAAGCTTCGCTACGTTATCATATCGCTCAGCAAGTGTATTAGGACCTGTTAACAAGAAGTTAGAAAATTTGAAATGTTTAAGTTTATCCAATAAGTAGAATAATTAAGTCTCTCAATGAAAATGTCCGCATCCCTTTTATAAAAAAACTTTTGCAAAATACGACACGATAAATAAAATTTATAGTTCGTGTGTTGTTAGAATGACATACAACAGTCAGTTTCGAAAATATGAACATTAGAAAAAGCACATTTCTGAGCGATATATTATGTGTTGTGATATGTTCTAGTTCTTTGCTTAGAAGATATACGCACAGTTAATTCATACTGATACTTCTACTTTTGCTTCTTCAGCTAACTTTTTGTGTAGTGATTTTGGAATTCTTAACTTGAAATTTCCGGAATAGGAATGTTGTTCTCAAGTGCAGTTTCTAGCCAAGCCATTTTTGCATCTTCGGCCATTGCATATATTTCTTGAAATGTATCGGCAGCAGTCATACAGCCTTTGAGATCAGGGTATTCTGCGAAATAGCTACCATCTTCTTCCTGAAGAACGGTAAGGGGATAATTGATTTTTTTATAATAATTAATATCTTTCATAATCTTACTCCTTTTCAATAAGCTGAAGGTCTTGGAGGATTGATAAGACCCTTTTTTCTCAATAGTTCCTCAAAATAATATTATAAATAGTGTCGTATATGGCGTCAAGAGTTGTGCTCTTGCACATCAGATAAAATGATATAAGTAACTCGAAATAGATTTTAAGGAGACCACGATGAAAAATAAAGATATAGGTGAATTTTATTTTTTGGATACGAGCATTGACGGTGAAGGAAAACGAATCACCCGGAGATTTTTAAAAGAAGTCTCAATAAAAACGGTTGAAAATTGTGTGCGGCAAATGAAAATAATAGGACAATCACCTGTTGCATATAGAGAACGTCAATTAAATACCATATTGGTTCCCGCATTAGATAATGTTTCAGATGCATTTTTGGTGGAATCCGCTGTTAGTAGGGAATGGTCATTGATGAACAATCAAATGATTGAAGATAATCATGGGTGGGTAGATTATTGGTGCTTATATAAGGATTATAATTTTTATATTGAATTGAAACATGGATTTATTTCATATAGAAATGGAAAACTCAGACAATCAGTCAAAAATGATTGGCAAACGGCATGTAATCAACTTGACGTTTTGCAATCTGAATTGAATGTACAGAAAGAATATGCAAAAGGAATTTTTAGAATAACCTTACAAGTGCTACCTATTTACATCAGAACGAGTAAAAAAGAAGATATTAAAATTGACATTAACAAGATAAATGATATACAAACAAAGGCAATGACTGAAATATCGAGTTCTAGACCCGCAAATTGGTCGTGTCTATGGAGTGTTGATGAATCGATTAGAGAACTTTATGAAATTGGTGATGGATATGAAATGTATCCGGCGGTCTTATTTTTGGGAAACATATCAGAAATTACAAAATGAGCATATAAATGTAATTTGATAATTCAAGTTAGTAGATAAGAGAAGGAGAAGCGAATGAATTTTTTTACAACTGGACTAGTGGGAGCAGGAATAATAGGTGCAATTTTGGAATATGTTATGTACATCGCTGTTATTGCATTTTGCATAAGAGCAACTAAAGCGGTCAATATTTATATTGAGAGAAACGAATATAAGTAATGAATAAACATTAGGGTAGAACTTGGGAGGAATAAGCGGACCGGACTGGAGATTTTAAGAGGCTTAATAATCATCCAATTGGCGTTGAAGCTTTTACGTAACATAACACCCGGGAATCTAGTTTATAGTATCATCGAGCGAAATAATCACATTAATTATGGAAAAGAAAAAATGGTATCTTATTGGAGAGGATAACATATGCTTATATTAACATCAAATGGATTAACGTCTAAAAAGTTAATTGAAAAAGTATATTCTCTGCTTGAAGGGAGAAAATCAGCTGTTATAGTAACAACAGCCTCACAATATTATAAAGAAAAGGATTATCATATTCCTGGATTGACAGAAGAATTGTTGAATTTAGGCTTAACAGTCGATTATTGTGATATAGACGATGATCAACCAGAGAAATTGTTTGATTATGATGTCATTGAATTTTTAGGAGGAAATCCATTCTACTTGTTAAAGTCAATGCGAAAATCAGGATGCCATACAATAATGAAAAAATTGGAAAGTGAAAAAATCATTATAGGTGTTAGCTCTGGTTCAGCCGTGATGCAAAAGAATATCAACCTAATAGACAAATGCACGCCTGAGATGAATGATGAAACAAAACTCAATGACTTGACAGGCATGAGTTTAACAAATATAGAAATATTACCACATTACACACGATACTTGAGTAAATTTGACAGATTTGAAGAAATCGCAGCAGAATACGAAATGGAAAATGATTGCAAAATACTGAGAATTGATGATGGTCAAGGCGTTTTTGTTGGAGAAGCCGGATATGAATTGATATAAGTAAAAATATATATGGAATAAGAAAATCAAACTAACGGTAACAGATTATTCTTGATACTGAAACCGGTTAGGTCATATTGTTTTGTTGTAATTAATTAGTAATAAAGAGGGGAGATAGGATGAAGAGGATTTTCACAGTAAAAAATACAGTAATAGGGTATGGGATTTTATTGGCAGTTTCATTTCCCGGATATTATTTAGCTATACGCAATTATTCCGGAAGAACGTTAGATTTGATTTCTATAGCAATCTATTATTTTGTTGTTACTGGGTTTGCAATAATTATAGGCGAATATTTTGTTATTAAATTATGGTTGAATAAATCCGTTAAATACAAGAAGATAGAGATTATAAGCAAGTGGGAAAAGAAAATATATGTTATGATTTTTTTGAGTTTTCAAATAGCTGGAATGATTGTGTTGATAGTATTACAAAATGCATCAATATTATTTTTGTTATCGGGTTGTTGTTTGACGATAGTCTGGTTAATTAGAGATACAATTTATATTTCAGCTGATGATCTTATATATAATGCGCGTAGAATTCAAATCAATCAGGTAGATAAGGTTACTAAGGTTAATCGGACTAGTTTGAAATTTGTTTTTAAAAATGGATATACATATATAATCAAATGTCGTAATCTACGCATAGCGGACGAAATAGTTAAACTTATATTTAGTGCTCAAAAAAGTGCTTATGGAAAGCGCAAAATATGATGAAAGCACATAATAAGTCGTTTAAGAAATGGATAATATTAATTATTTCAATATTTATACTTTCAAGTTGCACTAGTACAGAGCAAAGTATAGAAAATGGTAATTTCAAAGACCGTACAGAAATCAACGAAACAAAAGACTTATCACAAAATATCTATCGAGAAAAAGTGTCGAGCATTGTCTCGGATTTACCAAGTGATTTTTCGGATGACGATTTTAAGTCCACTCAAATTGAAGATACAGATTATTATTTGATTAGTTGGCCTGGTAGTGGTGGTCCGTCGTATTGTCTGTATAACGAAAGCAGTGATAAAACAGTGCTCTTTAATATACAATCTCAATATCCACATATGTATAATGAGGATATTTTTAAAAATGGAGATACTGATGGATACATTAATCTTATAGGCAAATTGAAAGAAGAATATGCTTATTTTACTGATAATACTCAAAATCAACTTTGTATGTTAGAAACAGGAGAGCGTTTTTGGACTTATCCATGGGACTTTCCGACAATAATCACGTATAATGTTCAAGAAGACATGTTTTCGACAGAAAAAATAGTGCTTAACTCCGATTATACAAAGATTCCGGGAATAGAGCACCCATATTTATATATAGGACAGAATTCCTATAACTTAATTGAATTAAAATCTGAATTTACAAATAACAAAGCAAGTATGTATTTTGGAGGTGTAGAAGAAAATAATAACGATGATCTTTCTCCGGCAATTTATTATCATTTTGATACAGAAACGAATAAAGCATCCATTCTTTTAATCAATGTTATTCAGAAAGAAAGTGCTTTGATTAGGCAAAATATCGAAAAGATAAATGGGATTTCGGATGTTATAATTAACAGCCCTGACCTAAGCGAGATTGATGATGGATTTGCCAATTATATTCAGGCGTATGCTCCGAACGGAACCACAATAAAGGAGTATTATGATGGAAAAACAGAAGTTCCTTGCGTGTATATAAACTTTTTTGTTGCGAATAACGTTAACTTATATGGCCAAATGATAACTGAAATGCCGCAAGAGGATAAAGTATCAATAGTATTTTATTCAAAAGAAAAGTATTAAGTTTTATATTATTTGTGAGTGTAAGCAAATAGTACACCAAAAATGCGAGACAAAGATGAGGTGAGTATGAAAAAAATCAGTAGCTATTTAGGAAAATTTATTATTGGACTCTTAATAATTTGCACACTATGGCTGGTCCTTGACTATAATGATATCCTTAATCATAAAGTGATTAATCACACAGTTGAAGCAGGTGTTTATATTGACGGAATTAGAACAGAAGATATATCTGTGAATATCGAAGGAAAATACTATCCGAATCTATTTAAACCGGATAGTTTTTGGGGAAGGTTTGAAGTGCCCTACCTAAGTGAAACAACGGAGGATCATATCATTGCAAATATCACTTGGTATGATAGAAAAAATGGAAGTTATCAATATCAGCTGATTTCTTTCTTTAATAATCGTGGCGATATTCAACGTATCAAAAGTACGCATACGATTATGATTAATCGGAGTATGGATGAATTTGTTTGGAGATTGGAAACAGGTGAAGTCATTGCGACTTCAGATAAAGTGTTTTTAGAAAGTTTAATAAAGCCTTGATAGGGGGAGAACAATGGAGCGAATAATAAAAATTAGAGAAAAGGTCATTTTTTTAATGATTTTTTATGTGTACATTCTCGTTATAGGAGTGTATTTAATGAACGAAAGAACGTATGCATATAATGAATCGGTTCAACTATTAAGAAATCAATACTTTATGTATATTTATGTGGGAATATGGATTTACTATGTTGGACGAGGCATTCAAGAAGTGCTGATATACCATCGGATGAAGGATACATGTATGGAAAAAATGTATTCACCAAGCACTAAGGAGATAATAGTGAAAATAGTCCTTGTTGTTATTAGTCAAATTCTCTTTTGGATTGGATTTATGACCAATTATGACTTACTCAGCTTTTTTTCAATTACCATGGGTGTAATACTTATTCCGAATATAATGAAAGCTTCAATATTTCAAACGAAGCAGTACTTAGTCTGCTCAGGAGTGAAGTATTACTACCAAGATATTGATGAAGTCACGGAGAGTTTTTTGTATAAGATTGAATTACAAGTAAAAGGGAAATCTTCTGCAATTTATTGCGGCAACGCAAAAAAACAAAAATTAGTGAGCGGAATTTTAGCAAGCAGCTGTTGGAGGAAAAGATGAATCAAATATATCAATTTGAATCGGAACGATTAGGCTTTAGATTTTGGAATACCGGAGACCAGCTACCTTTTTTTAAAATGAACGCAGATAGTAAAGTTATGGAATTCTTTCCCAAGACCTTGAGTCGAGAAGAGTCCGATGCCTTTATTGAAAAAATCAATGCACATTTTGAGCGTTACGGTTTTGGATTGTGGGCAATCGAACTTAAATCAACCCGTGAATTCATGGGATTTATAGGATTTCATACAGCCACTTTCGAAGCTGAATTTACGCCCTGTGTCGAAATAGGATGGAGACTTGATCAACGGTTTTGGAATAAAGGGTATGCGACCGAAGGGGCGAAAAAATGTCTTGAAGTTGGTTTTGAACAACTAAAATTGGATAATGTATATTCCTTTACGGCTAAGCTGAATAGACCGTCAATAAAAGTAATGGAAAAAATCGGACTAAAGTATCAAGGCAGTTTTTTTCATCCCAACATAGATGTAGACCATCCACTAAGATGTCATGTTTTATATAGAATAGATAGAGAAGTATACTAGATTAAAAGATTTTAGGAAAGAGGGAGAGATATGAGGACAAGAATTTTAGGATACGGTACGGAAACAATAATACAAATGATTTTTCAGCTTATTTCGTTAGTGGTTTTTATAGGTTTGATTATTGCCGGACTATATTGCTTATTTTTGCTTATTAAGGTATTGAAAAAATCCTTGATTGCACTAGATATTTATATTGCCAAGCATAGAGAGGATAATCATTAAGAGGAGATGAAATGCAGAAGATGAGAATTTTACTTATTGTCGTTATGTTATTGCTTGTCACAGCTTGTGCAGATGATGAGCCCGATGCTGATTATTTGATTAAGAAAATTGAATTCAATGATTTGGATAATGAAGTGGAAAGCTATATCGACCAGAATATTATTGAAAGTGGAATTTACTTAATCAATAGTGATGGTAAACACTATCTATTGCTAAGCAACAGGAGCGTTGAGACAGGTGAAGAAGCTGGCTATTTTAGTGATGTCCATGCAGAATTATCAGAAGGAAAATTAGATATATTTTTTAATGAACACTTTTCAGAAGATTATTCAGATGAAAGATTGAAAGATAATATGCTGATATATCTGATTCGTGATAATTTGGATTTAGAATATATTCTGATCCATAAGAATGGCGTTGAGGTCTACTTTGATACTGTATTTGAGATATAAATAGTGGAGAGACTTGAGGTGTAAAATTATGAATATTCCAATAGATGTAAATGCATTCGAAAATTTTGTAGCTGAAAACCACCTGTTTGTAAAAACCGAAAAGAACATGGTCAAATGCTTGAAAAATTGGTATAAGAATGACAAAGAACAGTTTTTAGAAGATCTTTGGACGGACATTGATACAGTATTGAGTACGTATACTTTTGAAAAGGATGGCGTATCCTTTAGTAAGTGTTTAGCAAGAAGGAAATAATATTGAATCTAGTGAAGGTTAAATGGAGATGGCGATGAAAAAAATTGAAGAGCTGTATAATAATTCCGGTCTACCCGGCCCAAGAGGTAATCTTACTTTATTATATAAGTTTGCCTATAATTGTTCAAATGAAGAAATAGCAGAATGTTTTAAATATGATAGTGCAGACATATCTAATTCCCCTGATGAATTTGTGTTAATGTGTGGAATTGTTGCCTATGGTGTTTCAAAAACAAGGGAAATTAAAATGGCAGCAAGTCACTTGAGAAAATATGCCTCACATAAGAGTTGGAGAGTAAGAGAAGCTGTTGCAATAGGATTTCAAGAAATAGCAGTGGTTAATATGGAGGAAGTTGTTGAAGAACTGATAGGATGGTTAGACGGAAATGCATATGAGCAACGTGCGGTAGTTGCGACCCTATGTGAGCCTAAATTACTGAAGGAATACAATAATATGCCTAAAATCCTACATATATTAGTGGAATTAATATTGAGTTACAATAAGATATCCGAAAAACTCACAGAAGCACAAGGGACTTTGAAAAAAACACTTGGTTATGGATTGAGTGTCGCAATAGTTCACGCTCCGGAGGAGGGAAAGATAATATTCGAAAATCTTTCTGTTGAGGAAAATAAACATATTCATTGGATATTAAGAAATAATCTGAAGAAAAAAAGGCTGTCTAAAATGGATGAAGAATGGGTTAAGGCAATGAGTGTTAAATTAGAAGCAAACTGATTTCCATGAAACCACAGAATTTATCAGAGAGGGAAACCAATGATTACTAATCAAAAAAAAATAGTACAATATATAATTGTTATTGTTTTTATAATTTTTGCTTGGGGAATTTTCGCGCATTTTCAATATAATTATATTACAACAAATAAAAAAATTAATGCTCAAGAAGAATTTCTTAAAGCAGAAACCAGTATTCATTCAGCCATAAATCAAACAACAATATTTATATATGCCTTAAAAGGGTTTACTGCCTCACAGATAAATACTGGAATTACCGATGAAAGTTTCAACGCATTTTCTAATGAAGTGCAAAAATCAATGGATAACATAAAGAATTTTTCGATTGCACCAAATAATATCCAGCAATTTGTTTTTCCTATTGAGGGGAATGAAGCAACCATTGGCCATAATCTTGCAAGGGATGAACGAGAAACCGTGAGAAGGGATATTAAGCAAGCAATGAAGACAAATGAAATCGTTGTTAGCGGGCCATATGAATTACGCCAAGGTGGCTTGGGATTAATTGTAAGAGCGCCGATAATGGAGGGAGAGAGTTATTGGGGCCTCATTAATATTGTTGTTGATATGGATGCCATACTAGATGAATTAAATCTTGAAGGGAATTATTCCAAGCTTAATATTTCACTTGCCACAGAAAAGGGTGACGTTTTTTATGGGAAGGATATTGAGCATAAAAATCCAGTTCTCAAAAAAGAAATTACTTTTTTAAATGATCACTGGATTATGACCTCGGATTACTCAGATATGTATTATAATGAACAAAAACGTGAACTATTCATAAACCTAGGAACGAGTTTACTCATATTTTTGTTAATTGCATTTACGATTATAAATGGTTTTTATAAAAACTATTTATTGTCCAATCAAGTACAGGATCTTGTATATACGGATACACTGACTTCACTTAAGAATAGAAGAGCTTTAATCAAAAAACTCGAAAATCTTATTAGCAACAATAAAAAATTCAATATTGTATTTATCGATATAGATGATTTTAAGAATGTTAACGATACATTAGGGCATACGGTAGGAGATCGCTTACTTAAACAAATTGCGTCTAGACTTGTATCTTTTGAAAACAAAGCATTACAAGTATATCGATGGAGTGGGGACGAATTTATTCTCCTTATTAACGAACAGTATTTACAAGAGAATCTGACGAATTTGTTGGAACCCTTAATGAAGGAACTAAAAAAACCATATTTAGTCGAAGCGAATAGATTTGATGTATCCTGTAGTATTGGGATAAGTGCTTATCCACAGGATGGTAACAGTTATGATGATATTATTAAATATACGGATATAGCTATGTATTATGTAAAAAAAACCGGTAAAAATCGGATTCAGATGTATAATCAAAATGTAGGTAAGCAATATTACGATGAGATTAAATTTGAAGAAAAACTCATCACAGCCTTGACGGATAATCAAATAAAAATGTATTATCAACCCCAGGTGGAGATTGCAACCGGGAAAATCATTGGAGTTGAAGCACTGATTAGGTGGCAAGAAGCTAATGGAGACTGGATATCTCCGGGTATATTTATTCCTATTGCAGAAAAGCATAATCTTATCGATCGGATAGATGACTTTGTTATATCTAATGTATTAGACCAACTTAAAGCATGGAAAGCAATGGAGATACCACTAAAAATTAGTATTAATATATCGGCCAAACAATTTCGTCGTGAACTAGCAGAAAAAATATTACAATTAATGGAAACGATGGAAATCAATCCTGAATATTTAGAAATCGAGATAACAGAGCGACTAAAAATAGAAAATATTGATATAGCGATTGATGTTATTAAGATTTTTCGAGATGCAGGTGTAGGTATTGCTCTTGATGATTTCGGAGCGGGATATTCTTCATTGACCTATCTAAGTAAACTTGACGTAACAACGATTAAAATCGATTTTGATTTAATCTCTAGAATTACCCATGATTCATATAAAATTGTAAAATCGATTATTGCCTTAGCCAAAGATTATGATTTAGACTTAATCGCAGAAGGTGTTGAAGAGCTTAAACAATTGGAAATTTTAGAAAAAATGGGTTGTCAAATATATCAAGGGTTTTATTTTAGTGAAGCCGTGGAAGCCAAGGAAATTGAAAGCTTTTTAATAAATAAAAAAATGACCGAATAAAAATTCAATGGTATGAAAATTCATCCCGGATGGAGGTGTATTTTGAAAGATTACATAACAAAAAGAATCAATTGGAAAGTCGTTATAATTTCGGGAATCCTCTTTGTTTTGTTTATAGCAGTCGTGTTACCGAATGTTTCAGCATATACAGAGGAGGTAGTAGGCGGTCTAGGATCTCCGGATACAAGTTTCTTCTACAGCGGAGCTGATTTGTATCGGATTGCAGAAAGTTATGGTGAAGATGGCCGTAGTAACTATGTATTGCTAAGATGGACATTTGATGTGGTTTGGCCATTAGTATACTTATTCTTTTTATTTTCACTGAGTGTTCAGTTGTCGAAATCATTTAGAAGCAATTGGCTCAAGCAAATACATTGGATACCGATCTTAGCTACAGTATTTGACTTTTTAGAAAACATCTTCATCACTATCGTTATGGTTATGTTTCCGGTCAAAATATTATGGCTAGGCAATATAGCCGCTATTTCTACACTAGCCAAATGGGTTTTATTATATGCATCCTTTGCGCTGATAAGTGTTTTGCTTTTAGTGCATATTATACGTTGGATACTTGCTAAAAGCCAATTATATCTTATTCTATTGCCGGCAATTATAATCGGGGTATTGGCAATGCACTCAAATGACGTCCCAATAATTATTTGGAGTCAAAATATTTTCGGTTTTATATTAGCTGTGTTACTGATCTATCTCATACTAAAAAAACCTGAAATTATTGAAAATAAGTTTACAATCCCAATATCAATCGTACTTTTGTTACTTACTTTTTTTGATTCGGGTTTTGAAGGTGTACATAGATGGGTGGCTGTTGGGCCGATTCGATTATACATAGCAAGCATCGTTGTACCTATTTTAATTATAGGCATATGGAGAATCTCGAAAAAAACAAACGGATGGATTTCTCTTATTATTTCAATAGGAGTGTCACTATTACTTGCTTTACAGCCAGACGCTTCTCAAACGACAGCTTTTATAATTCCCATGGCTATTATTCTGTTTAATAATATAAAAAACAATAGCGTACGCTATAGTGTTTTGGGTGTGTTTTTTCTAATTACAATTTTTTCATGGATATATTTGGATACATTGCCTCCGGTAGCTTATGTTGAAGATATTCTTAAAATGGTAGCTGAAATGGGTATAGTATGGTTTGCCATAGGAATCGCATCACTTGTGATATTGCCCTTTCCATTTATCTTATTTCCACCGCAAAACGCTAAATTACTTTCAAGATGTCTCGGCCTATATTTCATAGTGGTTTTGCTTTCTACACGAGTGGGTAATTTCCCGATTCCATTAATGGGATATGGTATTTCTCCAATACTGGGTTACTCTATCGCTATTGCTTGGCTTATCAACGCTAAATCGCATTTGTTGAAGGTATTCACATCTTAGTGGACATAAATAATATAAATCAAAACAACAGCCAAAGTGTTCCACAGTCCGTGTGCTACAATAGAAGCCGTTAATCGTTTGGTCGACAAAAACATAAGTGTATAAGCTATAGTAGGAATAAGCAAATCCATCCATTCAACGAAGTTAGTAGGGAGATGGCCCGCCACAAAAAAGAGGATGGATATGATGGCAGCAATCCAAAGGGCAAGCTTTGAGTGGTCAAAGATCTCATTGATTGCACCAATAAAAAATCCTCTAAGGAGATTAAGAAATATATACACAAGCTGAATAGAACATACATTAAAAAACAGAGGAGATAAAGAAATGAAAGATAATAATTGCGGATATTGTGTTCAAGGTGAATTGCTAGATAAATTTGGTATTAAAATATGTGATCTAGAGAGCTCCATGCTTATTTTATTTAAAGAGCAGAGTCATAAAGGGCGCGTTATCGTTGCGCACAAAAAACATGTGAGTGAAATCGTGGATTTAAATGATGATGAAAGAAATCAATTTATGTCAGAGGTCAATCAGGTGGCTAAGGCATTGCATAAAGCCTTTAAACCTGAGAAAATCAATTATGGTGCATATGGAGATAATGGAAAACACCTGCATTTTCACTTGGTCCCCAAATATCAAGATGAATTTGAATGGTGCACAACATTTGCAATGAATCCGGACCGTGTGTATCTGTCGGATGAGGAATATGCAGAGTTAATTCAAACAATCAAAGAAAATCTGTAAACTTTTCCTGAAAGGTTGACATAATATTTTCAAAATCATATAATATGAAATAGAAGAAACACCAATGATTTTATAAAAAGGAGGTACCTTGCGAATGAAGTTATAATTCACTTTAATTATATTTTTAATTTTATGAGTGGATAGTATTTCGTACGCAAAGGTATCTTATTATACAATTATAGACTATTTGCAGCTTTGGATAGCTTTTTAAAGTCAAGCTTTATCCGAGGCAATAATACTGTCCTCTCTATATACTAGGGAGGAATTTTTATGCAATTAATTGAATGTAGAGAGATCAAAAAGTATTATGGAGAACGTCAAATCATTGAAATTGATGACTTGAAAATCTATCAAGAAGACCGCATTGGGATTGTGGGAGCCAACGGAGCAGGCAAGACAACCTTGATTAATTTATTGAGCCAGCATATTCAGCCGGATGAAGGAACGATAAAAGTCAAAGGAAATATAGGCTATATATCACAGCTTCAGGATCCGGAAGTAAAATATATTAGCTATGAAATGGCATCAAAATTTAAGGTGGATCCTAACTGGAGTCCATCTATGAGTGGTGGCGAGAAGACAAGATTTAAAGTGGCAGCGGCTTTTGATGATAGAAATGCGATTATTTTTGCAGATGAACCAACAAGTAATCTAGATGTTGACAGTATTGAATTAATGGAAGCCTTTTTGTTGCGATATCAAGGTGCTTTGGTAATTATTTCTCATGACCGAAGTTTATTGAATCGTATATGTAATCATATTATTGAGGTCGAAGACGGTAAGATTAAAAGCTATAAGGGAAACTATACAGATTATAAGGAACAAAAAGATCAGGAACGTAACTTTGCCTACCGTGAATATAAGGCATATATAGACGAGAAAAAACGTTTGGAATCTGTGATGAAGCAGAAAAAGAAAGCAAGTCAAAAAGTAAAGCGTACACCCAAGCGCATGGGTAACTCCGAAGCACGGCTACATAAAATGGGTGGGCAAAAAGCAAAAGCGAATCTGGATAATGCGGTCAAAAGCGTACGGTCTCGAGTGGAACACCTTGAAATAAAAGAAAAGCCGGAGGAAGATAAAAAAATACAGCTAGATATCTTGCCGGCCAGTCAGATACACAGCAAGTTTTTAGTTGAGGGCAATAATATCAATAAATCCTTTAATAACAAAACCATCTTTAAAGATGCAAACTTTAAAATTGAAAACGGAGCAAAGATAGCCCTAGTCGGTCCCAATGGATCCGGCAAGAGCACATTAATCAACATGATACTAGACAATGCACCGGGAATCAAAAAAGCGCCTTCGGCCAAGATTGGATACTTTAATCAGGAATTGAATATTCTAGATCCGAACTTAACAATATTAGATAATGTTATGCAATCGAGCATATATTCTGAAACCATAGCGCGTCTTCTGCTAGCACGCCTACTCTTTCGAGGTGAAAAAGTATATAAACCGGTGAACGTTTTAAGCGGCGGCGAACTTGTTAAAGTGTCCTTTGCAAAGATATTACTTGAGGACTTTAATATGTTAATCTTAGACGAACCGACCAATTATCTGGATATTTCAAGTCTTGAAGTTATTGAGGAAGCTCTTAAAGACTATGACAGAACATTATTATTTGTTTCCCATGACCGGCAATTTGTAGAGTCTGTAGCCAATCAAATCATGATGATCCAAGACCATGAACTTGTCTTACTTCCATATAAATAAGTGGAAAATCTTGATAAGATAAGTTATAATTGTAAGGATAACAAAAAAATGTAATATCAAGTTTGACGTTTTATGAGTGAGGAAGAGGGATAATATGGGGAAAATCTTATTGTTGGAAGATAATATTTCTTGTAGGAGGCACTTACTTGAAATAGCATCTAGAATCAATCCGACATTGGAATTTTTTGAAACAAGCCGTGCAAGTGAAGCCTATGAATATTCAATATCAAACAATATCAGTGCATTTTTATTAGATATTCAGGTAGAGGATTATTCGGGAATAGAGTTAGCTAAACGGTTAAGACAAATAAAAAAATATCAATTCACACCAATTATATTTATTACGGCTATGCCAACAAAAGAGATGGAAGCATTTCGCAAAATTCATTGTTATGACTATATTTTAAAACCTTATTCAGAAGAAGATGTTAAAAATGTCCTTCAAAAAATACTGGTTGATTTTCTGGACGAAACATATAAAAATGAAGCAAAAAAGTTAGCATTGAAATTCAAAGATTTCACTCAATTAATTGATATGAAGGATATTATATATGTCGAATATTTTAATCGTAGAATCGTAATCATAACCAAAGAAGATAAAATTGAATATATGCGCATGCCCATGAAAAAGTTTAAACCCTTGTTAGATGAAGCCTATTTTATGCAGGTGCATCAATCAATTATCATTAACTTGAATTATGTTGAAAAAATTGAGTTTGATTCAAAGAAAATTAAACTCAATAGTGTAAAACACGAAGTTCCAATAGGTCGAAGTTTTTTAAAAGAAGTGAGAGCTTCCTGTATACTTTAAATAGGTCAAATGATTGACAAAGAAAAATACCT
>CAZVKG010000077.1:0-16658 GCA_964627665.1 uncultured Eubacteriales bacterium | reverse complement strand
TCAAGATAAAACTTATCATTGAGATGCTTTCCGATAAACTGCATTAGCCTTTCGTAGCTTCTAATTAAGTTAACCCGGATATCATCTCGGTCATCATATCGATCCAAATTCTCTCGTCGTAATATGGCATCTGTTTTATGATGTGGTAAAGCTGCCTGAATCAAGTCTTCTTTACCAAAGATTAAGATGCCACCAAGTGTAATACCTTGCTTGCCAGTATTAGGATCCGTTAAATAAAGACCTGCACTTTTTAGTATCTCTATATCTTTCATTGAAGCCCACGGATGATTGTCTTTCTGGTTTCCAGTTAAATTCCTAACCTTTGTAAATAATTCTGATTCTAGGTCTTCCAGTTTGGCAAATGGAAATATCCTATTTTCAGTATATGTACTTTGTTTCCTAATGTACAATCTAGATACTAGATTTGTATTATTTGTAATATTAAAATCGCCATCTTCGTTACGATCAAATATCTTCCCCTTACAACGATGTACCTGTGAACTCTCAGGAATATTAATGTATAGAATGATTTTTTCATCCACTTCAATCTCATTTATCGCAAGGTAAAACGTAGGATTAAGCATCTGTGGATTATTTAGCGATGTAACGAAATCTTTTTTCACTTGATCTACAGAACCTTTATCAACTCCTACAATATCACCCGAATCTGTAACTCCAAGAAATAAGTGACCGCCATGACGATTTAAAAATGCACATACCGACTCATACACATCTTTATTCAGTTTCTTTTTACTCTCCTTAAACTCTACAGTAATGCTTTCTCCACTATTAATTATTTTCTTCAAACTTTCAAACTTCAATTGTCTCACCCTTTTTGCTTCACCATATCGTGATATGCTTTTTGATTTATGACTTTTTATCTTGTAATTCCCAATGCTCTTTTGCATGGTCATATATTTCTTCTAAAGACATGTCTTCAAAAATATCTTCTTCTAATTTCAAATAATCTTCTTTGCTAACACTCTCAGTCTCACGAATCAACCTTAAATAATTACTGTTTTCATTCAATAACATTACTATCCATCTCTTTTCTTAGGAAATCTGTAAGATTTAACTTATATCCATTATACCTTTCTTTTTCATCATATTCAAGCGCTTCAGCGTGTCAGCAGCCAAACTCCTAGCACGAGAAAAGCCAGTGCCCAGATGTAGAAGAAGATTTCTGTGCCTTTGACACCTAAGTGTTTTTCAAACCATTGGATTTTTTTGATCTTCCAGATGGCCGGTGGTTTTGTTACGGTTAATATAATTACTATTGCTGAATACACAAATGCTAAAATTGCCCATATTGTCATAATTTTTTCCTCCTTATTCTAATCCTTTTCGTATTTTAGGTGCCAAGATGAAGAGTACCATCATACTGATTCCAAAGACAATACCTGCATAGGTCATAATATCAAGCCAATCGCCTTGACCGGATAGGACCAGGTCATTGCCTTTGTAGGTCCAGTAGAAGGGAATCCAGTAAAACAGTTTTTGCCACTTATCTGCTAGAAGTTCTTGAGCCGCAATAGACCCAAATAAGGGCATGAAGAGTAGTTTCATGTTGCCGGCTGCATTCATAACATCATCATTGTTAATACCTTCTATAAAGCCTACAAGGACGCTGATGATGCATGATGTCAACACCATGATGAGTGCATGCAAAAAGTTAATATCCCGAAAGCCTGTGATCACCAGAAGCAGGATACTTCCTACGACGGGAACGACTACGCCGATTAAACTTTTGCCGGCAATAAAGCCTATGCGTGATACAGGCGATAAGTGGATGGCCCGAATGGTACGGTCTGTTTTTTCTTCCACGATGTTTAAGGCAATAATCATGCCCCCTAGGATGGATATGAAGATAATTCCTGCATTGACCATGAGTTTTTTGAGTGGCGGAATCTCCCGACCAAAGTCAACGATTTCAGCCATGGAGTCTTCGACTGCCAGTTCAAAATGTTCAAAAGTAGCCAGATTTTTAACGTAATCTACGATATAGTCCGGTTCATTTCCCTGGGTCAAGATATAATAATCTTCTGATGCTCCGGGTAAGATCGCTACAATATTGTCTCGTTTTCGCACCCGTTCTTCTATTAGCTCTAAACTGTCGAGAAGTTCAACCTGAGCAAACTGCTTAAGATAGTCACTTTGCTGTGGGTTTTCCCCTTTTAGCAATGCGATTTCAACGGTTGTATCATTAATACCTGGGGAAAAGACGTTAATCATAATCGCAAAAATAATGGGTACGACCAAAATATAGAGGGTAATAAAATTACGGACACTGACTTTGACGTCTCTCCAAAAAATAATGAATATTTTTTTTAACATATATACGCACCCCCTACAAGGACAAGGTCTTTTTAAATCGATAAGTCGCCAGTACAAAAAGCCCTATGCCTAATGACAAGAATCCTGCTGAGGCAACAAGTACATAGGTCATGTTACCTCCAATCGATATAATATCTTTGAAGCTTTGAAGCATCACATAACTAGGTATAACTTTGACCCAGTCCGGATCCCAACTCGGTGTAAAATACGAGATATTGGGCATAATCATAATCACAATGACGATGTACATGGCACCAAAGGCTTCAACAATATCGTCATAAAAGCTTGTTAAGAGAAGTCCCAGAGCTGCAGCAAAAAATCCTGATGTGAATAAAAACAAAAGTAGCATGGGATAGTTTGCTTGGCCCCTCATAATGGGTATCGTTATAATTAGCGTCGTAAAGATACTAGTTGTAATAATCACACCGATTTTACTCAATAAATAATGCCAGACAGAGGAGGCAGTCACTGCATAGGCCTTGATAATGCCTTCACCCTTGTCTAGGAAAATATAGGCTGCAATCATAAACAGACTCATCAAGCTACCGTTAAAAGTCAGAAAAACCGGCAAAATATTCTCTCGATCATTCAGTGGCTGGCTGTTTTGATATAGGCGCCTGACCTCCAATTGATCCGAATAAGCTTCAATCACATCATGACCGGCTAGTCGATTATGAAAGACGCCTAATAGATTCTGAAGTTTTTGCGTTTCATAACCTTGCAGATAATAGGTAAATACAATCTGATTCTGGTCATTGACATGGACATAAACTGTCGGTACCCGCTCTGACTCCGTGATAGCATCTAGAGCTATCTTACTCTCCAAAAGGTAAACTTTGGATTCCTCGGTTTCATAAAGCGTGGCTGGAAAAAGCGCATCATCTGCCTCAAGCTCAACATACTCCACCGCTTCATCCACATCGTCTTCGAGGAGATTTTTCCTATAGTTATCTTGAACAACTTGGGGAAGGTCAAGATACATATATTCCTTGCCCTTACTATCAAAATCTTCCGGCACAACAAAGAGAAGAACGACGAGCAGGACAATGGCCATAACCAGTTCTAGATAAAAGTACCAGCTTTTTGAAGATAACTTGAGCTCTTTTGAAAAACTGTACCAGAGTTTCATCTATACCAAACCCCTTCCGGTTACCTTGATAAATATTTCTTCAAGGGTTGCTTCCTTAGTGTGCATGGTTTGTATGTCATGATGGTCGATGACCTCCATGAGTCTAGCTTTTTCAGACGGCTCAACGGTCGAAAAACTGTCTTTGATTAATTGATCGTCTTGTATATACTCCACATCCACCAATTTTTCTCCGTATTTGAGTTTTAAGGTTTTGGGTGAGTCAATGAGGCGAATCTTACCGTCAACCACAAAAGCTACACGGTCACAAAGTTCATCCGCAATATACATATTATGGGTTGTCAAAAAGACCGTTGCTCCTTTATCATTTTCTTGTCGAATAATGTCTTTAATTCCGGCTGCTATGGATGGATCCAAACCTGTCGTGGGTTCATCTAAAAACCACATCTCCGGATTATTAATCATGGATCTTGCAAAGGTTAGCCGGTGCTTCATCCCTTTAGAATACTTACCTGCCTTAACGTGTTCTTTTCCTTCAAGGCCGACAAGTTTAATCAGTTCCTTAGGGTCTCTGGTCTTAACATCAAAGAGTTTTCTGTAAAATTCAAGGTTTTCAAGACCGGACATTTTGCTGTATACATTGGATTGTTCAAAGGACATGCCAATCTTATTAAACATCTTGTCCTTAATGTGCTTGACATCATATCCTGCCACCTCGACCTGACCTTGCTGCAACTGTAATAATCCAACTAAAATATTTTGTGTTGTTGATTTTCCGGCACCAGATGGGCCTAAAAATCCAAATATCTCACCTTTTTCAATCTCAAAACTGATATCATTGACTGCATAGATATCATCTTTATTATAGGAATGGTATAAGTTTTTGACCTTAATCATAGGATTCACCTCTTCCAATCATTTAGTCTTCTTGATAATTAATCAATACGTGATCGCCTTCTATGACGCCATCTGTAATCTCAATATACTTGTCGACGCTTATCCCGGTTGTCACTTGACGTTCAACAGGTTTATCATCTTCAAGAACTTTCACATAGGTTTTTCCATCTTTTTGAATGACTGCTCCCATGGGAACAAGTAACATCTCTCTAGGTGGTTCGACAAGGACCATAGTTTCTACTTGGGTTCCAAAGTCAAGGTCAGAAGCCGATGCCGGTAATCCAATAGCTACTGTTTGTCTATTTTCCCTAACACCAAGTTCAGATACTGTTTCAAAGGCTTTCGGATAGACTTGATCAACCCTTAACTCCTCGATATATATCTCCAACTGACGATCGCTAACTTGAGCCATCATGTCCGAATCAATGCGTATCGCATCTTCCATCATAAAATCAACCAGCACTATTTTTTCTGTCGGATCTTGTAGTTCAATCAGCATCATACCGGCAGAAGGTTTATCACCTTCAAAGGTATTAAGTTCTGTGACGACCCCTTCAATATCGGCATAAAGCGCTCCATCTTGTCGACTTTGTTCCAAAAGATCAATGGATAGAAGTAAGGCTTCGATTTCAGCTTCGTATTTTTCCCGCATATTTCGGGAGAGGCCTCTTGACGCTTGACTATAGCTGTTTTGTGCCATCTGCAACTGAGTATTGAGCCCGTCGATAACTTGTGTTGTCTGTTCAAGCTCAACCATTGAAACAACACCTTCATTATAAAGTGTCTCTATTCGCTCTTTTTCTCTTGTCGCATTTTCAATCTGGTTTTGAAGGCTAGATATTTCAATCCTTGAGCTGTTGACTGTTCCCATATCCACTCCGGACTGGGCTTCACTATAGGTAGCTTCTAGGGCTTCAATCTGTTTCTTGACCCTTTGAATCTCTAAATCAAGCTCTTCATGATTGTTTTCATATTGAATGAGAAGCTGGCCTTTGCTTACACGGTCTCCAAGCTTAAGGCTCATCTGTTCAATCGTCTGACCTCCGGTCCCGTAATACTTTCGAATATTTTTTGAACTAATTCTACCAAGATCACCGACCGATTGACCCCCTTGGCCTTTGATGACCTGGACTGTATCATATTCTACACCGACATCTCCCATGGTCAAAAGATAAAACAAGCCTACGCCTATGGCTATGAAAATAAGGAATACTACAATCAATTTTTTCTTCATAATAACCTCCAAACTAAGAACGGACTTTATTTATAATAAATCTGTCTAAAATGTGTTAAAAACCCTTCAAATTCTGTCATAATCTTATCTATATCGATATCAATGCCCATGTTCAGTTGAGTAATATAAGCTTCGCTGATGCGTTCTAAGGTATATTGAATGTTTTGAATGGCCATGTTTATATCAATCTCATCTTTAAATAAACTTGTATCAATGTTGTGATGATAGTACATGTCCATGGGTATAGGATTGTATTTTTGAATCATTTTTTTAATCTCTTCAAAGTCCATACCTGCATACATGGTTTTTGAAAAACTCACCAATGCCGGCATTTGATGCATAATCTTTATTTTTAAATTACTAATCTGTTCAATTCGCCGCAGGATATCGGTCTCTTCCAATCCCACCTGTTCGGCTATGGGTACGGCAACGGATGTCATGGCGTATTCAAACAGGTATGTATATAGGGCCTCTTTTGAATCAAAATAATGATAGAGCAGGCCTTTGGATATGCCAGCTTCTTTTACAATGGCATTGGTTGAAGCTTTATCAAAACGGTTGGCGCCAAATTCTTTCATCGCCGCATTGATAAGGCGCGTCTTCTTATCCGGATCCATTTTATCTAATATATCTTCCAAAAACTCACCTCCTATTCACCGACCACCTTGGTCGGTGTTATGGCATAATTATACACCCACCGACCACTTCGGTCAATAGGTGTTTGAAAATTTTTTTATTCTACTTTTGTGTAGGGTAAGCTAAAAATATCATATATGTATATAAGCTCTTTGATGTCAGCATCCACGGACTTTGTGAATATAAATTTACCATCACATACTTCACAAGCATAGATGATCTGATTCTCTTCTTCTTCAACATAGAATAGTTTAAACTTTTCTCCCTTGTATTCTTGGGCCCATAAACGGTCAATATATAATTCATTGTTTTCCAGACTAATGGTGAATTCTGCTCCTGTATATGGACATTTAAACTTACCTGTCATGCTTCTAAGTCGGTCCTGGTTTTTCATCTCACCTGATGATATTGGCTTTACTTCCACCAAAGGCTCGTTGCCGGAAATAATGCTTTGTATGCCTTCTAATATTCTACCTGAAGCAGTCGTATCATTATTGCTTAATATAATGACCCCACAATCCTTTTGAATATCTACCCAGATATTAAATGTATAACCACTTATAAGTCCACTAGCACACATTTCCTCTGCAGGTTCACCGCGCACAAAACATCCATAGCCTGCATAGGCATTCAAGTAGCAAACAAATTCATATGGTGTCAACATTTTTTTAAGGGTATCTAGACCGATAATTTTCCCATTCAATAAGTCCTTGATCCATTTTAATATGTCCTTTGCATTGGAATAAAGAAATCCACTGCCATAGGCCCCACTCATATCATAATAATCAGCGTGAATAATTCCTTGTCCGGAATAGGAATAAGCTTGTGCCAGACCAATATTTATATCTTCGTTTTTTGATAGGCCTGTATTCTCAAGCCCAATGGGTGTAAATATATATTGTTGATAAAAGTCTTCTATTCCTAAGCCAGAAATCGCTTCAACAATTTGAGCCAATAGCGCGTAATTTGAATTACTATATTCAAATCTCTCACCTGGATTGAAGTTCAATTCTCTTTTATTTAAACGCTCTAGAATGGTATCCACACTAATTCTTTCACTAATCTTATACTCTTCAAAGCTCGTGTGCTCAGGCACGCCCGAAGTATGGCAAAGAAGCTGGTGTATGCTTATATTCTCAGAATGAATGTAATTGGGTATGTACTGTGTGATTCTATCTTCAAGCTTCAATTTATCCTTTTCATAAAGGATAAGAATCGAAACAGCCGTAAACTGTTTTGTAAAACTACCAATTCTGTATTTTGTTTCAATGGTATTCATCACTTTATATTGTTCATTGGCATAACCATAGCCCTTTTCTAAGAGAATACCGTCCCTATTATATACCAAAAGACTTCCTGAAAATCGATCGGCTTTGACCCAAAAATCCATGTAACTTATAAGTTTTTCCGTTATTAAATTCATGATGTTTTCCTCTTATTTTATCTTAATATTAACCATAGGTTGTGTAATCTTTAAATTCTATTATTCGTATCCTTGTTTTTCACCGTTAGTCCGACAAAGAAAATCACCAGATAAATCAAGAATACGGCTCCCAATAAAAGTATACCTATATTTCTCGCTTTTATATATGTATATAAAGGCAATAAGTAAATAATTACCCCACTTACTAGTATATGTATTGCAGGAAGAATCAGACCGGCAAACTTGGGTCCTTTAATTGACACCAAAACTTGCAGTCCAATAAACAATCCACCTATAAGTATTATTCCAATAAATGCAATAAATAAGCCTATCATACTAAAACTCATATAATCCTCCTAATATTCAGTATTTTCTATATATATTTCGGCAACTCTTGAACACTCACTTTTAAAGCTTCAATAGTCTTGGCTTCAATGACACAACGCACCTTATAATTCTTGGCAAAACCGATATAGCGTTCCAGTTGCATCTCTCCGCTTCCAAGCGCCAAGTGATGATCTTCTCCAATAGCATCATGAATATGCATATGTCGTATTTTATCCAGATGTTCAATAATGAATTCTCGGTCATTGCCAAAAGAATAATCATGGCCGATGTCATAGGTCATAACAATATGTGGGCGTTCAATCAGATTCAAGGTTCCCGCCCGCATAAACTCTCGGTCAAAGTCCCCGGTATTCTCTACTGCCAAGCTGGTTTCTTTTCCTTTAAGGACTTGATCCATCGTGTTTCCAAAGGTTTCAACATAGGACATATAACGATCGATATACGACTGGTATATATAGATTTTTTCTGTTGGCATGGTGAAGTAGACCCCTTTTTGCATATGCATATTGACAATAGGGCTCCCTATAGACTCGGCGAATTCAAGGGTTTTTATGACCAAGTCGACATTGACCTTTCGTACCTCTTCCTGAAAGTTGGCAATATCCATATTATCGGCCATATGAAAGGTGAAGTAAATCTGATATTTGTCCATTAACTCCAGTAAAAAGTCTTTGTTTAAAACCTCGACTTGGTAGTCCGGTACATTCATGTTAATCTCAACAAATTTTAATCCATGTTCATGGCAAAATTTAGCATTGGCTTCTAGTCCTTCTAATTCTAAGAGTGTGGGCATTCCAAAATGTAACATATAATCTTCCTCCTTTATGCCATGTACCAGTCGCAAAGGTCCGTGAATGATTCTCCTTCAAGATACCGCCGCACGACCTGAAGAGCTTGTTCCATTGGGATTGTATTCGAAGAGAATGCCTGATAGTCTTCTTCGCTCAGATCTTTGATTCTTATCTCATCGCTCTTAGCCCGATCAATCGTTGCATTGCATGTTACGATGGATGGTTCATCTTCATCTTCCGGGGTATAATTTATAATGCTCAAGTCACCTAGCCCTAAGGCAACTTCCATATATCCTCCATCGACTTTTTCAACAACCACAAAATTAGCTTCCTCTTGTTCTTCTGCCACGAGTTCTTTTAATCGACTTATAAGCACATCTATGTGTTCAAACGCTTCATCCTTTGTTCTTGTTCGAATATAATATGGCATCATTATTCCTCCTTGCTTTTATTTATTAATCTAACCACAATTGCTTGGCTTTTGTCAATATATTCTGGCCTGACGCAGGAAAAAGCAGAGTATATCTAACTATACACTCTGCTTTAATATATCTTAAATCATTACTTTTTTAGCTTTTTTTCCTTACCGGTCTGCCTTCGATATATCCTCGATCGCCTTGAGGTTCATATTGAAAGCTTGGACCTTCTTCCTCCGCCCATTCAAATCCGTATAAGGTTGGATTGTAACGGTCAATGGCTTCTTTGACTAACATCACTTCTTCTTCAAAGTTGTCATCATCGTAGGGTTGTCCTTGAAAAATCATCACATGATATGGCTTGAGTGTAATGAGTTCCATTCCTTCCGATATTGGTTGCTTATAGTCCATTGGAACTTCAACGCCTTGAACATACTGTGATGTTCCTGCCGGTCGGTATTGGTCTGGCATCCACATGCCAACCGGTTCGTCAACAGCTTCCTTAACACTACATAATAGGCCCCAGATGTCACATCCGACTTCTTCGCAGTAGGCAAAATACTCTGTTGCTTTAACACCTCGTTTAATTAACATCTTTCGCTCCGGTTTTTCAATAACCTGCGTAAATATTGTTGCTACATCTTTTTTGCTCATCGTCGTCTCACCTTTCTTGAGAATATTTTGGGGTGATACCGGAAAGGAAATGAACCACTTAACCGGTGGTTTTTTTAAGGAATATTGCTTGGGTGTAATACCAAATTGCTTGGAAAAAGCCCGGGTAAAGCCCTCTTGAGATTCAAAGTAAAAATCATAGGCCACTTCGATAATTTTACACTCTTGATCTCGAAGTTTTTTAGCCGCTTCCGTCAACCGTAGCATGCGTAGATACTCAAAAGGTGTTTTGTCTGTATATTCCTTAAAGAAACGGATACAGTACCAGGGTGAATATCCAACATGGGCTGCAATCTGGCGCAATGTGATTTTTTCATCTAAATGATCTTCGATAAATTCTTGCATCATTCGAACGGCTTGTATTCCTTCACTTTCCTTCACTCGATCACCTCTAATATCATTATAAGACAAGGCGGGGTTAAAATCTTGACGTGAATTGCGAATCTATTTCTACTTCGCAACCAACTGTTGACTAATTTTCAAGAGTTCTTCGTGGTCTTTGAGCCCCTCAATAAAACGCTTAGGAATATTGGACAAGCCCACTTGCGCTCCGATTAATGCACCTGTTAGCATAGCTCGCACTTGATTTTGACCACCGCCATTAATGGCATGGAGCACACCGGATTCAAAGTCATCCTTGAACCTGGCCGCTAGGTAGTATGCTGTCGGAAGCATATGATAGATTGCACACGGCATACCGTAAACAATGGATGCTTTCCATGCCGGTTCAATGATAATATCCGGGTCATCAGCTGCTCTTGCCATATAGCCAGGTGATAACAATGCATCTGGTGAAGCAAATAAGCCTACATTTGATTTTGCTTTTTCCTCTTTTTTAGGTGCTTCTAGATTATCCAATGTAACAGCATGAAATGGTAATTCTCCACTATGCACCATTTTCATAAGTTTTTTACTAATGTTCTCATCGAGTGGCTCACCGTTAATGAGTGTGGCAAGTACAACATTGTATGCCACCGATAAGGATCCCGTTACATTATCACTTTGTGCTAGAGCCGTATTTTCTGTAATGCTTGCGCATAGATTTTGCATGTCCTTTGCATAATAAATGGCTGTCGGAATATTTCTCTCAAGGGACTCTGTTGTATCTCCTATTCCTGAAACTTCCGACCAAGGAAGATGCTTTTCCACTCGGCTTTCATATAAATGGCGCATCACTTGACTCGTATAACCACCACGTCCACCCATGGGCGTACCATCTAATTGAGGCAATATATTTTGGTCCATCATGTCACAAAAGGAATGTTTTTCATATCCTTTGTTTTGAATGAGGTACTTCGCCATTTCTTTAATAATCCAGCCTTGCTGGGATAGTTCTCCGGCTTCAACTCCATGATGATAACGATCCGGCTTCGGATTTGTATAATCATCAATCCATGTTCCATATGCTTCATGTAGTTCATCTAAATCATAATACCAGTGGGGTCCAACGCCTAGTGCTTCTCCAATAAATGCCCCCATAAGTGCACCTCTTGCTCGATCCGTAAAATCACTCATAATATACCTCCTTAAATACTATCCAAATAACAATTAAGTGCATTGCTTGCTTCTAACTCTACATCATCAAAAGTAAGAATGTGACCGGGTTCAATATCACGTTTAAGACGAGTGTGTCGAAGCAGACAAATAGGAACCTTGTCCTTATTTTCTTCTATCTTAATAGCCTTACCTCTAACATCAAAGCCTCCTGCACCTAATTTAATTATGCCGTCTTTTTTTATTGCTTTTTTTGCAACGGCTCCAACGGTAATCCTTGGATTAATTGAGTTATTAAGTAGCATAGGCTCACCTGCAACAATTTTTTCTAAAGTGTTTATGCATTCTAAATAGCATAAATGATAAGGTCGAAGTAAAACATAAGCCAGTTTTTCCTTTGTTTGTATTCGTGTGAAGGGTAAATATCCTGGTCGCATGTCAGCTACTTTATTCTTAGCAACAATTAGCACCCCTGGTGGTGAACCCTCACATAAGATGTATTCACTTATGGGTTGCTTCATTTCTTCTGATGCTTTAACCATATAGTCTAAATCATAGATTGTATCTACTCTTGAACCAATAAGACCATCTTGTGCTATGGTTGCACCTAAACCATTGGCAACAAAGGCTTGTTCAATTTGAAGCTTGGTTCCATCGGTAAATGATACCACTTGATTTAATGCAAGCTGTTGTTTTTTTGACCAATACTTCATTTCTTCAAGTTCAGGGTTGGGATTTAAAAAGCCTTTTAAATTAACATAGGCTACCGGGTCAAATCCCATGTTTTCGATATCTGCTTTTAATCGAGCCAAGCATCCCGGTTGATCGCCTTCTGCTTCTGTAACATAGTGTCCATTTTTAATGAAATATGTGCCTGCTGTAACGTGAAATTCTGAATTCATGGTAACAACTTTCTTGTTCACTTTCGTTGCCGCCATAATTATATCCGTTGCATGATGAACATCTCCCGAGGATTCAAATACAATATCAACATTTTCTAAAAAATCATCAAATGAATTTGTTAATAGTTCCTGGGGTAAATCCTTTATACTTTCTATTTTTCGTCGTGTCAGTATTTTTGAAGTAACAAACTTATTTGAGTGTTCTATTGCATAATATAGTCCTGATGCAATAAAGCCAGTGCCAACGATGCCTATCTTGGTTAACTCTTCCATATTACTCCTCCTGTACAAGTATTCTATCGTGTTCAATTAAATGTTAAGATAGTTACTCATACATTGTACCATTATTCAGACTTTTTTTGCAGTCCCAGAGAAATTTACACCCAATTTTGTGTTTTTGTTTCAATTGCTTGATTCGATTTATTGGCTTCTTCAATCATAAATCCGATATAGGTATCTTGAAGGGCTTCTTGGAGAGAGTATCCGCCCTCACCTGTCGTCACATATGTTTTCATATTCATTAAACATGTTGCTATTGCAATCTCATCATCATTGAGTCTAGCATGAGGAAATGGATTTTCATAAACAAAGGAACTTCCTAACATAATTCCCTGATGGCCTTGATTATTTAATCGCCTCGTTCGAACCAAGGACGCTTATTGCTCTCCTGAAAAATCAAGAAAACTGTCTTCGATAACTTTCAGCCAGGCTGCATATAGTGGTTTTACATAGTACTGTTCCGCGACTTGAACCCTTCCCATATATTTTTCCTTCAGTTCCCATAGGGCATTTAATTCATCGATATCTTCCGCCGAAGGCGTTTCGCATAAGACAGGAAAATCTTTTCCCATGAGGACGTGTAAATAGTCTTTGACAATAGCTCTCGGAAGGCACAATGCGGTAAAAAAATCTGCCCGCCAACCATATCCAACCATAACAAATTTTGTTTTCATTGTTTTCCTCCTCTTGCATATTAGGCCTCTTCTTAGTATTATATCTATTATCCCTTAAATTTTAGTATCCATCAAGTCCATGATTTGATATAATCAAATCAAGTAAAACATCTAATCATTTTCAATCTTAGGAGGTATCTATGGCTAATTTCTGTAAATATTGTGGAGCAAACCTCCAAGCAAGCAGTAAGTTTTGTCCAAAATGTGGCGCACAATTGACTCCGTCTGTTCCTGCACCTATTCAACCAACTAAAAAAAAGAAGAAACTATGGATTCCTGTTGTTGCGGGTATCCTTATTCTTGCTCTTTTGTTTACAATGATTCGCTATCTCGTTATGCCCTATTTCCCAATGGCTCTTGATAGTGATGTTCCCAGCGAATTTAATCCTGAACCGGTTACAATGTCAAATAGCGATGAATTTAACATAAGTCCTTTATCGGGCGTGACAATCTCTGCTGAGAAAAACGCCTTGGATCGAAACCGAACCTTTACTGTTGAACGACTTGACGATTCACAAATCCGATCTATGGCTCAAGACATGCATGTAAGCACTTTTGTTCCCCTCGCAGGTATTGATATTGATTCTGGGATGGAGGCAAGGGATATATTTCCCGGTGCATTAAGTCTTACTATGGATTTAGTTGAATTCAACATTCCCGAATCCATGTATGCACATCTTAGCGCCTATCGGATTGAAGATGACGGCTCTACTTACCGTCTACCATCTTCTGTTAAGGATGGCTCTCTCTTTATTGAAACTGAACGAAATTGTAAAATTATTCTGGGCTTATCCTCTCATTTTTGGATTGCGTTAGCCGTTGGCCTAACTGTTGTCTTGCCGGCCATTGCAGTTACCCATGACACCTTACAAAAAGAAGGTTATATTCATGATGATTGGAGTCTTGATACCGACCTAATGTCAACCGGCTGGCTAGATATTGATGATGTCAACGGATATACCATATACTACCCTGCCCGGATGGCTCCCGGAAACCCTGCTGAAGTCAAGCGTGTCACCAGTCTTCTTATTCAAGCGCTTGAAAATAACAAGATTCAAGTAACTGCAAATAATATCAAACTTCTCATGGAAAACCCGAGTGGCATGAAAGCACTTTGGACGCAACTACAAAAAGATACGGATTTTTTAGAAGCCCAAAAACTATTGGATGACAAACAATGGCGAATGAACAATCTATACCCCGGAGAAGTAGCCGCACTTGCAACGCAATTAACCCTTGCCGATAAGTATCTTTTTAACTCTCCCGAAAACGGAGGACGCGGATTTAAAAAATATAATGATATGCACATTATCGCTTATGATCAATGGCCAGGCGAAGCATCGAATCAAGCCCAGTGTCGTAATCCTATTAGCAAGCAGCCCTATGTCATGGTTAACATTGAAAGTGCTCCACTTCCTCGATCTTCTGCTATGAAGCATTGGACTGAATCTATGTTACCTACCCTTGTGCACGAGCTTTTTCATACGAGTCAAGTCCGATATCTTGGCACGTTTTCCATGGAACGCGAAAAGGATACCTGGTTCTTTGAAGCCACAGCTGTTGCCGTAGAAAAACAGGCTAGAGATTTTTTTGAACAAGAAAAGATTATTGCTCCGGATAAAATGGTCATAAGCCAACAAAATATCAACTATTGCCAAGAAAACCTTGCTTACTCAAATGGATATAATGATGTGATTTCTTTGCAAAACCAAGGATATGCCTATGCAATGCTCATTGAATATATCAGCCATCAATATGCTGCTTCAACAGGCAAGTCTGCAAATGACTACCTCCCCTACGCTTTACAAAAATATGCTGAACTTAGAGATTCTAGGCAAACCTTAGTTAAGACAACAAGCAACAGCAACTATGGTTTTGAAACACTTTATCATGAATTTTGCGCTTCGTATGGACAGGAGTTTCTCAGTGGCTACCATTTAATTAGCAATCCCTCACCAGCCTTACCCAGTCCTGTAAGCCTTACTGTGACTCAGCCATTTACAAGCTTGACTAAGGATTATGAATCTCTATCTGCTGATGTTCGACACCTTGTCGTTAGCGATGCAGCTTCCCAACAAGACAAGTCTGTCAAATTTGTCTTACGTGGCAAAACAGATGCACTTATTGGCTTAGTGGAAGGTTTTGGCATGAATGTATTATCCTCCGAAAATGGAGTTATCAAAACCAAACGCCTTCACCAGCCAAGCGACCTATCAAGTCCATCCTTTGACCTAGACATTGGCTTTGGGACAATTGCCAATAAGAATTCCCTTTATTTACAAGGAATCAATTACAACTACGATGAAAATATTACGCGTGAATACGATATTTTTGCCATGTATCAGCCAAAGACTCCAACCATGGATTTCAACAAGATTACGGATACCATGTGGAACCTACGTATCCATCTTGAAGAATCTATTCTAAAGCAGTACGATTATGTTGATGCATATAAAGTTTCTATACGTTGTCCAAATGGAGATATTTATACCTTTGAAACTGAGGAAAGGGACCTTGAACTAAATACATCCTATGATAAGCAAGCTCTTAATGAAAGCATTTATGCCAATGATGCCATTTATAATATCGAGCATACAAAAGCAAGTAATCAAAGCACAATTACCGGGAACTTTGACATGTTTTATAATGAATTAACAAGTACGGATACCAAAGTTATGGGACCCAACAGTCCGGTTGTTAGCTTAAAAGTTGCAGAACGTGTTGATTTGACTGCAAATACAGATACGCTAGGTATCGGCGAAGAGATTTCCTACACCGTTGATGTTATTCCAGACAAAGGCAACTACTCCTATCGTTGGATTATTAGCGACTACTTTGACCAAGAAGGTGGGCGTGAATTTCAAACAAGCTTTGACGAACCCGGTTCATATACTGCCCAAGTTATCGTTAGTAATCAAGACGGTAATCTCGTTGGTTCAGATACATGGACATGTACTGTACTTGATGTTACTGCACCCGGTGACTTTAATCCGGATCTAGCCTTCTTCCAAATATACAAGGATGATAATACACCAACCGACTATGTCTATACCTTTGTGGAAGGGTATGTCGTTGAAGGCCGATACGATCAGGTACAGATGTATTATGAAGATGGCATCTATCTAGACAAGTATTACATTTCTTTTGGCACTTATGACTATGATCCTACAACTCAGACCTATTATGGTAATCTTGAAGAACACGGTTCCTTCACCGGCGTTGTCAACAACAATTGGATTACGCTTTATAATGCAGATGGTTCTTTTCTTGCTTCTGCCGTTATGTTAAATGAAGATCGGCCATTTGAATATCGTTCTTCACAGCCAAGTGCACCTTCCTTTAACTATGACAGCGTTATACCTGAAGGGGATTAATGAAGTCGTCAGTAAATAGTCTCTATGAATACGGATAAATAAAAAAGGGGCTGTTGCGTTAGCAAATAATTTTTGCTAGCGCAAAGCTCCTTTTTTC
>CAZVKG010000076.1:0-17687 GCA_964627665.1 uncultured Eubacteriales bacterium | reverse complement strand
CAATATCATCCGGATCACTTCGAGGTGCGCGTGGAAATTCAGGTGTTATTCTATCCCAGCTTTTACGTGGATTTTCCAAAGAAATCAGTTCACATGACGAACTCGACACCATCATATTGGCAAATGCTATGGAAAAAGGCGTTCAGACAGCATATAAAGCGGTTATGAAGCCAAAAGAAGGAACAATATTAACCGTAGCAAGAAAAATGGCAGAGAAAGCCGCAGAAGTCGCTGTAGAATCTCAAGATATATTGTTTTTATTAAATGAAGTATTTAAATATGGTAATGAGGTTTTAGAGCAAACACCGGATATGTTACCGGTTTTAAAAGAAGCCGGTGTGGTTGATGCAGGTGGACAAGGGCTAATGTATATTATACAAGGAGGCATCATGGCCTTAGAAAACGGAACGGATGTTACTCTTGAACTCAGTGAAGAAAGCCCATCTGTCGATGAAGAACCTCATGTATCCTTTATACACGTGGAGAAAGATATCAAGTTTGGATATTGTACGGAGTTCATTATAGATACAGGTGATCGACATACACTTGAAGAAAATGAAAAACATGCCAATGGGTTAAAACGCTTTTTAGGGACAATCGGTGATTCAATTGTATCTGTTGCAGATGAAGATCTCATTAAGATTCATGTGCATACCAATGATCCCGGAACTGCAATGCAGCGGGCATTAACAATTGGCCAATTAAGTAATATAAAAGTGGATAATATGCGCTTGCAGCATGAAGAGCATATTATTAAAAATGTTGATGAATACTTAAGAGATGACGAAAATATTGAGATAAAACCCAAGGAAGAAAAACCCTATGGCTTTGTAGTTGTCTCTGTAGGTGAAGGCATCAATACCATATTTAAAAGTCTTGGAGTGGATTATGTAGTGACGGGTGGACAAACAATGAATCCGAGTACGGAAGATTTTGTGAAAGCTGTCTCAGAGATTCCTTCAAAAGTCATCTATATATTACCCAATAATAAAAACATCATTTTGGCGGCAGGGCAAGTTAATGAGTTAGTCGAAGACAAAGAAATATATGTCATTCCGACAAAAACAATACCTCAAGGTGTATCCGCACTGATTGCATTTGATACGACAGTTTCTCCGGAAGAAAACGTTGAAGTCATGACACAAATGAGTGAAGACGTTAAAACCGGACAAGTTACTTTTGCTGTGAGAGATACGAGTATTGATTCAAAACCGATTCAAGCAGGTGACATCCTTGGAATATCCGATGATGGTATTGCTGTGGTCAATAAAGATATAAAAGCTTGTAGTTTTGAGCTTATTGATACAATTGTTGATTCAATGAGTGAGTTAGTTACGATTTATTACGGAGATGAAGTAGAAGAATCAGAAGCTCAAGTTATTGCAGAATATATTAAAGAAAAGTATGATGATGTGGAAATAGAAGTTCATTATGGTGGTCAACCATTATATTATTATATTATTTCAGTAGAATAATATTACATAGAAGAGTGTGGACGCACTGTGTCAAAATAGGTTGCCTTTTGGCAGCCTATTTTGCACTGTGAATAAATTGAATGGTATTATAAAAGGTGAATATATGAATTTACTTCTTAAGGATGTTGAGTCATTAAAAAAAGTAGGGCCAAAATCAAAAAAAGCCTTAAATCAAATAGGTATATACCGAATATCGGATCTATTACATTATTATCCACGAGACTATGAAACGATTGAAGGCCTTCGTACAATTGAATCTCTGAATCCGGATGAAACCGCTTATATACGAGGTCGCATTGATTCGACGGTCACGATTTCACGGTTTGACGGTCGTGTTATGGTTCGATTTACATTAAGAGATGACACAGGACGCATTCAAGTCATGTTTTTTAATCAACCCTATATAAAAAAAACATTGAATCAAAATGATTGGATTATTCTCAAAGGAAAATATTCTGTGAAAAATAATCGGAAGATGATCACAAATCCTAAAATAATAAAAAGTGAAGAATTTGAGCAATTGACAAAAATCAAACTCAAACCCATCTATCCCTTATCAAAAGAGGTTACCTTAAAACAGTTAACAGGATATGTGAATCAGGCACTTGAGATTATGAAAAATCAAATATCCGATTATATGGACAATGCTGTTCGCCAAAAGTATGCTTTGGCTTCTCTTAGCTTTGCTTACGAAAAAATTCATTATCCCTTGGATAAAAACAATCTTGAAATAGCAAAAAGGCGACTTGCATTTGATGAATTTTTCTTGTTTCAAATGGCCATGCGACGGGTGCGAGAAAAAGTCAAAAAACAAAGCAATGCTTTTAATTTAAAAAAAAATATAGGTATTGAAGGCTTTATATCCGGACTTCCATTTCGACTAACACGAGCGCAAGAAAAAGCATTAGATGATGTGTTTATGGATATGCATGGTGAAACCACGATGGTCCGACTAATCCAGGGGGATGTTGGAAGTGGGAAAACAATTATTGCAACCATTTGTATGTTAAATACAGTTCTTAACGGATATCAATGTGCAATGATGGCCCCAACAGAGGTTTTGGCAAAGCAACATTATCATAGTTTGTCAACACAACTGTCTGAATATAATGTGACCGTAGGATTGCTAATCGGAAGCATGACAAAAAAACAAAAAAAAAGCGTATATGAGCAATTAAAAGAAGGAAGTATTGATGTCATCATAGGAACACATGCACTCATTCAAGAGCATGTTGAATTTAAAGATCTTGCTTTAGTCATCACAGATGAACAACATCGATTTGGGGTGATGCAACGTGAAGCCTTAGTCAATAAAGGACGATATCCCCATACTTTAGTTATGAGTGCCACGCCCATCCCGAGAACCTTAGCCCTAATTGTCTATGGGGATTTAGATATTAGTATTGTAGATGAACTTCCTGCAGGACGAAAAAAAATTGATACATTTCTTGTATCCTCATCATATAGAGAACGTATCTTTAAGTTTGCTATAAAAGAAGTCCAAGCAGGACGCAACGTATATTTTGTTTGTCCAATGGTTGAAGACAATGAAGAACTTCAACTTGCCAATGTAGAATCCTATGTTGAGTCACTGCGAGAGTTTATGCCTTCAACTATTCAAATAGGGATGCTACATGGACGCATGAAGGGAAAAGAAAAAACTGCAATTATGGATGCATTTTTAAGCTATTCAATACAGGTTTTAGTGTCAACAACGGTTATCGAAGTGGGGGTCAACGTTCCAAATGCAACATTAATGATAATTGAAAATGCAGAACGTTTTGGATTAGCTCAACTTCATCAATTGCGAGGGCGCGTAGGCCGATCGGATTTGCAGTCGTATTGCGTTTTGATTTCAGATACAAAATCAACGGAAACAAAGAAAAAATTGAAATTCTTAAGAGATCATGACGATGGGTTTGAACTTGCTGAATACGATTTAAAAACAAGAGGTCCCGGGCAACTGTTTGGTTTAGCTCAATCGGGCGTTCCTTTTTTTAGGTTAGCGAATTTATATGAAGATAAAGAACTCTTAGAGATGACACAAACAATTGTTGGAAATACAGAAATTGATGCGTCAATTGATGAACAGTTAGAATTGTTTTACTATAAATTTGAAGGAAATATAGGTATATAAGGAGAACAATATGCGAGTTATTGCAGGAAGTGCCAGAAGATTATTGTTAGAATCACCATCTGAAGGTGTTCGACCGACAACAGATCGAACCAAGGAAACATTATTCAATATGATCCAATCAAGAGTGTATCATGCCAAAGTTTTAGATGTTTTTTCCGGAAGTGGGGCCTTAGGTATAGAGGCATTGAGTCGTGGAGCCGATCAATGTGTTTTTAATGACATAAATAATAGGTCGATTGAAATAATAAAAAATAATTTAAATCATACAAAACTTATTGAAAAAGCTAAGATTATAAAGTATGATTATGTTAACGCACTTGATTCATTAAGTAAATCAAAGGACCGTTTTGATATAATTTTTTTAGATCCTCCATATAATCATGGATATGAGTCAATTGCACTTCAAAAAATCGATACACTTAAATTGTTAAGCGAAAACGGTTTGATTGTTGTTGAGAGCTCTATAGATACTCAATTCAATGATAAAGCTTGGTCCCATTTGATGATAAGTCGTGAAAAGGCGTATCGGACCAATAAATTTACGTTCATAGAGTATAAGAAAGGTGAAATAGAATGAAAATAGGTGTATATCCAGGTAGTTTTGATCCGACAACAAACGGACACATGGACATAATTGAACGAGCATCAAAGTTAGTTGATCAGTTGATTGTTGGTGTGTTGAACAATCCGGATAAAACACCGCAACTTGATGTAAATGAACGTGTTGCCTTATTAGAAACATTAACGAAAGACTTGGATAATGTAATCATTGAACCGTTTACCGGGCTACTGGTTAATTTTGTAAATGAAAAAAAAGCGCAAATGATTATACGAGGATTTCGAGCAATATCAGATTTTGAATATGAATTACAGTTAGCGCAGACAAATCATATGTTAGATGAAACCATAGAAACAGTTTTCTTAGTTTCTAGAACAGACTATGCATATATCAGTTCAAGCATGGTCAAACAACTCGTTCAATTCGGAGGCGATATATCTCGAATGGTTCCAAAAGAAACAGAGCGAGTTTTATTTGCATCAATAGAAAAGCGATGACAGGAGGGTATTATGGATTCGATAATGTTGTTATTAGACGAGATGGAAGGCTATTTACAAGAGTGTAATAATTTACCGTTTTCAAGTAAAGTGGTTGTTAATATGGAAGTTCTCTATGAATTCATGGCAGATCTACGAATGAAATTACCGGAAGAGATTAAGCGTTCTAAGCGGCTAATTGAGGAAAAAGATAAGATTATCAGTGAAGCAGAAGCGGTAGCAAAAGGAATCGTTGATGAAGCAAAACGTCAAGCAGAAAAGATGCTCGATGAGCACGAAATACGTCGCCAAGCAATAAAAGAAGCAGAGGCCATGTTGGCACAAACAAAACAAACGGCAGATGAGATTACCGAAAGCGCCTACGACTATGTGGATTCGATTTTAGCGCAAAGCCAACAAGTCATGGAAGATATGTTGCAAAATAGTGAACAGCAGTTTGGGACATATGATCAATACATGCGTGAACAACTCGATGTCATTCATGGCAATCGTAATGAACTCAAGCGTACAGATAAATAGAAAAAAACTATAGAATGATTATCGGTTGCGTATAGTCATTCTTTTTAACTTGATTTGATTTTTCTAAGACAAGGTTATTATATAGGCGGGTGTAGCGAATTTCGTCGTCTAACATCTTCTGTCCCACAAGATCCAAAGTTTTTTGATGATTATGTACATTCGTGATTAAAGGCAGATGTGATTGTTTTTTTAGTAAAGATAAAACAGGCCCAGCCGATTTTTTAAAGCCAAGTATTTTGACGTATGAATGTAGTTGGCTGTCTTGCTTTTCTTCAATAGTGCTCGTTTCAATATTAAGAAAACTATGGAGTAGTGCTCTTTGAATCGTTGTTTTCGTATAATTTTTTGATTGAACTTTATCGATAAATAATTCGTAATCGTTTGCAGGGGTTATAGAATTCTGAAGTCGATTTTTTAATTCGAGGGGAAAATCAAAAATATTTTCAAGGGAAGGATGGTTAACGTTTAATATATAGCGATAATAAGGATGACAGTCTTTGGCAAATATGGGGAAAATAGTATGGTTCAATTTAGACGCTAAATAATCACCACATGCACTAGGCATCGTCAAGCTAATCTCATTTGATTTATTATTTTCTAGGGCTAATCGAATGGCGGTTGCTGAAGCATAGTTGCCGTGAAGCTTTGTTTCAAGATAGGATGAACCGATTCGCTGAATTGTAAATGGACTTATTGTGGAATTTAAACTTTCCAAAGCTTTTAAATATTCGATAGCTAAAATATTGTTTGAACCCTTTAACAAATATTCATATTCCGGATAGATCGTTGAAGCGGCTAAGCTTCTTGCTTTTGGGTATGAATATCCACTTTTTAGCTTTGCCTTTAATTGGTCCTTATAAGCATCCGTCTCATTGAGAAAAAGATGTGCAAGGTCAGATATAGCATCTAGGTTGCCGTATTCGCTTCCAAAACTTAAATAATCAATACAATTTAGTTGTGTGAGCAAGTCAACAGATCCTCTTGCAAAGAGTTCTGCAGAAGCGGTTGAATACAGAGTAGGAAGTTCAATAACGACATCAATACCCCCTAAGAGAGCTAGATGTGTACGTGTCCACTTGTCAAAAATAGCAGGCTCGCCACGTTGTACATAGTTTCCGCTCATAATGGCAATAACAAAATCCACATTTAATTGTTTTTTTGTTTGGGCAATTTGATAGGCATGTCCATTATGAAAAGGGTTGTACTCAGATATAATTGCTGCGATTTTCATAAATTGACCTCCTTGTTTTTATTTTATACTAAAGCTTTCCTAGAGAAAGTGCAATAAGGAAAATGAAAAAAATGTAAAAAGATATTGTATACAATGAACAATTTGTTTATAATGGAGTTGATGGGTATGATTACATACACGAAAGGAGCAATAAAAGTGAGTTTTATTGAAGGAATTAAAGAAAGAGCAAAAGCAAACATTCAAACGATTGTATTACCGGAGTCACTTGAGTTAAGAACATTAGAGGCGACAGAGCAGATTTTGAAAGAAAAAATTGCGCAAGTAATTTTAATTGGTAAAGAAGAAGAAATCGTGGCTAAGGCCGGTGACTTAGATATTTCCGGAGCGACAATTATTGATCCGGATAATTTTACTGAAATGAAGGATTACATTGCATCATTAGTTGAACTTCGAAGCAAAAAAGGAATGACGGAAGAAAAGGCGGCAGAATTATTAACAACAGAGCCTTTATATTTAGGCGTTATGATGGTTAAAAAAGGTATGGCCGGTGGTATGGTTGCCGGCGCGGTAAATTCGACAGCAAATGTTCTAAGACCATCATTACAAATATTAAAAACAGCTCCGGGTACTAAGCTTGTATCTTCGTTTTTTGTAATGGTTGTGCCGGATTGTGAATATGGCGCAAATGGTACATTTATTTTTTCAGATAGTGGATTGGTTCAAAATCCGAATTCAGAAGAGCTGGCGTCAATTGCAGGAAGCTCGGCAAAATCCTTTGAAATACTTGTTGAAGCAAAACCAGTTGTAGGTTTGTTGTCGCATTCAACCATTGGAAGTGCAAAACATCCGGACGTGGATAAAGTTGTTGAAGCAACTCGCTTAGCCAAAGAACAGTATCCGGAATATGCCATTGATGGAGAATTCCAATTAGATGCAGCCATTGTTCCGAGTATTGGACAAGCTAAAGCTCCTGGAAATGAAGTGGCTGGACATGTTAACGTTCTTGTATTCCCTGATTTAGATTCCGGAAATATTGGATATAAATTAACCCAGAGATTAGCGAAGGCAGAAGCCTATGGTCCTGTAACACAAGGTATAGCAAAGCCGGTTAATGACTTGTCAAGAGGATGTAGTTCTGAAGATATTGTAGGCGTTGTTGCAATTACAGCAGTTCAAGCCATTAATCAAAGCAGATAAAGGAGTGTCTTATGAATATTCTCGTACTCAATTGTGGAAGCTCGTCTCTAAAGTACCAACTTATTAACATGGATAATGAAAATGTATTAGCGATTGGAATTTGTGAACGTATTGGTATTGAAGGATCACAAATTAAACATGAAGTTGAGGGAAAAGAGAAAGTTGTTTTGAAAGCAGAAATGAGAAATCATGAGGATGCTGTAAAATATCTTGTTGAAGCACTTGTTGATAAAAATCATGGATGTATTGAATCAATGGATGAAATATCAGCAGTCGGACACAGAGTTGTTCACGGTGGTGAATTTTTCTCGGACTCTGTCATCATTGATGAGAGAGTCATGGATGTTATTGAAGAATGTGTCGAATTGGCCCCCCTTCATAACCCAGCTAATCTGACGGGGATTCGGGCGTGTCAACGTATTATGCCGACAATACCTATGATTGCTGTTTTTGACACTGCATTTCATCAAACGATGCCTGAAAAAGCCTACTTATATGCAATTCCTTATGAGTATTATGAAAAATACAAGATCAGACGTTATGGATTTCACGGAACATCACATAAGTATGTAGCCAATAGAGCTGCGGAATTACTTGGACGTCCCATTGAGGAACTTAAAATTATTGTATGTCATTTGGGTAATGGTGCAAGTGTATGTGCCGTTGATAATGGAAAATCCATTGATACATCGATGGGACTAACGCCTTTAGAAGGTCTTGTTATGGGAACACGAAGTGGAGACATTGATCCGGCAATTGTTGACTATATTGCTCAAAAAGAAAATGTATCTGTACACAAGGTTATCGAAATATTAAACAAAAAATCCGGAGTATTAGGTCTTTCGGGTATTTCCAGTGATTTTAGAGATATTCGAGCAGCTGCCAATAAAGGTAATCAGCATGCCATTCGAACGATGGATGTTTTTGAATACCGTGTTGCAAAATATATAGGTTCTTATGCGGCGACATTAAATGGACTTGATGCATTAGTGTTTACAGCCGGACTTGGAGAAAACAATATCTCTGTTCGTGCAAACATTTGTAAGCAACTAGGGTATTTAGGAATCGAAGTTGATCATGAACTTAATAATTGTACCGCGATTGAACGTGATTTTAGTAAAGAAAGTGCGACATGTCATTCAATGGTTATTCCGACAAATGAAGAATTAATGATTGCACGTGAAACGCTAAAATTAGTATAAAGTTTAATTAACTTTCTATAAAATGGTTGACAAACAAAATACTAATGGTTATAATAAATTTTGGCGATTTAACATCAGGCAATAGCGAAAAGAAGGTGAATATATGTTACTACATTTAGTTGAAGCATTTATTCGAAGTGATCAAATAACATTAAAACAGACGTTTGATGATTTTGTTTTCGAGGATGGCGTACATGAATATCAAGTTGTTGAGCCATTGACATGCGACTTGACATTTGAACGAATAAACGAAAATGATATTCTAGTCGAAGGCACAGCGAACATTGGTTTAATTATTCCGTGTGACCGTTGTACTGTGGATGTTATAGAGAATGTGAACGTAAATATTCATAGATCCATATCCCTTCATGATAACGAAGAATTTGCCTACTTACAAGGGGCAGAACTTGATGTGGAGGCGTTTTTGTTAACGGAATTGTTAATTGAATTTCCGCAAAAAGTGTTGTGTTCTGATGAATGTAAGGGTCTATGTGAACAATGTGGCGCAAACCTCAATGAGCAAGAATGTTCATGTGAAAAAGGTCATGTTGATATTCGAATGGCTCATTTAAAAGATTTGTTTGATAGCAAATTTAAGGAGGTGTAACGAAGATGGCAGTACCAAAGAGAAAAGTATCCTCATCACGTAGAAATAAGCGTCGTGCTCAAAGCTGGACATTATCAGCTCCTAATTTGGGAAGATGTACAAAATGTGGTGAGTTAGTGATGCCGCACAGAGCTTGTAAAGCATGTGGAACATACAAGAATAAAGTGGTTGTTGAAAAAGAATAATTTGATTTTCTAGAACAGGAAAACCTTTGGTTTTCCTGTTTTTTCATAGGGGAATATACTTGAAAAGTCGGCGAAAAAATAGTATAGTAATCTAAGAACTTATTGAAAGGGGTACACTATGGATCAAGTAAGTATTGCTGTTGATGCAATGGGAGGGGACCATGCACCGGATATTGTTGTTGATGCTGCTGTTATGGCATTAGAACAAGAGCCGAATATCATATTGACATTATTTGGTAATGAAGATATGATTAAAGATAAGTTAGTGGGTAGAAGTTATGATCAAAGCCGACTAAATATTGTCAATGCGACAGAAACTATCGATAATAATGAGTCTCCGGTTTTAGCGATACGTAGGAAAAAAGAATCATCTATTGTCAAAGGATTACGGTTTGTTAAAGAAGGCCACGCAGACGCATTTGTTTCAGCAGGAAGCACAGGTGCCGTTTTGGCAGGAGGAACGTTAATTATCGGTCGAATCAAAGGGGTTGAAAGACCAGCTTTAGGCTCATTTATTCCCACCAAGAATGGTGTGACCTTGCTGATGGACTGTGGAGCCAATGTCGACTCAAAGCCGATTTTTTTACATCAGTTTGCTAAGATGGGCGCAAGCTATAGTCAATCCTTTACAGGTAAAGAAAGGCCAACAATAGGACTTTTAAATGTTGGAGAAGAAGAAAAAAAAGGCAATAGTTTAACAAAAGAAGCATACATACTTTTAAAGCAAGATACTTCATTAAATTTCATCGGAAATATTGAAGGAAGGGATATTGCGTCGGGAGAAGCAGATGTCATTATTGCAGATGGTTTCACCGGAAATCTTATATTAAAGCATACAGAAGGCTTGGCCATGTTCTTGTTGTCTCAGATAAAACAAGCAATCACATCAACGTGGTACTCAAAAATTGGTGCCTTATTAATCAAGGGCCCCTTGAAGAAGATGTTAAAATCATTTGATTATACTGAGTATGGCGGTGCCCCTCTATTAGGCCTCGAAGGACTTGTGGTTAAAGCACATGGAAGCTCTAATGCAAAAGCATTTAAAAATGCAATTGTACAATGTAAAACATTTTCAGATGAGAAGGTAAATGAAAAGATTAAACAACAACTTATATAATACGGAGGTATAAAGATGGATGAAAAAAAACTATTAGAAATTATTGCAGAATTTACAACCTATGAAGCGGATGATATTGAGGAATCAATGGATTTTGTTGATGATCTGGGTATTGATTCTCTTGACTTAGCGCAAATCATTTTAAGTGCAGAATCAGCCTTCGATGTTGATTTAGAAGATGATATGATGGAAAGTGTAAATACTGTTGGGGACGCTATGGAGATACTAAGAAACCGAATCGAAGAAATGGAATAGGGGATTAACGAACAAGTCACCTTAGTACTTGTTCGTTTTTTTTGAAATGTGTAGTCGGTGAGGAGGTAAAGATGAAACACAAAAAATTACATGAGTTTGAATCAGTAATTTCATATCAATTTAAGAATATGAAATTACTGATTCAATCTCTAACACATAGTTCATACGCAAATGAAAACAATTTAAAAAAAATTGAAAATAATGAGCGGCTTGAATTCTTAGGTGATGCAGTTCTTGAAATTGTCACCAGTGATTATTTATATCATAAATATCCTGAAAACCTTGAAGGAGAACTTACAAAGTTAAGGGCAAGTCTTGTCTGCGAACCCACATTAGCGACCTTCGCAAAGGAAATTTCTTTGGATAAGTATATTTTATTAGGCAAAGGCGAAGATGCTTCGGGTGGAAGAAGGAGAAATTCCGTTTTATCAGATACAGTGGAAGCCTTAATTGGTGCGATTTACTTGGATGGTGGTATTGATGAAGCAAAACTATTTATCGAACACACATTGTTAGCTGACATTCAATCCAGACAGCGATTTGTTGATAGTAAGACCCAGCTTCAAGAGTATATACAACAGTTTAGTGATTATCCAATTGAGTATCGTGTCATGAGTGAAATCGGTCCGGATCATGATAAACATTTCGACGTTCATGTATATCATGATGGTGTGGTCATTGGGCAAGGTTCGGGACGAAGTAAAAAAGGTGCTGAGCAAAGCGCGGCGATGGATGCGCTGCTAAAAATCGAGAGTAAATAAGAGGTTTTTTATGTATTTAAAAAGTATTGATCTATATGGATTTAAGTCCTTTGCAAATAAAATGATTTTTAAGTTCGATAAAGGAATTACCGGAATTGTTGGACCCAATGGAAGTGGAAAAAGCAATGTCGCTGATGCGGTGCGTTGGGTATTAGGTGAACAAAGTGCCAAACAACTACGGGGAAGTAAGATGGAAGATGTTATTTTTGCGGGAACAGAAACTCGACGAGCCTTAGGTTATTGTCAGGTTGATTTAACCATTGATAATATTGACGGAAAGATGCCGATTGAGTATCGTGAAGTAACAGTTTCGCGTCGGGTATATCGCTCTGGAGAAAGTGCTTATTATATTAACGGAACAGCATGTCGACTTAAAGACGTTCATGAACTTTTCATGGATACCGGTGTCGGACGAGAAGGGTATTCAATTATTGGACAAGGACAAGTGGATAAAATCTTATCGTCAAAACCCAATGATCGAAGAGATTTGTTCGATGAAGCAGCAGGTATTGTAAAATATAAAACACGAAAAATGGCTGCAACGAAAAAATTAGAGAGTAGCGAGATGGATCTTGAACGAATATCAGATATCATTCGTGAACTTGAAAGCCAAAAAGACGGACTTGAAGGACAGGCAGAAACAGCTAGGATATACTTGGATTTTCGTGAGGAGTTAAAAAAACTTGAAGTCAATAGTTTTATTCGTCTTATTGACGATTTCGAAATGAAACTCAAAGAATTGAAAGAAAAAGAAAGTCTTGTTCAAAAAGAATACGAAGAAAAAAAGACCTTTCATAAAGATATGCAACAAAAATATCATGAATATGAAGAGCAGTTTAAAGTAATTGAAGAAGAATTGGATGAATATCGAGAACACATTACAACGACTTCTTTAGCCATTGAAAAACTCCAATCTACAATTAGCCTATCTGAAGAAAAGAAAAAGAATAATACAATACAGATTGAAAAATTAAAAAATGAAATTCAGCATCTAGAAGATACAGAAATGCGTCGTAGAATTGAGCTGAATGAAATGAAAGACCTCAAGGAAAAACAAAGTGAAAAACTTATAAATGCAGAAAAAATCATCGCTGAGCACCAAGAGGTTTTAGAAAATATTCAACAAGAAATTGCTACATATGAAAATGAAATCGATTCGATACAGACGGATATGATTCAAAGGTTAAATGAAGGATCAAATATCAAGGGACAAGTCCATCGAAATGAAGTGATGATTGAAAACAATTCATCTAGACTAGAACAATTATCCTCGCGAAAAGTTATTGTCTTGCAGACCGTACAAACATTAGAAAATGAATTAAAAAATGCTCAAAGTACTTTAGATAGCTTTGAAAACAATCAACAAAAATTATTGGACCAAAAGCTTGCAATACGCAGTCGCATTGGACAGAAAGAAAAAAGTTTAGCTGAGGAAAAAAAAGCGACGCAAGAAATTGTTCATGAATTAAATAAGAACAAGTCAAAGTTAGAAGCCATTAAAGATATGGAAGAACAATATGATGGCTATTATTATAGTGTGAAAAAAGTCATGGAGTTAAACGATCCGGGGGCATTAGGTGTTGTTGCAGAGCTCATTCATGTTGATAACAAATATACAAGGGCCATTGAACTTGCATTAGGTTCAGGATTGCAAAACATCGTTACGTTAAATGAGCAAAAAGCAAAAAGTTTTATCGACTATCTTAAAAAAAACAAGTTTGGACGAGGAACATTTTTACCACTAAACAATGTACACGGACAGTGCATCCATTCTTTTAAAAAAACAAAAGGATTTATTAATATTGCGAGTGAACTGGTTGATTGTGATGAAAAATATCGCCCTATTATTCGCCATCTTTTAGGACGAATACTTGTTGTTGACAATATCGATAACGGGATTCAATTGGCACGGGAAAACCAGCAAAAAGTCCGGATTATTACCTTGGATGGTGAAGTGATAAATCCAGGTGGTGCCATGAGTGGTGGTGCCTTTAAAAACGAAAAAGGACAATTGCTATCCCGTAAAAATGACATTGAATATTTGATTTCTGAAATTAAACATGAAGAGCAAGAAGTCCAAAAATTACATAAGGCAATACATGAAGCGGAACACGACCTCACAACATTAAAAAATGAGATTGAAGAAATACAAAACCAAGAGCAAAGTATGAACATTCAGCATCATACCATGCTCACACAGATAAATACAAATCAAGTTGAATATAATAAATATCATCAAGAGTTAAAAAATATTTCGGCAGAAGTTGAAGAACTCAAACGTGAAACAGCAGATCTATTGGAAGAAAAAAATAGCTTGTCAACGCAACTGAATTCGTCACAAACGGATCACGTGGATGCAGAATCAAGAGTTGAGTTCCTTAATGAAAAGATTCAAGTTCTCAAAGAAGACTTGAAAATTATTATGGAAGATTTAACAAATGATAAAATGGCATTTACAAGCTTACAAGAACAGATGCGCCATTATGAAGAAAACATAAGGCGGTTATCAGAAGGATTAGAGGATCATACAAAATCCATTGAAAAACTTCGAATAGATATTCAGGCCCATGAATTAAGTTGTTTAAAAGAAACACAAAATCTTCAAAAGAGTCAAGAAGAGCAAATAAAAGAACGAGAAAAGTTGGTCGACTTAAATGCAAAGGTCAATGATTTGAAATATAAACGGCAAGATATTCAAGTCCAAAAAGGACAAATGGATTCTAAGCGTGAATTAGCCTATGAACAAGCCAATCAACTGGAAAAAGAACTCATTCGAATTGGCGGAAATATTGAGCGGAATGAACTGCAAAAAGAAACCCAAATTAATTATATGTGGGATGAATATGAATTGACATATACAAAAGCATTAGAATTTAAAATAGATATTGAGCTTGCTGAATCAACGATTAAGAGCAAGATATCTTCCATAAAAAGTGAAATGAAACAACTAGGCGATGTGAATGTACACGCGATTGAAGAGTATAGACAAGTTAAAGAGCGATATACATTTTTAACGTCACAACGTGAAGACTTGATGAATGCAAAAGAGAAGCTGCTAAAAATCATTCATGAATTAGATGAACAAATGACCCTTCAATTTAGAGAGAAATTCAATGAGATAAACGCCAAGTTTAATAGTGTATTTAAAGAACTCTTTGGCGGAGGAACCGGCTTTTTAGAATTAACAGATGATGACGATGTATTATCCGCAGGGATAACAATTATTGCCCAACCTCCGGGAAAAAAGCTTCAAAATATGATGCTGTTATCCGGTGGTGAACGAGCATTTACGGCAATTGCATTGCTATTTGCGATTCAAAGCTTACGTCCATCTCCTTTTTGTGTACTCGATGAAATAGAAGCAGCCCTGGATGATGCCAATGTGGATCGGTTTGCGGCCTATTTACAAAAATTGACAGATCAAACTCAGTTTATTGTAATTACCCATCGAAAAGGCACGATGGAAGCTGCAAATGCTTTATATGGAATTACAATGCAAGAAAAAGGTGTATCCACACAAGTATCGGTAAAATTAATACAAGATCAGCTTGATCAAACAACAAAAGAATAGCGAGGTTTATATATGGCAGAGAAAAAAGGCTTTTTTAATAAATTAGTGAGTGGACTTACAAAAACGCGAGACCAATTTTTAGGTGGCGTTGAAGAAGTTCTTAAAAATTTTAAGTCGATTGATGAAGAATTCTATGAAGAACTTGAAGAAGCATTAATTATGGCAGATTTAGGCGTGCCGACAACAATGACAATTATTGAAGATTTGCGACTTAAGGTCAAGGAAAAAAAATTGACGAATACGGAAGAAGTGCGTCAACTATTAGCGGATGAATTAAAAGAACTTATGCATGTCGATGGAGCTGCCTACGATTTTACAAATCAAAAAACAGTTGTATTGGTTATAGGTGTTAATGGAGTAGGTAAGACAACATCTATTGGAAAATTAGCAAGTCAATATAAAGCAGATGGAAAAAAGGTCATGCTTGCAGCGGCAGATACATTTAGAGCTGCGGCAATCGATCAGCTACAAGAGTGGGCCAGACGAGCGGATGTGCCTATTATTGCACAAGGAGAAAATTCGGATCCTGCAGCTGTTGTGTTTGATGCTGTCCAATCTGCAAAAGCAAAAAATACAGATATACTTATTTGCGATACAGCCGGACGCCTACATAATAAAAAGAATTTGATGGACGAATTAAATAAAATTCATCGAATTATTGCACGCGAATATCCGGATGCGCATAAAGAAGTACTTTTAGTTCTTGATGCCACGACAGGACAAAACGCCTTGCAACAAGCCAAACTTTTTAAAGAAGTAGCTGATATTACCGGTGTTATTTTAACAAAACTTGACGGAACGGCCAAGGGTGGTATTGCGATAGCTATTCAATCGGATCTTCACCTTCCTGTAAAATACATTGGAGTAGGTGAAGGCATTGATGATATGCGACCCTTTGACTCCGATGATTTTATAGATGCACTCTTTAATATTCAACACAATACAAAATCTTAATATTTCTATTGACAAAGCTGTTTTTTCTCTGTATAATACCGACTGTAAAGTAATTATACTTGACAGGCAAGGTGAGAGCAATGGATGACTTAGGATATAAAACAATGTTATATGATTTCTACGGTAATATGATGACAAAACGTCAAAAAGAAGTCTATGAAGAATATTATCTTAATGATTTGTCTCTCGGAGAAATAGCTCAGAAGTTAAATATAAGTCGGGCAGCTGTCCATGATAATATAAAACGGAGCGAAAAAGCTCTAGAAAACTATGAACAATCCCTGGGATTGATTCATCAGTTTCAGGAAAACCAAGTACTATTGGAAAAAATATTGAGACTTACTGAAGAAGCGGATGCACCACTTGCGCTTCAATCCATACGGGGACTCGTATCCGAAGTACTTAAAAATCTATAGAAGAATAGATCGCAAAGCATAGAAAGGATTAAAAATGGCATTCGAAAGTTTATCAGATAGATTTCAGAATATATTTGCCGGATTAAAGCGCAAAGGAAAACTCAGTGAAGCAGATGTCAAAGCTGCTATGCGTGAAGTAAAAATGGCATTACTTGAAGCTGATGTTAACTTCAAAGTGGTTAAACAGTTTGTTAACAGTGTTCGAGAACGTGCAATTGGTGCCGGGGTATTAGATTCATTAACGCCGGGCCAACAGGTTATTAAGATTGTTAACGAAGAAATGGTTAAGCTTATGGGCGACGAATCTGATGAGTCGCTTACATTTGCTAAAGAACCGCCAACAATTTATATGATGGTTGGTTTGCAAGGTGCCGGAAAAACAACATCAACAGCGAAAATTGCCGGTTTACTTAAGAAAAAAGGTAAAAAACCATTATTAGTTGCCTGTGATATTTATCGACCGGCTGCGATTAAGCAATTACAAGTAGTGGGTGGACAAATCGATATTCCTGTTTTTGAAATGGGTCAAAATAAACCGCTCGATATTGCAAAAGCCGCAATTGAACATGGTAAAAAGAACGGAAATGATGTCATTATTCTAGATACGGCCGGACGTTTACATATAGATGAAACCATGATGGATGAACTCGTTGAGATTAAGGCCAATGTCAATCCGCATCAAATCCTTTTAGTTGTTGATGCCATGACCGGACAAGACGCTGTCAATGTGGCTGAGACATTCAATCAGCAACTTGAAATCGATGGTGTTATTTTAACCAAGCTTGATGGAGACACCCGAGGTGGAGCAGCTTTATCTGTTAAGGCGGTTACCGGAAAACCAATTAAGTTCGCATGTGTCGGTGAAAAACTGACAGATGTTGAAATATTCCATGCAGATCGTATGGCGTCCCGTATTTTGGGTATGGGTGATGTATTAACATTGATTGAAAAAGCAAGTGAATCTATCGATGAAGATAAAGCAAGAGAAATGGAACGAAAGTTCAAGAAAGCTGAATTTTCTTTTGATGATTTCTTAGAACAAA